>JANMNH010000011.1:0-4102 GCA_031373745.1 Hyphomicrobium sp. | reverse complement strand
GGCATCAACGCGCGCGATCGCATTGGCAAAGGACCTTGGACCAACACCAAGGGCGACACGGTCGCCAAATCCGTCGATGACCTGCACTCAGACGCTGCGAACCTCAACAAGCAAACCGCGCTTTCCGAGAAAGGCGAACCTATCAGCGGGCGCGGCGATGCCGTCAACACGCACGACATCCTAACCGGCTCAGACCCCGCCGGCATGTACTCAACCGCCGGCGGCGATACGACGTGCGCCAACTGGACGAGCAACAAGGACGGCTCTGCCATCGTCGGCCATCACGACCGCATGGGCCTTAAAGAAACCCGCCACATGAAATCCTGGAACTCGTCGCACGGCTCTCGCGGCTGCAGCCAGGACAATCTCAAAGCTACCGGCGGCGCGGGGCTGTTTTATTGTTTCGCGGCGGAGTGAGGGAGGAGGCGCCTACAGAACAAGGTCAATGACTGAGAACGCGCCATCGGCAAAGCGCAAGGTCTCGATGCCTAGAATACTATCCAAACCATCGCCGTCTACGCGAAGATCTTCAACGAAGTAACCATCGGCGTACTGTGTCACGCTATAATCGGAACGCACTCCGCTGTAGACGGCAACTCCCGTGCCTCCAATGACATACAGATTATCGATGCCCCGGCCACCTTCGAGTATGTTGTTTCCCGAACCGCCGTACAGGAAATCGTCGCCATCTCCGCCATTGATCGTGTCGTCGCCTTCGTCTCCGCGCAGCGTATCGTTGCCGCTACCTCCAAACATCGTGTCATTGCCACCGAACCCAAACACGTTGTCGTTGCCGTCAAGGCCAAACACAGTGTCATCGGCATTGGTGCCCGGCACATATTCGCTTGCGTTGGTTCCTACGATGATCGATCTTAGAGTGTCGGCGATTGCGTAGTCGCCGTCGGAGAACCGCAATGTCTCGATGCCGAATAGATTGTCCTGATCATCGTGCCCCAATCGGTGATCGGTGACCAAGTAGGTTGTGCCAAACAATTCAACGCGGTAGTCCGAGCGAAGTCCGCTGTAGACCGCAATATCGACGCCGGCATCATCAGCAATTGTGTCGTTGCCCGCGCCGCCTTCAATAATGTCGTCACCATAGTTTCCGTTCAGCCGGTCATCGCCCGCGCCGCCGTAGATCGTATCGTTGCCTGCAAGGCCTTCCACAAGGTCATTGCCATCGAGCGCATAAATTGTATCGTTAGCTTCCGTGCCGAACAATAGTTCCGACGCACCTGTACCCGTCACAATCGATTGCAGCGTATCTGTGATAGCGAAATCACCATCGGCAAAACGCAACGTCTGAATATGGATAAGCGTATCCTCGCCATCGCGCCCAACAGTTCTGTCAGCAATGCGATAGCTGCCATCGCCGTTCGCGCGAACATTGTATTCGGTGTGCAGCCCGCTATAGACCGCAATATCGCTCCCAAATTCCGACTCGCCATATATCTCGTCGTTGCCTGCGCCGCCTTCCAGCACGTTCGTGCCGCGCCCGCTGCTGATAATGTCGTCGCCATCGCCGCCGAAGATCGTGTCGTCGCCCTCGTCTCCGGCGAGGAAGTCGTTGCCGAGGCCGCCGTAAATAGTGTCATTGCCGCCACCGGCCTCGACGCGGTCATCGCCCGCGCCGCCATCAATCGTCACGGCCGCAACGAACGCGCTGACATCGACGTAATCGCCAAATGCCGTGCCGGTGATTTTCTCGATCCCCGTCCACAGCGTTGCCTTGCCGGCATGATCTTGGAAGCCATCTGCGCCGGTTAATACGACGTGATCATACCCCGCGCCGCCAGCCACTTTTGTATCGTCGCTATCGACAACGAGCGTGTCATTGCCCGCGCCGCCGTTCAGCTGATCGGCGCCCGTGCCGCCAATTAACGTATCGTTGCCGTCTTCGCCGAACAGCTTGTCGTCGCCTGTCCCGCCGTCGAGAACGTCGTTGCCCTTTCCGCCGTAAAGGCGATCGTTGCCGCCGCGCCCATAGATCGTATCTTCGTTTCACGTCCCGTTCAGGACATCGCCGCGCGCCGTTCCATAGATCGTCTTGCTTTTTTTCGCGACAACAGCCATTGCAGATCTCCCGTGATTACGCCGTATTCGGACGACCCTGCAAGAAGCGGGCTAACGAGAGCTTGCTGAATTCGATACAATTTTATGCAATTGCTCGGAAAATTGCGCCCATTCGGGTTTCGTTCATTCAGCATGAAAATATGGTTGACGTGCGTCTCGCCCTGGAACGGACGAACGGGAAGAACCCATCAAAACAAATAGGGCCGGAACTCCGATACGGAAGCTCCAGCCCTATGTGTACCAGCCGGCCTGTAAGCCGGGTTCTGTTTGGGGCCCCGCCTTTCAGCAAGACCCCGCGACGGCCATTCATCTGGGACGTTTGTTGCCAAACGCCTCAAGCAATCAACCCGGGTGGCGGGACTGAAGATGGGCTCGACGCTGCGGTTTCCCGCACGTCAGGCCACCCCTATTTGATCTTGCTCCCGGTGGGGTTTGCCCTGCCACGCCTGTTACCAGACGCGCGGTGCGCTCTTACCGCACCTTTTCACCCTTACTCCCAAACTTTCGCCCGAAGACGAAGTCAGAAGCGGTTTGTTTTCTGTGGCACTTTCCCTGGGGTCGCCCCCGGCGGCCGTTAGCCGCCACCGTTTCTTCAAGGAGCCCGGACTTTCCTCCACCGGTTTTGCTCTCGCTCAGCGCCCCTTTAGGGAGCGCCTCGCCACAACGAAATCCGGCAGCGGCCGTCCGGCCGGCTGGTCATGTGAATAAGGGGTGTGATGCGCCAAAGGTCAAGGGGGTGGCACTGTCAGGCTTGGGCCACAGCTAGACAACATCAAGTGCTCCAACCAGCAGAAACCTTGGTTGGTTTTGCAGCCGATGTTCGAGCCGCCAAGGCAATACGGACCCTCGCCCATCCTACTGCCGCCGACCGGGCGCCGGCCAAATCGTGAGCACTGATTGCGCTTCGATATTTGTGTGGTAGGTCCGGCCTATTAGGACTAACTTGGCGTTGGTGTTCAAGCCTATCAGGTAAGGTGCCCCCCATGGAAACGCCTCAATCGAGCGGAGTCGAATACGAAAAAGTTGACAAGGAATACTTTGAACAGCGGCAACTAAAGCGCGGAGCAGCCGGCTGGATGCTGCTAGTCGGCCTTGGCGTTGCGTACGTCATATCCGGCGACTTTGCCGGATGGAATTTCGGCCTTAAGCAAGGCGGATGGGGTGGTCTATTCATCGCTTCTTTGCTCATGGCCACGATGTACACCTGCATGTGTTTCGCCCTCGCCGAGCTTGCGACCATCGCGCCGACCGCGGGCGGTGGGTATGGTTTTGCACGGCGCGCTTTCGGACCGTGGGGCGGTTTCCTGTGCGGCGTTGCGATCCTCATCGAATACGCCATCGCGCCAGCGGCAATCGCCGTGTTCATCGGCGCCTATTGCAAATCCTTGTTCGGCATCGACGGCTGGCCTGTGTATCTCGCCTTCTACGCCGTCTTTCTCGGTATCCATACCTACGGTGCGGGCGAAGCTTTGCGTCTCATCTTCGCGATCACCGCCGTCGCCGTGGTCGCGCTCATCGCCTTCGTGGTTGCCATGGTCCCTTTCTTCAGCATCGACAAACTGTTCGACATTCCAGCGACCGACGCGACCGGGGCCAGTGCCTTCCTGCCGTTTGGATACATTGGCATTTGGACGGCGATTCCGTACGCGATGTGGTTTTTCCTCGCCATCGAGGGCGTGCCGCTCGCGGCGGAGGAGACGCAAGATCCCAAGCGTGATCTGCCGCGCGGCCTCATTGGCGGCATGGCGGTGCTTCTGCTGTTCTGCGCGCTCATACTGATACTTGGGCCAGGCGGCGCCGGGTCTGCCGCACTGCAGGGATCAGGTAATCCGCTTGTCGAAGCGCTGGAATCACCCAACGTCTATGGCGGGCCGACGCTGGTCAGCAGGTTTGTGAACTTTGTGGGCCTAGCTGGGCTCGTTGCCAGCTTCTTCTCGATCATTTTCGGCTATTCACGGCTCACATTTGCCATGTCGCGCGCCGGATACCTCCCGCGCGTCCTCTCACTTACCAACGAACGCAAGACGCC
>JANMNH010000140.1:0-76595 GCA_031373745.1 Hyphomicrobium sp. | reverse complement strand
GCCATCGTCATGTTCCAGCGCCCCGGCTCGAATGCACTCGCAACGGCTGCCAACGTGCGCAAAACGATGGAGGATTTGTCGAAGTCCTTTCCACCCGGCGTCGAATTCAAGATCATTTATAACCCGACCGAATTCATTCAGTACTCGATCGACGCCGTGATCATGACGCTTGCCGAGGCGATCTTGCTCGTCGTGTGCGTCGTTATTCTTTTCCTCCAGACCTGGCGCGCCGCGATCATTCCCATTCTGGCGATCCCCGTGTCGCTCATCGGCACATTCGCGGTCATGAGCGCCACCGGCGTCAACTTTAACAATCTTTCGCTCTTCGGCCTCGTGCTCGCCATTGGCATCGTTGTCGATGACGCCATCGTCGTGGTCGAGAACGTCGAGCGCTATTTGGCGAAGGGCTTCAGCCCGAGAGACGCCGCACACAAAACCATGGACGAAGTTGGCGGCGCGCTGATCGCCATTTCGCTCGTACTCATGGGCGTATTCATTCCAACCGCCTTCATCACCGGCTTGCAAGGCACGTTCTACAAGCAGTTCGCCATTACGATTGCAGCCTCGACCGCCATTTCGGCTTTTGTCTCCCTCACACTGTCGCCGGCGCTCGCCGCCATACTGCTCAAGCCCCATAAGTCCGGAGAGCAAGAGCACAGCATCGGCTACTATCTGTTGTGGCCGCTGATGATATTTTTTAGAGGCTTCAACTGGGCATTCGAGAAACTGGCCCATGGCTACGCTTGGCTGACGGGCAAGCTCATCACCGTCGCCGTTCTCGTGCTCGCGGTTTACGGCGGACTGCTCTATCTCACCAAGAAGCAACTCGACGGCACGCCTTCGGGCCTCATACCGCAGCTTGACCGCGCTTATCTGATTACCGTTTTTCAATTACCGCCGGGCTCGACGCTGCAACGCACGGATGCCGTGGTGCGCAAGGCATCCGAACTTCTTCTAACCCGCCCCGGCATCGAACACGCCGTGGCGTTTGTTGGCTTTGACGGCGCGACGCGCGTCAACTCTCCCAATGCCGGCGTCGTGTTCGTGCGCTTGCAGGGATTTGAAGAGCGCATAAAGCTGGGCTTGACCAAAGATGGCATCCTTGCCGACTTGCGCAAAACCATGGCGGGCATTCGCGAAGCTTTCGTTTTCGTGCTCGAGCCTCCGTCCGTCCCCGGCATCGGCACCGGCGGCGGCCTCAAGGGTTATGTGCAAGACCGTTCCGGGCGCGGTCTGCCGGAGCTTGAAAAAGCGGCGTGGTCGATTGCCGGCCCGCTCGGGCAGACGCCTGGGTTCGCACAGGCCTTTTCATTATTCAACGTGCGCACGCCTGAAGTCTACGCCGACATCGACCGCACAAAGGCCGAACAGCTGGGCGTTCCCGTCAATCGCGTGTTCGAGACGCTCTCGACCTACATGGGCTCGACCTTCGTCAACGACTTCAACATGCTTGGCCGCACGTTCCGCGTGACGGCGCAGGCGGACGATCCTTACCGCCTGTCGCTGCGCGATGTCGCCAATCTTAAAACCCGCAGCAATACGGGCGAAATGGTGCCGATCGGCTCGATTGCTACGTTCAACGACACGACGGGTGCTTACCGGGTTCCGCGCTTCAATCTCTATCCGGCGGCCGAAGTACAAGTTCAGTTGAAACGCGGCTTCTCGACGGGCGAAGCCATGGCGACGATTGAAAAGATGGTTGCGGAGAAACTTCCTGCCGGGTTTGGCTTCGAGTGGACCGAGATCGCGCTCCAGCAGAAGCTGGCCGGGAGCACGGCCACGCTCGCCTTCGGCCTCGCGGTCGTCTTCGTCTTTCTGCTTCTCGCCGCGCTTTATGAAAGCTGGCTCCTGCCCCTCGCCGTTATTCTGATCGTGCCGATGTGTATTTATGCGGCTATGATCGGTATCAATTTCCGCGGCCTCGACCGCAACATTCTGGTCGATGTCGGTCTTGTCGTGCTGATCGGCCTTGCGGCAAAAAACGCCATTCTGATCGTCGAGTTTGCAAAGCAAGCGGAGGAAGCGGGAAAGTCGCGGCGCGACGCAGCCGTTGAAGCCGCGCGCACGCGGCTCAGACCGATTTTGATGACGTCGCTATCGTTCATTCTCGGCGTTTTGCCGCTCGTCTATGCGACAGGCGCGGGCGCGGAAATGCGCCAATCCCTCGGCACAGCCGTGTTCTCCGGCATGATCGGCGTCACACTCTTTGGATTGATCTTCACGCCGGTGTTTTATGTTCTTGTCCGGGCTCTCGCGGGCAAGAAAGTTTTGCCGCCGGCGGCCGAACTCTCTCCGGCGGAATAGCACAATTGCTGTATCCCGAAGCAGTGCGCTGCGTCAGGCAGAAGCATCGCCCAGACCGGGCGTTGTCTCAGACCGTATCCCGGCCCGTACCGCGATTGCAAAAATGACGACGGCAAAGGCAAACATATAAACAAACCACACTCGCCACATGCCCCAGCTCGACGCCAGCGTCACCGAGGCACTGGCAAACGTCGCGTACCCGTAGGGCGCCATGGCAGTGCCCAAGCGCTTCGCCCTTTGTAAAACCGCCAATCCAATGAGCGCCAGAAGTGCCGCGCCGCCGACGCCCAGCTCGAACCACGTTTGCAAAAATACGTTGTGCGCATCGCGCGAATAGCGCGTGTACATCTCGCCTTCCTTGGCGACTTGGCTACCGTCGAAGTTCCAGTACGTCATACCCGCGCCGATCCCTAAAACGGGCGACTTCATCGTCTCCTCGGAAACGCGGTTCCAAATGATAATGCGGTGCTGGGCCGTCGGTTGCAGCCACGGCGCATTGTGCACGTTCATGCGGTAGAGAGTCAGCGATATGGGGACGATGGCCAAGCAGACCGTGACCCAGCCCGCTTGCAAGAGACGCAGACTCCACTGCGGTTTGTAGCGCGCAATTGCGAACAAAACAGCTCCCGCCACTATGGCAAGTTTAGCCGTCTCGTTTCCCGAGATGAAGACGACCGCGCCGGCTAACAAGGACATAAACCACATCACGCCCTTGACCATTGCCGTGGACGTCGTTCCCCTAATCGCGAGCAGTGTGGCCCATATGTAGAGAGGGATGGGCGCAATGTTCCGCGTCAAATCGGCGGGAGAGATCGCAACAAGGACGCCGTCATTCCAAGAAAAGTACTGCCTGGGACGCAGATCCGTCGGCGCGAGGTGCAAGGCATTGTACAGCCCGATCTTGATCGCCTGATTGCTCAAGATCTCGGCGGCGAGATAGAGCAACCCTGCCGCCATACCGATCCATAACCCCTCGCTGATGTGGAAGATGTTGCGGCGATGTTCGCCGAGCAGGAAGCGAGCCGCAACGCCGCAACCAAGGAAGGCTGAAAAAGAGATCAAGGCCCACCCGATTGTTTCGCGGGGATGGGCGGCCCAAAGCGCCGAAACCAAGGCCATGAGAAGGAAGGCGGCGGCTATCAGCGCGCCGGGGCTAATGGCCGGCACCAAGCTCCGGTATGATTTGCGCGCGACGGCAGCTGCCAGCATGCCCGCTATACAGAGCGGCAAAGTGACTTCAAGTGTCCCAGGAGAAACAAGCGTGGCAGAAGCCGCGATCATGACAAGGGTGCCGATGAGGACGCCCCAGAACCTCGAGCGCAGCGGATATCGGGACCTATCGAGATTACTAGGAAACACCAACCCCCCCGCGGGATGACAGGCTAGCCGCCCACCTTGAAACACCTTAAGTCTCTAGTCAGTTCCGTCACACTTTCCAAGCCAGTCCACTAAAGAAGCTTAGGTGGCGGCCTGAAAGGCGCAACGGAAATCTGGAAATTCCCTAGCTTGAGGCGTTTACTGAATGACAAAAACTGGCAAGCCAAGCCGTACAGAGGTCGAAGCCGCATTCAAGACCATAATTCGCTGGGCCGGAGACGATCCCGCGCGCGATGGCCTAAAAGAAACACCCGGCCGGGTCGCGCGTGCTTTTGAAGAGTTCTTCAAAGGATACACTGATGACCCGGAAGCAATATTGCAGAAGACCTTCGAGGAAATCGAAGGCTATGACGAGATGATTGTTTTAAGGGGAATTCGCTTCGAGAGCCATTGCGAACACCACATGGCCCCCATCATTGGGCGAGCCTGGGTGGCCTACATCCCCAAAGGCAGGGTGGTCGGCATTTCAAAGCTCGCCCGCGTTGTCGATGCCTACGCCAAGCGCCTCCAAATCCAGGAGAAGATGACCGCGCAAATCGCCAATACCATACAAAGCGTATTGCAGCCGGATGGTGTCGGCGTGGTGATCAAGGCCGAACATCACTGCATGACGACGCGGGGCGTGCATAAGCACGGCACCGACATGGTCACCAGCCGCATGCTCGGGTCCTTCCGCGATAATGCCATGACGCGGCAGGAGTTCCTGGCCATGGTGACGGACGACGTCGAGCGCTGAGGCCTGGGGTTATTCGTCATCATCGTCTATATCCGCGTGCGGGCCGTCTCCGTATTCGACGTGCGCCAGGTAGAGCCCGCTGGCAGGCGCCACAGGGCCGCACCTCGTGCGGTCGCGCGCGGCGAGTGCGTTTTCGAGTTCGCGCACGGTCCACTTGGCGTCTCCAACGAGTTTGAGACTGCCCACCATCGAGCGGACCTGGTTGTGCAGGAAAGAGCGGGCACTCACATCGATACGGATTTCCGGTCCGACTCGCGTAACGCTCATGGCATCGATTGTTTTAACCGGCGAGTGCGCCTGGCACTGGGCGGCCCGAAACGTCGTGAAATCGTGATGGCCAACAAGAGCTCTCGCCGCTTCGGCCATCACATCCGCATCGAGCGCGTGATTGATCCACCACACGCGATTTCGCTCGAGCACGGGCGGCGCGCGGCGGCAAAGGATTCGATAGGTGTAGTGGCGCCTGGTGGCGCTGAACCGCGCGTCGAACCCGAGGCCGGCCTTGACGCATTCGAGCACGGCAATAGTGCGCGGCTTCAGATGATGGTTGATGGCCTCTTGAACGCGAAATGGGTCCCAATCTTTCGCTAAATCGAAATGGGCCGCTTGACCCAGCGCATGCACGCCAGAGTCTGTCCGCCCAGCGCCCCTGACGCTTGTTTTTTCGCCTGAAAATTTCTGGATCGCGGCTTGCAGCGCGCCCTGAACGGTTTCGCCCTCCGCCTGCTGCTGCCAGCCGGCAAAAAGCGTTCCGTCGTATTCGATGAGGAGGCGGTAGCGCGGCATGATGTTCGCGGCTCGAATCGAAAGAGTTACGGCGCGGGGTTCATTCCCTAGAGCATCATCGGACCGGACGGAATCGCTTTTGCGATTCACCGGTCCGGTAAAGATACTCTGGAATTATAATGCTCGAGCAATTTCATCCGATCCGTCGATCGCTGAAGCGATCCTGCCTGATCGGATATTTCTCTAGCCCGCACGCCGCTGCTACTCAACCCTGCCGGACCATTCCCGATTAGTGATGACCGCCGCCCCGCGCAGCAGGCGTTCCGCTAACACCGGAATTTCCGCCGCCGTTATAGCGGTGGAAGCCGCGGACATATCCTGGAGCAAACCCATAGTATGCGCGCCCCGTCCGCGCGGAACTAGTGGACGCATCATCATGGGAATTGTGATTGTAGACGTTCCTGTGCTCGTACACGTTGGTTTCGTTGAACCCGAGACTGAGCGGCGTCTGCCCGCCCGGATTGATGATCACCTGGCGCTCGGGCGGCAGCGGGCGGAAAACGCGCACGCCTTCTTCGAGCGTAACGACAGCGCCATAGAAGGGCCGCGTCTCGATCCGGGTGGTGTAGCTTTGAGCCGAGGCAGAAGCGGATGCAATGACGGTAGCGCCTGCAAGGCTGAAAAGTGAGATCGCAATTTTGCGAAGCATCGGACGATGTCCTCCTCGAAATGAAACAATACGATTCGAGATTAGCCTTAACTTCCGGGCCTTCTCCGAGCTTTTGCGCCTATGCTTAAATTAACCGCGATTACGCCACGCGCGTTCCAGTTTCGAGTTTAAAGCCGCGCAAAAACTCAGTCGCCGGAACGGCCTTTTTTCCGGCCCGCTGGAGCTCTTTCAAGCGCACGGCACCTACACCGCACGCGATTGTCAAATCGCCGTCCAGGACCAATCCTGGGGCACCTGCGCCTGCTACAAATTCGGCGCGCAGAACTTTGATGCGCTCGCCGCCGTTTGGACCGGAAACCGTAAACCAAGCGCCCGGAAACGGTGACAGGCCGCGAATATGGTTTACAACTTCGGCCGCGCACTTCGTGAAGTCTACGCGCGTTTCCGATTTGCCGATCTTGGCGGCATACGTCACGCCCGTCTCGGCCTGAGGCGTCGCGGAGAGCGTTCCAGCGTCAAGCAGCGCAAGCGCATCGGCCATGGCCGAGGCACCGGCCTGTGAAAGCCGGTCATGCAGTTCGCCCGCCGTCATCTGAGGTCCAATCTCAATTTTCTCGGATAAGCATACGGGCCCCGTATCCAACCCCTTTTCCATACGCATGACCATAACGGCGGTCTCGGTATCGCCCGCCATGATCGCGCGTTGAATGGGTGCCGCCCCGCGCCAGCGCGGCAGCTTTGAAGCGTGCACATTGAAGCATCCGTACTTCGGCGCGGCCAAAACTGCTTCCGGCAGGAGTAATCCGTAAGCAACGACCACAGCCGCATCGGCCTTCAAGGCGGCAAACGCCTCGCGGTCCGCGGCGGCTTTGAAATTGACGGGCGTCGAAACGGGAATGCCGCGTGCTTCGGCCAAGCAATGCACCGCCGACTTCGTCTCCGCCATGCCCCGACCGGCAGGACGCGGCGGTTGGCTATAGACGGCAATAACATCGTGCCCTGCGCTCAGGATCGCTTCGAGAACCGGGACTGAAAAGTCCGGCGTGCCCATGAATACGATGCGCATCGCCAGAAATTCCCTTCATGTGGACGCGGGCACGGCAGCGCCGTCAGCCGCGTGTCTGCTTCTTGAATTTCTTGACGATCATGTCGCGCTTCAGCCGCGAGAGGAAATCGATGATGAGATGCCCGTCGAGATGGTCGAGTTCGTGTTGCAGGGCCGTCGCAAGAAGGCCGTCGGCTGCAAGCTCCTGCTGCTTGCCCGCTCGATCGATATAGCGCACCGTCACCGTATCCGGCCGTTCGATTTCCACTCTGACATCCGGGATCGACAGACACCCTTCCTCATAGAGGCGGGTTGTCGATCCGAGCTTCACGATTTCGGGGTTGACCAAGCACAAGGGCTTGCGTTCTTCGTCTTCGTCCGCCGCATCGATGACGACAATACGTCTCGGGACGCCGACCTGAATGGCAGCGAGTCCGATGCCGGGCGCGTCGTACATCGTCTCCAGCATATCGTCCATTAGCTTGACGACGGCGCTATCGACGCGCTCGACAGGATCCGAGATCTTGCGCAGCACGGCATCGGGAATAGTGATGATAGGAAGCACGCTCATGGAAATGAAATAGGCAAGACCCAATCCCGGGTCAATCCGGGTGTTGCGCCAGCGTCAATGGACCCCATCCAGCGGCATCTCCCGGGATGGCATCGATCGCTCAATCGTCCCGGATAGCCGCCGCCAGCCCCTTGCGTACAGAAATGGCAGGGCTCCATCCCGTTGCGCGCAGGGGCCCGGTTGAAACGCAAAGATCGCCAAACAGCCGGTCCAGATCGCCTGCGCGGCCGAGCGCATTTAGGGCGAGTTTAACCGGCATTTGCGGCACGGCGAATACACCCGGCCGGCGGCCAAGCCCCTGACGGAGCGCGCCCAAGATTTCCGCTACAGTCAGCGCCTCGTCGTCGGCCACGAGATAGGGACCGGGCGCCATCGCCGGGGCCGTAATCGCATGCAGGACCGCAGCGGCAAGATTGGTACGGCCGGCGAGAGAGCGGCGCGCACCGAACCCTTTGACGGGCAGCGGCCAGGGTGAGCGGGCGGCCCGCATCATCATTCCCATATTGCCTTTGACACCTGGCCCGTAGACCAGGACGGGGCGGAGAATAACCGGTTGCGTTGCCGAGCCGCCGAGCGACTCCAAAACCAACCGTTCGCCCGCAAGTTTTGATCGGCCATAGGCGTCTACCGGCCTTGGCACTTGCTCTGCCGTCACGATGCCGGGCGCACTCGGTCCGGTCTGCGCTCTAACCGATGACATCAACACAAATCGCTGCACGCCGGCTGCTTTTGCGGCCGAAGCCAAGCGTGCAGCTGCCTCGGCGTTGATGGCTATGTATGAGGTTTCGGAAATCGCGTCCGTTGCGTGTGCCAGCCCAGCGAGGTGCACAACATGGTCCATACCGTCGACCAAAGGCGCGGCATCGAACGGTTTGCTGAAATCGGGTGCCGCTACGCACTCCGCGATACGCAATCCCGGTACGCGATGCGTGCGCATCGCCGCCCGCACATCGCAGCCGTTGGCTTGCAGATATTCGGCTGCGAACCCTCCAATGAAGCCCGACGCCCCCGTCACCAGCACGCGCGGCCGCAGTTGTGCGCGAGTGACGGTCACGGCAGTTTCAAGGCCTCCAAGATACGCACATTGACATCGGCCATGGCAAAGCCGCGTGCGGCTTTTGCCCGGCTCGCACGCGCCATCGCAGGCAGCAGCGCTCTATGTTTCAATAGTCTGCGGAAGGCATCCGCAAGGGCCGCGGGATCGCGCGGCGGCACGAGCGTCCCGTTGACCATTTCGTCGATGGTTTCGCGCGAACCGGCAATATCTGTCGCAATGATGGGCCGGCCCGCCGCCATCGCCTGGAGAAGCGCGTGCGGCATGCCTTCGATATGCGAGGGGCAGACGAAAACGTGCGCGTCTTTAATTGCAGCCGTCAAGTCGCGCGCGTCGCCTGCGTATTCGACGCTTGCCGCATAACGGCTGATGAAACCCATTTGCACGGCATGGCTGCCGGTGCCTTCGGGACCCGCAAGAATAAATCGAGCGGCGTGCCCTTCGGCTGCAATAAGCGCAGCGGCTTCCAAATAATCAACCACGCCCTTGATCCGGTCGAGACGGGAGCACGCCAAAAATATGAGAGGAACGCTGGCCGCTGCAGCATCGCCGGGCATCGGTAGTCCTTCCATGCCGGTGAGATCGGCCCCGGCGCCGGTAACACGCACGAGACGTCCGGGCCCTATGAGCTTCGACTCGCTGACGAAGCGCTCGTCCTCGAGATTGTGCACGATCGTTACATCGGCCGCTTTGATGGCGCGCCGCAGCTTTTTGCTCTTTAGGCTCTGCGCGCGTTCTGCCAACTCGCTGACGAGAAGCACGATGCGCTTGACGCTTGCGCGCTTGGCGGCTGCAATCGCAAACGGCGCATTGGCGCCAAAGGCCAGCACCGCATCCGGCCGCGATTGAGCGAACTGCGCGGCTAACAACCCGATAGCTTTGCGTTCGGGCCAAAGTGAAAAGCCCTCGGCCCGCAGGCTATATGCTTCAACTTCTGCACCCATCGCAATCAGGGCGGGAGCATCTTCGGCACGCATGGCCGGCGCCATGGCCAAGACGCGCACATTGCGGTTGATGCAATCGCGGATGAGACCGCCGCGCAGACGCGCAATGAGTGCTGCCGACGGACCGGCGATCACCAATCGCTGTGTTGCGGCTTTGGCCATGTCATCGGCGGCGTCAGATGGCATGGGAGCAGCCAACCCTTAATGACAAGCCACGCTTCAATGAAAGACCAAGCTTCAATGAAAAGCGTGTGTTCAATGAAGTGTCCTGGTGGGCGCGACCCACGCGGCTGCCGGCACTTTCTCGGCCGCTTGAACGTCTGTGTCTGGGCGGTAGCCTTCAACCGTGCGGGTGAGAACGGCCTGGATCGTTTCCACGTCGCGCATCGTCATGGCCGCTTTGAGCAGCCCAAGCTCGCGCTGGAGTTCGGCAGGCGACAAAGCCGGTTCGTCCGAACGCAAAATACGGGGATGCTCGGTGCCCGTGGTGTTGGCGCCAAGCAAGAGTTCTTCGTAGAGCTTCTCGCCGGGCCGCAGGCCGGTGTAGACGATCGAGATGTCGCCGTCCGGATTGGCTTCATTGCGCACTTCAAAGCCGCTCAAGCGGATCATGAGCGCCGCGAGGTCGTCGATCTTAACAGGCTCGCCCATGTCGAGAACGAATACGTCGCCGCCCTTGGCCATGGCGCCTGCCTGTATAACAAGTTCGGCAGCTTCGGGTATAGACATGAAATAGCGAATGACTTCGGGATGCGTGACTGTTACGGGGCCGCCGGCTTTTATCTGGTGACGAAACCGGTGCACGACCGAACCCGAACTATCGAGCACATTGCCAAAGCGCACCATTGTAAAAACGGTCGATGGCCCAGCGGACGCGCGCGCTTGCAAAACGAGTTCGGCCAAGCGCTTGGACGCACCCATGACATTTGTCGGGCGCACGGCTTTGTCGGTGGAGATCAAAACCATGCGCTCGACGCCGCACGCGATCGCCGCATCGGCCACGACTTCAGTGCCGAAAATATTGTTTGTCAGACCGACCGCTGCGTTTTGCTCGACGATCGGCACGTGTTTGTAGGCGGCAGCATGATAGATCGTCTCGATCTCGGCACGGCGCAATGTTTCGTTGACGAGTGCCGCATCCAGCACCGATCCAAGCACCGAAATGACTTCAACTTTCCCACCTTCGCCCTTGCGGGCTTCGACGTCGTCGGCGATTTCCATCGCAATCTCGTAGAGCGCGGCTTCCGAGATATCGAGCACGACGAGCCGGCGCGGTCCTTGCCGCAAGACTTGGCGCACCAATTCAGACCCAACAGAGCCCCCGGCTCCCGTCACAAGTACGTTCTTGCCTTTGGTGTGCCGCGCCAGAAGCTCGGTGTTGGGCGGAACGGAATCGCGCCCCAGAAGGTCTTCGACCTCGAGCGGTCTCAGATCGGTAACCGAAACGCGCCCTGACGCGATTTCGTCCAGCGACGGCATGATCTTGACCACGACGGCATGATTTTCGAGTTCTTTGAGCACTAGACGCCGCTCGTTGCGATCTTCTGCCGGGATCGCGAGCAAGACTTCCTTCACACCAAAGCGTTCGATCGTCGCTCCGAGGCGATCGGGGCGATAGACCCTGAAACCGCCGACGTACTGCCCCCAGAGAGATGGGGAATTATCGCAAAAACCAACGACCTCGCGGCTCTTCGCGCGGTAGAGCGCCGTCGCAAGATCGAGCCCCATCTGACCGGCGCCGTATATGATGACGGGATGCCGTTCGGATTTGACATCAATCGCCGGCAGGACAATGCCGGACGTCTTCAGCATCCAGCCAACGACGTAGCGGCTCGCTATCACAACCAGCGATCCGAGGACGCCGTAGCTTATGACGACAGACCGCGGAATACCTAACTGACCCGACATGAAGACGGCTAACGCCCAGATCAGCACCGATACGGCAACGCCTGCAATGATGCGGCCGTGCCCGCGCGTGCCGAGATAGCGCGTGACGAACCGGTAGAGACCCATGTGCGCCATGGTGGCGATCGTGAGAAGCGGTGCCGCCAGCAGCAGCAATGTCGCCGGCCACGTCTGGGGCACAAAAAGTTCGTTGTAGCGTACCGAGATCACGCCCCAGAGGACCAGGGCCAGAGCAATGAAGTCGGCGGCCGCCAAAATCGCGCGCTTCTGGTGGCGCGATAGATCGAGCAGGCTTTTGCGAAGCCGGAATAGCAGGGAATTTGTTTCGTCGAACGTGCTCAAGGAGGACCTGCGACGGATGGGCGAAATGTTGAAGGAACCAGAAAATGAATAGACCATGTCAGTCGTATGACAATGTGACTAAACTACGGGATGGTAAGTTCAAGATTACCGGCAACATTTTTTGCGGGTGTCCTGTGGATGCGTTGCCCAATTACCGCGCTTTAGGGCAGCGAGGTGCCTATCCGGACACCAATCCGGTCAACCAGCCGATAGGCCAGAAAGACCGACAGGACCCCAAAAATGATCCCGCCCGCCATATTGCCGGCCAGCGCACCCTTGGCACCGGCAAAGTGTGCCCCCGCCAAAACAAAGGGGACCGTTCCAAGCGTCGCCCGGCCCCAATTCAACATGGTGGAATAGTGAGGTTGTCCAAGGGTGTTGAAGACGGCGTTGGCGACGAACATGGCGCCAAGGAAAACAAACAAAGGCGCCAGCCAGCGGCAAAAATAGACGATGAGGTCGCGCGCCTGGCCTGTCGCATTAAAGGCCGACGCGAGTGATCCGGCCGACAAGGCGAGGAGAATCCAGGCTGCGGCTGTGAAGGCCGCCATCACAAATAGCGATTGGGTCAGAGTGCCTCGCATACGATCCGGGAGCCGCGCACCCAAGTTCTGCCCGATGATCGGGCCGACGATACCCGAAAGCGCATAAATCGCTCCAAATGCCACGGGCGTGACGCGGCTCACAATAGCCCAGCCGGCAACCGCGCCGTCGCCAAAGGGGGCCATGGCGGCCGTTACAAAGGCATTGCCGGCGGGTGTCGCGATGTTGCTCAGCATCGCTGGGATTGCGATCTTCATGAACGGGCGCGCATCGGCGGCGAGCGTCGCGAATTTCGGCCGGCTCATCAAGTCGTGAACCCAAACCACGCCGTAAAGGCCGATCGCCGTGACCGCGATACGTGCGATGGCCGATGAAATTGCCGCGCCTTCGATGCCCCAACCCAACTTGAGGATGAGAAGCATGTCGAGCAGTACGTTCACAATCGCAGCCCCCATGGTCACATACATGGCGCGCCGCGCGTCACCCACGGATCGCAAGACGGCCGTCGATGTCATGCCGAGTGCCAAGAACGGAAGCGTCGGAACCAGAATGTTCAAATAGTGCGTTGCAAGCGCATGGGTGCGTCCCGTGGCACCCAGCAACGTCAACAAATTTGGAATGAACAGCCAGAGCACCACGCTAAAGGCTGCCGAGATACTGAAGGCCAACACGTGCGCATGGGCCGACAGGCGCCGTGCCCGGGCACGCAAATTAGCACCAATTGCCGGGGACACGAGCGCGGACGCGGCGATCGACAAGCCAATGCCGATCGAGGTCGAGAAAAATAGGATCGAACTCGCGTAGCCGACCGCCGCCACTACGGTTTGATCGCCCGCGAGACTGAGAAAATACATGTTCGCAAGATCGCCGATGAACACCGCCATCAGCCCGAGCGCCCCGGCCGCCGTCATATTCAAGATGTGCCGCAGGATCGAACCCGACACGAACTTGGGCGGCGAAGCGGTCCGGCGTTGCGGCGCGGCGGTGGTCATGTTTTTCCCTTGGATCGCATCGCACCCGCGAAGCCGGACCAGTTTACACTTTGCGGCGCGCCTTGAATGCCGCTGCCAAAGTGCCTTCATCCAAATAGTCGAGTTCGCCGCCCATGGGTACGCCTTGGGCCAGCCGCGAAACCGTCAAACCGGACGAAGCTAACTGTTCCGATACGTAGTGCGCGGTTGATTGGCCCTCGACCGTCGCGTTGAGAGCCAGCAGTACTTCTTTGACGCCGCCGTTACTCGCGCGCTCGACCAATTTGGCGATATTCAGTTTGTCGGGGCCAATGCCGTCAAGCGGCGACAAATGCCCGCCGAGCACATGATAGCGGCAGGAGACGATTGCTGCACGTTCGAGCGCCCAGAGATCGCCGACTTCCTCGACGACAACGATTAGGGAGGCGTCGCGGCGCGGATCCTGGCAGATGCTGCACGGCGAAACGGTATCGAGGTTGCCGCAGTCGGGACATTCGGCAATTTTATCGACTGCTTGCTGAAGGGCCTCGTTCAAGGGAATGAGCAAGTCGTTGCGCCGCTTGAGAAGCGCCAATACGGCTTTGCGCGCCGAGCGCGGCCCAAGACCCGGCAACCGGCCAAGCAGCTGGACGAGCCGTTCGATTTCTGGGCCTGCGATTTTTCGGGACATCTTTGCCGTATCAGCCGCGCGGAACGATTGTGACTAGAAAAGTTTCATGCCCGGCGGCAACGGCAGCCCGCCCGTCACGTCCGCCATCTTGGCCTGCATATTGGCATCCGCCTTCGACTTTGCATCGGCGGCGGCGGCAACAATCAGGTCTTCGAGAATTTCTACTTCGTCGGCCTTGGCGAGACTTGGATCGATCTGCACTTTTTTGACAGAGCCTTTGCCATCGAGCGTCACCTTGACCAGCCCGCCGCCCGATTGCCCATCGACTTCCATGCGCTCCAATTCTTCTTGAACTTGCTTCAGGCGGGCCTGCATCTCGCCCACCTTCTTCATCATGCCCATGACGTCTTTCATACGAGTCCTTTCTCGGTTCGCCCACTCCCCGTTTCTGCACATAACGGGGAGTGGGTATGAGCACTAGCCCGCAGCGCTCTCTTCGCCCGGCTCGATTTCTCCGCCCGCGATGCGGCGGATTTCGGCGATCTTCGCATCCGGAAAAACGTCGAGCACGGCTTTGACTGCGGGATGCGATTTCAGCGCTTGCAATTCCGCCTCCTCGCGTTCGCGCCTAACGGCACCGATTGCGGGTGCGCCGGCCGACTTCGATAGAACGACCACCCAGCGCCGCTTGGTCCAGGTATTGAGCTTTTCGCGCAAGCCGTTGGCCATTTCAGCCGGCGCGCCGGGCAATAAAAACAAATCGATCGAACCCGCGGCCGCGTCGAATTTGACGAGGCTCACATGGTCTTCGAGGTGCATTTTGAGCTTGGCGTCGCGCTTCAATCCCGCGAGCGCCACAACTTCGGAAAACGAGCGCGGGTTGGGGAGGACGACGGCTAGGAGTTCTATAACATCACCAAGA
This sequence comes from Hyphomicrobium sp., assembly GCA_031373745.1. GTDB lineage: Bacteria > Pseudomonadota > Alphaproteobacteria > Rhizobiales > Hyphomicrobiaceae > Hyphomicrobium_B. The sequence goes on along the minus strand of JANMNH010000140.1, from coordinate 61,875 downwards.
TCGCCGCCCGGCGCTTCGGGATCGGCGGCATCGAGACCTTCAAACTCGCCCTCTCCAAAAAGCTCGCCATCGGTATCTTCATCCGCAGCGCCGGAAACGGCGGCAGCGGGCGTGTGAGCAGCGGCCCGATTGAGCGGCGTTGCCCGATTGAGCGGGCCGGTTGGTTCGCCAGCCGTGACTTCCGGCGCGCGCAGGGGCGCGGCGTTGCGTGCCGGCATTGTGCCGCCGCCAAGGGTCTTGATCAGGTCGTCGGGCGTTGGCAGATCGGCGGTGTAGGCGAGCCGGATCAGCACCATTTCGGCGGCAGCAAATGGGCTGGGCGAGCGCGTCGTTTCTTCCAAGCCCTTGAGCAGCATCTGCCAGGCGCGCGCCAGGTACGGCATCGACAGTTGCGCGGCGAGTGCAGACCCGCGCTTTTTTTCTTCCAAAGACAGCGCTTCGCCTGCCGGTTCTTCGCCAACCGCCTTGATGCGCGCAACGATGTGCACGGCTTCGGCCAGATCGCCGACAATCTGGCCCGGCTCCGCTCCGTCGTGATGCAGGCTTTTGAGACCGCCAAGCGCGCTTCCAACGTCGCCTTTGAACAACGCTTCGGCCAAATCAAATACGCGCGCCCGGTCGGCAAGACCGAGCATGGCTCGCACCTTGGCGGCGGTGACGCGCCCCTCGCCCACATTCATGCTGAGAGCAATCGCCTGATCGAGGATCGATAACCCGTCGCGCACCGAGCCTTCGGCCGCGCGGGCGATGAGCGCCAGCGCATCGTCATCGGCTTTGGCGTGTTCGCTCGCGACGATTTTCTTGAAGTGCTGGACGAGTACCGGCTGCTCGACGCGGCGCAAATCGAAGCGCTGGCAGCGCGAGAGAACGGTGACCGGAACTTTGCGGATCTCGGTTGTCGCAAAAATGAACTTTACATGTCCCGGCGGCTCTTCGAGCGTTTTCAATAGCGCATTGAATGCGCCTTTCGAAAGCATGTGAACTTCGTCGATGATGAAGACTTTGGTGCGCGCGACAAGCGGCATATATTGCGCGCTCTCGATAATCTCGCGAATGTTGTCGACGCCGGTGTTGGACGCGGCGTCCATTTCGAATACGTCCGGGTGGCGCCCTTCCATGATCTCGGCGCAGTGGCTGCCAAGCCCCGGCATATCGATGGTCGGCTTGTCCATACCGGGCGCTTCGAAATTGAGCGCGCGCGCCAGAATGCGGGCTGTCGTCGTCTTGCCGACACCGCGCACGCCCGTCAGCATATAGCCCTGGGCAATGCGCCCCGACGCAAAGGCATTCTTCAGCGTCGTTACCATCGCGTCCTGACCGATCAGGTCTTCGAAGGTCTTCGGCCGGTACTTGCGCGCGAGCACGACGTAGGGCTTGGCGGCTCCGGTCGCGCCCGTCTCATCCTCGCTGGTTGATTTTTTCTTGGCCATGATCCCTGAGACCTAACGCCCGGCGGGCGGGGGAGCAAGGCGATCCGGTCGAAGCGCCCGTGAGTGAAAAAAGGAGGCTGACGAACGACCCGTTCACAATCGGTAGGGCTGCTTCCTTCCGGACCTGACCCAGTTAGCGCGTGATACGTCCGCCGCCAACCTCCCGCGCCCATATTGGGCTTTCTTGCAACCCGGCACAACCCCGGCCCAAGGCTCCGGCCGAGTATGCCGCATTTTCCCAAGATTTTCTGTAAGACGAACGTGGAAATCTCGGCGCGACGCCCCATCTAAGCGAGACACGCCGAAAATTTGGAGAGACGAGATGGCGATCACACTCACCGTGAACGGCACCGCGCAGACTTTCGAAGGTGATCCGGAAATGCCGCTGCTATGGGTTCTGCGCGACCAATTCCACATGACCGGCACGAAATTCGGCTGCGGCGCGGGGTTGTGCGGTGCCTGTACCGTACTCTTTGCCGGCTCGCCCCAGCGCGCCTGTCAGGTGACTGCAAAGGATGCCGCCGGAAAGGAGATCACAACAATCGAAGGCTTGAGCGGCAAAGTTGCAGAGGCCGTGCACAAGGCTTGGATCGCGCATGATGTCGTGCAGTGCGGATATTGCCAGCCGGGTCAGGTCGTGTCTGCAACGGCGCTGCTGACCGCGAACGCAAAGCCAAGCGACGCCGACATCGATGCGGCCATGGACGGCAACATCTGCCGTTGTTCGACCTATCACCGCATCCGCACGGCCATACACACCGCCGCCAAGACGTTGGAGGGCTGAGACATGACCAAATCAACACTTTCCAACATCTTCGCACTGCCTCAAGCCAATCTTGAGGTTGAGCCGCCGACCCGGCGCGCGGTTTTGAAAATTGCGGGCGCAGGCCTCGTGCTCGGGTTTGCCCCTTTACACGCGCTTTCAACAACGCCAGAAGCGGGCACTGCCGCCGCGCTGAAACCCAACCCGTTCTTGGTAATTTCTTCCGACAACACCGTCACCGTTATCATTAAACATTTAGACAAAGGACAAGGCGCGGCGACGGGGCTTGCAACGCTGGTCGCCGAGGAATTGGATGCGGACTGGGCGCAGATCAGGACCGGGTTCGCGCCCTCCGATCCTGTGAAATACGCGAACTCCGCCTTCGGCGTGCAAGGCGTCGGCGGCTCGACGGGGCTTGCAAATTCATACCTTCAATACCGCGAAGCGGGCGCCGCCGCGCGTGCGATGTTGATCGCGTCGGCAGCGAAGCTGTGGGGCGTTCCCGCCACTGAACTCAGAGTTGAAAAAGGCTTCATCAATGGCGCTTCAGGAAAAGGCGCAACATTCGGCGAACTCGCAGCGCTGGCTGCAAAGGAGAGTGTACCTGCGAAGGTCACACTCAAGGACCCCAAGAACTTCATCTATATCGGCAAGTCGTTTCCGCGCGTGGACAGCAAGGCAAAATCGACAGGTACCGCGAAGTTCACGATCGATCACCAGTTCGAGGGCATGCTCGTCGCGACCATTGCCCGGCCGCCGCGGTTTGGCGCAACGGTCAAATCCTTCGACGCAAGCGCGGCTGAAAAGATCAAAGATGTCGTCAAAGTTCTTCAAGTGCCGCAGGGCATCGCCTTACTCGCAAATAACACTTGGGCGGCGATCAAGGGCCGAGAAGAACTAAAAGTCATCTGGGACGACAGCAAAGCAGAAAAACGCGATACGGCGGCTATGCTGGCCGAATACAAGCAGCTGCTCGACAAGCCAGGCGCTGCCGCGCGCAAGGATGGCGACGTGGACGCTGCATTCAAAACGGCCGCAAAAACCATAGAGGCCGATTTCGAATTCCCCTATCTCGCGCACGCGCCCATGGAGCCCATGGATTGCGTCATCCGCTACGATGGCAGCAGCGCTGAAATCTGGACAGGATCGCAATTGCAGACGGTGGATCACGGCGCGGCGTGCCGCGTACTCGGATTGAAACCCGAGGCCGTGCAACTGCACACGGTATGGGCTGGCGGTTCGTTCGGCCGCCGCGCCATTGCCGACGCGCATTACGTCGTCGAGGCTTGCGATATTGCCAAAGCCTACGGCAAGCCCGTTCCCATCAAAGTGATCTGGACGCGCGAAGACGACATCAAGGGCGGCTACTACAGGCCCATTTACGCGCACAGGCTAGTGGCCGCTCTTGACGCCAAAGGCAACCTCGCCGGCTGGCATCATCGCATCGTTGGTCAATCGATAGCGGCGGGAACGCCGTTCGAAGCCATGATTGTCAAGAACGGTATCGACGGAACGTCCGTGGAAGGGGCCGCCAACTTGCCTTACGCCGTTCCCAACATGAACGTCGAGCTACACACCGTGCAAGCCGGCGTGCCCGTCCTCTGGTGGCGCTCCGTCGGGTCGACGCACAACGCCCACGCCACCGAGCACATGATGGACATCCTCGCGAAAGAAGCGGGCATAGATCCGGTCGAATTCCGGCTCTCGCACCTCAAAGATAAACCGCGCCATGTAGCCGTATTGAAGTTGGCGGCAGAGAAATCAGGCTGGGGCATTCCGCTCCCGCCCAATACGTTCCGCGGCGTTGCCGTTCACGAAAGCTTCTCGTCTTACGTCGCGCAAGTTGCCGAAGTCGAGCTGAAGGATGACGGGTCGTTCAAAGTGACGCGCGTCGTGTGCGCCATCGATTGCGGCTTAGCCGTCAACCCGGACGTGGTTGCAGCCCAAATGGAAGGCGGCATCGGTTACGGTCTCGGGGCCGGCCTCAAGGGCGCGATTACGCTCAAGGGCGGCGCGGTCGAGCAATCCAATTTCGACGGTTATGAAGTCTTGCGCATGTCCGAGATGCCGAAGATAGAGGTGCACATCGTGCCTTCGTCCGCGCCGCCAACTGGGGTTGGAGAACCGGGAACGCCGGTCATTCTTCCTGCTGTCGCAAATGCATTGTTCGCGGGTACGGGCGTGCGCACGCTGCAGTTGCCGATGAACAAACAGAAGTACAAGAGCGCGGTGTAAGCGGCAGGCTTTTTAGCGACGCCCGAAGGACGTGGGTGCTGACCTCGACGACCAGTCGGACGCATCGTCCATATGCCGGCCGGTCGATGTGCACTTGACGTGATCTACAAATTCGACGCCAAAGCGGTTCTGCCGCTGGTTGCGGATTTCGCACAAGCGGTCGATCCCAAGCGGCTCGCACACGAGCCGAAAATTGTAAGGCAGCCACGTGCCCGTGGCGCAGTCGATGGCCGCGCCGCCTTGCGAGAGATCGCTGATGGTGCAGGGGACGGCAGGACGTCCGGTGACCTTGATCCAGCCTTGCGAACTCACAGGCTTGCGGCCGAACTGGCGCTTTTCCGTGTGATCTGTTTTCTTCAACATCAGCGCGTTGCCCTTGCTGGATCCAAGTGGCCTCAAGTTACGCCAACATCTGTTAAGGGCGGCTAAAGACGCGGCCAAGAATGAGATTTGAAGTCGATAAAGAGCCCAGACCGGGCCGAGTGCCGGCGCGTCAGATGCACCTGCCCCCATCGACCTCAATAGCGGCACCCGTGATGAAGGCGCTTGCCGGGTCGGCAAGGAAGAGGGCCGCATTGGCAATATCGGAGGGCTTCGAAAAGCGCCCCAATGGGATGCCGCCGATGAATTTGGCGCGGTTCTCCGGCGTGTCGGGCAGCCCCATGAATTGTTCGATCATACCCGTTTCGCCGATCACGGGGTTGATGGCGTTGACGCGAATATTTTTCGAGGCAAGCTCGGCGGCCATCGATTTGGTCAAAATGAGCGCCGCACCCTTGGAACCATTGTACCAAGTGAGACCCGGACGCGGGCGCACACCGGCTGTCGACGCCGTGTTGATGATCGATCCCCCGCCGCGTTTTTCCATTTCAGGGACAGCCGCGAGCGTGGTGAGGTAGATCGATTTTACGTTGACGGCATAAATGCGGTCGAAGTCGTCCTCCGTCACGGTCATCAAGGATTGGTTTTTGTGCGTGACACCGGCGTTGTTGACGAGAATATCCAGCCCGCCGAAGGAACCGATGGCAGCGCGCACCATATCCGCAACATCGCTTTTCTTGGTGACATCGGTTTGGGTGGCAATAGCCGCTCCGGGCGGCAAAGATGCAGCAACTTCACGCGCGCCTTCGCCATTCAAATCGGCGATGACAACACGAGCGCCTTCTGCCGCAAAAAGTTCGGCGATGCCGCGCCCGAAGCCGGAAGCCGCTCCTGTGACGATGGCGACTTTATTCTTGAGGCGCATCTCAACTGACCCGCCCCGGCCGCGCGAGTTCCGCCGCTTCCTTGCGATAGGGGCTTGCGGGGTACGTGCCGAGTAACGTCAATTCGGTTGAGAAGAATGACAATTCTTCGAGCGCGAGTTGCACGGAGCGCTCGACCGGGTGGCCGTCGATGTCGGCGAAGAACATCGTGGCATTGAAGGTGCCCTCGGTCTGATAGCTCTCAAGCTTGGTCATATTGACGTTGTTGGTCGCAAACCCGCCGAGCGCCTTGTAGAGCGCAGCCGGCACGTTGCGCACGCGAAAAATGAACGTGGTGATGACGGGCCCGTCGCCCGGCTCCGCGTCGTCGGGGTCCTTGGCAAGAATGACGAAGCGCGTGGTGTTGTGAGCTTCGTCCTCGACGTTCTCAGCCAGGATATCGAGGCCATAGAGTTCGGCCGCCAATCGCGGCGCAAGAGCGGCGCGCGTGACATCGCCCCATTCGGAGACCTGCCGCGCGGCGCCTGCCGTGTCGCCTGCAACATGCGCTGTGAGAGCCAATTTGCGCAAGATCTTGCGGCATTGCCCCAGCGCGTGCACGTGGCTGTAAACATCTTTGATGCCGCCGAGATTGGCGCCTTTGGGGGCCATGAGCTGAAACTTGATCGGCAAGAAATGTTCGGCGACGATGAAGAGACCGGCATCGGGTAAGAGATGATGGATATCGGCAACGCGGCCCGCGACCGAGTTTTCGATCGGGATCATGGCGTATTGCGCTTCGCCCGATTTGACGGCGGCCAGCGCGTCCTCGAACGTGGCGCAAGCAACAGCCTCGTAGTTCGGGTAAGCCTGCTTGCAGGCAAGGTGCGAATTGGCGCCCGCTTCGCCTTGATAGGCAATGCGCGCCTTACCGTCATTTTGGTGCGTTTGATGAGGCATGGCTCGTTCCGGCTTCTTTCGTGTTGGGTTGCTTAGCGTTTGCGTTGGGGGTTAAGAAGCCGCCGGGCGCGTTCAAGGTCGGCGGGAGTATCGACACCGAGCGGAACCGTGTCAACGATGGCAACGTCGATGCGCATGCCCGCTTCCAGCGCGCGCAATTGCTCGAGCTTTTCGCGCTTCTCAAGCGGCGAGGGGCGCATAGATACGAAGCGCTCGAGACTCCCGCGCCGGTAAGCGTAGATGCCAATGTGATGATAGAGCGGGCCTTCGCCGTGCGGCGCGGTAGCCCGCGTGAAATAGAGCGCGCGCAAGCGGCCGGGTGTCCCTTCCGGTGTTCCGACCACCTTGACGACGTTGGGATTGGATTTCTCTTCAATATCGGAAATCTCCGCGGCGAGCGTCGCAATATCGACGCCTTTCGCGCGGAGGGGCCCGAGACACGCGCCAACGAGCGCGGGATCGAGTGCCGGCAAGTCGCCTTGCAGGTTGACGATGAACTCGACGTCGCCTTCTGGGTCAATCTTTGAGACGGCTTCAAAAACACGATCCGAGCCCGACGCGTGGTCAGCGCGAGTCATAACAGCTTCGCCGCCGGCGTTGCGTACTGCCGCCATGATCTCTGCGCTGTCGGTGGCAACGACGACGCGGCCGGTCTCGGCCGCCATGGCGCGCTCCCACACATGCACGATCATCGGCTTGCCGTGGATATCGGCCATGGGCTTGCCCGGCAGGCGGGTGGCCTGCATGCGCGCGGGTATAACGACGAGGGTTTGGCCCATAGGGGCGCATCTCTTTCTGCTTCGTGACAAATAGTCTCGCGATAAGCCTCTAAACTACACCTTTCAGCTATTGCAAGAGCCAGGGCGACATCGTTAGTTCCCGCTCAAGAACCCGCCTAACCCAAACGGGGCCGGCCCGCCTCCGGTGCCTGCCTCCGACACGTGAGGATTTACTGCCATGGATTCTTTCGAATTCACGAAAATCGCGGGCGCCGTGCTGACGGCCCTGCTGCTCATATTCGGCACCAAGACTTTGATTGAATCGCGCCATGGCCACTCTGGTGATCAGCCGGGCTATGCGCTGCCGGGTTCCGAGCCCGCAGCCGGTGCCAAGGCACCAGAAACCGCAGCAGCAGAAAAACCGGCTGGCGAAAAGGCTGGCGAAGCCAAGCCTGCCGAAGCCAAGCCTGCCGAAGCCAAGCCTGCCGACGCCAAGCCAGCAGATGGAAAAGCCGCCGAAGCCAAACCGACCGATGCGGCGGCCACTGTTGCAGCACCCGCCGCAGCCGGCGGCGATGTTGTGGCGCTGCTCGCCAAGGCCAGCGCCGACAATGGCAAGGCGATTTTCGGCAAATGCAAAGCCTGCCACAACGTCGAAAAAGGCAAACCGAAACTGATAGGCCCGAACCTCTGGGGTATTGTCGACCGGCCCAAGGGGGCGGCTGAAGGGTTCGAATATTCGCCAGGCATGAAAGCCAAAGGCGGCAACTGGACGTTTGCCGATCTCGCCACATTTATCGCCAAGCCGAGTGCCTACGTGGCGGGCACCAAGATGGTCTTTACGGGCCTCCCAAACCCGGCCGATGCGGCCGATGTCATTGCTTATCTGGCGGCCCAGGCAGATACCCCGGTTGCCTTGCCAAAATGACAGCAAGTTAACTCGCTAAGCCCTTAGAAACCTGCGACCCTGACCAGAAATGGCAGGGTCGTTTTCGTTAACGGCCAATAATCTCGCGTGGCGATTTTCCCCGGGGAGTGGCCCGCGTGGTATCCTGCGGGTCGAGCCGCCGAAGGATAGTAACAAGAGGGTTAAGACCGACCATGCGCCAATGCCGATCGTTCCGGGTTCTCTCCGTCCTCGCCGCGCTGCCGGTTTTTGCCCTTGTATCGTCGCCACATTCCGCCGCCGCCGAAGATCCGGTCTGCCGTCATGCCGTGTCTCTCGTCGGCGAACCAAAGTTTGCGGCAGACTTCAAGCATTTCGATTGGGTCAATCCCGACGCGCCGAAGGGGGGGGCGATTAGGCAGAGCGAAGATGGTGCATTCGACTCGTTTAATACATTCTCGATACAGGGCTCTAGCGCGGACGGCTTGAACTTGTTGTACGACAATTTGTTCACAAACAGTCCCGACGAACCATCGACCGAATACGGCCTCGTCGCTGAATGTCTTTCGTACCCTGAAGACTATTCATCAGTGAGCTTCAAGCTGAGGTCAGAAGCCAAATTTCATGATGGATCACCAATCAGAGTAGAGGACGTCATCTTCTCGCTCGAAGCACTGAAGGCGGCCAGTCCGCAATCCGCGCTTTACTACAAGAACGTCGTCAAGGCCGAAAAGACCGGTGAGCACCAAGTTACTTTCACATTCGACATGAAGGGCAATCGCGAATTGCCGATGATCGTAAGCCAGATTAGCGTGCTGCCAGAACATTGGTGGAAAGCCAAGTCTGCCAATGGCGAAACACGGGACATCACTAAGTCCTCCTTAGAGAATCCGCTCGGCTCTGGACCCTATAAGATCAAGTCGTTTGAGGTAGGTAGAAACGTCGTCTACGAACGCGATGTCAATTATTGGGCAAAAGATTTGCCTGTGATGAAGGGGCAGTACAATTTTGACATTGTACGCTTCGAATACTTTCGTGACCGCGTACCATCCTTCGAGGCCTTTAAAACCGGCAGCATCGATATCTGGGCTGAGTCGCGAGCATCCGCGTGGGCTACTCAATACGATTTCGAAGCTGTAAAAAAAGGGCTCATAAAGAAAGAGCTTCTGGCACATCAACGCGTCGCCAGAATGCAAGGCTTTGCTTTCAACTCACGGCGCAAGCAGTTCAGCGATCCTCGCGTCCGGCAGGCATTCAATCTGGCTATGGACTTTGAGGAAATGAATAAGAAGATATTCTTCGGTGCCTATACGCGACTTTCTAGTTATTTCGCAAACTCCGAACTCGCTTCGCGCGGTTTGCCAGGAGGGATCGAACTCGAAATTCTAAACGAGGTGAAGTCTGACGTGCCGCCCGAGGTGTTTTCGACCGAATGGAAAAACCCAGTGAATACGTCTCCCGCAGATCATCACAAGAGACTCGGAGAGGCAATTAAATTGCTTCAGGCCGCCGGTTGGACTTTGAAGGGTGGCTCGTTGACGAACGCGGCAGGCGAAACGTTCAGCGCTGAGTTTCTACTCGTTCAGCCCGATTTCGAGCGTGTCGTGCTCCCGTTCATTGAAAACCTCAAAAAAATCGGCATCAATGCGACTGCACGACTTGTGGATAGCTCGCAGTATGAGCGCCGTGTCAAGTCATTCGACTTCGATATCGTTGTGCATAGCATCGGGCAAAGCCATTCGCCTGGCAATGAACAACGATACTTTTTCTCGTCGTCAGCTGCCGACCGCGAAGGTAGCGCAAATATCATGGGGATCAAAAGCCCCGCGATCGACAAGATTATAGATCGCCTCATTGCAGCAAAAAATCGCGAGGAGTTGGTGGCTGCTACTCGGGCACTTGATCGTGTTCTGCTATGGAATTTCTATATGGTTCCCAACTGGTATCAGCCAACAGACCGCCTAGCATTCTGGGATCGATTTGGCCGGTCAGAAAAGCTCCCCTCGCAGGCACCGACAAGCACTATCCAGACTTGGTGGTACGACGCGGAAAAGGCGAAGGCGGTTCAGACCGCGCGGGGCAACTAGCGCATGGCGATGATGACACGCTCGGCGATTTCCCCCTGGACGCCGCTTGGCGCCGTCAAGTACACGCTCGCCATGGTGACTGTGGTTTTGGGTGCAACCACGTCCAGCGCCTTCGCCGAACCGCGTCACGGCCTCTCGGTTTTCGGCGACCTCAAGTACGCCGCCGATTTCAAGCATTTCGATTACGTCAATCCGGATGCGCCCAAAGGCGGACGCATTGTGACGATGGGCACGGGCGGCGCCAACAGTTACGACACGTTCAACGGCTTCATTCTGAAGGGCGACGCAGCGCAAGGTCTTGGGCTTCTGTTCGACACGCTCATGGTGCGCGCCGAGGACGAGCCGGACGCGATGTACGGGCTTGTTGCGAAGAGCGCGGACGTTGCAACCGACAAAATGTCCGTTGCGTTCAAACTCAGAGCCGAAGCCAAGTTTTCCGACGGCACGCCTGTCACCGCCGAAGACGTCATCAACTCCTTCACGCTGATCAAGGAGAAGGGACACCCCGCGCTCGCGATGCCTATGCGCGATGTGGCCAGCGCCGAAATTCTCGATGCAGAGACGATCAAGTTCACATTTCAGGGCGAGCTGACGCGCGACCTGCCGGTGATCCTCGCCGGTCTTCCAGTACTCTCGAAAGCCTATTACGCAACGCAAGCATTCGAAGAAACGAGCCTCAAGCCGCCGCTCGGCTCCGGGCCCTACCTAATCAAGGATTTCAGCCCCGGAACGCACGTCACCTACAAACGGCGGGATGATTATTGGGCGAAAGATTTGCCCGTCAACAGGGGGCGGCACAACTTCGACGAAATCAAATTCGACTACTATCGCGACCGCACCGCGCAGCTCGAAGCCATCAAGTCGGGCGGCATGGATTTGCGCGAAGAGTTCACGAGCGTCAATTGGGCAACGGGATACAACATCCCGGCCGTGACCGAAGGCCGGCTCATCCGCGAAACCCTTCCCGACGACAATCCGTCCGGCGCGCAAGGCTTTTTCATGAATACGCGGCGCGAAAAATTCAAAGACCCGCGCGTGCGCGAGGCGCTTGGTCTCGCCTTCGATTTCGAGTGGTCGAACATCAAGTTGTTCTACAAGCTCTACACCCGCACGCACTCTTTCTTCGAAAATTCGGATATGAAAGCGACTGGCAAACCCAGCGCTGAAGAATTGGCGCTGCTCGAGCCGTTTCGCGACAAACTCTCGCCCGCCGTGTTCGGTGAACCCTACACGCCGCCCGCAACCGACGGCAGCGGCAACAACCGCGACAATCTGAAGAAGGCATTCGAGCTTTTGAAGAGCGCCGGGTGGACGCTTGGCAGCGCCGACCGGTTGTTACGCAACGCCAAGAGCGAAACGCTCGACGTCGAAATTCTAATGGACGATTCGATGTTCGAACGCATCATCGGACCCTATATCGAAAACCTGAAGAAAATCGGCGTCAATGCGTCTGCCCGCCTCGTCGATCCGGCGCAATACGAGCGGCGCATGAAATCGTTCGACTTCGATATGACGACGCAGCGCTATTCGCTGCGCCTGACGCCCGGCGTAGAGCTGCGCACCTATTGGGGATCGGACGCAGCCAGTATGGACGGATCGTTCAATCTTGCCGGCATCAAGGACCCTGTATTGGACGCGCTCATCGACAAGGTGGTTGGCGCAAAATCGCGGGCCGAGCTGATTGCCGACACGCGGGCGATCGACCGGGTGCTGCGCGCCGGCCACTATTGGGTGCCGCACTGGTATAAGGCGTCGCACAACATCGCGTATTGGGATAAATTTTCCCGTCCCGCCACCATGCCCAAGTATGATCCAGGTATCTTGGATACGTGGTGGTATGATTCGAATAAGGCCGGGGCGCTTGCCGCCAAGACCTCGGGCAAATCGGCCGCCACTCCGCCAGCAGTCAGTCCGCCAGCCGAAGGACAAAAGTCGCCCTGATGGCCAGTTATCTCCTCAAACGCATTCTGCTGATTTTTCCGACACTGTACGGGATCATGCTGTTCTCGTTCGTCATCATTCAGTTTGCGCCGGGCGGACCGGTCGAGCGCATAATAGCGCAATTGATGGGGCACGACTCGTCCATCACCTCGCGCATGAGCGGTGGCGGCGGCGATGGGCTTGGCGGCGCGGCCGGCGCCGGGCAATTGGGACAAGGCGGGGCGGATGGTGCGGCGTCCAAATATCGCGGCGCGCAAGGCCTCGATCCGGCTTTCATCAAAAGTCTCGAGAAACAATTCGGCTTCGACAAGCCGGCGCACGAACGCTTTTTCCTGATGATTAAGAATTATCTGACCTTCGATTTCGGCAAGAGCTATTTCCGCGACATCTCCGTGTTGCAGCTGATCAAGGAGAAGCTGCCCGTTTCGATTTCGCTCGGAATTTGGATGACGCTGTTGACGTACCTCATCTCAATACCGCTCGGCATTCGCAAGGCCGTGCATGAGGGGAGCAAATGGGATAGTTGGACCAGCGCGGTCCTCGTCGTCGGGTACGCTATTCCAGGTTTTCTCTTTGCCGTGCTCCTGCTCATTTTGTTTGCCGGCTCGTCTTTCCTGCAGTGGTTTCCGTCGCGCGGGCTCTGGTCGGACAATTGGGACGACTTGTCGTTCTTCGGCAAGGTCGTGGATTATTTCTGGCATCTCGCGCTGCCAATGATCGCCATGGCGGTCGGCTCGTTTACGGCCATGACGTTCTTGACGAAAAATTCGTTCATCGACGAAATCAGGAAGCAATACGTCGTCGCCGCCCGCGCCAAGGGATTGAACGAGAACCAGGTGCTTTACGGGCACGTGTTCCGCAACGCCATGCTGCTCATTATCGCCGGATTTCCCTCGGCCTTCATCGGCGCCTTTTTTTCAGGCGCGCTTTTAATCGAGACGATCTTCTCGCTCGATGGGCTTGGGCTTTTGTCCATGGAGAGCATCGAGAAACGCGACTATCCGGTTGTCTTCGCCTCGCTTTATATTTTCTCGCTCGTCGGCCTCCTCATCGGCATCCTCTCCGACTTCATTTATACGCTCGTCGATCCGCGCATCGACTTTGAGACGCGGGAGGTTTGAGCGCCGTGGATCAGAAAATACAGAGCATAGAGGCGGCGAAAGTTGCGGCAAGCCCGGCGGCACTAATTTCGCGCCAGCGGATGGCGGCGCGGCTTGGTTGGCGTTTGAGCCCGGTCAACAAGCGCCGCCTCGAGCGTTTCAAGTCGCACAAGGTCGGCTATCGCAGCTTCCAGTTATTCATGGCGCTGTTCTTGATCACGCTTTTCGCCGAGTTCATATCGAACGACCGCCCGCTGATGGTGAGCTACAAGGGGGAAATGCTCTTCCCAGTGCTCGTCGATTATCCGGAAGAGAAATTCGGCGGGTTCCTGGCCGTGACCGACTACAAGGCCGCGCACACGCAAGATGAGATCAATGCCAACGGCTGGATGCTCTGGCCGTTAAACCGCTATTCCTACGATACGATCAACCGCGATTATCCAGGCCGAATAAACGCGGGCGGCACGTGCCTTGGCTATCCCGCGCCGCCACCCTGGTCGTCGTCGATGAAACTTTGCGAAGCGCCCGCCGATCAGCTCGAGCGCTATCAGACACTCGGCAACACCAATTGGCTCGGCCTCGACGACCAGGGCCGCGATGTGCTGGCGCGCGTCATCTATGGCTTCCGTGTATCGGTGCTGTTTGGTTTACTATTGACGCTCTTTTCCTCCATCATCGGCGTATTCGCGGGCGCGGTGCAAGGATACTTTGGCGGCAAGGTCGATCTTTTCTTTCAGCGCATTCTCGAAGTCTGGAATTCGATACCCGAGCTGTTCGTACTGCTGATTGTCTCGTCGATGTTCGTGCCTGGTTTTTGGACGCTGCTTGGGATTCTGCTGCTCTTTGGCTGGACGTCGCTTGTCGGCGTGGTGCGCGCGGAATTCCTGCGCGGGCGCAATCTCGAATACGTGCGGGCGGCGCGTGCGCTCGGTCTCACGGATTGGCAGATCATGTTCAAGCATTTGCTCCCCAATGCCATGGTCGCGACGCTGACGTTCTTGCCGTTCAAGTTGTCCGGCGCGATTTCGGCGCTGACGGCGTTGGACTTCCTTGGCCTCGGCATGCCGATCGGCTCGCCGTCCTTGGGCGAGCTGCTGCTCCAAGGCAAAAAGCACATTGAAGCGCCATGGCTCGGCATTTCGGGCTTCGTCGCGATCTCGATCATCCTCTCGCTCGCCATCTTCATGGGCGAAGCGGTGCGCGACGCGCTTGATCCGAGGAAGACATTCAGGCAGGGGAAGGGTTAGACTTTGATTGCTTGACAAACTCTCGACGAAACCGATTTATCTTGTTAGGTTTGCCTATGTCCGAAAGAACTAAAATTGTTATTGAACAATTCCCTGTCCGACGCCTCCCGGTGGAACTTCAGCTTGGCCTGGATCATGAATCCGTGGCGCGCATAACTATTGAGCCTTTGGGCGAGAATTCTCACCGCTCGCTTCGATCTTTCATCGGCGCAGCACCTGGGGTGTACGCATCACCAGAGGAGGCTGTGGCAGCCATCCGGCAGCTTCGCGATGAATGGGAATGATAACCATTGAATCATTCACCGGCAATAACGTCTACATTGATGCCAATCTCTTCATTTACGCAGTCGAGGGTTTCAAGAAGTACGCCTCCCTTTGCGACCGTATCTTTCGGTCGATAGAAGACATGAAGATCCACGCAGTCACGAGCGAATTGACCCTTGCGGAAGTACTTGTCCATCCAATTAAAAATGGCGATCAGCGTGCAATCGCTGGTTACGAAGCCCTCGTCAAAAGCAGGTATGATCTCGAAGTTGTGCCTGTCACCAGGGAAGTGCTGCGAAAATCAGCGGCTCTTCGAGCGTCAATTGGACTGAAGCTGCCTGACGCAATTCACGTGGCGACGGCCCAGGCCTACGGATCACAATTCATTTTTTCAGCTGACGCCGCACTGAGGATGCCCGACACCATCAAGCTTGTCACTCTCGACGAACTGTTAGATGCTAAGAAAGAAGTACCGTAAGTGATGCTTGCCACCCCCCTCGTCTCCGTCAAGAACCTTTCCGTCGAATTCGGAGAAGGCAAGGACGCGTCCCGCGTCGTCAAGGGCGTGTCGTTCGATATTG
Source organism: Hyphomicrobium sp. (assembly GCA_031373745.1). Classification (GTDB taxonomy): domain Bacteria; phylum Pseudomonadota; class Alphaproteobacteria; order Rhizobiales; family Hyphomicrobiaceae; genus Hyphomicrobium_B. The sequence continues at coordinate 46,478 of JANMNH010000140.1, read as the reverse complement.
GAAAAGGCGAGACGGTGGCACTCGTTGGCGAATCCGGTTCCGGCAAGACCGTGTCGGCGCTATCAATTCTCAAACTTTTGCCAACCTCCGCCTCGCACCCAACAGGAGAAATTCTGTTCGATGGTATAGATATCGTGAAGGCCAGCGAGAACGACATGCGCGGTATTCGCGGCCAGAAGATTTCGATCATTTTTCAAGAACCGATGACGACGCTCAATCCCCTGCACACGATCGAAAAGCAGGTGGGCGAAATTATAAAGTTACACAAAAATCTCGATGACGCGGCGACGCGCGTCCGCGTGATAGAACTTCTGACAAAAGTCGGCATCCGCGACCCTGAAAAGCGCTTGGCCGGCTATCCGCATCAGTTGTCGGGCGGACAGCGCCAGCGCGTCATGATTGCCATTGCGCTGGCCAACGAGCCTGATTTGCTGATTGCGGACGAACCGACAACCGCGCTCGACGTCACGATCCAAGCGCAGATCCTGGAACTCCTCAAAAACCTGCAAAAAGAGATGGGCATGGCCATGCTGCTCATCACCCACGATCTCGGCATCGTGCGGCGCATGGCGGATCGCGTTTACGTCATGCAGAACGGCGAGATTGTCGAAACAGGCAGCGCCAAGGCTGTATTCGAGACGCCAAAGCACGCCTATACGCGCCATTTGCTGGCGGCAGAACCCAAAGGCACGCCGCCTGAGACCAACATGTCCGGCCCCGTCGTCGTTGAAACCGATAACTTGAAAGTCTGGTTTCCGATCAAGCGCGGATTGCTCCAGCGCACCGTCGATCACGTCAAAGCGGTTGACGGTCTCACGATGAAACTGCGCGCGGGCGAAACGCTCGGTGTCGTCGGCGAATCGGGTTCCGGTAAGACGACGCTCGGCCTCGCAATACTTCGGCTAATCTCGTCGCAAGGGCCCATCGCCTACGTCGGCAAGCGAATTGATGGCTACGGTTCAAAGGCGATGCGGCCGTTGCGCAAGGAAATGCAGGTCGTGTTTCAGGACCCTTATGGGTCGCTTTCGCCGCGCCTGACGGTCGGTCAGATCATCGAAGAAGGCTTGCTCATTCAACAGCCCGAGCTTGACGACGACGCACGGCGCGAACGCGTCGGCAAGGCGTTGAAGGAAGTCGGCCTCGATCCCAATGCGCAAGACCGTTACCCACACGAGTTCTCGGGCGGCCAGCGCCAGCGCATTGCCATTGCGCGCGCCATGGTTCTCGAACCGAAGTTCGTCATGCTGGACGAACCGACGAGCGCGCTCGACATGAGCGTGCAAGCGCAGATTGTCGATCTCCTGCGCGATTTGCAAAAGAAGCGCGATCTCGCCTATCTCTTCATCAGTCACGATCTGAAAGTTGTGCGCGCGCTGTGCAACTATGTAATCGTTATGCGCAACGGAAAAGTCGTCGAAGAAGGTCCTGCACGCGAGATCTTCGAGCATCCCAAGGACGACTATACGAAAGCTTTGCTTGCGGCGGCACTCGATCACCGCGTCGCGCATAAGGGCGCGCTGGCAAGCTAAGATACAGTTATGGAGGCCCTGCGATGTCTACTGTATTGTCCCTTGTGCATTATCACGCCCCCAACACGCGTTCGTTCGCGATCCGCTGGCTGTTTGAGGAACTCGGCAGTCCGCCGCACGAACTCAAGGTCTTGAACACCAAGGCTGGCGAGCACAAGGCTCCTGCCTATCTCGCTATCAATCCCATGGGCAAGGTTCCCACTGTCGTGCATGGGCCGACTGTGATCACCGAAGGCGCCGCGATTGCCATGTATCTGGCCGATTTATTTCCCGAGACAGGCCTCGCCCCCAAACCCACCGAAACCGTGCGCGGCACCTATCTGCGCTGGATCGTGTTCAACCAAGCGGCCGTTGAGCCTGCCATCACCGACAACTACTTAAAGCGCGAACCGGGTTCACCCTCCATGATGGGGTATGGCACCTACGACGACACCATCAACGCGCTCGCGGGCGCGCTTCGCAGCGGACCCTACATTTTGGGCAATAAATTTTCCGCAGCAGACGTCGTGGTGGGTTCCGGCGTGCGCTGGATGCTGATGTTCAAATTACTTCCCGAACGGCCCGAGTTCACATGCTACGCGGAACGTCTCGCTACCCGTCCGGCCCTTATACGCGCGACGGAAAAGGACGCAGAACTTGCGGCAGCACAAAGCTGATACATGCGAGCGTTACATTAAGCCTGCGGTTTGACCAGCCGCTTGACCGCCGTGATATGCGCGCCGGTTTTGGCATTGCGCTGAACGGCTTCCGACAACGGCTCATTCACGACCATCATGTGATGCGCATTGGCGTGCACGAACATAATGCCATCCGTCATGATCCCGACGTGGCCTTTCCAGAACACAAGATCTCCGCGCAACAAACCTTCGTCCACCTCGGACACAGGCACGGAAACGCCAAGTTCCGCCTGTTGCATATCGCTGTCGCGGGGCGCTGCAATGCCGGCCGCGTGGAGCGACATCTGCACCAGACCCGAACAATCTATACCGATGCGCGTGCGCCCGCCCCAAAGGTAGGGGACGCCGATAAAGCGTTCGGAGATTTCGACGAAGTCACGCGCGGTTCGACTTAGCGGCGTGACGTGACGGATCGACGCGAAGCCGCCATGTGCGAGTTCTACGAATTTGCCGCCGCTCGAGCGGACTTGAAGAACCGCATTGAGCGGAAGGTGCATGATCGGGGGCGTCTTGATGTCCGGAGCAGGATAAAGAAACGTACCAAGCGCCTGCACGCGATGCGTCGGCGTGGCGATTGAACGCGAAATCGCGTCTGATGGAATATAGCCCACATAGCGGTCGCGAATAAGCTGAACCCAAGCCCAGCCGTTCGACTCTTCGTAAATCGTCAGGCTTTCGCCAAACAGCGCCTCGGTTTCGAGGCCGAGCGCGGTATCGGCACCTTTGCGCAAAGGCACTGCCGACCACACGATCTGTCCGGGCGTGCCCTCTAAAAAGCGGCTGGCCGTTACTTTGCCTTCAAGGTATTTGGCCGCGAGATCCGGGCGCAATGCATTTCGCCTCGGATCAAGCGGCATCTCGGGGCGCAACGGCGCCTTGGCTTCACCCGCCTTCTTACTTGCTTCCGACTTGCTCACGCTTGAAGCTCCGCCCGCAAAAATTCCATGACCGCCCGTGCCGTCTGAGGTTCCCCACCCTTCGGCCCCAACGGCCGCGGCGCCGTGCGCCAACCGTAAAGATCGAAGTGCGCGAAGCGGCCGGCATTCTTCACAAACCGGCGCAGGAAGAGTGCCGCCGTGATGGCACCGGCAAACGGAGTATCCCACACATTGTTCATGTCCGCGACATCGCTGTCGAGGTGGCGGCGGTACCCATCCCAAAGGGGGAGACGCCAAACCGGATCGCCGATGCGCGCCGACAAGGGCGTCAATGCCGCTGCGAGCGCGTCGTCATCGGTAAAGAAGGCCGGAAGGTCTGGCCCGAGTGCCGTGCGCGCCGCGCCGGTCAGCGTCGCAAACACAAAAATGCTCATGGGCGATTCTTCATCCGCCAGCGCGAGCGCGTCGGCGAGGACGAGGCGGCCTTCCGCGTCGGTGTTACCGATCTCGACCGAAAGTCCAGCCCGGCTTTTCAAGATATCGCCCGGCCGGAAGGCTTCGCCCGCGATCGAGTTCTCGGCCACCGGCAACAAAATGCGCAAGCGGCAGTTGAGTTTCTGGCCCATGATCATGTGACCAAGCGTAAGAGCTGTCGCGGCCCCACCCATGTCCTTTTTCATGATCAGCATCGCGCTCGCGGGTTTGATGTCAAGCCCGCCGGTATCAAATGTGATGCCTTTGCCGACAAGCGTTATTTTTTCCGCGTCCGCAGGGCCCCATGTGATGTCGATCAAGCGGGGCGCGCGCGGATGAGCGCGGCCGACCGCGTGGATCATGGGAAAATTGTGCTTGAGAAGCTCGTCACCTTTAATGACGGAAATAGTGGCGCCGTGCCGGCCCGCCAGATCGCGCGCAGCTTGCTCCAAGTCGTCTGGCCCCATGTCGGACGCCGGCGTATTGATAAGATCGCGGCCAAACCAAACGGCTTCAATAATGTTGGTCACGCGTGTTGCATTGACGCCGGCCGGGATGCAGAGCCGGGCGCGGGCCCCATCGTTTTCCTTTTGATCCTTGCCGAGATAACGCGTGAAGCGATAGGCGCCAAGTCCCCACGCGATGGCTGCGAGCTCGGCCTCTGGCGGCGTATTTGCCAGCCGATAGAGTCCGGACGGCACGCTTGAAGCCAATTGTCCAAGGAGTAATTCGGATGGGCCGCTCGGTTCGCCGGAAGCGCTTTTGCCGGTGCCAAGTACGACGCCACCGAGCTTACTCTCTGCATCAGGGATCAGGATCGTCTTCTTTGCAGCACCGGAGAATTTTTGCGCGTCGAGCCAAGCGCACTGCGGCGCATCGAGCCCGAGCTTTTGCCAATCCCCGCCCTGTGCCGCCAAATAGATAGGCACGCTCGCCGCTGTATCATCTGCAGATGCGAAAACGCTCGAAGCAGTCCAAGCCGTTGTTTCGGTCATCGATTTTTGATCCCTTCAACCCTTCCCGGCCATTCTACTTGATCTCAGCTGCTGCGCGTACAGCCGATGCCGCAATCCTACGGCAATGCGAGCCGTCTCGGAGAGGCCCCAGCCCGCCTTCCACAGCCGAACCGCGACGCGAACCTTCATAATGTTGCATGAGCACCAACGGGCCTGAAGCATTAAGCGTTTATTGACCGGCGTCCCGGAAACTGACGATTGCAGCGATTCGGGCCGATTTGCCGGCTTACTGGAGACGATCTCATGGCGCACATCATGGCGCATCCCTCGAACATTGCCCCCTTCAACGTCTTCAAAGCGGCGACCCTTGCGGCGACGCTAATGCTTGGTGGCTGTTCCCAGTCGAGCGATATGTTGTCCGACGCGGCGATGCCTTTGGCTTCGGCCGATAGCTCGGCCAAAGGAACGAACACGCAGACCGAACTGCAAAAGGCTACGGAATACTGGGGCAACGAGTATCAGAAAAAGCCGGCCGATCTGCAAACGGCACTCAATTACTCGCGCAACCTCAAGGCTCTTGGAGAAAAGCAAAAGGCCTTCTCTATTCTGCAGCAGGCGAGCGTCTTGCACGGTTCCAATACGGAGCTTGCCAGCGAATACGGCCGTATGGCGCTCGACTTCGACCAGCTCAACGTTGCGTCCCGCCTCCTTGAGATCGCCGACAGCCCAACCAATCCCGATTGGAAGGTCATCTCGGCACGCGGCACGGTTCTCGCCAAACAAGGGCGATATAAGGACGCCCTACCATTCTATGAGCGTGCGCTCGCGCTTTCCCCGAACCAACCCTCCATTCTCAACAATCTGGCACTAGCCAGTGCCATGAGCGGCGACGCCAAAAAGGCTGAAGACATGCTTCGCCAGGTCGCCGAAAAGGGCGACAGCTCGCCGAAGGTGAAACAGAACCTCGCACTCGTGCTCGGCCTGCAGGGAAAGTATGACGAGGCTAAGACTGTTGGCGGCTCAACGCTCACGGCCGACGCTGCGGCTGAAAATAGCGAGTATGTGCGCAAGATGGTGCGCCTCACGCCGCAGTCGATGCCGGCCGGCGCAAACGGGGCAGGTGTTCCTGCTTTCGCGACACAGGTTGTGCCAGCTACGGGCTCAGCCACGGCTGCATTTAGACCGGCGCTCAACGATCAAGGCTCCACGGCATCGTGGCAAACGGATGTCGCGAGCGCGCCTGAAAACAATCCAGTATTCAAGGGTTCGGCACGCTAAGCCGCTTCACCTCACAAATTCCGCGCACCATAAAAAGCACCGGCAGCAGCCGGTGCTTTTTTTAACAGCCAATTTGGCTTGCGCTCCTCAAAAGCCGGATTCACCTCAGGGGCGCGGATCAGGGGCGCGGACAAAGAAAATGGCCCCGGCCTCAAAAGAAGCCGGAGCCAAAACGCGACACTAACCTTTTTTCCGGCCGGGCTTTAGGGCCTCTGGACACCCATGAGGCCTATACCTGCGGGTCCAAGAATGACGATGAAGAGCACGGGCAGGAAGAATACAATCATCGGAACCGTAAGTTTTGGCGGCAGCGCTGCAGCCTTGCGCTCGGCTTCCGACTGGCGCGCTTCGCGGTTTTCCTTCGCCATGGTTCTGAGCGCTTGACCAACCGGCGTACCGTAGCGTTCGGCTTGAATGAGTGCGGTCGTAACGGCTTTGACGCCCGGCAGGCCCGTCCGCTTGCCGAGGTTTTCGTATGCCATCCGGCGATCCGAAAGGTATGAGAGTTCGGCCGTCGTCAATGTCATTTCTTCTGCTAGTTCGACCGATTGGGCGGCAACTTCCTTCGACACCTTTCCGAACGCCGCCTCGATCGACATGCCCGACTGCACGCAGATCAGCAGCATGTCGAGCGCGTCTGGAAACGACTGCTTGATGGATTGCTGGCGCTTCTGCGCGATGTTTTCAATGACCACGTTCGGGATGTAGAACCCCAGAAAGCCGCCGCCGACGCCCATCAAGAACTTGATCAAAGGCGGATACTTCACGTCGCCGATGTAGAAGACGTAGATAAGCGATCCGATGAACATGACGATCGGGGCCAGCATACGGAAGAACATGAAGGCGACGATAGGCTTTTGACCGCGAAGACCGGCCATTTTCAGTTTTTCGCGGAGTTCCTCGTTGTCGAACTTCGTGCGCAGATCCAGCATCTCGACGATGCGGCTCATGAAGCCCTTTGATGTCCCTTGCCGCAGTTTCGCGCCCTGACGTTCCTTGGCGTTCATCTCGGCAAGACGGGCCGTGCGCATGCGATCGCGCTCGATCGCCATTTCCTTCATGCGCTGGTTCATGCGATCGCGTGCCAGCATCGGCATGGCGATCGTGAGAACGGTCGCGAACACACACACCGCCGCCAAAACCGTGGCGGCCAGATGCGGGTTCATGACGGTTTCGACAAATTCCATCATCTGCGTATCATTTCATTGGATTAGAGTGCAGTTAGCGCTTGGATCGAAATCGTTTGATATGCCCGCTCAGAACTTAAAGTTGATCATTTTGCGCATGATCAAGACGCCGCAAATCATCCAGAATGCGCCAAAGCACAGCATGAATTTTCCGGGCGTGGTTGAGAACAGCGGTATGAGGTAATCGGGCGACGACAAATAGACCATGATCATAACTGCAGGAGGCAGCGAGGCTAGCACCATGGCCGACGCCTTGGCTTCGGCCGATAGTGCCTTGACCTTTTGCTGCAAGCGGATCCGGTCGCGCAATACGCCCGACAAGTTACCAAGAGCTTCCGACAAGTTACCGCCGGCCTGCTGCTGAATCGAAATCACGATCGCCAGGAAGCGCACTTCCGGCAGCGGTAAGCGCTGCGACATGCGCTCCAGTGCGTCGCCTAGCGGCACGCCCAAACGCTGTTCTTCGACGACTTCGCGGAATTCGCTGGCAATCGGCTCTGGGCTCTCGCGCGCGATGATGCCGAGGCATTCGTTCAGCGGCAGTCCTGTTTTCACGCCGCGCACGACGACATCGATGGCGTTGGCCATTTCGTCGAGAAACTTGTTCTGACGGCGCTTGACGAGTTTGTTCAGGATCCAGCGCGGCAAACCGAATGAGCCGACGAATCCGGCCACGCCCGCCGCCATGAGTGGCGCGGACGTACCGAACTTAACGGCAGCAAACAATATAATGCCCCCGATCGCGCTGGCGATGTAGAAATCGCGCGGCGTCATATCGAGGCCCGACCGCTCGAGACGCAGCCGGATCGTCAGCTTTTCCTTGGCCTTTTGGCGCGATTCAATTTCTTTCAGCGAGTCGGCAACCGATTTTTTGCGGCTCGAAGCTTGATCGCCGGCTCCAGACGACGGCGATCCGAGACGGCGGCCGCGCGATTCGGAAATTGTCTGAACGCGCTTGTCTTTGGTGCGGTCTCCCGAAATGTAGGGAAAAACAATAGCGAAGACGATGCCGGCAACGGCAAGCGCTGCCAAGCCTGCCACCAGGAATGGGCTAATATCGCCGTCAAGCATTTTGCTCACCCATCGGGTTGCCGTTATTGTCGTTCACTTCCGACTCGGCTAAGGCGCGGGCCAATCTTTCGGTTTCCCCATAGTATTCGGCGCGATCCCAGAAACGCGGCCGCGCGATACCGGTCGAGCGGTGCCGCCCGAGAATCTTGCCGTTTGCATCTTCGCCCGTGATCTCGAACACGATAATGTTCTGCAACGTCACGACTTCGCCTTCCATACCGACGACTTCGGTGATGTGCGTGATTTTGCGCGAACCGTCGCGGAGCCGCGACGCCTGAACGATGACGTCGATGGAGCCGGTAATCATTTCGCGAATGGTTTTGACGGGCAATGCATAGCCGCCCATCATGATCATGCTTTCGAGACGGCTGATGGCTTCGCGCGGCGAGTTCGCGTGGAGCGTACCCATGGAACCGTCGTGACCCGTATTCATGGCTTGGAGAAGATCGAACGCCTCGGGCCCGCGGACTTCGCCGACGATGATGCGTTCGGGGCGCATACGAAGGCAGTTCTTGATGAGATCGCGCATCTTGATCTCGCCTTCGCCTTCAAGGTTCGGCGGGCGTGTTTCAAGGCGCACCACGTGCGGCTGTTGCAGTTGCAGTTCGGCCGAGTCTTCGCATGTGAAGATGCGCTCTTCCATATCGCTCGAACCGGTCATGCAGTTGAGCAAGGTCGTCTTGCCCGAACCCGTACCGCCGGAAATCAATACGTTGCAACGCACGCGCCCGATGACTTCAAGAACAACCTTGGCCTGCGGCGTGATGGAGCCGAATTTGACAAGCTGCTCAAGTCTCAGACGGTCTTTCTTAAACTTACGAATAGTGAGGCACGGACCATCGATGGCGAGTGGCGGCGCAATGACGTTGACGCGAGAACCGTCCGGCAAGCGCGCGTCGCAGATTGGGCTCGATTCGTCGACGCGCCGGCCGACCTGGCTGACGATGCGCTGGCAGATGTTCATAAGCTGCTGGTTGTCGGCGAAGCGCACACCGGTCTTTTGTACCTTGCCGCCCACTTCGATGAAGGTTGTCGTTGCCCCATTGACCATGATATCGGCAATATCGTCGCGCGCCAGAAGCGGCTCAAGCGGGCCGTAACCGAGGACGTCGTTGCAGATATCCTCGAGCAGTTCTTCCTGCTCGGCGATCGACATAACGACGTTTTTGATTTGGATGATTTCGCTGACGATATCGCGAATTTCTTCGCGCGCCGCGGCACCTTCCAGCTTCGATAACTGCGTCAAATCGATCGTATCGATCAACGCGTTAAAGACCGTCGTCTTAACGTCATAGTACTCTTCGGAATGCCGCCTTTGCGGCTCGGCAATGGGCTCGACACGCGGGGCGGGCGCAGCCGGCTGCTGCGTTCGCGCCGTTGCGACCGGTTTGGCTTCTGCCGCCGCAGGACCTGGTGCTACAGGCGCCTGTGAAGCTATCCGCTTGGGTGTTGCAGGATCGTTGCTACGCCGTCCGAACATACCGAATGATCCTTAGCGTTTGAATTTCAGCTTTTCGAGAAGTGGCGCAAAGGAAGAGAGAGCCGAAGTCGATTTCTTCTCCGACTTCATTTCTTTGCGGTGCGTCATGCCCATAGCGATTTCGCGGAACTTCTCGGCCGCCTTGGACTTGGGATCCATTTCCTCGATCATTTGGCCGTTGTTGGCCGCCTGACTAAAGGCTTCGCAATCATACTCGATGACGGAGATCGCCTTGATATCGAGCGCTTGCTCAAACTCTTTGAGCGTGATTTCCTGGCGCTTGGGAACACCCGACATGTTCAAGACAAGGTGCGGCTTGCCGTCGTTCTTGCGCGCGGTTTTGAGAAGATCGACGATGTTCTTGGCGTTGCGCAGATTTGCCAGATCTGGAACCGCCGTGATGATCACTTCGTCGGCCTGGAGGAGCACGCGCTTAGTCCATGGCGCCCAGCTGTGCGGCAGATCGACAGCAACGTACGGCACGTTCTGACGCACGACGTCGATGACCATATCGCAAGCTTCCGGCGAAATTTCATAGTCGCGATCGAGTACGACGGGTGCCGCAAAGATCGATAGATGCTCGGAGCATTTGGTCAAGAGACGGTCGAGGAGCTGGTCGTCGAGGCGCTCAGGCGCTGCCAGCGCTTCGGCGATGCCCTGGACCGGATCTTGGTTAAAATCGAGGCCCGTGGTGCCGAATGCCAAATCGAGATCGGCAATCGTGACGTTCGATTTCAAGACTTCCGACAGCGTCCAGGCAACGTTATGGCAAATGGTCGACGAACCGACACCGCCCTTGGCGCCGATGAATGCAAATACGTGGCCGACGGGATCGGTGTCGGGGTTATTGTAAAGGTTGGAGATACTCTCCATCATCGCCAGCGGATCGACCGGAGTGACAAGATACTCGCTCACGCCCCGCTTCAGAAGCTCGCGATAGAGCAGCACGTCGTTGTGCCGGCCAACCACGATAACCCGCGTGCCCGGATCGCAACTCTCGGCCAGAATGTCCAGTTCGTGGATGAGTTGCGCGCCCTTCAGCGCACAATCGACGATGATAAGGTTCGGGGTCGGGCTATCGACGTAGTGCGCAATCGCAGCAGCAATGCCGCCCATATGAACGCTGACGTGCGCCTTGGAAAGGCGGCGGTCTTCTGCGGCGTATTGCAGTACCTCGGCCGTCCTTTGATCGTCGCAGAACGCCTGGATCGAAATGCGCGGAATTGGACGCGCACGTTCGGTACCAGAGGGCGCATCGCCATGAGCTGCGCCGCCTTCGTCGATTTCGTCTTCAAGGACCGTTTGAGCTTGCCTAGACATGACTTCCAAACCTCGCATAAACTATTTGTTTGTCTGGACGCGTTCGTCTTCAGACTTCTTGGTAGCTGTCGTTTCACCCTTCACGTACTTGTCCATGATCTCGTCGCGGCGTTCGGCGTAACGCTGTCCTTCGGTGCGCGGCCCGAGAAGATCGGCCGGGTTCGCGATCATCCCTGCGAGATTGCGCTGATTGGAGCAGCCAAAGTTCGCATAGCGATTGTTGTTGGGACCATGAGCCAAGTTCTGCGACCAGTCGTGACCGCATTGCGGGCCTTCCGCGACGTAGCGCAAATAGGAGATACGGATCGCCGGGGCCGGGTTGCTTTCGTCGTTAAAGGCTTCGACGGTTATGCCGGATTCGTTGAACCCGCCGTCGAGTAGGAGAGCGCGGATATCCTCTGTCGCGCTCATGGCCGCGACTTCGTTCGGAGCGCCGCTTGGCACCGAGATGACGAGGCGGCTATTGCCAGCGTCGGCCGCACGGTAGCGGCTGGCAAAGTCGACGACATCGGCGCGTTGTGTAGGCGACAGGCCATGTGCGCCCCGCGGCACGTGCACGCTGAGGTGGGAGGGCTGCTGCGACACCATAATCGGATGACGCTGATTTGCATCCAGCAAGGACCAGCCGGCGACTTTGGTTTGATCGTCGTCGGTCTTGCAGCCGGCAAGTGCGGCGGCCAGAAGAACAACCGTCAGTGCCTTGCGGCCGCTCTTGAAGCCGAGAGACGGCGCAAGCGCGTATGAGATCTTTTTCGTCATGATACTTCTCCAGAAGCACGAGCTATTCGACGATGAAACCGTAGTCACCCTTTAGACCGCCATCGGGCAGAGCTTCGCTCTTTCCGTAGATCTTGTTCAGGTGGCCGAGGAAGTTCGCCTTCATGTCGGTTGCAGGTGCGAGGCCGTCGGTCGGTATCGCAAGCTGCTGCCGGCTCGTCGGCTTTACGAGATAAGGAGTGACGATGACGACAAGTTCGGATTCGTTCGAGATGTAATCGCGGCTGCGGAACAGCGTGCCAAGGATCGGGATATCTTTGATACCAGGCAGGCCGTCGATGTTTTGGCGCGTGTCTTCCGAAATCAAGCCGGCAAGAGCGATGGTGCCGCCAGATGGCAATTCAACCGTCGATTTCGCCTCGCGTTTGCGGATTGCAGGGATCGAGAAGCCCGAGAGCGAGACGGCACCCTGGTTCGACAGTTCGCTGACTTCGGTTTCGATCTTCAGGCTGATGCGGCCTTCCGAAAGAACGATCGGCGTAAAAGCGAGACCGACACCGAACTTCTTGAACTGCACGCTCAAGCTGCCGCTGGTATCGACGACCGGGATCGGATATTCGCCGCCCGCCAGGAAGTTTGCAGGTTCGCCCGACACGGCTGTCAAGTTAGGCTCCGCAAGCGTACGCACTAGGCCTTCCCGTTCCAGAGCGCGGATGGCATGCGTAACGGCGTTTCCGCCACTGCCCCAAGCGCCGTCAAATCCCGAGTTGCCGAAAGAACCGTTGGTCGGTCCGGTATTAAAGTTGCAGAGCGAGCCGACAGGGCAAGCAATCGCTGGATCCAAGGGGCTGCCCGCAGTCGAAACGCCGGGAATTGGCAAGCGGCCGAGACCGGCAGCGGCCGTCAGAGGCAACGCATTTTCCGTCAGCAGCGTTGTCGAGAAATTTCCAGCGTTGATTGCGCCGCCGAGGTTGACACCAAGCTGCTTCAAGACCGAGCGCTGAACTTCCGCGACCGTGACCTTGAGCATGACCTGCTCTTCGGCTTCGACGGCCAGCATATTGATGACGATTTCTTCCTCGTCCTTTTTGAATTTCTTGACCGACGTGCCTTCGGCTGTCGATTTCGACACTGTTTCGAACTCGACCGTTGCAAACTGCCGGGCAATGTTGGCTGCACGTACAGAGTCTGTCGGGTTTTTGACCGACCCCGTGAGCACGACGGTTTGATTGAGCATTTCGACCTTAATGCGCGAACCCGGGATCAGCCGGTTCAGCATGCTTTCAAGACCTGCCGTTTCACGTTCGATGAAAACTTCGAACGTTGCGAACTGATCGCCATTGACGTCGAAGAAGAACGCGTTTGCTTCGCCGATCTTGCGCGCAAGCAGGAAAACCCGGTTAGAGCTCAGCACTACGGCATCGACGGCAACCGGGTTCGAGACCATGACGTCGCGCACATCGCGTGGGAACTCGATCAAAACCGATTTTCCAAGACCTATTTTTATATTCTTTCTGATTGGCGCGCCGCCGGTTTCCTGCACGCGAATAAAAGACTGATGGGCGTTTGCCGCCGCAATCGTCTCAATGCCGCCAATGGCGTCCTTATCGTTCGCCTGCGCTGCTCCTGCCCCAAGCAGGGTCCCAAGCTGGGTCAATGGCGAAAACTGGGAAAAACACAGTGCTCCGAGCAAAAGGCCCGAGAGTAATCCAACATTCTTGCGCATGATCTATCCGCCTTATGACGACTTACCGACGTACGTGTACTCAGTTCACTCCGTACACACGTGATTTCGCACCGTAACGCAGAACTCTCACAGCATTGCCTTGCTCGCGCTTCGTCAAATCCATGCCGCCCGAGCGGGCCGCATCGGAATTCATATCCGCGACGCTTCGCAACGTTAGAACGATCTCACCCATCTTGTTGGCCAGCGCCATCATCTCGGCCTGCCGGGGTGTCAACTCGAGTGTCGCGGTCTTGGCATCGCCATCCGCAGCTTTCTTGCCTTCTTTAGTTTCTATCTGCTGGCCGATCGCAATCACACGCACATTGCGGAACAGCGTATCGCTCACATGCTGTTGCGTACCGCTCTTTGCCTGAAGCTCGCGGATCAAGATGACGTCGACATGATCGTTCGGCAGGATGAGGCTGCCGGCGGCAGATGCGGCGCTAATCTTTGTCGAAACGGCGCGCATGCCGGCCGGCAGTATAGCTGCGAGTACGCCGCCCTGGCCGGCCTTGATCAGCTTCTGCATATTGATCGGTTCGCCGGCTATAAAGGCCGAGCGGGCGATCGAACCGGAAATTTCCCGCATCTTGTTCTGACCGCCACCTTGTTTGGTGATGTATCCGCGCGCCGCCGCGTCGGTCGGCCAGGACACCCAGCGCACGTTACCTTCGTTGACAATGCTGCCGACCGTAATGTCCGATCCGGCGACCAACACTTCTGTGGTATTGACCTTTGTTTCGACGATCATCGGCGCCACCGGCTTCTTCATCAACGAGTTCGCCAAGAAGAACGCGCCGATAGCAGCGACGAGGGCAACTCCGAAGCCAAGTAACTGGGCTCTCTTCATCGCACGCAAGGTCCTTTCAATCCGGGTTCAGCCAAACATCTAGACCCGAGAGTGGAGGATAAACGTCAATGTAGAGTTAAAGACCGTCTCAAAAAAAATCAGAGGGGCATCGGTCTTTAACAAGCGTTGCCGCTGCGTAATTGCAAGCGGGCGCACCTGCCGGCGCGCCCGCTAAATAAATTGAGTAATGCGAGCCGCGCTGCCGGATCAAGCCGGCAGAAATTTGAACCAAGAGGTCGCCGGATAAAGCATGAGAGAAGCCGCGGCAATCGCCAAGCCATAGGGAATGCCGGTTCCGTTCGCGTGAAGTTTGAGCGCCCACTGCGGCAGCGGCCAGTTCATGGCCGGAATGAAGCGCCTATAGAAGAGAATAATCAGCGACAGGAGGCCGCCGAAAAATGTGATGTAAACCAGGTACGGGAGGACGTGATCGAGGCCCATCCACAGCGCGCCGGCCGCCATGAGTTTTGCATCGCCCCCACCTAGAAGGTTTGCCGAAAAGAGAGCGAAGCCGAAGACAAGTGCTGCAGCGCCGACGCCCGCGTGCGTCAACGCCGTCTGCCACGGCATACCTATTGCCAGCACCGCCGCGCAGAACGCTCCAACCAGCACAATTGAGATTTTGTTCGGGATTTTCATCGTGAACAAGTCGTTCGCAGCCGCGAATGCCATGGCAATCGGGAAAACAAGCAGCAAGGGATACGCGATCACGGAAACTGTCCTTTCAAGGCATCGCACTTCAGTCCAACCGTGGCGCGGCGGAACATTGAAATTGCCTTGGCCCGGTTAAGTGAGCATTAAAGAATACGGTTCCAGGGCACAAATAGCGCTTCGGCTCTTCGTTGTATGCGCTCGTAGCAGTTAGCTGCTAAAGCCGGCCACAACATCGCCGAAGACCAGGCCGAGCTCTCCGCGAACGGCGATAAGCCCGACGACAATCGACAAGCTCAGAATTGCAGCGATCAACGCGTACTCGATCGCAGTCGCGCCGATTTCGTCGCGCTTGAAAGACGCTATAATCGACTTTAATTTACCCATTCTGGTTCTCTCCCCGTCACGTCATAGCGCACGCCGGCGTTTTTTGGCAATCTAGGGCCAATTGATTAATGGCCCGATATCTAAGCGCTGCAAGATCAACATTTTCAGCGGAAAATCGAAGCCGGAACAGCGCGCTTCTCGTGCGGCGCGCGGCACTATCGCTCAAATATTTGCTTCCTCCGCAAGGCAAAGTAAAAGCGCCCGGAGGATCCTCCGGGCGCTTCTCATTTGGGCGGTTAAGCCCAACCTACTTCGAGCAGCCAGCTTTACGCCGGCGCCGAAATTAGCGGTTCTGCATTTCGGTCGAAACGTCGCCGAACGTGCCCTGCAGTTCGGTGCGGAGGTCGCCAAGGGCGGCGATAATGCCGACGCTGACGAGAGCGGCGATAAGGCCGTACTCGATTGCGGTTGCGCCCGACTCGTCATTCATGAAACGCGATACGATGTTCTTCATAACTACTCTCTCCCAATTGCTACAGATAGATCTACTGATCGGTCCATCGGGGGAGCACTCGTCCTCACCGCTGAACTAAAGCCAACTTACCCTCAACAAGTTAAACCCAGGTAAAAAGCTCAGAAATCCGAATAAACAATTCCTGATTACTTCTTAAATTTGGAGATAAAGATTTCGATAATTAAGAATATCAATTATTTGTAGAAGTAGTTTTCGAGTAGTACTTCTCTTCACTGAGCTAGACTTCATGCAATATACAGAATGACGCGATTAATCGTTGGTTTATTGCAGTTGAAGTCTGGCGTTGGAGTAGATTGCCTCGCCTGCAAACACATTGCCCGCGCCCGAAATGGCCCCAAACTAGTCTGCCTAAGCTTTCGGCCCCCAACGGTCGGGGCCGCGTTCTTCTACCCGCCCGGCACCCCAAAACCCCACCTATCGGTTCTGCGAGCTACTCGCGCAGGTAACATCGGCAAAATTTGCGCAAATGAAGAACCCATGCGCTCAAGCACGGCACATTCGTTTGCAGTTCCTTCACTATTTCCTGAGGTAATGGCGTCTCGCGTTTCTTTAAAAGGACATGAAAGCCATGCGGCTTCGCTCATCTCTGACTGTTAGCGGACATTCGGCCACAAAGTCTGCACTACTTATCTCGCTTGCGCTGGTCGCAGGCTGGTCAAACACGCGCTCCGCCGCCGCCGGCGACCTCATCGTTCAATTCGATCAGGCCCAACTGTTGAGACTCCCACGTCCGGCCACGGAAATCATTATTGGCAACCCGTCGATAGCAGACGTCACGCTTCAGGGCGGCAATATCTTGGCGGTCACCGGCAAAACCTTTGGCATCACGAACGTGATTGTGTTGGATTCCGACCGCAACGTCATCCAGGATCAACGCATCATCGTCGAACGCGACGAGCGCCGCATGGTCAATCTGATCAAAGGCTCTACAAAATTCACGTTCTCGTGCACGCCGAACTGCCAGCCAAATCTGACGCCCGGCGACGACATCGACTTTTTCGGCCAGATCAGCAAGCATAACGCCGACAAGACCAAGTTCTCGGCCTCGGCCTCCGAGAGCGCAGACGCTGGCGGCAACGCTCAATAAGGGTCCAATCGAACGCCCTTCTATATAAACGTCATATATAGAAGTGCAGTCTTGATGTATGGAAACGCAATATTGGCCGCGTGCAAGGCGGCAGTACGGCAAATGCAAATAGATGGCGCGGCATCGATAGGGGCACATCGATGCCGCGCCATTTTTCGTGATCAAACGATCACAGCCCGTTCCGGCGGATCAGCTCGGATCTGACGAGACCCTTACCGGTACTGGAGCCGGCACCTCGATCAAGTTCCGGGGCACCGTCGTCCACATTCCATAAAAGCCTGCCGCCTGTCTAAAGAGTTCTTAGATTAGTGCTGACACGCTCTTAAAGCCGACGCGCAAAATTCCAGACGCACTTTAAGGCTTTATTAGCCAACACTGCGCATCGCTAAACATCTAAATAGTTCTTTAAGGCTCGTATACCTATTGTAGGCGGATCAATTTATCCCGCGTTCGAGGACCGATCCGATGCGTTCCATGATGTTACCCGCCAACCAAGCGCGCGCCACGCTCCTCAATAGGTTTGTCCGGCTTTGCCGCAACGAAGATGGCACGACCGCAATCGAGTTTGCAGCCGTTGCAGCTCCATTCTTCATGTTCGTGTTCGGAATTATCGGCATCTCGATGCACTATTTTGTCATGAACTCGATTGAAAAAGGCATGGACCAGGCAAGCCGCTTGATCCGCACCGGTCAAGCGCAAACCAACAACTTTACGGTTGGCGAATTCAAAAACTACCTCTGCAACAAGGCCAATTCGAAGGCTAGCTTGGATGCCAATGGCGACGAAGTCGATATGCGCTCCGATCTCGGCGACGGCCACGTGAAGTGCGACGATATTGAGATCTTCATGCAAAAGGCAGCCAATTGGCAGGGTCTCGTGCCCGAACCATGTGTCGATATCAGCGGCGTCAAAAGGGTGAGTTCGACAAATTCGGCCGACCCTCTGGCAACCCACGTCGGCACCGAAAGCGAAGTTGTGATGGTGACGGCATGCTACGAATGGCAATTCACCAAGAAGATTCCATTCTTGAAGTTCGACACGGCCGATAATGCCATGATCATGCAATCGGCAACCGCATTCAGAACCGAGCCTTACGCCGCGGCGTCATCGCCGTAAGCATGGCACCGGAACCAAATGAAATTCGTCAGGGACAGCAAGATGAAACGTTACCCGGAATCGAAGATGTCAAGTCTGCTTCAGAAATTCAGGCACAACGTTGCCGGCATAGCGGCGGTCGAATTTGCGCTCATCGCTCCACTCTTGATGCTCATGCTCTTTGGTGCGCTCGAAGTCTCGCGCGCAGTCATGATGCACAAACGGTTCCAGCGAGCGACCGCCATGATCGGCGACCTTGTTTCGCGCGAAGAGTCGATCGGAGCGTCCGCCGGTCAAGGTGTCGCCGTGTTGAACGGCATGGTGCTCTCGGCCTCCCACATCATGCAGCCGTTCGACATGACGTCGTTCAATATCAATGTCTTCGAAGTTCGCGCCCGAACGGCAACTGACATTATTGCCGAATGGACATTTGTAAGTAATGGCGGCGCGCCCGGCTCGGCTGTTATCTCTTGCGTACCCAAAGCCATGCCGGCTTCCGGCATGATCAACACGGGCAACGCTGCAATCATGGTTGAATCGAGCTACATGTACACGCCCCTGTTCGCGAGCCTCGCGCCGACAGGCTTTGGTGCGAATATCCCATGGACTGACACGATTACGCACAGTCCCCGCCAGAGAAACTTTATTCCGCTCGACACTCTCACGGGCCCCAACTGCCCATAATGGAGAGTTAGGCCGCCAAACAAGGTTCAATTGAGCCACCCTCATGAACCACGAAATATGGCAGTATTAGAATTGAACGGTCGTCATTATTTAATGACGCTTGGCCAGAGATGGCTCGAAGCTAATCTTCGCGAGATATTTGGAAGGCTCGACTTTGAGCATATCAGAATAATTTTTCGCACACTCCGATGGTCGCGCACAGTCCGTACTCAAATTTACTTTCGTTCGGGCGCTATAGCGCTTGTCACGTTCGCATCGTTGTTTATTGTGCAATGTGAAATGCAGACCGGCATCGCGGGAGCTGAGTTTGTCGATGGGAAGACGTTCCTCACATTCTCCGGAGGAGTTGCGGCGGCTCGTGCTTGGCGCAACAAGGGAGATCGTTGAAAAGAAGGGCCTCGCCCAGCTGTCGGCGCGGGAGATTGCGCGTGGCATCGGCTACTCGGCCGGCACCATTTATAACGTCTTTGAAAACCTGGACGATCTTTTGATCACGATCCAGATCGAGCTGCTTGACGACGCGGTTCTCCGGCTTCAATCCGTCGTCAACAATGGCGATGCGCGCCACTACGTGGACCAGCTTTCCGCCACCTATATCGAGTTCGCTCTTGAGAACCGGCGCGTCTGGAATCTACTCTTTCAGCACCACTTGCCCGAGGGCTCGGCGGTTCCGGCCCAGATCCATGACAATGTCAATCGCATGATCGAGATCGTGAAGGCCGCGCTGACGCCGCTCATGACTGGGGCAAAAGCGGATGCGATCGACCGCGCGGCACGCGTCATGTGGGCGGGCGTGCATGGGATCTCAGCCATCGCCGTCACGGACAAAAGTCCGACGATGACCTCAAAAACGGCTCAGGACTTTGTGAAATCCTTCACCGCCACGTACTTGGCGGGACTGAAGTAAGCTTCCAGGGCCCGCCCGAAGTTCGGGTTGTGCCTTACTTCGCCGGTTCGCTCGTCTGCGCGTGTTCAGCTTCAGGTGCCCTCGAGATCGACCCTGTGGTGATGCCGGTTTCGGCCTGTTCCGCGCTCCTGGCAAAATGCCTGACATCGATTAATCCGAACCACTTGTCGTCGGGTAACAGCCGTTGCTGCAGACCCGACCACAGGCTCTTGGACCCAACGCCGTCTACAAACGTCTGCGTGGGCGGCGCGATCAACACCAGCAAAACGGTGGCAACTGCCATACCGAGCGACGCTCCGAGGTGCCGGGTATCGATAAGCTTTAGTGCTGTGCCGAACGAGGCCTTTATGCGCGTATCCATGACGTCGACCGAATACATCTCATCCAAGATAAGATGCGTCAGGAAGCCAATCATCATGAAGCCTGCCGCAAGCCATGCAACACCCTCGTGCCTGCCTAAAACGTGGAAATACACGACGGCCGTCGCCACGGAAGAAAAAGCCGCCGCCAGCAGCGAATGCCAGATACCGCGATGCACGGCGAGCCGGTGGAAAATGGCATGCAGCCCGTAGCGCACGCCAACCAGCGTTCCAAGCCACAGCACCCACATTTCCATGACGGAGTATTTGGTCGCCACGTTAAACAGTACGCAAAATGAGAAGAACACCCCAAGCCCCGCGAACATGGCGCGGCTCGGCCTGGAGTCTTTCAGATCTATGTCGGGCAGCACGGACCCTAGAACGCCGGCCATCGTCACGGCCACAAGGTTTTCCGGCGCCACCACGTCGGCCGCCAACGTCAGCGTGGCAAGGCCGCCGGCAACCACGGTTCCAACCGCAATATGCGTCGTGAAATTGGCCATTCATAGATCCTCCTGCCAGCGCCCATTTGCCAACACGTCGCGCAGCGGCTGAAAAAGTAGCCCTCCTTCATCATCAGATTCGCTTCACCACAGCGAGACGCCGGGCAACGGGCGATGTGGATAAACCGGCGAGAATTCTGCTCAACCACAACTTAAGGGAGCGCTAGCGGCGATATGACGGATGTGGCACACCCCGAATGACCCAACCTAAGGCGGCACGATGGCAGCTGAGACCGGCGCTAGTCACGAGAATGCGGACATAAAGGCGGACATGGCGACTCGCATCGCCGGTCTCAGCATCGCCGTGGCCGTGGCCGTCATGGGTATTAAGTATGTGGCTTACTTGGTCTCGGGATCGGTCGCGCTATATTCGGATGCCGCGGAAAGCATCGTCAACGTCATGACGGCAATGGCTGCACTTCTGGCCATCCATATCGGCTCAAAGCCGCCCGACAAGGACCATCCCTTCGGACACCACAAGGCCGAATTTTTTGCCGCTATATTCGAAGGCGCGATGATTATCGTCGCCGCGATCCTGATCATGTCGAAGGCTTATGCGGCTCTGCGGCAGGGGGTTGTGCTTGAATCTCCCGGACTTGGCCTTCTCATCAACGCAGGCGCAACCGTCATCAACGCGGCCTGGGCCTCGGTGCTGATTAACCGGGGCAAATCTTGGCGCTCGCCGGCGCTCCTGGCCGATGGCTGGCACCTCGCGACCGACGTTGCGACATCGATCGGCGTAATTGTGGGCCTGACGATGGCCATCCTCACCGGCTGGCATTTTCTTGACCCGTTGCTGGCTGCAGCCGTCGCCGTCAACATCCTTTGGACCGGATATCGCATCGCACTTGAATCCATGTCCCGGCTCTTGGATCAGGCGGCGAGCCCCGATATCGAATCGCGCATCCGCTCCGCGATTGCCTCAAACGGCGGCGGCGCCTTGCAGGCCCACGATATCCGCACGCGCCAAGCCGGGCGCGCTCTATTCATCGAATTTCATTTGGTCGTGCCGGGCGAAATGACGGTCAACGCAGCGCATGAGATCTGCGACCGTCTGGAACAAGCAATCGAACGGGAAATCGATGGCTCCGAAGCCGTCATACACGTCGAGCCGGACCACAAAGCCAAGGACGAAACGCGCGAGCAGGTCGTGCCATTGTCGGCAGACGCGGAGCCGCCTAACGATAGCGGCGGGCCTTCAGAGTGAGTTCAGCCGTAAAGCGCTGAATGGCACCGCCTTGGACGACGCTGGCGCGGGCTTTGAAGCGCGCATCTTGAGCAAATGCGAACAGCCGTTCGCTCCAGCTAAGCTGCTGCAGTGAACCAGCCGCCGCCCGGCTAGCGTTCTTTAAGCGCGCTTCGGCACGAGCTGCCTCGACGAAAGCTGTGAGGCGCGTGAATAAGGTACCGTCAAACGATGCTCCGATCTTGATAAGACCTCTATGCGTGGCATCGCTCTCCTGGACAATCTTGAATTCTTGCTGGCCTAACGGGCCGATGGACGAGGAATGGTCGATTGCGGCAATGACTACGCGCTCAACTGATTCCATTGTATCAGCCGGCCGCGGACCCTCCCTCACAGTCGCACCCATTGGCTCACTCAGCGTTTCGGGCTCTGAGGCCCGCCCAATATGGACGATCTCGCTCGTGCGCGCGCTACCCTCCGGCTGCGAAGCAAAGACGAAGTCCCGAACCGGAATGGCAGAGACATCGAGGCGTGGCATCGACGCTATTACCGCGCGCGGGTTCTCGGGCAAGAGTGCCGGGTCCAAGCCGTCGTCCAGCGCGGCCGTCTGGGTTTCAAGCTGCATTTTGAGGCTGACCAACGCCGCATCATGCGCCGCGTCGAAATTCTTGAAGGTTCCAATGTATCCTGGGACGCCCGTGTAGGCGCGAAGCTTCTGATAGCGGGCATCTTCGGGCTCTGGAGAACTGATGACGGTGACGGCGAGATCAGCCACCCCCTTTTTCTTGAAGCCCAGCTTCTCTGCCGTGGCGCGCGACACATCGAGCCGCCGGTCGCCGCGATAGGGGCCCGTGCTGTTGACGCGCAACACGGCCGCATTGCCGTTTTCGGGATTATAAGCAAGCAGCACCGTGCCGTCGGGAAAGATCGGGCTTGCAGCATTATCCGCTTGATCGGGGCGGAACACTTCGCCCGAGCTCGTCAGACCGCAGGCATTGAAGCGATCAATGCGGCAATCGTCGTAGTAGGACGCCCGCAGATATCCGCGCTGGCCGACCATTGTGTGCATTTCATCAATGGTCGAAACCCGGTGGCACCACCCGCCATAGCAATGAATCGTTCCGGGTGTTTTGGCGCGCGCTTCGCCGGTCAATAACAGGCAGCCGAGGGTAACGGCGACTGCACCGTGCAGCCAGCCTTTCACAACGATAACGCGGATTGGGAGACGCGATTTTGCTCCCTTTACGCAACGCTCCTGCATACGACCCAGACCCAATACTCAAACAAAAAGCTTGGTGTGAAGGGGCACATTACTCAGCAAGCACCCTAAATCTAGTTAATGGCACAGAAAAAAGTGTTATTCTGCGGCACATTAATGGCCGGGGCTTAAATACTTGATTAACAATCAGACTTGGCGGACCGCCCAAAGATCATAGGGGTCGGCGTCAACCACTTTGGCCTTGACCATTTGGCCCGGTCTCAGCCCCGTTTCGCCATTCAAAAACACGCTGCCGTCTATTTCGGGCGCATCCCATTTGGAGCGGCCGACGGCGCCTTCTTCGTCCACCTCATCGATCAACACATCGATCGTGCGTCCGGCTTTTTCGGCCAGTATTTCAGCGCTCACTTCTTGCTGGGCGGCCATAAACCGGTGCCAGCGCTCTTCCTTCACGTCGTCGGGTACAGTGCCGCCGAGATCATTGGCCTTGGCGCCTGCCACCGGCTCATACTTGAAGCACCCGGCGCGGTTGATGCGAGCGTCTTTCAGCCACTGCAAAAGAAGATCGAAGTCTTGCTCGGTCTCGCCCGGAAACCCGACAATGAACGTTGAGCGAATGGCGAGATCGGGACAAACCTCGCGCCAACGCCGAATTCTCTCGGCTGTCTTTTCTTGCGACGCCGGCCGGCGCATGGCTTTGAGCACGGCAGGCGACGCATGCTGGAACGGGATATCGAGGTAGGGCAGAATTTTCCCCTCCGCCATGAGCGGAATGACGTCGTCGACGTGCGGATAGGGATAGACATAGTGCAGGCGCACCCAAGCGCCGAGTTCGCCCAGCGCCTTGCTCAGATCCAGAAAGCGCGCTTTGAGCGGCGCGCCCTTCCACGGGCTTTCCGCGTATTTGATATCGAGCCCGTATGCGCTCGTGTCCTGACTGATGACGAGCAGCTCTTTGACACCAGCTTTGACGAGTTTTTCCGCTTCCGCCATGACGTGGTTGGCCGGACGGCTCGCGAGATTGCCGCGCAACGAGGGTATAATGCAGAACGAGCAGCGGTTATTGCAGCCTTCCGAAATCTTCAAATAAGCGTAGTGCCGGGGCGTCAAACGCAAGCCTTCGGGCGGCACAAGATCGACAAAAGGATCGTGCAGCGGCGGCACGGCATCATGCACGGCGTTGACGACCTGCTCGTATTGATGCGGACCGGTGACGGCAAGCACGCCAGGGTGCGCCGCGCGAATGCGCGATTCTTCAATACCGAAGCAACCCGTAACGATCACGCGGCCGTTCGACGCCATGGCCTCGCCTATTGCTTCCAGACTTTCTTGCTTCGCCGAATCGAGGAACCCGCAGGTGTTAACGACGACGACGTCGGCGCCCTCGTAATCGGCGGCAATTTGGTAACCTTCCGACCGCAGCTGCGTGATAATACGTTCGCTATCGACCAGGGCCTTTGGACAGCCGAGCGACACAAACCCGACTTTCGGCGAGGGTCCAGACTTGGCGCTGAATGTGCTGCCTTCTGCTTGGCGCACTTTCGCGCTTGCTTTCACGGGTTCGTTCGGCGCATTTTTGTTCATAGGCGCGCTTCTAGACCTCCCCAGAGCCTGGCGCAATCGCGCGAATTCGCCAACTGACGCCCGATTGATGCGAACGATTTTTAAGGATGCCCCGTGACCCGAGACATTGAAGAAAATGCTCATTTGGACCCGCTTTCGGCGGCCGAACATTGGCTTCAGGCCGGGGAACCTGTCGCACTTGCGACCGTCGTTGAGGCCTGGGGCTCGGCACCTGTCCCCATCGGCGGGCAAATGGTTATTGCGTCGGCAGAGCGCTTTCAGGGCTCCGTGTCTGGGGGATGCATCGAGGCTGACGTTATCGCTGAAGCCTCAGATGTGCTGGCAAACGGCAAACCGCTGGTTCTATCCTTTGGCATTGCCGACGAGACGGCCTGGCGCGCGGGGCTCGCGTGTGGCGGCAAGTTACGCATCCTGGTCGCGCGGTTGATGCCTAACGAAGGTTTGCCGCTCTTTGCCAAGCTGAATGTCGCGCGTCAATCACGCACAGCCGCCGTAATCGAGACGCGCCTAAGCGATGGCCGCTTACGCCTTGTCACAGCCGCATTGGGCGAACCCTCCGGCATTGCGGAAGCCCTCGCCTCCGGCGCCAGCGCCCTGCAAGACGATTCCGGCGGCGGCACGTTTTTTCAGGCCATCGCACCTGCTCCGCGCCTCATCGTTGTTGGCGCCACGCACGTCGCTCAAGTTCTCGCCAAGCTCGCGCAAACGATTGGTTATCAGATCACCGTCATCGACCCGCGCTCGGCTTTCACCGCCGATAGCCGTTTCGATGCCAGCATTGTCGAAACGGCCTGGCCTGAAACCGCACTCAAGGCTTTCGCACCCGATCCTTTCACAGCCGTTGTCACCCTCACCCACGTCGGCCACATCGACGACGAAGCGCTCGCAATGGCGTTGCGTTCTCCCTGCCGCTATATCGGCGCGCTCGGTTCGCGAAAAACACACGCCAAGCGGGTCGAACGGCTGACGGCACTCGGGTTTACCAGCACCGACATCGCGCGCATCAAAGCGCCCGTCGGCCTCAACATCGGCGCCGAAACGCCGGCCGAAATAGCGGTCGCCATACTTGGCGAAATCATCGCCGCGTTTCGCGGTGGTAAGAAGTGACGCAGATTGCGGCCATCGTTTTAGCCGCGGGCCGCTCCAGCCGGTTTGAGCATGGCAATAAACTCTTGGCTGAGGTCGGCGGCTTGCCGCTGGTGCGCCGGGTTGTCAATGCTGTGGCGGCCTCCGCCGTGAAGGATATCCTGCTGATCGTCGCGCCCGGCGCCCGCGACGTCATAGAGGCCGCAGGCAGCGGCCGCTGGCGCACGGTCGTCAATTCTGTAGCCGAGAGGGGGCTTTCTTCATCGCTTCAGACCGGTATTGCGGCGTTGCCGGACACAACAGACGGCGCCCTCGTCATCCTTGCCGACATGCCAGGTGTCGGCACGGAGCTGATCGCCCGCGTCATCGCAGCGTTTACGGCCGGGAACGGGGACGTCATCGTCTATCCCGCCGACGACGCCGGCCGGCGGGGTCATCCTGTACTATGGCCGAAGCACATGTTTCCTGAGCTTATGGTTCTTCAAGGCGATACCGGCGGGAAATTGCTGCTGCAAAAATACAAAGAAATTTCGCGCACTGTTCCGGTCGCGGGCACTGAGGCCTTTCTCGACATCGATAGAACAGCGGACCTCGCAAAATTTAGAGGCGAGTAAATCCGCTCGCTACGTCACGCCGAAAGCTGCACGGGGATGCGTAGATAGTGCACGCCGTTTGCGTCGGCGGGAGGTAGTTTACCAGCACGGATGTTGACCTGGATCGACGGCAGTAGAAGCGTTGGAGCAGACAAGGTCGCATCGCGCGCTTCGCGCATCTTTACGAAGCTGTCTTCGTCCACCCCTTCGTGAACGTGCTTATTGTAAGCGCGCTGCTCGGCAACCGTCGTCTCCCAGGCGTATTGATCGCGCCCCGGTGCCTTGTAGTCGTGACACATAAAAAGACGCGTTCCGGACGGCAGTGCCAACAGCTTACGAATTGAGCGAAAGAGCGTGCGCGCGTCTCCGCCCGGAAAATCTGCGCGTGCCGTTCCGTAATCTGGCATGAACAGCGTATCGCCGGCGAACACGTTGCCGCCGATCTTATAGGCGATGTCGGCGGGCGTGTGCCCCGGCACATGCAGCACTTCGACATCGAGACTGCCGATGTTGAAATGTTCGCCGTCCCGGAATAGATGATCGAACTCGCTTCCGTCACCTTTAATGTCGCGGGCGTCGAAAACCGGGCGGAAAATCTTCTGAACGTCGCGGATATGTTCTCCGATCCCGACTTTGGCTCCGGTCTTCAATTTGATATACGGCGCGCCAGAAAGGTGATCGGCGTGCGCGTGTGTTTCCAGCACCCAATCGATGGTGAGACCAGCGCCTTTTGCGGCCGCCAGTATTGCGTCGGACGATTTCACAGTCGCTTTGCCGCTGTTGTGGTCGTAGTCGAGAACCGGATCGATGACGGCAGCGCGCTTCCTGGCGTCGTCCCACACGAGGTAGCTGACCGTATTGGTCGGTTCATCGAAAAAGGCTTCGATCCTCGGTTCGCGCGTCATGACCACTCTCCTTGCAGAATTACGCAATGCACGGTGGTTGCTCAGACCTTGCGCGCACTCGCCAAGCAGCGCCGGCTGTTGATTCTGTGTAACCTTGCCGAGTGCCGCGAAACAAGTTCCAGCACGCTTGCTAACGAAGTTGGGTTTTCACAATCGGCGCTCTCGCGGCATCTCGCAAGGATGCGCGACGAAGGAATAGTGGATTTCCGGCGCGGCAGTCAGACGCTTTGGTCCCGGGTCCCAGATCCGCGCATCGGGAAGCTTTTTGGCAACGCTGTAAAGCTTCTTTTGCAGTGGTGCGCGCGCAACAGTGCGACACCACAAGGCGTGGATTACAACATATCGCTAAAAACCATTTCCCCAGCAGACGCCGGGAAACTTTCGCGCAAGTGGCGAAGATCATCGATATGCGCAGGCCCGTAAGTTCTCAAACTCTTTGCTTACCGCCCTGCAAATGCAGCCATGCCGCTTTTGCCTTGCTGAAATCGCGGTGACCGATTTGCACTTCGAAGTTCTTGTTCTCGCGGATCGCCTGATTGCCAATTCGATCAGCCAGCCAAAGTTTGCCGAGCTTCACCAGCGCTTCGATCTGTTCTTGATCGACGGCATCGAGATCGAGTTCGACAAGCGTCAAAAACGTATCGATGCTCATGCCGTCGGGCAGCGTCCATTGTGCGTTTGGATTCGAGCGAATGGGACGCAACAACGGGCTCATCCTGATGACAGCGCCCGAAACCGGCGGCGTCACAGGCGGATAGGCGTTACGATCCGGGAGCGGCTGTCCCAGAACGACGTGCGCAATAAACGTCGCGCTGTCGGGCGGATCGTCGAGAATGCTCGTTGCCAGCTGACCGACATCGCCAAACAGCGTCGAATCGTGCCCGAACTTTTGCACGAGCCGGGGATCGGACGCAGCTCCAGCGCCTTCAGGCGGAAGCGAAACAGTCCCCGTACCGATACTCAACACTTCGATGTCGTGGCGTGAATAGTGCTTGGCATTTGCAAGCGCCTCGACGACGCCGGCCAGAACCGGATTGTTGTAGCCGCCAATGGCGCCGTCCCAATAGCGTTCGGTTTCGATCATTGCGGGCTCGATGAAATATTTGACCGGCGCATTAGTCGACGCATGAACGGCTTGAGCAAGCGTCGCATCGCGTTTTTGTTCTGCGGGTTTCGGTACTGGAATGAACGACGGCGCAACCTGCGAACTTCCTGCCAGACTTGCGTTATTCGAGCGGAAGAACTTGGCGCGCTTGCGGTCGTAGTCGAAGCCGCAAATCAAAAAGTGAATCGTGTGCGCGTGGCGCATAACGAAGTACTGGTGGTGTTCCAGCAATGTCTTGTCGCCGGCTGGATCGAGCAGTCCGCGCAAGCCATCGTACTTGGCGCTCGTCGCGTACTTGGCGCCAACAGGCGAGATGAAACTCATAGTCTGGTTCCACACAGACCGTAATGGTTTGTCTCCGGGTTCGAAATCAAAAGGCAAATTCTTGAACACCGACTTCCGGGCACCGGCATCGAGAAAAAACGCCAGGATTTCATCGAGCGGCTTGTTGGTCAGCAGCCCGCCGAGAACTATGCTGCCGCCCGAGTTCGCGGCCACGAGATTGAAGTCTTGCAAAATGTCGTGCCCGCGGCACTTCTCGCCGTAGATCGCTTGCAGCGCCATCACCTGAAGCAGCGCCCACGAGCCGCCGCCGTCGAGGCTGAGTATTCGGTATGCACTCATGATCGCGACCCCTAAAATCGAGAGGCAAGCGCGGACGATCCGCCCGGAAAACTATCCGTGAACCCAAGTTTCACCACTCGCACGCATTCAATGCAAGCCTATGTCGCTGTCGTTCTGGAAATTTTGATTGGACCTTGGGCGTTACCGCCTTCCGAAAAGCCGCTCAATATCAACAAGCTTCAGCGCCACATAGGTTGGGCGGCCGTGGTTGCATTGCCCGGAATAAGGCGTCGCTTCCATGGCGCGGAGCAGCGCGTTCATCTCATCTGCCGTCAGCCGCCGCCCGGAGCGCACACTGCCGTGGCATGCCATGCGGGAGGCTACTGCCTCCAGCCGGTCTTTGAGCGCGCGCGACGCCCCCTCGGCCCTGATCTCTGCCGCGAGGTCTTTGACCAATCCTTCGATATCCATTTCGCCCAGCAGCGCCGGCGTCTCGCGCACAGCAATGGCACCGGGGCCAAAAGCCTCCAACACCAGTCCAAGTTCAGCCAACTCGTCTACCTTCTCCGTCAGCCCCTCGGCGTCGTCGGCATCCAGATTGACGATCACGGGGATCAGCAGCCCTTGGCGCACCACGCCGCCATTGGCGAGGCTCGCTTTCAACCGCTCGTAGACGAGGCGTTCGTGCGCCGCGTGCTGATCGACGATGACCAGACCGTCGCGCGTCTGCGCCACGATGTAATTCTCGTGCACCTGCGCCCTGACCGCGCCGAGCGGGCAGTCGAGCAGGGCTTCGGGCGCGGGTGCTGATGCCGCGCTGTGGTCCGCGCTCAGGCAGTCGACGCCAGAGAAAGGCGCCTGCATCGCCTCCGCAAACCCGCGCGGCATGAACGATCGCGGCGCTTCGTAGTAACCGCCGCCTTGCGGCAAAACGCCGGCTTCGAACGTCTCTACCGTCAGCGCGCCACCTTGCGCCGACGCGCGATGCCCTGCCAAGCCAAGCGCCTCGCTCAAGGCGCCAACAAGCAAACCACGAACGCGGCCCGCATCGCGGAAGCGCACTTCTGCTTTGGTCGGATGCACGTTAACGTCGAGATCGGTTGGCGTCACCTCCAGAAACAAGGCTAACAATGGGGAGCGCCCCTTGGGGATGAGATCGCCATAGGCCGCCTTCACCGCGCCGATTAGCAGCTTGTCGCGCACCGGGCGTCCGTTGACGAATAAGTACTGCTGGCTTGAATCGGCGCGATGCAGTGTCGGCAATCCGGCAAAGCCGTAAACGCGCATGGGGCCGGATGCGCCCGAGCCCCCACCCTTGATCTCAAGAGCGTCGTCCATGAATTCGCGCCCCATGATGCGGCCCAAGCGTTCCAGCAGCCCGTCCGCCGTTGCCGATCCACGCGGCAACGTGAGCGGGCTGCGTTCCCCGCTTTGCAACACGAAACCAACTTCGGGATGCGCCATTGCCAGGCGGCGCACGATCTCGGCGGTCGCCATGTTCTCGGAACGCTCGGACTTCATGAACTTTAGCCGCGCAGGCGTCGCGGAAAAGAGATCGCGCACCTCGACCACCGTGCCGTGGTTGAGGGCGGCCGGCCGCACAGCGCCCTTGCGCCCGCGCTTGACAATAATCGAGAACCCGTCGCGCACATCGTGTGGTTTCGATTTTATTTCGAGATGCGCGATTGACCCGATCGACGGCAAGGCCTCTCCACGAAACCCGAGGCTGCGGATATCAAACAGATCTTCTTCGGAGAGTTTGGACGTCGCATGGCGCTCGACCGAAAGGGCGAGATCGTCGGACGCCATGCCGGAGCCGTCGTCCGTCACGCGAATGAGCGACAAGCCGCCCGCTGCCGTCACAACTTCGATGTGCGTGGCGCCCGCGTCGATGGCGTTTTCAAGCAATTCCTTGACGACGCTCGCAGGACGCTCGATCACCTCGCCAGCCGCGATGCGGTTGACTGTGTTGGCTGAGAGTTGGCGGATCGCCAAAGTATTCTCCTCCTGCGCGCTACGCGCCGTTCGCCAAGCGTTCCTTGGTCAGGATTTTCGCGAGTTCAACGGCGGGTTGATCGAACGGATCGACGCCAAGCAAACGCCCTGCGAGAATCGTTTCGATCATAAAGTGCATGAGCAGGCTCCCAAGCGCTTTTTCGTCCAGCCGTGCGATATCCAGCGTGCGCACCGGCCGCCCGGCCCGGCCCAAGGCTTCCGGCACGGCGTGCGCTTGAGCGGACACAATGTCCCCAATTGTGCGGCCGCCCATAAAGTCTGCGCCTGCCGCCTTTGCCAGCGCCAAATCCACCTTCGGTCCCTTGCCATCTGTTGCCACCCGCAGCACCGTCACGTAGTGCTCGCGCGGCCCGTCCATATAGAGCTGCAACTGGCTATGCTGATCGAGCGGGCCGATGGCAGCGATTGGGCTCGTGCCTTCGCCGTTCTTGCCGAGGCTCTCGGCCCACAGCTGCACGAACCACGCCGACAACCGGCCCAGGCGATCGGCGTAAGGCAACATCACGAGCGTGCGGATGCCTTTTTCCTTGCTCAAGGCGATCGCCGTTGCGGCGCCAACGGCTGGCGCGAAATCCGCTGCTGATTTAGCCGCCAGCATGTCGTCAATGACGGCGCATGCCCCAGCGCGCGCCGCGTGACCGTCAAGACCGCGCGCAATTGCCGGCATCAGGCCGACGTTTGTCAGACACGAAAAGCGCCCTCCAATGCCGGCGTGGTGTTCGAGCATGGGAACGCCGAGCTTCGCGAACAGCGCACGCAAGCCGTTCGATTTGCCGGGCCGGTCAGTTTCGGTGATGCCAAGGAACATGAGCGGAATTTGAGCCTCCAATCCCGCTGCCTTCACGGCTGAAAGCGTCACGATTGTCTGCGCCAGCGTTTCCACTGTACCGCCCGATTTCGACGTGACGATGAAACGCGAGGTCGCGAGATCGAGATTGGCTAGAGCGCCGGCCAGCGTCGCGCCGTCGAGATTGTCGTAAAAGCGGGTACGCGGGCGCTTCCTCTGCGCGATTGTTGCGCCGCCAGGAATATTCCAGCCTGCAAGTTGCGCCAGCGTCTGCCCCCCAAGGCTCGATCCGCCCGTGCCAAAAAAGACGACGGTCTTGGCGCCTTCGGAAAGTTTAGCGAGCGCTGCAGCGGCGTCGGCGAGATCCGCCGTCTCTTCCGCGATGCGCAGAAGCGGCAAGCGGCGCTCGTGATAATCCCGGCGCAATGCGTCGAGATGCGGCTCCACGCGCTTCAGCCACGCAGCGAGAACGGCACCGGACAGCCCATGCGGGCCAATGGCACTATCCAAACATCCAGAGATTGATTGCCTGTAGGTCGTGGTCGAGCCGTCGTGCGCCATGCGGTCCCCCTGAACATCCGCTCAGCGCTTAGCGCCATTTGGCGGGTGAGCCAAGGCCTGCCTGATCGATATCGCCAATAAGGCGAAGCCGGCGCCGTTTCCGGCCGCCTCAGCCGCGTCCCGGCACGGTTGCACTGATCGGCTTTACGTTGACGGGCTTGCCGACAATGGTGACGATCAGCCCGTCGCTTTTCAGCAGGCGCTTGGCCACGCGCTTGACGTCGTCGAGCGTTACGGCCTCGACGAGTTTGTTGCGCGTATCGACATAATCGGTGCCGAACTCTTCCTGGAGCAAACCAAGAAGTTGCGTCGCGATTTTGGAGTTCGTGTCGAAGCGTAGCGCGTATGAGCCCGTGAGGTACTGTTTCGCGCCTTCAAGGTCCGCGGCACTCGGACCTTCGTCCGCCATCTTCTTCAACTCGGCGCGGATGATGTCCAGGCTTTCGGCCATCGACTCATTCTTGGTCGCAACGCTTCCCGACAGGATCGACGTGTGCTGATAGGGCTGGATGTAGCTGTAGACAGAATAGGCAAGGCCGCGCTTTTCGCGCACCTCTTCCATCAGCTTGGCGGAAAAGCCGCCGCCGCCCAAGATGTGATTGATAATAAAGGCCGCCATGAAATCGGGGTCCTTGCGCGCCATCGCGCCAAGCCCGAACACCGCAACCGATTGCGGCACATTCATATCGATAATTTTCTGCTGCCCGGCATTGACCGGATCGATTTTTGCGACCTCGGCAAGTTCGGCCTTCTCCGGCAGCCCGCCAAACACATCGTCCAAGAGCTTGCCGAGCTCAGCAGCGGTGATATCGCCGACGGCCACGATTTTGATATTGTTCTTGGCGAAAATCTTCTTGTGATATGCGGCGAGATCCGCAGACGTAATACCTGAGACGCTTTCCTTTGTGCCGTTCGACGGGCGGCCATAAGGATGGCCCTCGAATGCCATGGCATACCAAGCGTTCGCGGCAACCTTGTCGGGGTCCTTCTCGGAATACGTGATGTTGGCTAGAAGCTGCTGGCGAATGCGATCGACGGCATCCTTGTCGAAGCGGGGCTTCGTCACGGCGAGCTTCAAGAGTTCGACGGCCTTGACCCGGTTCGACGTCAGCGTCTCGAAGTTGCCGTAGAACGAATCCTTGCTGTCGTCCCAGCTCATGCGCATGGCGATGTCTTCCATGCGTTCCTGGAATTCGGCGCTCGGAATATCGCCCGCGCCTTCGTCCATCATGGCCGTGATGAAGTTGGCGGCGCCATCCTTGCCTTTGGGGTCCTGGCTGTTGCCGCCGCTAAAGGCGAAGCGCAAGGCCATTAAAGGCACCGAGTGTTCTTCGACGAGCCAGGCCTCGATGCCGCCAGGGCTTTTTACTGTCTGAATGTTCATGGCATGGGCCGGTCGAGTAAGGGTGACAACAAGGAAGAGCGTGGCTACCGCAAGCGCGATCAAGATTTCTATGCGAGCCCAAACGCGCAAGGTGCGGCCCGCAAAACCGGAAATTGTCATTGCTTACCTCACCGCGCTTTTCGGCGTTTTCTCTACGCCCTTGTCCGTGCCTTGGCCGCCTTTAGCGCCCGCTTGCTCGGCAACGTCGGCCTTCGCCGGCATCAGGTACCCCGTGACCGAGCGGCGCTGGTCGAGATACTCGGCCGCCGCCTTCTTGATATCCTCAAGCGTCACTTTCGAAATCGCGTCCGGCCAGCCTTCGATCTGCGCAACTGTGCGCCCAACGGATACGCCCCAGCCATAGCGGCGCGCGAGCGTCGCCTGGTTGTCGCTCTCGTAGACGTACTCGGCCAAATAGTTGTTCTTGGCGCGCTCAAGTTCTTTTTCCGTCACGCCGTTTTTGGCAACGTCCGCCAAAACCTCGTCGATTGCCGCTTCGACCTTCGCCAAGGTCACGCCATCGGCGGCAACCGCGTAAAGCGAGATGTTGCCGGTATCCAAGCCATAGCCGCCGTAATCGCCGCTGGCGCTCGATGCCAGCTTGGATTCGACGACGAGCTTCTTGTACAGACGGCTGGTCGATCCCGATGCGGCGATCTTCATCAAGAGATCGAGTGCTTCGGCTTCGCCGGGTTTTGCCGTTACATAACTCGGCGCGACGTAATAGCGGTGAAAGGAGTAATTGCCGGCGCGCTGATCTTTTAGTTCAAGGCGCCGCGGCACGATCTGCGGCGGATCCGAAGGCCTGACGCGCGCCGTCACGACATCCGGGTTCGCCGGAATTTTCCCGTAGGTTTCCTCAGCCAGCGCTTTGACTTCCTCTTCCGTCACATCGCCCGAAACAACGAGGGTGGCATTATTCGGCGCGTAGTAGCGCTTGTAAAACGTTATCGCGTCGTTGCGCGAGAGTTTCGCGATCTCATGATACCAGCCGATAACGGGCACGCCATAGGGATGATTGAGATGGAGCGCGGCACTCATCTGCTCGTCGAGAATGGCGCCCGGATTGTTTTCGATGCGCGAGCGGCGCTCTTCGAGAATAACGTCGCGCTCCGTCAGCACTTCCTTTTCATCGAGCCGCAAATTCACCATGCGGTCGGCTTCCATCTCCATCATCGTTTTCAGGCGGTCTTTCGAGATGCGCTGAAAATAACTGGTCGCGTCGTGGCCTGTGAAAGCATTGTCCTGGCCGCCGAGCCGGCCAACGATCTTGGAGAATTCTCCGACCGGAATTTTTTCCGTCGACTTGAACATCAGATGCTCGAGGAAATGGGCAATCCCGGACGTGCCGCGCACTTCGTCGGCGGCTCCAACGCGGTACCAGACCATATGCGTTACGACCGGCGCGCGGCGGTCGGGGATGACGACGACCTGCAAACCGTTCGAGAGCTTGAATTCGCTGGCGCGCGTCGAGGATGCGGCCGCGTGAGCGAGTGGGTTCAATGCGAGCATCATGGAAAACGCCAGGGTCAGAGTTGCGAGCGATGAGCGGACGGCAGAAGCAGGAGAAAGCATGCTTGGTCCCAATCTTTTGGCCTGTTCGATTGAAAGGCCCGCTTGGCGAGTGTGTGCGAGACGCTCAGCGGTTCACAGTGCCTGAGCGTTACGAGATGTCGGTGCACGGGGCTTCAAAGTCAAATGACATCGCGTTCATCTGCAGCGCCGCAGCGTCCCCAAAAGTGGACGAAATTGTATTTATTCTCAATGCGCTACGCGAAACCGCCCGCACGCGGCGCGGCGGCCGTTTCAATACGGCTACTGTTCGTCGCCGTCGCTTTTTGGCTCTTGCATGAGCCGCAGCGCCGATCCTTGACACGGCCCGAGCGGGCCCGTCGCCAGCACAGCGTCCTGATCGCCGTGTATTTTGGCATCGTGATAGTGGACTTTGCAATAGGCTTCCTGCTGCCGTTCCAGATCGTTGTACGACGCGACCCGCTTGGCGTCGTAATCCTGAACGTCGGCCAAGGCCGGCTGATCTCCACCCGAGCCCGGTTCCGGCAGCCGGTCCAGGTTCGGCGGCACCAGGATTGCCGAGCGTTCCTTTAATTTCGGGGTCTTTTTGACGGATGCGGTGTTCATGCCCATGGCATCGAAAACCTTGCCATTGAGGGCAACATCGTCCGCGCTACAGCCCGAAAGCAGCATCGAAACGGCCACGCCAGCCAAAACATTTATGATGTTTTTCAATAGCATAACGAATTCCCCCGTGCGGCAGACCGGCGCATGAGCTTCATCCCCCACTCATCAGCCGTTATCGCGGCTTTGCGGCGTCATTACGACTCGACTTGTATGAGTCATACAGCAGGCCCGCGACGCCGGCAACGATGGCAACGTCCGCTATGTTGAAGACATACCAATAGAATCCGAACGCGTGCAGGGAAAAAAAGTCTGCAACCCCGCCGATTAAGACGCGGTCGAGGGCATTCCCCAGCGCCCCGCCGATGATGAGCGCGAGGCTCCAGGCCATAAGCCGTGTCGTGTCGGGGCGGCAGAGCCACACCCACATGGCGGCAGAAGCGGCCACGGCAAAGGCAGCGAGCATGTGTTGCCCGGACTGGCTGTCCTGATCGAACAGCGAATAGCTGATGCCGGTGTTTTTCACGAACACCAGATCGAGAAACGGCGCCACAGTCACCCGGCCCTTGGCCACGATGTCGTAAACGTAGAGCATCCAGAATTTGTGCGCTTGGTCGATTGCGAACGTCGCCAGCGCTACAAGAAGCCCGAGCCTCGAATAAGCCCCCCAGAGCCAAGTGCCGGTTGCGGCACCATCGTTGGGGTTGGCCTTATCTGTCGTCAACTTTTCGGTCGTCATCGGCGATGTGCTCGATTCGTCCCCCTCCCCTCAGGGGAGGGGTTAGGGGTGGGGTGAAGAGCTAGGCGGAAGGAATGCATTAGCGTTCCTATCGACTGGATTTGATTTGAAAGTAAAGTGCCACAGTTGCCCCTCGGCGTCTCCCCACCCCAACCCCTCCCCGTCGAGGGGAGGGGAGCCCTGACAACAGCGAAACCGCCATCAACTCACCGCCCGCTTTTCGATTTCCCGCACCGCTGCCGCGTCACGCGCCGACAAGTCTGGGTAAGTCTTGTCCGAGCCGACATCCTTGGTGATGCGCCACGAGCGCGCGCACTTGGTGCCCTCGGCCTTGTGCACGACGACGCCGACGCCCGGCTCGTTCGGCAACGTGAACGCGCCGGCAGGCGCCGCCTGATCGCTGACGGAAATCGCCGACGTGATGCAAACTTCCGCCATATCGACACCGTCGAGACCAACCATCAAATCCGGGTCGGTGACATAGACGGCAGGCGCCGCCTCCAGCGACGAGCCGATCTTCTTATTCGCGCGTTCGACTTCAAGCGCGCCGGTCACGACGCTGCGCACTTCCCTAACGCGATCCCATTTTGCGGCGAGATTCTCGTCGCGCCAATCGCGCGGAATTTTCGGGAACGGGACCAGATGCACGCTCTCCTCGGCGTTCGGCTTGTACAGCATCCAGGCCTCTTCGGCCGTGAACGACAGGATCGGCGCCAGCCATTTGATCATCGCGTCACAGAGGTGATCGACAACCGTCAGTGCCGCCTTGCGCTTTTTGCTCGACGGCGCTTCGCAGTAGAGCGCGTCCTTGCGGATATCGAAGTAAAACGCCGACAATTCGGTATTCATGAACTGCGACAGCAGCGCCACCACCTTGCGATAGTCATACGTCTCGTAGGCCTTGCGGACCTCTAAATCGATTTCGGCCAAGCGATGCAGCATCAAGCGCTCGAGCTCGGGCATATCCTTCTGCTTGACGGTATCGGTCTTGGCATCGAAGTGCGCGAGTGCGCCGAGCATCCATCTGAGCGTATTGCGCAGCTTGCGATAGCTGTCCGCCGCGGCCTGCACGATCGCCGGCCCAAAGCGGATGTCGTTTGTCGTATCGGACGAGGCCACCCAAAGGCGCAATATGTCGGCGCCGCTCGATTTCATGACGTCCTGCGGCGACAGCACATTGCCCTTCGACTTGGACATCTTCTCATCGCCCTTCTCGTCGAGCACGAAGCCGTGCGTCAGCACGATGTCGTAGGGCGCAACGCCGCGCGTGCCGCAGCTCTCGAGCAAGGACGAATGGAACCAGCCGCGGTGCTGATCTGAACCCTCGAGATACATGACGCGATCTTGGCCGCCTTTCACGATATGTTGGCGCGAGATGCCTTTGAGGCCGGGAAATGACTCCGGGTCTTCGAGCGTGAAGGCGTGCGTGCAGCCGGAATCGAACCACACATCGAGCACGTCTTTGACCTGCTCCCACTTCGGCATATCAGCGTCAGGAACGATGCCTTTGAGGAAGCGCTCCTTCGCGCCGTCCTCAAACCACACGTCTGCGCCTTTTTCAGCGAACGCACCTTCGATGCGTTGCATCAGCTCTGGCGATTTCGCCGCGTGTGCGCCATTGCCCGGCAAAACTTCATCCGTGTCGACGTTTCGAAACACGGCAATCGGCACACCCCACGCGCGCTGCCGCGAGACAACCCAATCGGGGCGGCCCGCGATCATGCCCGTGATGCGGTTCTCGCCCGCTGCCGGAACCCACTCCGTTTTCTTGATTTCTGCAAGCGCTGTTGAACGAAGGGAAGCGGCGTTGTGGCCATGTCCCCCTCCCCCTTGTGGGGAGGGGTTAGGGGTGGGGGGAATCCCGGAGCGCATGGCATTGGGAATTCCAGCCGCAGCTTTCAAGGGGTCCCCCCCTCCCTTGCCCTCCCCCACAAGGGGGGCGGGTAAGTGAAGTGGGCCATCCATGCCAATAAACCACTGCGGCGTGTTGCGGAAAATGACCGGCTTTTTCGAGCGCCACGAATGCGGATACTGATGCTTCAAGCGTCCGCGCGCGATGACGTTGCCAGCCTCTTGCAGCGCCTTGATCACCGCGTCGTTGGCATCACCTTTGTCGCCGTTTTCTTTGAGCACGCGCTTGCCTTCAAAGCCGGGTGCCGCTTTTGTCAGCACACCATCGGCATCGACGGTGAACGGCACCGTCGTGTCGATGCCGCGCTCGCGCAGGGCTTTCTGGTTCGCGGTCCAGATGTTGTAGTCGTCCGCGCCGTGACCGGGAGCCGTGTGCACAAAGCCCGTGCCCGTATCGTCGGTGACGTGATCGCCATCGAGGAGCGGCACGTCGAAGTCGTAGCCGAGAGATGCGAGCGGGTGAGCGCAAGTAATTTGCGGAAATGCATTCGTGCTAATCGCGCAGACTCGACGAAACTCCTCGACTTTTGCGGCTTTGAATACGTCGGCCGCCAACTTGTCTGCCAAAATTAGACGATCGCCTTCCGCGGCCCAATTTGGCGAAGGGCTCTTCACGACTTCGAAGACACTGTAGGCTATCTTGTTGGAGTAGCTGATTGCTCGATTGCCTGGAAGCGTCCAAGGTGTTGTCGTCCAAATGGCAAAATCGCAAGCAGTCAGCGTCATGTTCGCGTCGGGACTCAACCCGATAACAGTCTTCACCGGAAACTTCACCCAGATCATATCCGACTGATAATCCTGATACTCAACCTCCGCCTCGGCCAGCGCGGTCTTTTCAACCACACTCCACATCACCGGTTTCGATCCGCGATAGAGCTGGCCTGTGCTCGCAAACTTCATGATCTCGCGCGCGATGATACTTTCAGCGCGGAACGCCATCGTCGAATACGGATTGTCCCAATCGCCCACCACGCCGAGGCGCTTGAACTCCTCGCGCTGCACGGCGAGCCAATGCTTGGCGAACTCGCGGCATTCTCCGCGAAACGCATTCATGGCTTTGGGATCGGAGAAGTTCGGCTTCTCTTTACCCTTGGCGCGATACTGCTCCTCGATCTTCCATTCGATCGGCAGGCCGTGGCAGTCCCAGCCCGGCACGAAGTTGCTATCGAAGCCCAGCATCTGCTGCGACTTGACCACGAGGTCTTTCAGAATTTTATTGAGCGCGTGACCAATGTGAATGTTGCCGTTGGCATAGGGCGGCCCGTCATGCAGCACGAACTTGACGCGCCCCTTCGATTGCGCGCGGAGCTTTTTGTAAAGCCCGATCTCGTCCCAGCGCTTCAACAACTTCGGTTCAAGCTCCGGCAATCCGGCGCGCATCGGAAACGGCGTTTCTGGCAGGTAGAGCGACTTCGACCAGTCGCGGCCTTCAGCTTTTGGGCCGCCCTCTGGGTTAACCGGCGCCTTCACGTCTTTCGACATCTGTTGTTCTTTCGTTCAAAAACCAAGCGCCTTCTAGCACTGTCATCCCGGCCGGAGAAGCGCCCTGCGCTTCGAAGAGCCGGGACCCAGATTTGCTAAGTTTTATGTGGGTCCCGGGTCGCCCCCGGTAAAAGGCCGGGGTCGCCCGGGATGACAGTCCGCGATTTCAAGCCGACGCCAAAACCGCCCGAATTTTCTTCACATCCTCGTCCATCTGGTGAACGAGATCTTCGCCGGACGAAAACTTGCGGTCTGCCCGGATAAAGTCGACGAACTCGACGTCAAGATCGTGGCCGTAGAGATCGCCCTGAAAATCGAAGATGAACACTTCCAGCACCGGCATGCCGTTATCAAACGTCGGGCGCGTGCCAAGATAGGCGGCCGCATCGTAGTGTTTGCCGTCCACATGCGCGCGCACCGCGTAAATCCCGTGCGCCAGCGCCGTGCCCTTCGGCATCGGCACGTTGGCCGTTGGAAAACCTAAGCCCGTGCCCCGTTTCGCCCCGCCGATGACCTTGCCTTGCACGCGCCAGGGTTCGCCCAACACGTGTGTCGCACCTTTGACGTCGCCCTGCGCCAGATAGACCCGCACCGCGGACGAGGAAAATACCTCACCCGCTTCCGCGACGGGCGCCACGATGGTCACGCCGAAGCCAAGCTCCTTGCCCGCCGTTTCCATCAGTTGCGGATTGCCGGCACGCTTGTGGCCAAAATAGAAATCATAGCCGATAATGACATGCGCCACGCCCAGGCCCGCAACCAGCACGCGCTCGATGAATTCCTGCGCCGACAAGCCGGCAAAGTGCGCATCGAAACTCTCCACGAACGCGACTTTCACACCGAGTTTCTCAAGCAGCGCCAATTTCCGGTTCAACGGCGTCAACCGAAAGAGCGGCTCGGCTGGCTGAAAAAATTCGCGCGGATGGGGTTCAAAAATCATCACGCCCGGCGCGCGGCCAAGTTCCTTGCCCTTCGCAACAGCGGCCGCAATCAGCGCCCGGTGTCCGCGATGCACGCCATCGAAATTGCCGATCGCGACGACGGCCGCGCGCGCCGTGATGGGCACATGGGAATAACCATGGACGACTTGCATTCAATTTACCTCGGGAATCATGATTGGCGGCAACGGTTCTCTCCACAACTTGCCGCTCCCGGCTGCTGGGCCAGATCTGCGCCACTTGGATCCCCCTCCCCCTCGCGGGGAGGGGTTAGGGGTGGGGGGACGAAGTGCAACAGTTGTTAGCGGTTTCATTCCGTTTTCACCACCGCTCCAAGTGCCGCCAAGACTTCTAACACGACGCCATCGATAGTCTGAGCCACATCGGCATTCGTGAACCTGATGACGCGAAAACCCAGCCAATGTAGATGGGCGTCTCGAGAGGCGTCCGATTTTAACTTAGTTCCTACAAAATGTTGGAAACCATCGACCTCTATGACAACTCGATGCGAGAGGCATGCAAAGTCTACGATGTATCCGTCTATCGGAAACTGACGCCGAAAGTGATACCCTTGTGTACGAAGTTGCCGGAGTTCGCCCCACAGCTTCCGTTCGGCGATCGTCTGGTTCTTTCGAAGATGCCGGGCCATCTTGTTGGGCATGTGCGCCGCTCGCGATCATTCCGCTTACCTCATCACCCCACCCCTGACCCCTCCCCGTCGAGGGGAGGGGACGCGTTTCAATTCCAGCGTCGAACTTGCGCGCCGATGTTTGATTTAAGCCGGACGGCCGGGCACCATGAGCACGGCTTCGCCCGTCAGCACTGCTTTGCCGCCGACCGAACAGATGCATTCGAACTTAGCGCGCTTCTTTGCCGGGATGAGTTCGGTCAGCCGGACAACGGTCTCGACACGGTCGTCGATCTTGACCGGCCCTTTGAAATTCAGCGTCTGCGAAATGTAAATCGAGCCCGGCCCCGGCAGCTTCATGCCAAACAGCGCCGATATGTATCCGGCCGCCAAGATGCCGTGTGCGATGCGCTCTTTGAATGGCGTCTTCGCCGCATACTCCGGATCGAGGTGCACGGGGTTGTAGTCGCCCGAGAGCGCCGCATAAGCGACAA
Source organism: Hyphomicrobium sp. (assembly GCA_031373745.1). Classification (GTDB taxonomy): domain Bacteria; phylum Pseudomonadota; class Alphaproteobacteria; order Rhizobiales; family Hyphomicrobiaceae; genus Hyphomicrobium_B. Next base: position 4,869 of record JANMNH010000140.1, on the reverse strand, counting down.
TATCGGCTTCCGAGACGACGCGCGACATGGAGGCTTCCTGGCCGACTTTGAGGTCTTCGAAGTATTTGGTTGTACCCGCAGTCGCCAGCATCGGAATGATCCTTCAGGAGATTGGCCTTGCACCGCGCCACAGTTATGCGCGGGCGGACACTAGCTGTGGGCAGACCCGCCTGCAACTGCCAGGCTAACCTTGTCCGATCGGTCAATTCGCCGCCCGCAACCCGCTAATCTTAGATTGCGCACTGGGCGTCTCCAAGGCTATAAGGGTGCAATTCCCAATTTCACTCAAGTTGTTGGCCTTTGCGCAAGACCCCGCGCCAAGGACCGGAGAAGGACCGTTATGAGCGACCGCCGCCCCCTAATGCCAAAGGCCACCGCCGTTTGGCTCGTCGAAAACACTGGCCTCGCGTTCGATCAGATCGCCGAGTTTTGCGGCCTGCATCCGCTTGAGGTCAAAGGCATCGCCGACGGCGACGTGGCCCAGGGCATCAAAGGCATGGACCCTGTCACCAACGGTCAGTTGACGCGCGAAGAAATCGCTCGCGGCGAAAAGGATCACGGCCACAAGCTCCATCTGGCGGAAAGCAAAGTCGAACTCCCGGCCCAAGTGCAGGGCAAACGCGGCCCCAAATATACGCCTGTTTCGCGCCGTCACGACCGCCCCAACGCCGTGCTCTGGCTGCTGCGCAATCACGCCGAACTCAAGGACAGCCAGCTGATGCGCCTCGTCGGCACCACCAAGCCGACGATTGCCCAGATCCGCGACCGCACACACTGGAACTCTTCGCAGCTGACACCCCAGGACCCTGTGACGCTCGGGCTGTGCTCGCAAACCGACCTCGATGCCGAAGTGAAGAAAGCCGCGCGCCGGATCGAACGCGAGCGCAAGGAAGCCAACAAAGGCAAGGAACCGGCCGGCACATTGCTCGCGACCGAAGAGACGACCGCGCCCGCACCTGTGCCAACCACAACCGCGTCCATCATGGCACCAAAGGCCGCTGCGGCCGCGCGCGAGGAAACGCCCGAGGAAGAACAGGCCCGCGTCTTGGCCAAACTCAAAGGCATGAAAGCGCAAGAGGCCGACACTCCGGCCGAGGACTAAGCCCACGCCCCGGCACTGCATACGCACTTGCCGCACCTACTTCCGGCCAATATCGATGAAAGCATGGTGCGCGATGCTGGGGTTATCTCCTCAAGCTGGCGTTGCCGGCCCGCGCCTTATTCGCTAGCGTCATGGCCAGAAACCCTTTCAATTGGTGGCCTGGCAACATGTCCAATCCTTACGAACAAGACCTCGAAAAGAACGCGGCTAATTACGTACCGCTGACGCCCATTACGTTCCTGGAACGCTCGGCAAGCGTCTACCCCAATCACACCGCTATCATCCACGGCAACGCACGCACCACCTACGCCGAATTCTACAACCGCGCACGCCGCCTCGCCTCGGTACTAAGCCGGCACGGGATTGGCGTCGGCGACACGGTCTCCGTGATGCTCGCCAACACACCAGCCATGCTGGACTGCCACTTCGGCGTGCCGATGACCGGCGCCGTCCTGCATTCGATCAACACCCGCCTCGACGCCGCAATCATCGCCTTCCAGCTCGACCACGCGGACGCAAAAATCGTCATCGTCGATCGCGAGTTCGCGCCCGTCATGCAGGCGGCGCTTGAAATCGCCAGCGTCAAGCCCTTCATCATCGATTACGACGACTGCGAGTTTCCCCAGAGCGGCCGGCCACTCTCGGACGTCGATTACGAAGCCTTCATCCGTAACGGCGACGCCAACTTCAAATGGCGCTGGCCGCCGGACGAATGGGATTCCATCTCACTCAACTATACGTCCGGCACAACCGGCAATCCGAAAGGCGTCGTCTACCACCATCGCGGCGCGGCCCTCATGTGCTACGCCAACGCGCTCGCTTGCGGCATGACCGTGCATCCCGTCTATCTCTGGACTCTACCGATGTTCCACTGCAACGGCTGGTGCTTCCCTTGGTCCATCACCGCCGTCGCCGGAACGCACGTTTGCCTTCGCTGGGTCCGCGCGAAAGCTATGTATGACGCCATCGCCGATCACAAGGTCACGCATTTGTCCGGCGCGCCCATCGTCATGTCGACGATGCTCAACGCGACCGAAGCGGAAAAACGCAAGTTCACACACACGGTTTCATTCAACCACGCAGCCGCGCCCCCGCCAGAAGCCGTGCTTTCTGCCATGATGGATGCCGGCTTCAAACTCACGCACTTGTACGGCCTCACCGAAACCTACGGTCCCGCCACCATCAACGAGTGGAACGCGGAATGGGATAAACTGCCCAAGGACCAGATGACGACAAAGCGTGCCCGCCAAGGCGTGCGCTATGCGTCGCTCGAAGGCCTGACAGTCATGAACCCGGAAACGATGGACGTCGTGCCGGACGACGGCGAAACGCTTGGCGAAGTCATGTTCCGCGGCAACATCGTCATGAAGGGCTATCTCAAAAACAAAATAGCGACGGACGACGCCTTCGCAGGCGGGTGGTTCCATTCGGGCGACCTCGGCGTGTTGCACCCTGACGGCTACATCCAGCTGAAAGACCGCTCGAAGGACATTATTATCTCGGGCGGCGAGAATATCTCGTCGATCGAAGTCGAAGACGTTCTCTACAAGCACCCGGCCGTTGCCTTTTGCGCGGTTGTTGCGAAGCCCGATGAAAAATGGGGCGAGACGCCCTGCGCGTTCGTCGAACTCCGTCCCGGCGCCACTGCAACGGCGGAAGAGATACTCGAGTGGTGCCGTCAGGGCCTCGCGCGCTACAAAGTCCCGCGCCACATCGTCTTCTCCGAAGTTCCCAAAACCTCGACCGGCAAAATCCAAAAATTCAAGCTGAGAGAGATGGCAAAAGAGGCGTGAGAGGGGGGATCAGGCGGCCGCTAATCGCGCCAGTTCGGTCTCGAATTCAAAGCGCAGTTGAGCCGCCTCGTCGTCGGGCAGCCAGTTGGCCATCTGCGGGAACACGACGCGGTAAAACTCGCGGTCTTTCGCGCGCCAGGGCGTGGCTGGCGCGGCCTTCGCCTGTGACAGCACGAGGTGTAACTTGGCGCGCACGTCGGCTGGGTCAGGCAAATAGCTCTGCTGGACTGCCGGTTCGTTGCCAAATAAGTCTTGCTGGGGCATCTGGGCCTTGGGGTCTCGCGCGGGTGGTTCAGCCAGACCTTACTTTGGCTGATTCGCAAAATGTCGTCACCGCTGACGGGGCAATGCTCCACAGCGAACACCCAGGAACCACTCAATCTGCGGCATCCGGCGCGGCGGCTGGAAAAAGCAAATCGCGATCAATGAGTTTGCCCGCCAGAATGTCGTCGAGCAGGGTAGCTTGTTGCGGTTCCAGCGCGACGAGGCGAGTGAGCACGTTCAGCAAGTCGAGCAGATCGGTGGTGTATTCGTGCAGCCAGTGATCGGGCTGGATAAGGCCGAGCTTCTACGTTTTTCCAGCGATCAGTCGTTCATAAAGCCCGAACAGATGCTCAACGCGCTCGCGGTCGGAGGCAAAAGGGGCGCGGCGGTAGAGCTGATCGACGGCCTTATCAAGGGCTGCGTGCGCTTTGCGCAAATCGGGTGGCATCGTGTCGGGATCGTAGAGATCGGCGAGTGTCGAACCCGGATGCGCAGCGCGAGCATCAAGTACGGCTTGCGCAAGACCGCTGATTTTTTCGCGCTGTTTGTCGGAGGCGTCGGGCCAGGGGAAGGTGTTGTAGGTGTGGCGAGCGGAGTAGCGAATATCGCTTTTCAAGCGTCCTGCTGTGATGTCTGTCCAAGCACTATGTGCTTTTGACGAGAGGACCCCGAAATCATATAGGCTCGCGTTTGGAATTATCTGGAGATCATTCGCAGCAATTGTTGTGTACGGCAAGAATTTCATCGGCAGATAGTGTCGGCGCTCCGACGACGTTCTTGGCAGCGCGAGATACTGCCCACTACGGGGCTGGCGATCTTCGGTAAATAGCCCAGGCGAATTTGCTTTAAGTCTCGTCGCAGCCTTTGTGCTCGCCTCACGCGTGCCTCTAACGCGGTGAAGCCGATCAATGACGATTGGAATGCTTCGCATGACCTGCGGCGGACAGTCGACCAACCACAAACAACTCCGCTGCAAATCGTGAATGAGATCTTCGCCTCCAACGAATGGACGAACAAAATCGCTCAATTCTGGATGAGCTGAAGTCAATGAGACGTGCTCGGCACCGTTCAAAAGCAAGTGACCGCCATCTGCCGCCACGCTCCCGTTGAACATTCTTGAAACCGCGGCAAAGTTTTCGGCTCGACCAGAAACAACCAAGTAACGTGACGGCAACAGTGCAGCATTAAAAAGATACGGAGACAACGCCGCATGCCGCGTCTCTACCGGATCGCCTGCGATGTCATCATAAGAGAACAATCGCTTTTCTTTTGGCTCGTCGTCGCGCCGTGTCAGGCCAATTATCACACAGTGCACATGAGCAGGCCCGCGAGCATCGGACAGCCACTCGAAGGTGCGGTGGCCGAAACTGATCTCTAATCCGTAGCGCTCGAACAGCAGCGGCCACAGTTGCGCCACCTGCTCGCCCTGGGTGATCGAGTTGGTGGCGACAAATGCAATGCGCGGCCCTTCCCCCTCGCCCCGCCCCTTCGCGGGGAGAGGGCTGGGGTGAGGGGCGGCCGCTTGCGCCAGAGTTTGTTGCCGCCCCTCACCCTGACCCTCTCCCCGTTGAGTGCAGGAACGGGGAGAGGGAAGCTCACCGCAGTTCACATCTGCTCCCGCCTTCAAGAACCACGCACAATCGTAGTCTAGCGTGCCACCGCTACCGCCAAGGGCCGCGATCTTTCGCACGTGTGCCCGCTGCGCCTCGC
>JANMNH010000099.1:0-8548 GCA_031373745.1 Hyphomicrobium sp. | reverse complement strand
GGAGGTTGCGTCAATAAGCAAGACGCGCTCTCCGGCCAGCGCCGCAGCGTAGGCCACTGCCAACGTGGTTCCAGAATTTCCTGCGTTCGCCGTTGGCGAGGCGATCAAGACCGTGTGCGGACGCGCCGGTTTTTGCCGGCTCTTGATCTTTGAGAGCAAGCGCAGAATGGATTGCCGGTAATGACCGCCTCCATTCGCGCCGGCATCGGCGAGCGCGGTCAAAATATCGCTGAATTGAGCCGCTTGCACGCGTTCCGGGTTGTCCTTTTTGCGCGAGCCGCGTGAAACAATACCGCCGCCTCCCGAGAGCTCGGGGATCGACGACACATTCGATGTGCCAACTTCGTCGCCGAGATCCTTGACGGTCCTGAGACTGCTGTCGAGGTGGTCGGTAACGAGGGCCGACGCCAGTCCAAGCCCGAGGCCGCCGAGAAGTCCAAGCGCCAGAACCAGCCAGGTCATGGGCTTCGATGGCTTAGAGGGAACGGATGGTGCCGTGATAACGCGTGCGTCGGGTGTCGAAACGTTTTGCTGCTCCTGCGTTTCCTTGGCGCGCGCCAGGAACATGCGCAGCAATTCGCGGCTTGCAGTGACCTCTTGGTCAAGTTCTCGAAGCTTGATTTGCGCAGTATTTGACCGCGTCACTTCCTCTTTCGCACGATCGAGCTGGGCCGATAAATCCCGTTCCCGGCTTGTGGCGATCTGATACTCGCTCTGCGACGATGCCGCGATGCGCTTCAACTCGGCGCCGATCTGGCTCTTCACTTCGTTGAGCTGCGAGCGCACGTCGATAAGAACCGGGTGCCGCGGCTGGAGTTGCGAGCTGAGCGAGGCTTCGCGTCGAGCGACCTGGGCATACTGCTCGCGCAGCTTCTGGATCAGACCTGAACGGATGGCATCGGGCAAGACTTCCGGTCCTGCCGCCGATTTCAGAACGATGTTGATTTGTTCCTGACGGGCTTTGCTTTCGGCTGCGACGGCGCGGGCCGTGATCAGCTCGCTGTTGATCTTGGAAAGCTGCTGTTCGGTAACTATGCCGCCTTCCGAAGTCAGGATTTTATTGGCCTTTTTGAATTCATCAACGCGGGTTTCGGCGCGCCGCACCTGGTCGCGCAGCTCGCCAAGGCGGGCATCGATCAACCCGTTGGCGCGCTTGGCTTCGGCGGCTTTGGCAGCGGTTTGGTCGGCGAGGTAAGCTTCGACGACGGCCTCCGCAACACGCTGGGCCTTAATCGGGGTTGAAGCTGTCACATCAACGTCAACTACGTATGTCTTCTGGGCACGCTTGACCTTGATGGTTTGGTACAAGGACGCGATGGCCTGCACCTTTTTGTCGGGATCGACCCCGCGCGGAATGACGAGTGCTTTGATGCGCGATAACACGCCTTGTCCAAGCGGCGGGGCAAATTCCAAGTCCGCATCCAATTGAAGCTTATCGACAACCCGCTTCAAGACGGCGTCGGACGTGAGGATCGAAACTTGGCTCTCAACGAGCGCCAAGTCGGAGCCAAATCCACCTTGCACGACTTCTTCGGAGACAACCTTGCGCGTCCGCGGGTCAACAAAAAGTGATGCGGTCGCTGTATACAGAGGGGTGGCAAGTGCGAGGTAGGTTACCGCGAGGGTCAGCGCGGCCAGCGTCGAAGCAATGATCTTCCAAAGATTTCGCCCGAGAATGCCAAGCAGTCCGCCAATGTCGGTTGAACGCTCCGTGCGGCTCGCATTGCTACGCAAGCGATCTCCTTCGGCCCGGCTTTCCTGCGCGGCGTGAAGCGAATTGGCTCTCGGCAATCGCGGAAACGGAATTGCACCAAGCTTCGGGACTATTTGTACCATTTTGATCTCTTTGCCGGGACTGTATATAGTGAAAGGGGGCGACGGTTTCCGATTTTGCCCAATTTATAAGATATTAAACCGGACATGAGACGTGCGTCTGCTGAATTTGCAAGGGCCGTGCCCGGCTAATCTTAAAGAAGGGGCCGGCCGGCCTGCTGATAGACCAGGGTTACTCGCTCAACCGATTTAGCTCGCCTGAAAGCAACTGTTGTTTCACCAAGGGCAATTTTAACTTAGAGCGCAGATCGCCACAAATGTATTAGCCGGACGGGCTAAGTGTCAGTATAGATACGGTCCCTGCCCGCCGGGTCAAGAGCTGGGGTTATCCGAAGTGGTCGTTATCTGGGTGTTGAGACAGTGTTTGGACGCGTAGGTGAGGCTGAGACTCGCGGGTTCGCACAAGTGGAGCGCTTTGCGCTGTCGCGCACGGCTTTTGCGGCGAGCGCGTTTGTCCTCGAAGTCATTTCCGTTATTCTCATCGCGATTACGACTGGAATTGCCTATCATCAGGCCGTTTATGGTGCTTACGGCGACATAGAGAGTTATGCCGGCGTCGGCGGAATGGCGGGTCTCGCTTTTGGCTTGACGTTTCTAATCCAAGACGAATATGGCGTTGAAAGTTTGCTCGAAGGACGCCGCAGCAATAGCCGGCTGTTTCTTGTCTGGAATCTAGCCTTTGCGGCGCTGGCCGTCGTCGGATTCCTGACCAAGAGTACGGCATTGTTCTCGCGCGCTTGGTTGTTGATATTCTACCTCTCGGGTCTCTTCGCGGCGATAGCGCTCAATGCAGTGCTGCATCGCAGTCTCGGAACGTTGATTGAGCGCGGGCTTGTGCGCAGACGGCGGCTGATGCTGGTCGGACGCGAGGAAGACATTGCCAAACTCGAGCGTGAAATCGCCGACGGCACGTCGGGAGTTTACATTGCTTCGAGGGTTGTGCTCCCGGGCACGACCGTCTCTACGGACGATCTCTCGAGCCAACTGGAATCGGCGATCTGCAATGCGCGCATGCTCGGTATCGAAGATGTCGTAATTTCGAGTTCCTGGTACCAGTCCGATTTCATCGAGAAAGCCATTTCGGCCTTCAGCGTGTTGCCGGTTGTCATACATCTTGGCGCAGGCGGACTCATCGGGCGATTCAAAGATGCCCGAGTCGCGCGCTTTGGGCGGGCGACAACACTTTCGCTAACGCGCGAGCCACTGGGTCCGTTCGAAGCACTTTCGAAGCGTGTCTTCGATTTTGCATCTGCAGGCATGGCGTTAATTTTGCTGTCGCCTCTCTTCCTTCTTGTTGCTCTGCTCATCAAGCTGGATAGCCCGGGGCCGGTTTTCTTCCGGCAGCGGCGGCGCGGCTTCAATCTCGAAGAGTTCGGGATTTGGAAGTTCCGCACCATGACGACGCTGGAAGATGGCGACCATATTCGGCAGGCTCAGGAAAACGATGGGCGTGTCACGCGGATCGGCCGCTTCCTGCGCAAGTCTTCAATCGACGAACTGCCGCAGCTCCTCAATGTTTTGCGCGGTGAGATGTCGCTTGTAGGCCCGCGCCCGCATGCGGTTGCGCACGACCGGTTCTTTGAAAAGCGGATTTCGCTCTATCCGCGGCGCTTGAACGTGAAGCCCGGCATTACCGGATGGGCCCAGGTCAACGGGTTCCGCGGGGCGACGGAGACGGACGAACTCATGCGCCAGCGCGTTGAGCACGACCTATATTACATCGATAACTGGTCGCTTCTGTTCGACGTTTATATCGTCATGCTGACGGCGCTGTCGCGCAAGTCGATGCGCAACGCGTATTGACATCGTCGCGGACGCACCAGTCCTGGTTGTCGCCGGCACGGGTTCGCCCGGCTCAACTTTCTCTGAAGGCCCGCGCCATCATGTCGGTCAAGGGTTTCATGAAGTACGACAGGATCGTGCGCGACCGGGTTTCGAGATAGATTTCCGCCGGCATTCCTGGAATGAGCTGCTGGCTGCTGTCGAGCTTTTTGAGTTCGGCGGGCGTCACTTCGACCTGCGCCGTGAAATAGGCTTTGCCGTCTTTGTCGGCTAATTCCGCCGCCGAGACCTTGCGTACGCGCCCTTCCAGGCGCGGCGTCGTGTGACTGTCGAATGCAGAGAAGCGGACGGAGGCAACCTGGGCGATGTGTACGCTATCGATGTCCTGCGGGGCAACGCGGGCTTCGACCAGCAGCTGCTTGCCGATGGGAATGATCTGGGCAATCGTTCCCCCCGGCGGCAGCACGCCGCCTTGCGTGTGGATCGTCAAGGCGTGCACGATGCCATCGACGGGCGCGCGAACTTCCGTGCGCGCGAGCTTGTCCGATACGGCCTTTTTGGTTTCGCGTTGTTCGGCCAATATAGCCTGAACTTTCTGCAAGTCTTCAGCCGCCTGTTGCGAGTACTCTTTGTCGGCTTGTGCGAGCCGGGCTTCAACTTCGGTGCGCGCCGACTTCAGTTTTGATGTTTCCGATTTCAAGTTTCCGATCTCGCCGTCGAGACGTGCCGCTTCGCGCTGCAGGGGTCCGAGCCGCTGCTGATTGACATAGCCTTTTTCAAACAGCGGCATGACGGTCGCGAGCTCTTTGGCGTTGAGGTCGCGCTCTTTCTTGCGGGCCTGCATTTGGGCTGCGATGCCCTTGAGATCGCTTTCAGCCTGGGACAGCTTTTGGGCCAGCACTTTCTGTTGGCCCAGATACGTAAGTCGCCGGGTATCGAACAGGGCCTTCTGTGCCGCCAAGAGTGCCGCGTTTTCGGGGATGGACAGATCTATGCCTTCCGGCGCCTCGAAGCTCTCCTTGCGGTCGCGCTCGGCGATCAGGCGTGCCTCTTGGATGGCGTGGTCTGCAACCTTGCTGGAAGTGGACGACATGCTGGCAAGCGATTGCGTGTTGTCGAGATGCACGAGGACGTCGCCCTCTTTCACCCGGTCGCCGTTCTTGACGAGGATCTTCGAGACGATGCCGCCTTCGAGGTGCTGCACGGCCTGATAGTCGCCCTCGATTGTCACGGTGCCCGTTGTGACCACCGCGCCCGACACAGGGAGAAACGACATCAAAAACAGGCTGAGGCACAACACGGCAACCACTTTCATGCCGTAGGCAACCCATGGTTCCGTCGAATGCCAGTCCGATTGGGCTGCTGCGGGCGGCGAAAAGACTTTTAAAAGCGAGGAAACTTTCATGAGGCTTCTCCCCCGGCGGCTTTGGCGGGTGCGTCGCCGCGCTGGCTGGCACGCCGTTCTTCAACGGGTGAGCCCGAGGACTCGGCGCTTGGCTGATTAGCCGGCCCCTGGAACAGTTTCATGACTTCGTTGCGCGGTCCGAAGGCGCGCTGCTGCCCCTTCTCAATGAAGAGCAACAGATCGGCCTTGCCGATCGCTTGTACGCGATGGGACACAAGAATGACGGTCTGGCCGCGCTTGCGCATACCGTCGATCGCTGCCGACAAAGCTTCGTCGCCCGGCCGGTCGAGGTTTGAGTTTGGTTCGTCGAGCACAACGAGAGGCGGCGTGCCAAAGAGTGCGCGGGCAAGTGCAAGGCGCTGACGCTGGCCGCCCGAGAGATACGATCCAAACGTTCCCAGTTCTGTCTCATAACCTCGCGGCAGAGCAAGGATGAGTTCGTGGGCGTGAGCTTGCTTGGCCGCATCGACGACTTCCTCGTCCGTTGCGTCGTCGCGGAAGCGGGAAATATTTTGCTTCACGGTACCGGCAAACAACTCGACGTTCTGCGGTAGATAGCCAATGTGGCGGCCGAGATCTTCAGGGTGCCATTGGTCGAGGCGCGCGCCATCGAGCAGTATAGCGCCGGCGAAAGTCGGCCAAAGACCGACGAGCGAGCGCACGAGCGTTGATTTGCCCGAGGCGCTCGGCCCAATGATGGCCAGCATTTGGCCGGGCATGGCGGTGAACGTGATCCCGTTCAGGATGACGTTGCGCGTTTCGGGTGCGGCAACGCGAATGTTTTGCACGTCGAGCACGCCCTTGGGGCGCGGCAGCTGCGTCCGGTTGCGTTCTGGCGGAGCGTATGTGAGAACTTCCTCGAGCTTGTAATAGCTTTCACGGGATTTGATGAAGCCGCGCCAGTGGCCGATTACTTGTTCGACGGGGGCCAGCGCACGGCCAAAAATAATGGTCGCGGCTATAATGGAGCCCGGTGAAATTGCGCCCGTGACGGCGAGACCCGCGGCAATGGCAAGCATCAGCGATTGCAGCAATAAGCGCATAGCTTTTGTGAGCGCAGAGAGGCCGCCGAGCCGGTCCGACGCCAGCAATTGCCAGCCTAATCCTTCTTCGTTCAAAACCTGCCAGCGTTTGCGGTATGACGACAGCATGCCCATAGCCGTAATGGCTTCGGCATTGCGTTGGCCGGTCTCCGCCATTTCCAGGCTTTTTGTGACGGCGATGCCGGCTTGCTTCAGAGGTTCGCGTCCGCTTTGGTCGCTGGCCCAGGCGAGGCTGAGCAAAATCACGGTGCCGATCGTCGCGGCAATACCAAGCATCCAATGGGTCATGAAAATGACAAGCAAGTAAACCGGCGTCCACGGCGCATCGAAGAACGTGAGCGGCGCGGGACCGGCTATAAACTGGCGGAAACTATCAAGTTCGCGGATGGCCGGGGTGGCGGCACCTTGCGTTGCAAGGCTCTTGCGCAGGGACGCTTCAAAAATCCGGTCGCTCAGGCGCTGATCGATTTCGGCACCGACGCGGCTGATGATGCGCGAGCGGGCAAGCTCAAGCATGCCGATGATGCCGTAGAGAACGGCGGTGATGGCGGAGAGTGCGATGAGCGTCGGGAATGAACCCGACGTCAAGACGCGATCATAAACTTGTAACATGAAGAGCGGGCCGGCAAGCATCAGCACGTTGATGACGGCGCTGAAGATGAAAGTCGCGTTGAGCGCGCGGCGGCTGGCGCGCACGGCGTTTTTGACTTCGGTTTCTTCAGGGCCCAGCATCCACCTGAGGCACAACCCAAATAGGCCGGCGCTGGACCGCGTTGAAGAAAAGCCTTTGAGGCCGGGAATTTCTTTTGGTTTTGTTGTGTCTTTGGCGGATGCAGGCGAGGGGCGTTGAGGCGGCGCCTTGGGACCTGGCTGTGCACCGTTCTGGGCCTTGTCAGCGTGGCTCTTGGACTTCTTGGCGGGAGCCTCGCTGGCCGCCGCTTCAACGGCGTTCGATTGTTGAGATGCGGGCGCGGAGTGACGGACCGGATTTCCGCCATCGGGTTCGCCAATCGGGGTCACCACGATACCGGGACCCGGATCCTGCAATAGTTCTTCGAGACGGCGCATGGCGGCTGTCATGCGCTCGCGATCTTCTTCTTTTTTGTCTTTTCGCTGCGTCACAAGAATTGGGTCCCAAACATCCGCATTCGACGGCGCACTTGGCGCAACCGTACGGCCGGCACAGATGACCGAATCGGCTATTCATCAGTCTTGGCGATAGAGGGTGTTGAATTGCTTAACAGTTGCTTGCTGCACGAGGCCCGCCGCGCTTTATAAGACCGTGCTCTCGACCCAAGATCGTGCAGATTGGAGATGCAACGTAACCATTCGTTAGCTATTCTCCGGCAATTGTTACCGCTGCGTTTACCGGGTTTCCGTTTGCAACCCTTGCCCGGATATCGAGGAGTACGAGTAATGCGTTTGAAAAGCCTCCTGATCGCGGGCTTCGGTCTATTGACCCTTGCGATTGCCAGCCCCGAGCCGGCGTCCGCCTTTTACTGGGATCGCCCGGACCAGCCGCGCGGCTGGGACAACATGCGCACCGTGCGCCATTGGGTCTATTACCCGCGCTACAATCACGTCTATTTGCGCCATGGCGCTACAGACCCATACGCGTACTCTTATAGTCCGCGCGGGTACTATCCCTATTACAACTCGAACTACTGGCGCCCGGCTTATAAAGTCCGTCGTCAGCATCACTATCTGCCGCCTTATTATGCGGCTTGGGGCGCGCCTAAGCGCGGGTACCGCCACGTCGAATGGCATCGCCGCCACCACGGTGGGCATCGCCGCGGCGATTGGTGACACGTCATAAAATTGTGACGGCTTTTGAACGGGTGCGGCCTTGCGATCCCCAAGGTTTGCACCCGTTCATGCCACATTCATGCGCGATAGCCGATAGTTGCATCATGGGGTCGCACGGCCTCTGATAGATTTAAGTCGAAATCGCCGCAGTGGGCGGCCAACACTGGGGAGTAACCCATGTTCAAGAAATTCACACACGCGCTGATGGCGCTGGTTATGGCGTTTGGTTTTGCGGCAACAGCGTCACAAGACGCAGAAGCGGGCCATCGTCATGGTGGACGAAATTTTGCGCTCGGCGCCGCTGCCGGCATTATCGGCCTCGGCATTCTAGGTGCCGCCGCCAACGCGCGCGGCCGCAACCACTCATACTCGTCCTACGACGACGATGGCGAAGCCTGCTACTATGGCCAGCGCGAATGTCATTGGGCGGGACGCCGCTGTTTTGAGAATCGTTGGGGCGACACGGTTTGCCGTGGCGGACGCTATGTCTGCGAACGCCCGCTGATTTGCGAGTAGTTTGAACAAAGCGATGAAGTTTCAACGCCAGCGCATACTGCGCTGGCGTTTTGGAGTTCTGTTTTACCCCCGCACGCGCGACAACGCTGCCGTATGCAGCGCAATGGCTGCAGCGTTCGAAACGTTGAGGCTGTCGATCGGGCCATCTGTTGTGATGCTCACC
>JANMNH010000046.1:0-74907 GCA_031373745.1 Hyphomicrobium sp. | reverse complement strand
CCAGGATCAGCTCGAAGTCTCACAGTATTTCGAACTTATCGGCGGCATCCGCTTCGACCGCTTCGACCTCGATTTTCGCAACGGTCTGACAGGCGCGCAGTTCGGCCGGGTCGATGAGGTTTGGTCGCCGCGAGCGGGCGCCATCTTCAAGCCGTCAGAAAACTTGTCTGTCTATGTCAGCCATTCGCGTTCGTTTTTGCCGAGCGGCGGCGATCAGTTCAACGTTCTCGATGTGACAAGCGAAACTTTGAAGCCCGAAGAATTCGACAACAAGGAATTCGGCTTCAAGTGGGACGTCACGGATCGTCTAGCGTTCACCGGCGCATTGTTCCAGCTCGACCGCGAGAACCAAGCCGTTGTAGTCGATGGGCGGACCGTCCAGATCGGCAACACGCGAACCGAAGGCGGCGAATTGGCGTTGACCGGGTACTTGACGGAACATTGGCAAGTGGCAGCGGCCTTCGCGCATCAAGTTGCCCTCGTCGAGCACACGGGCAGCGAAGTGCCGTGGGTACCTCACAACACATTCTCGCTGTGGAACCGCTACCAGTTCCTGCCCTGGTTCGCTGCAGGCGCTGGCATCATCCACAAGACGGATTTCTATGCGGCAGCCGACAACACCGTCCAAGTGCCGGGATACACCCGCGTCGATGCCGCGCTATTTTTCGATATCGATAAGAATTGGAGCGCGCAGGTCAACGTCGAGAATGTCTTCAACACGGACTACTTTGCCTCGGCTCACAACAATAACAACATCATGCCGGGAGCGCCGACTTCCTTCTACGTGACTGTGGGAGCGAAGTTTTAGAAACACGACCCCCCGTCCAGTATCCGCCTTCCGGGGTGCTGAATCGGAAAACTTGGGCGGCTGGAGCTTCAGGCTCCCGGCCGCCCATTTTTATCGTTCGGAGTTTCATTCGATGCTGTTTGGGCGCGCCAGTCGAGCGGGTTCTTGGCCCAGGAAGCGGCAGAATGAACTGAGATTGGGACCGCGTTTGCCGACGCTTTGGAATGGTTCTTTGAATCGTTCAAAGCAAATCGGCCACAGCGGCCCAGCCAATTCTGGGTTGGTAAGATGACAATATTGACATCTTACCTCCCGCATCGGCAACTTGGCAAAGTTGGCTTGGCATATTCGTATTGCTTAGCCAATCCAATAGCGGGGCCTTGAACCCCGCGCATTAGGGGATGTAAAATGCCGAATGTCATCACGGTGCGGGCTGGATTCCGGACGCTTGCAGTTCTTCCAATCGCGTTACTCCCAATCTTTGCAACATTTGCGTTCGTACCGGCGGCTCACGCCGGACAAGACGCGAACTACGTTCTCTATAATCAGCACATGGAGGAAAAAGGCGCCACCGAGGTGGAGGTCTATTCCGATTATTCGCATGTCGGCAAGGGTGAGCCGAATTACACGGCGCAGCTCTTCGAGGTCGAGTACGGCGTCACCGATCTTTGGACCGCAGCGGTTTATATTGAAGCGGCAAAAACCTACGCAGAGGGCGAAGACTACGACTTCGCCAGCTTCCGGTTTGAACATCGATACCGCCTGTTTGCCGACGATACCCTTCTCAATCCGGTTCTCTACGCCGAATACGAGTTCAAGAGGCCCAACAGCCGCTTCGTTCGCGTGGCCGTAGGCCGAACCGACGGCGGGGAAGAGGGCGAGGAGGGAGGCGAAGAAGAGAACGAACACGAGCTCGAAACAAAATTGATTTTTGGCCGTGACCTGACCAGCCGCTTGAACGTCGCCTTCAATACGATCCATGAGCTCAACTTCATGAACGGAGTTTGGTCCTTCGGCTATGCAGCCGGATTGAATTACGCGTTCTACAGATCGTTCGATTCATCGGCAGTTGCCGGCGCGCCGGAAGAGGCGGGCGAAAACGGCAGCTTCGAGTTGAACAAGTTGACGCTGGGTCTCGAGGCCTTCGGGGGCCTGGGCGATTCCGAGAAGGGCCTCACGTTCGATGCCGGCAAAACGGAACAGTACATTGGCATCGGCCTTCGCGCGGACTTCAAAAACGAGTTTCACGTCGGCATAGGCGGAGCCTTCGGCCTAACGCGGGATAGTGAAGACGCAATCATCCGGCTGACCGCCGGATACGAATTCGAGTGATAATTCACGTGATGAAAGGTACCCCTGTCATGACAGGTCTTTTGATACGTACGGGTTTGCTTGCCTCAGGCGCAATATTAGCGATTGCGGCGGCCGCTCCGCAGTCCGCCGAGGCCAAAGATATCTGTTCGGTTCCCAAAGGCGAGTGGCGTCCGCAAGGTGCGCTGACGCAAAAGCTAGAGGCGGCCGGCTGGAAGATTCGAAACATCAAAGTCGAGGGCGGATGTTACGAAGTATACGGCACGGACGGCAGCGGCAAATCGCGGGAAACACACTTC
Source organism: Hyphomicrobium sp. (assembly GCA_031373745.1). GTDB lineage: Bacteria > Pseudomonadota > Alphaproteobacteria > Rhizobiales > Hyphomicrobiaceae > Hyphomicrobium_B. The sequence continues at coordinate 72,510 of JANMNH010000046.1, read as the reverse complement.
GATCCCCGGACGCTCGAGCCTGCAGCCGAGAACCATAGGTAGAACCAAACCCAACATCCCTGCACCGCGTTGAGCCACGGCATTTGTGAACCGAGGCAGATGGGGGCATCGCGGCGCTCACACCAAGATTCAATAGACCGTGCGGTCTTTGACTTCCGGGAGACCATAACGGAAACTTGAGTGATCGCGAGCCTTTGGCTCCCGGTCACTCATTTTCGCTATTTGGGGCTTGAGCAATCCGTCAGCTGGTCGGCCTCGAGCGAGAACGAGTAAGGCCCCGTGTCTCGCAACTCGACGCCCTTGACGAGGCACGTGCGGCCGTTCCTGTCTTTGATTTTGACGCTGTAGACGCCGGCCTTGACGTTCGTGAGGGGCAGGCGCTCGTCGGCTTCGGCTTGATTGTTGTCGTCGTTCTTAGTTTGGTTTTCGCCGAACTTATCCGTGCCTTCCGGCGCCAGGTAAAGTTCGGTCAGATCTTCGCCGGTCAAATTCCAGAACTTCATTTTGGATTCGGTTTCAGCCTTGTCGTCGTCGCCGGCGAGCGCCGAAGCAGCAAGGCCGAGGGTCAAGAAACAAGCGATCATCAACTTCTGCATCGGGAAGCGGTCTCCATCAATCAACGCGCGCGATCGTTTGTACCAGCATCGTTAGCGCCAGGCTGACACGGCGCGACGCTGTTATCGATACGCGACAATATAGGCATTGGACTGGCGGCGTCCAATGTTTGCTTGCCGAACGTCATGGCAGCAGGTGCCGGGAAATATTCTTGGCAATTTCGCGTGCAGGTTAACGGACGTCAAAACCGTTTGTCTGCCGCAACGCTTCGCCAAGGACGATTGCACCCGCGACCGCGATATTGAGCGACCGCAATCCTGGGCGCATGAGGATCAAGAGACGCGCATCGGCCGTCCGGTGCACCGTTTCCGGCACACCGGCGCTCTCGCGGCCGAGAAGAAGCGTGTCGGACTTTCGAAATTCGAAGTCCGTATAGGGCCGGTCTCCGTGCGACGAGAGCAGTATGAGGCGGTTCCCGCATGCCCCTCGAGCGGCTTCGAAAGCAGCGAAACTTTCATGACGCGTCAGATCGACATGATCGAGGTAATCGAGGCCCGCCCGGCGCAACGCCCGGTCCGTCATATCGAACCCGGTTGGGCCGATAACGTCCACAGGCACCCCGAGACATGCGGCCATGCGCAGGATTGTGCCTGTGTTTTGTGGAATGTCGGGCTGGTAAAGAGCTAGCCGCATGTGTTTGCCGATGGTTACTCTTGAGATTTATGGGCGGGGCCCACCGGTCTAAAGTCCAAGCCTGCCGAAGGCCAGCCCTGCACCGGCGTCCGATGCGCCAAATTGCCCCGTCTATTGCCCCGTCGATGCGGCGCTGGCGAGCTTGAGGGGGTGGGCGAACGGTGTCAAAAGGTTTCCGCCGATTGATCATCCGTTCCGCTTTGCCGGTCCGCTTGGAGCGCGCTTGCGTAACTTTGGACAGACGGATACCGGACCGTTCCGGCACCGCCCATCTCGTTTGTTTTCTATCCGGAGGCACTCGTGTCATCACACGCGAACGAAGTTGACGAGGCAGACCGCAGGGACTTCCTAGTGGTTGCCGGTAACGCATTCGCCGCAGTTGGAGCGGCGTCGCTGCTTTGGCCGTTCGTGCAACAGATGAATCCGGATGCGAGCGCCAAAGCCTTGGCTTCGACCGAGATCGATCTGGCACCGGTCAAGGAAGGGCAGGCCATTACGGTCCTTTGGCGGGGCAAACCCGTCTTCATTCGCAACCGAACGGCGGCCGAAATCGAGGCGGCGCGCACGGTTGTACTCGAAAAGTTACCGGGCGGAGCCGATGCTGCGGATGAAAATCGCGTCAAGAAGGGTCATGAAAATTGGCTGGTCCTGGTCGGCATCTGCACCCACCTGGGATGCATCCCGAAGGGTCAATCGATGGGCGACACCAGAGGCGACTTCGGCGGCTGGTTCTGCCCGTGCCACGGTTCTCATTACGATACCTCGGGCCGTATCCGCTTAGGCCCCGCGCCTCGCAATCTCGACGTGCCGCCCTATGAATTCGTCTCCGACACAAAAATAAAGATCGGCTGAGGAGCTTAAATATGTCAGGTCACGCTTCGACCTACGAGCCGAAATCGCGCTGGGGCAAATGGTGGGACGAGCGTCTGCCGATCGCGCGGCTGATGCACGGGTCTTTCGTCGACTTCCCGACACCCCGCAACTTGAACTACCTTTGGACGTTCGGCGGCATTCTCTCGTTCTGCCTCGTCGCGCAGATCGTAACCGGTATCGTGTTGGCTATGCATTATCAGCCGAGCGATGTTGCAGCCTTTAATTCGATCGAGCACATCCGCCGCGACGTGAATTTCGGCTGGATGATGCGCAACTTCCACGCGGTTGGCGCGTCGATGTTCTTTATCGCCGTCTACATCCATATTTTTCGCGGGCTCTATTACGGATCTTACAAGGCGCCGCGCGAAGTGCTTTGGATCTTGGGTGTCATCATTCTGCTTCTGATGATGGCGAGCGCGTTCCTCGGCTACACGCTGCCGTGGGGTCAGATGAGCTTTTGGGGCGTCACCGTCATCACCAACCTGTTCTCGGCGCTCGATACCATCTGGGCGGGGCTTGGCACTAGTATCGTTGAATGGCTGTGGGGCGGATACTCGGTTTCGGGCGTGACCTTGAACCGGTTTTTCTCGCTGCATTATCTGTTGCCGTTCGTCTTGACGGGCGTTGTCGTTCTGCACATTTGGGCGCTGCACACGGCGGGACAGAACAACCCGACAGGCCTCGATATCAAGCAGCCGTCGGATGCGGTGCCGATGCACCCCTACGCGACGTCGAAAGACGTGGTGGGGATGTTCATGTTCCTCATCGTGTTCGCGTGGTTCGCGTTCTTCTTGCCCGATTACCTTGGTCACGCCGACAATTACATCGAGGCCAATCCGCTTGTGACGCCGCCGCACATCGTGCCCGAATGGTACTTCCTGCCGTTCTACGCCATCCTGCGCGCGTTTACGGGGTCGTTTCTCGGCATACCGCTCGGTTCGTTCGCCAAACTCTTTGGCGTTCTTGCGATGTTTGGATCGATTCTGGTTTTGGCTTTCGTGCCATGGCTCGATACCAGCCGCGTGCGCTCGGCCAAGTACCGGCCCATCTTCAAGTGGTTCTTCTGGGCGTTCGCATTCACGTGCGTCGCGCTCGGATATCTCGGATCGAAACCGGCCGAAGGCGTTTACGTGATGTGGGCGCAGATCTTTACGGTTCTCTACTTCCTGTTTTTCTTCGTTGCGATGCCGGTTATCGGCCTCATCGAAACGCCCAAGAAGCTGCCGAAGTCGATCACCGAAGCGGTACTTGGCGACCGCGCAGCCGCCGTTAGCGCGAAACACTGAGGCTAAGGGATGAGAGTCATGATGAAGTTTATCTCCGCCCGCGCCGCTGTTGTTACCGGTGCTCTGCTGATCTCAACGGCGGCTTTTGCAGCGACGAGCGGCCACGGCCCCGAGATTCAGCGCCAGCAATGGCCGTTCGCGGGTTTCAAAGGCCAGTTCGACAAGAACCAGTTGCAACGGGGGTTCTTGGTCTACAAGGAAGTTTGTTCGTCTTGCCATGGCATGAAGCGGTTGAACTTCCGCAACCTCTCGCAGCCGGGCGGGCCGGAGTTTGCCGAAGCAGCCGTAAAGGAACTTGCGGCAGGCTGGCCCAATCAAATTCCAGAAATGAACGATGCCGGCGAAATCGCGGGTAAAGGCGGCGAACTCTTGAAGCGTGCCGCGCGGCCTTCTGACCCGATCCTTGGGCCCTACGCCAACGACGCGGCCGCGCGGGCTGCTCAAAACGGCGCATTGCCGCCAGATCTGACGCTGATTGCGAAAGCGCGCTCCGTCGAACGCGATCCCCATTGGCTTGTGCATCCGTTGCTGATGCTTGGCGATATTTTCCGCGGCTATCAGGAAGGCGGCGCCGATTATCTCTATGCGCTTTTGACCGGGTATACGGACGCGCCCGCCGACGTGAAGGTCAACGATGGCATGTACTACAACGGCGCTTTTCCGGGCCATCAGCTGGCGATGCCGCCGCCGTTATCGGACGACCGTTTGACCGAAAAGGACGGCTATAAGCTTCCGCCGACGGTCGATAACATGGCGCGTGACGTGACGGCGTTTTTGTCCTGGACAGCCGATCCATCGCTCAATCAAAGGAAGCGCATCGGCTGGCAGGTGATGCTGTATCTGCTTGTGACGACGCTCCTCCTTTATCTCGGCAAGAAGCGCATTTGGTCGAAGCTGCACTAAGATCAACCTCTCTTGAGACACAAAAAAAAGGCCCGCGTTCGCGGACCTTTTTCGTTGAGGTGGCGGGTTCCGGTTACTTCGACAAGCCGGTGAGATTGGCGACCATCGGTTCGACGATCGGTTTCAGGATGGCGCCGGCGCCTGGGATGCCGGTTGCCTTTTCAACAGCCGCCAAGATGCCGGGAAGCGCGCCGCCGATCAATGTCGTCAGCGGCTTGCGTGCGTCTCCGGTCAGCAAGCCTGCCGCGGCCTTCACCGCCTCGATCTGCTTAGCCGTATCGGTCAGCGCGGGAACGGCGGCCTTTGCGGTCGCTTCATCCTTTATCGAGCCAAGCGAGCCGGTCAGGCTACTGAGGGCCTTGGAAGCAAGTCCGACAACGTCAACCTGAGTTGCGGCCGGCGCTTCGGCTTTCGGTGCGGCGGCCGGCGCTTCGGATTTAGCCGGCGGGGGCGCTGCTTTCTCAACGACGGGCGCTTGATTGCAGCCGTAGCTGGAGAGCAGATAGAGGCCCGCAAGACCGAGAACCAGCGGCAGAAGCCAATTCGGCAATCCGCCGCCCGAGGACGCAGGAGCCGCGTGAGAAACCGGAGCGGCGGCTTTGAGATTACCGGCGACCGAATCCAGAATTCCCGATCCCTGCAGAAGATCCGAGAAACCGGCCGGCATGGCGGCGGCGATGTTGCTCTTCTGGCCGCTCAAGAGGTTTGCCAGACCTGCTGCATCGAGCCCGGACGATTTCTGCTCTTTGGCAAGCGTGCCAAGCACAACGGGTGCCAGCATGCCAAGGAGCGACGAACTCTTGCCGGCATCAAGGCCGGCGAATTTGCCAACGGCGCTGGCGAGGGCATTCGACTGCGATCCGCCGAGGAGCGACGAAAGCGCGCTCGTGCCGCTGTCAACGAATTGCTGTTGGCCGCCGCCGCCAATAAGATTGCCGAGGTTACCGAGCAAGCCCGGATCTTGTTTGCCGAGAATACTGGCGAGCGCTCCGGCGCCGCCGCTTTTCGAGGCGCTGCCGGCTAAGCCCGCTAAAATGGCGGGAAGTGCTGCACTTATAGCTTTTCCGACAAGGCCTTGGCCTACTCCTAGACTTCCAGCGATTTTATTGATGATGACCGGGGCCAGATACTACATGGCCATGGATACAAGGTTCATGTTTTTTTCCTGTCGTTACGGGGGGCAGTCATTCAGATGTCGTCGGAACAATCTTACCTTACCCAGGTGAGACGCTATCTAAAATAGAATTGTAAGGCCGATAATAAGCTCTTAGCGGGGCGAAACTGTTTTATTGAGACGTTCAACGCGCTAAGTTAGGTGGCGCAGGATCAGTTCGGCGCGCGCTCCCCGGCCGAGATAAATCTCAATAACTTCAATTGCATTGCGCCGTGCAATGCGCCGTGTCAGGTCAGAGGCTGAACGTAAAATCTCGGAGTACATTATGACGAAATCCGTTCTCGGCATTTTCGGCGGAAGCGGTCTCTACAATTTGCCGGGCTTGCAGAGTGCGGGCTGGGAAACGGTGGTAAGCCCATGGGGCGCGCCCTCCGATCAGGTGCTGTTCGCCGAGCTTGACGGGCTGCCCGTGCGCTTTATGCCGCGCCACGGCCGCGGGCACAGGATTTCGCCAAGTCATATTAACTACCGCGCCAACATCGATTGCATGAAACGCGCCGGAGTTACCGATTTGATATCGGTTTCGGCTTGCGGGTCTCTCAAAAAGAAGTACGCGCCAGGGCATTTTGTGCTTGTCGATCAGTTCATCGACCGGACGTTCGCGCGGGAAAAGTCGTTCTTCGGCGAAGGGTGCGTGGCACATGTCGCACTTGCAGACCCGATCAGCCCAGGTTTGCGCAAGCGCATCGAAAAAGCGGCTAAAGAAGAAGATATCGAATACCACAAGGGCGGCACGTATCTCGTGATGGAAGGCCCGCAGTTTTCAACGCGCGCGGAGAGCAATCTTTACCGCACATGGGACTGCGATGTCATCGGCATGACCAATATGCCCGAAGCCAAGCTCGCGCGCGAAGCCGAGATTTGCTACGCAACGGTTGCCATGGTGACGGACTACGACTGCTGGCACGAAGATCATGCCGACGTCGATATTCAGTCGATCTTGGCCGTCATGAAAGATAATACCGAGAAAGCGCAGCGCTTGATCCGGCGGTTGGCGCAGGATTTCCCGCGCGAGCACGAAGCCTGCCCCATCGGCTCGGACAAGGCGCTCGAATTCGCCATCATCACAGCGCCCGAAGCGCGCGATCCGCAGTTGATGAAGAAGCTCGATGCTGTGGCGGGAAGGGTGCTGCGTTAGCCGCCGATGCCGATCAGGATTTTGAGTTTGATGAGATCGGGGAAGAACATCTCAAGCAGTCCGCCGAGCAGCCAGAGAATGGCGGTCAAGAGGATGAGCGCTGGAATGGCAGCCAGGACCGCCTTGAGGAAAAACTTGACCAAGTGCAGGAACGGAACATCAAACTGGCGCACGACGGCGGGGTAAGGCACATCTGCGGCGGCAGGCTCGGCGGCGATCGGCTCGGCATAGATTTTGGGTGCGGCGGCCGTTGGTTTGAGGTCGGGTGCCGTCGAAAGGCTCGGCGCTGCAGCCCTCTCGCGGTCCGCCCGTTCCTTGGCTTCGCGCGCGCGGGCTTCTTTTTCACGCCGGAAAGTGCGCGGCAGATCGTCGGCGGGTTCATCGCCAATTGGCCCAAAATTGTGGTCAGCCATAGCCATCGGGCCTCCAGTCATTGTCTTCAATCCCCTTAAGTGAGGCGCATCGCCCGCCCCCGAATCATTGGGCAGCAGATTTCTCGACATTATTTGTACCTTGAACCTGAAGTTATTGCTATTTTGCGCCGTGAATTTGACCGGAGCGTGCCCGTGACAGTCAACAACCGGAAGCGAGCGGATGAAAGACTGGAAGAAGCTGATCCGGACCATACCGGACTACCCAAAGCCCGGCATCATGTTCCGGGATGTGACGACCTTGCTTGCCGACGCCAAGGGCTTTCGTAAGGCTATCAAGGCCATGGCGGAGCCCTTTGAAGACAAAAAAGTAGATGCCGTGGCCGCAATCGAGGCACGCGGCTTCATTTTGGGCGGGGCCATCGCCGATCGTTTGGGGTGCGGGTTTATACCCATTCGCAAGAAGGGCAAGTTGCCGGCCAAAACGATCGGACAGGAATACAGTCTCGAATATGGCATCGATGTGATCGAAATTCACGAGGACGCCATCAAGAAGGGGGAGCGCATTTTGATCGTCGACGACTTGATTGCGACAGGCGGCACGGCGGAAGCGGCCGCCAAGCTCATCAAACGGACCGGCGGGGTTGTGGTTGGTGCAACCTTCATCATCGATCTGCCGGAACTCGGCGGCGTTCGACGTCTCAAAGAATATGGCATCGAGAGCCATGCCCTAGTTTCTTTCGAGGGGCACTAAAGGTGGCAGCCACGCTCGCTCCGGAACGGTTAGGACAAGCGCTGGCGGCGATCGCGCTTTGGCGCACGAATGCCGAGCCTGCCGTGACTTGCCCAATGTGCGGGGCGCGCGCAATGAAAATCACCGATCAATCGGCGCGGCCTTATGCGGAATGGTACGCACTGAATTGTGACGCGTGCGGGCTCGATGCAACGATCAATGTGCCAATGGCGCCTCCGGACATGTCTTAAGCTTTATGTATTTTTTGTTTTTGAAAGATGGGTTTGTCCCGTGGCAGAAGATATCTCAGACATCGTTTTGCTTCCAGGTCTCGACGGCACGGGACGCCTGTTTCGATGGCTCGCCGAAGAGTATAGCGGCCCCATACCTTTGCAGGTTGCCAGCTATCCTGCAGACGCGCGTCTCGGCTATCCCGAATTGGTGCAGTATGTGCGCGGCATCATTGGTCATCGTAACGTGATTGTTCTTGGCGAGTCGTTCTCCGGGCCGGTTGCCGTAGAGATCGCGGCCTCCATGCCTGGCCAAATCCAAGGACTGATCCTAGCTGCAACATTTGTGCGCAGCCCTTGGCCGGCCTGGCTCGTTAGATTGGCGGCACGGCTCAATCCCGGATTTGCGCCCCGGCCGCTAATGAACGCGATACTGAGGGGGCGAAACACAAACCCGGATCTGGAGATGGAAATTGAGAAGATTCTGACTGAAATGGCACCAGATGTGCGATCCAAGCGGCTCAATGAGGTTGCGGACGCGGATGTGAGAGACCGGTTGAAGGCGGTGCGATGTCCTATTCTGGTGCTGCACGGGACGAGAGACTGGCTGGTCCCCCGGACGTCCGTCGTGAACGCGCTGAAATCCAATAAAGACGCAACATTGAGCCTGTGCGATGCGCCACACATGCTATTGCAGACAAAAGCCGGAACTGCGGCCAGAGCCATTGAAGCGTTCGCTCGCCAAATTGGAAACATCACATGAAACTCAATGGTAAGGCGACGCGCACGATCTGGGTGCGGCCGGAAGGATTTCCAGTCGAGATTATCGATCAGACGGCGTTGCCGCATTCAATCAAGACGCTTGCACTCAAGACCAGCGACGACGCGGCCTATGCCATACAAGCGATGCTGGTGCGCGGCGCGCCACTGATCGGGGTGACGGCGGCTTACGGCGTGGCGCTGGCTATGCGAGAAGATGCGTCGGACTCCAATCTCGAAGAAGCAATCGAAATGCTCGCCGCGCAACGGCCGACAGCCGTTAATCTGCGCTGGGCGCTCGATGACATGCGCCGCGTTTTGGCGCCGCTCCCTGAAACCGAGCGCGCGCGCGCGGCCTTTAAGCATGCGGCGAGGATCGCAACGGACGACGTCGAGATGTGCCGCAGCATTGGCGTGCATGGACTTGAAATAATCAAGGCGATCGCGGCCAAAAAAGGCGGCAAGCCGGTCAACATTTTGACCCACTGCAATGCCGGTTGGCTCGCATGCGTCGATTGGGGGACCGCGACGTCTCCCATCTATCACGCGCATGACGCAGGGATTGCAGTCCACGTTTGGGTCGATGAGACCCGGCCGCGCAATCAAGGCGCGTCCCTCACAGCATTTGAGCTGATGCAACACGGGGTGCCTCACACTTTAATCGTCGACAATGCGGGCGGACACTACATGCAGAAGGGTGACGTCGATCTTTGCATCGTAGGGACCGATCGTGTCGCGTCCAATGGCGACGTGGCGAACAAGATCGGCACATATTTGAAGGCGCTCGCGGCGAAGGATAACAACGTGCCGTTCTACGTGGCTTTACCGTCTTCAACGATTGATTGGAATATGCCGGCTGGATCCGGTATTCCAATTGAAGAGCGCTCGGCCGACGAAGTTCTGAAAATCACGGGGCGCTTGGCCGACGGTAAAACTGGCACGATCGATATCGCGGCGCCTGGAACCAAAGCGTGCAACCCCGGCTTTGACGTGACGCCCGCGCGCCTCGTCACGGGGCTTATCACAGAGCGCGGCGTATGCGCGGCAACGCGCGAAGGGTTGTTATCGCTGTTCTCCGAACGGCGCAGTGGTGGGTTGGCCGTCGCATGAGCAAAAACATAGCCAAGAAAATAAGCGAGAAGAGCCTGCGCAAGGCGATCATCGAGACAGCCCTGACCATGTCGGACTGCGGGTTATCGCCGGGCCGCTCGGGAAATGTGTCGGCTCGTTTCAAGGATGGGATGCTCATTACGCCAACAGGTATGGGCTATCATGAACTCGAAGCGGACGACGTTGTGTTCGTCGCGAGCGATGGCAGCGTCGCGCCGAAGCAGAGGAAGCCATCGAGCGAATGGCGCTTTCATTTGGCTGCTTATCATGCGCGTTCGGATCGCAACGCCGTCGTGCACACGCATTCATTACACGCAACGGTTCTGAGTTGCGTGAAGAAGCCCATACCGGCGTTTCACTACATGGTGGCGATTGCGGGCGGAAACGACATTCCCTGCGTGCCGTATGCAACGTTTGGCACCGATGAACTGGCCCGCCACGTCGCGCGCGGCCTGAAGGAGCGCGACGCGTGCCTGATGGCAAGTCACGGGCAAATTGCCATTGGCGAGAACTTGGAGTCGGCGCTCGAACTGGCCTTTGAAGTCGAGACGCTCGCAGAGCAGTATTACAAGGTTCTGCTGCTCGGAGAGCTGAACGTCTCGTCCGATATTCTTTCCGGCGCGGACATGGACGAGATGGTCGAAAAATTCAAGTCGTACGGGCAGAAGGGGCAGGAGTAGCGCCGCCCGGGTGTGCGATGAGGCGATCAGGGCGCTGCAGGCGCGTGACTCTGCGGCTGCTTTTTGCTCTTGTTCCACATTGAATCGTCGAGCAGCGGAGAAGGTCAATGAGAAGACAACGTCCGGCAACCGTTAGGATCGCGAGTGGGGCTGAGACGCGGCAATCCCGAAATGGGCTGGATCGTTAAGTTGCCGCCCCGTCTTTAAAATAAGGCTCGACCTTGCCTTTGAGCTTGATCGTCATGGCGTTGCCAAAGCGGTCTTTGGCGTTGCCGGCCGCGACGCGGATCCATCCCTCGCTGACGCAGTATTCTTCAACGTTGGTTTTTTCTGCGCCGTTGAACTTGATGCCGACGTCGCGGGCGAGAACCTCAGCGTTGTGGAAAGGGCTTTTCGGATTGATGCAGAGACGGTCTGGAAGGGTGAGTTCGGTCATGGCGGATACCTCAATTCGCGAATCTGAAGTGCATGACGTCGCCGTCTTGGACGACATACTCTTTGCCTTCTAAGCGCATCTTGCCGGCTTCTTTGCAACCCGCTTCGCCGTTGAGGCGTACGTAGTCTTCATAGCCAATAGTTTCGGCCCGGATGAAGCCCTTTTCGAAGTCGGTATGAATGACGCCGGCCGCTGCCGGTCCTTTCGTGCCGCGCGTAATAGTCCATGCGCGCGCTTCCTTGGGGCCGGCGGTGAAGTAGGTGACGAGGTCGAGCAGCTGGTAGCCGGCGTAGATGAGTTTGTTGAGGCCAGGTTCCTTGAGACCCATTTCAGTGAGAAATGCATCGCGGTCTTCGGGCGCCAGACCCGCAAACTCGCTCTCGATTTTTGCGGAGATGACGACCGAGACGGCGCCTTCGGCTTTGGCTGCTTCTTCCACCGTTTTCGAGAAAGCGTTGCCGGTGGCGGCGGAGGCTTCATCCACGTTGCACACGTAGACGACGGGCTTCGACGTCAGCAACTGAAGCGCGCGAAAGGTTGGCATTTCGTCGGCTGTGATCTGTGCGAGACGCGCGGGCTTGCCTTCGCGCAACACAACGAGTGCCTTCTCCATGACGGCGGCTTGGGCCTTGGCGTCCTTGTCGCCCGTCGTCTTGGCTTTCTTCTCGGCAATGGTGAAACGCTTCTCGAGGCTTTCGAGATCGGACAGCATCAATTCGGTTTCGACGGTTTCGGCATCGGCCATAGGGTCGATGCGGTTTTCGACGTGCGTAATGTCGCCGTCTTCGAAACATCTGAGCACGTAGGCGACGGCATCGACTTCGCGGATGTGAGACAAGAACTTGTTGCCAAGGCCCTCGCCTTTGGAGGCGCCGCGCACGAGCCCGGCGATATCGACGAACGTCAACCGCGTCGGGATGATTTCTTTGCTGCCCGCGATTGCCGCGAGCTTATCGAGGCGCGGGTCCGGCACGCCGACTTCGCCGACGTTGGGTTCAATGGTGCAGAAGGGATAGTTGGCAGCTTCTGCCGCTGCTGTTTGCGTCAGCGCGTTGAAGAGGGTCGACTTGCCGACGTTCGGCAGGCCGACGATGCCGCATTTGAAGCCCATAAACCATATGTCCTTGAATGACGTGCAGTTGGGCTACACCGGGAACCGCGCCGGATCAATGGTCAGGGCGACGCGGCTGGCTCGGGCGTTTAGGGCAGTTTATCGACACCGAGGCGTTTCAGCGCCTGCCGGGCGTGTCCTGCGCCCCGGGGGTTCGACGTTGCGGCCATCAAGTAGCTTTCGATTGCTAACTTGGTATCGCCCCAGCGTTCGGCAGCTTCGGCGCGCGCCATGTAGGGGCGGATGTCGGAGGGGTCTATTTTCGCAGCACGATCAAACGCGTCGAGTGTGCGCGCTCGATCGTTCAATTTGAAATAGGCGTTGCCGCGGGCGATGTGTGCGGCGGTGTTGTTGGGATCGAGTTCGAGGATTTTCCCGAAGTCGGCAAGTGCGGCGTCGGTGTTGCCGGCTGCGAGCGATGCCGTGCCCCGTTCCAGGTACATTGTGCCGATGGCTTGCGAGGCTTCGTGCGCTTTCGGTGTAGCCGATCCCGCTTGCTCAATTGCAAGCGTCCAGCTGCTAGTAGCACCGGCGTGATCGCCAAGCGCGGCGCTCGCGCGGGCGCGTCCTGTGAGTGCCGCGAGATCGGTTGTATCAAGTTCGAGAGCCCGCGCGAAGTCCGCCAAGGCCTCCTTCGGTTCGTCTTCCTTGAGCCAAGCGACGCCACGGCTTCGATAATACCGGCCTCGGTTGGATTTGCCGCTTTCGGCGCTATTGAGCAGCGCCGTGCAGGCGCGGATTGCCAGCCAGGCCTTATCGATTTGCTCACAATTCTTGGTTGACTCTTCCTTTGACATAACCGGCGGCTCTTCGGCGTGCAGCGAACAGTTCAACAGCAGCCAGAGGGCAGCGGCGCCGGACAGCAAGCGCGTTAATTTGCCGAGGCGGGCCCGTACGTTTCTCATCCTCATTTCTTATACTTCGCCAGCGCGAACGTCGAATAGCGCGAGGGACTCGGCAGATTGGTCTTGTCCGACATGGCGACGTTCAAGGCTTCGCCGATGTTGGTGCCCGGATCGGCTTCGCGAACTGCAATGACGATGAAGGGGCGCTGCCAGCTGGTGTCGGCGTCTTCGCACTCGGCGCAAGGCTCGACATAACGGCCGAGGTTCAACGTCCACATCGGGATGTTGACGTCGACGGCGGATTTGATCCACTCGGCGATGCGGCTGGCTCTGAGGCCTCCGCGTTGGATTTCCTTGTCGATTTCGCCTTCCTGGCTCGCGAGGCCGACAGCGATCAATTCGCGCGATCCACCCAAGCCTTCGCGCAGCTGTGGTGCTAGAACTTCGTTTTGAATATCTTCGGGCGATAGCCGCGTGGTGTCGCGCTCAAGTTCTGTGGTCGAGCCTTTGACCCATCCGTAATTTTTAGTGAGAACCACGACGTCGAAGAGTGCACGCCGTCCGGCGCTGTCGGTGCCTTCAATCGGGAACACAAGCGTGCGCTCGTTCCATTTCTTGGCGATGATGCGCTGCAGGCCGCTCTTATCTTTGTAATTGGAAAGAAGCGCGTCCTTGATGACTAAACCGAAAACCCCAGTCGCGAGCAATAGCGAGAGCGCGCCGATCAAGGCTTCCTCGCGCGCACCAAAAAGCCGCGTGAGCCAATCGAGCCATCCGGTCTGCGAAGTGGCCTGTTCGGTCTGCGCGACGGCGCCGGCGCGGTGGCCAGCCTTGCCGTCACCGAATTCCTTTTCGTAGTGCACCATCGACGTCACCCCTACGCTTTCACTCGCCCGTGTTACAGTTTGCCCTGCAGCGGCTTCAAAGCAGCATCTAATCCTCGGATTTTCGCGCGCCCAGCCATTTTTTCAAGTTTTCCGCGAGAGCAGACGCGCGTTTATTGGCGCGTTCTCCAGCCGGATGGCCTGTTGGGCGCTTTTTCTCAGGCAAATTCGAGGCTTTTGCCGTTGTATCTGTTTTATCATCCGGCGCGGGATTTTCGCTTTGCAGGCGCCGGGCGACGTCCGTCAAGAAGCGCGCGTCGTCGCCCCGCGCCAAGGGACCGGTTGCATCCGAGATCGCGTCGAGAAGATCATTCAGCCATTCCCGCTCGGACTTGGCGAAGTCGTTCAGCACGTAATGTGTGACCGCGTCCTTGGAACCTGGGTGGCCGATGCCAAGGCGCACGCGCCAATATTCGTTGCCGATATGGGCAGTGATGGAGCGTAAGCCGTTGTGTCCCGCGTTGCCGCCGCCAATCTTGACCTTGATTTTGCCGGGCGCCAGATCGAGTTCATCATGGAACACATAGACATCGCCTTCCGCAATTTTGAGGAAGCGCATGGCTTCGCCCACAGAGCGGCCGCTGTCGTTCATGAAGGTTTCGGGCTTAAGAAGCATGATGCGCTCCGAGCCGATTGAGCCTTCGGAAATGAGAGCGTTGAATTTTTTGCGCCAGGGCGAAAAGCCGTGCGCGTGCGCGATTCGCTCGACGGCCATGAAGCCAATGTTGTGGCGATTGCCCTGGTAGTTGGCGCCAGGATTGCCGAGGCCGGCGAAGAGCTTCATGGGCGTCCCCGGGCGAGAGAACCGGCGCAGACATATTCCGCGCCGGTTTGGTTATGACGATTACTTCTTGCCGGCGGGTTTGGCGGGTGCCGCACCCTTGCCGGCAGCTGCCGCGGGAGCGCCCTTGCCAGCCGCTGCAGCCGGCGCGCCTTTGCCAGCGGCGGCTGTTGGAGCACCTTTGCCGGCGGGAGCGCCGGGAGCCGCTTTGCCGTCTGCCGCTGCAGGAGCCGCTGCTGCATCGGTCGCCGTGGCCGTTGCCTCGTCGTCGCCCTTGAGAGCGCCGGCAATCGTCGCGATTGTGAAGTCGCGGCTCTTGATCACGGGGCTGATGCCGTCCGGCATTTTGATCGCCGAGACGTGGATGGCGCGGCCGATCTCAAGACCTTCGAGGTTGACTTCGAAGAACCGCGGGATCGTGGCGTAGTTGCAGAAGACTTCGATGTCGTGGCGCACGATGTTCAAAACGCCGCCGCGCTTCAGACCGGGTGAAAGCGTTTCATTGACGAAACGCACCGGGACCGAAACGGAGATGATGCCATCCTTGCCGACACGCAGAAAGTCGACGTGGATCGGCATATCGCGCACGGGATCGACCTGCAGGTCGCGGGCGAGAACGATGTGCTTCTTGCCGTCGACATCGAGTTCGAACGCGGTTGACGTGAAGTGGCCCTTGATGACCTGCTTCCACAGCGTGCTGTAATCAATGGCGATCGTTTCAGGGGTCTTGTTGTCGCCGTAGATTACGGCTGGTATGTTTCCGTCGCGGCGCGATTGGCGTGCGGCCCCCTTGCCTGCACGCGGACGCGCCGTAGCCTTGAGCGATGTGAGCTCAGACATGGCAGATCTCCGGGTGTTGGGCTGCCCTTTAAGTGCGGGCAACCGGAAAAGCCGCGAAGCCGGCCTCCAAGGGTGCCGGGCGGCGTCTCATAAGGTATTCATGAGATGAGCGGGGTTATACGAGTCAACCAAGGTGAAAGCAATGGGGTGCGTCCGCTCCTTGCCCATCCCGCCCTCAACGAAAAAGCGTAATTGTTACAGCGCATTAAGTTTCTTTTGGAACTGGAAGCGATTCGAGCGCGCGCAATGCGCCGTGGAGCCGGTCAGTTGCGAATCCGAACACCGGCCATGAACTCAAAGCGATCGACCTCGTCCTCTGAGGCGTCGTTCGTCGTGTGATAACCAAGGACAGACGTGAACAACTCTGTGCGGTTGCCGATGTCGTGGGACAACTGCGCCTCGCCGTAGATGTGCCGGAAGAAGTCCGGTGCGCCGATTTGCTCTTCGGTGATACGCCCCACCTCAAACTTGAGCCGCGTGCGTTCGTCCAGGCGCGTGTTCACGAGCAGCGCGTAGGTCGTGCTTTCGGTTAAGAAGGCTTCTTCTACGACCGGTTCGAGGAAGCTGCGGTCGATGTTGAATTCGACGTAGAGGTCGTCGGAGGGGACGTAGACGATCTTGCCGTCGAAAAACACGCTATCGTGCGAAGACAGCGCCCCGCCGTCGAGCCAGCGCTGATTGTAACGCGCGCCCAAATCCACGTACAGCGTCTTGTCCAGCGTCACGCGCACGCCGCCGACTGCCCATATTTCATCGCCATCGCGGGTGAACACAGCCGGATCGATCTCGCGCGTGTAATCAAGGTTCGCATATCCGGTTTCGAAGAAGGGCGCCAATCGCTGGTCCTTTAAGAATAAGGCGCCGGCCGACTGCTCCAGCCTTAGATGATCGAAGGTTTCGTCCCGGGCGAAAAAGCGATTTGCAATGGGGCCTGCGCCGGCCTCGACGAGGTAGTGACTGTGCAAGGCGCGGCTGCGAACAAAAGCTTCCATGGTGGCGGCGTTATATGAAAACTGCGAATACCCTGCCGCGCGCTGGTTGGCATCGACGTCGATATCGTCGTGGAGAAAGAAGCCGCCGAAATTGAGCGACGTGTTGGGCGCCACGATCCTGTAGTGGTCGAGAAGCACGCCAATGTCATAGCGGTCAGGTCTCAGATCGATGCCGTGGCGGCCGTAACCGCCGCGCACCACCGCCGTGGTTTCGGCATTTTCCGATTTGGCGATCAGCGCCATGCCAAGGTCGGTCTTTGCATAAACCCCGCCGTCACGCTCTTCGACGCGATAATCTATGTTGCTGTCGTAGCCGGCCGCTACCAGCCCTTCGGCAACGAAGTTCACACCCTCTGCTATGATAACGCCGGGAACATCGCCCTCGATTTGGATATCTCCGTTCGAGTCGCGCCGGTTGGGCGCCGATAGCGCTTTTCGCCAGTTCTCGAAGCCTTTCGAGAATCCGTGTGGCTCGGCAATCGCCACCGCCGGCAACACAAGTGCAAATGCGCCCGAAAGCATCGCCACTGAAAAGGCGATTACGGAAAAACGGCCAATCGTTACCATGCAAACCCCCAACAAATCACGCAACACACGTGCCTCAATCGCCGGGTTCCGGCGGCGAGCATGCGGTCCTCTGCTTCGAGGCTAATGACGGAAACTGATTCGCTGACAGGTGCCCGGCTGCACTTGGCACAGGAATTGAACAACTTCCCACAGGTCTCTGCGGGCCTGCATCATTTCGAGGCAGCGCCATGCGGTCCCGCCGTTAGGGCTAACATTTTCGGGTGGTTCGTATGTTAAAGGCGTTGTTTACCGCTGGTATTTTGGCAATCAGCCTTACTGTTCCTGCAGTTCCGGCTTCTGCCGGCGGGTGGAGCGGCGGCGAACGCGATATGGTTTTTTGGGCGTTCAAGCGTGGATATACGCTCGAGCGAGCATGGAACCGCCTCTCAAGCCGGCGCTAGGCGGCACTGCTTAAAAACTCAAACCAAGAGCATCGCTGATGATGCCGCCGGTCGTTTCAAGCTTGCGGCGGCGCTGCTGCTGAGCGGCTTGGGCGACTGGGGGAACCGGCGCCTTCGGATTGAAGTTCGGCTGGGGTACTGCGAGGTGATCGCGGCCCTTGGCGATTTTTATCCAATCACCGTCGAGCGCCTGCGTAATGCGCTTTTCGTGCCCATAGACGTCGCCGAAAAATTTGGTCTTGCCGCTCGCGTCGATCCAGGCCGTGAAATAGACGAGGTGGATAGGGATCTTTTTCTCGATTTCGACTTCGTTGTTGAGCGGACCGGACTTCATCTGCTCGAACATTTTTTCGCGCGTCCAGCCGTTGCCTTCGCGCAGCATGATCTCGGCGAGTTCAACGGGTTTCGCGACGCGCAAGCAGCCGTGGCTCAAGGTGCGCTGCGTATGGCGGAACATCCACTTGTCGGGTGTGTCGTGCATAAAGATCGTGTGCTGGCTCGGGAATGAGAATTTCACAACGCCGAGTGCACTGATGCCGCCGGGCGGCTGCGTCACGATGTAGTTGCGGATGTCTTCTTTGCTCCAATCGATCGAGCGCCAGTCGAGGGCTTTACCGTCTTTGGTTTCAAGCTGAAGACCATACTGACGCATCAGGCCGCCGCCGCGACGCAGGCTCGGCCAGACTTCATGCACCATGATCGATTCGGGCACGCGCCATTTGGGCCGCAAAACGACGTACTTCAAAGGCCGCGAGAAGATCGAAGATTGCTTGTCGAGAATGCCGGCAACGATTTTTTCCGAGCGAATGACTTCGCCGTTCTTGTAAACGTACTGCATAAATTCGGGGATGTTATTCAAGACATGAACTTCGCCCATGTCGTCCCACATCCAGCGCCACATCTCCATGTTGGCGCGGAGCCGCTTTGCCGTGGCGTTAAGGGGCTTGTCCGCGCTGCCCGTTTTAGAACCAAGCGCCGCGACGTAAGCTTGGCGTAGCTTTTCGAATTGCGGGTGTTTGGGATGCAGCGATCTGAGATACGCGCCCGTGTCATCATTACCGGCAAGACCTTCGAGCACGAGCTTGGCATCGATCAGCTGCGGCTTTCTATCGAGATTGGAATTCAATTGCTCGGACGGCTTCATGATGCGCCCGCCGCGCGCGTGCCGCGCATAGAGCAAAGCGGCGGCAGAAAGATTTAATTCGGTCTCGGCCAGATTTTTGGGCGCGGTGTTGTCCGCTGTAACGGGCAGTGCGAAGGCGTTGGCGTCGAGGCCATAGGCGCCCGCATTCTGGATTTCCGCAATCGCTGACTTCGCCTTGTCGTTGAAGCCCACAGGCGTGACCCACAGCGGCGCCGCGTTGCGGCTCTCGTAGAACGCTGCAAGGGCCGCAGACTCGCGCTGGTCTTCGTCCGTTGGGCCGGCGGCGGCAGCCGCCCCGAGCTTCAGGCGTAACGCGGCGCTCAAGGGATCGGGGATGAGCGCTTCAGGCGCAGCAATGGCACCCGTTTCGATTTTTGCCGCGCTTGGGCTCGCGCTATGTTCTGCCTCGGGCGTCGTGGCCTTGGGCACCCATTCCGCATATGCCGGAAGAGGCGCGGCGGAAATCGATGCAACCGATGCAAGGGCAACCCATGCATGGGTCATGAGCAATCGTGAGCGAACCATTTCCTTGGGCTTTCCCGTCCGGTACGCGCACAACGGCATGAAACTAACCGATGCGCGCGAGACTGCCTACTCCCTGTCCGCTCCAGGTGGAGGCTTGGCGGATACTGTCCCCATGGAATTTGGGCTTTTTAAGTCCTTTGGAGGCGCGCGCGGGACCGCGGGACAAGGTATACTATTAGACAAAAATCTGGGGGTGCCGCTATGCAGCAGAGAGACAATCCTGCACCACAATCGCCCGAAACGACGTCGCCCGCAACACCCGCGCAAGGGCTCATGGAGCGCACGGCCTTGCGCTTTGCCGGCATTGCCGAGCGCTGGTTTCCCGACGCCTTCATTTTCGGCGTGATCGCAGTCGCGGCTGTGACGCTTGCGGCGTTGCTCAATGGGGCTTCGCCCTCCGACATCGGCAAGTCGTTCGGCGACGGTTATTGGAGCCTCATCACGTTCACGTTTCAGATGGTCTTTATGGTGGTGGCGAGCTACGTCGTCGCCATATCCCCACCGGTGGCGCGCGCCATCGACTGGCTGAGCGGCATTCCAAAGACTGGGCGCGGGGCAGTCGCCTTTATCGCCGCGACGAGCATGCTCGTGTCGCTGATCGGATGGGCATTGTGCTTGATCTTCGGCGCGTTTCTGGTGCGCGCCTGCGCGCGTAGGCCGGAACTCAAAATGGATATTCGCGCCGCCTGTGCCGCCGGCTATCTCGGGCTTGGCGCAACATGGGCGCTCGGGCTGTCGTCGTCGGCAGCGCTGTTGCAGGCGAACGAGAAGAGTTTGCCGCCGAACATTCTCAAAATCACCGGCGTCATTCCGCTCACCGACACGATCTTCCTGTGGCAGTCGATGGCGTTGTGCGCGATCATTCTCGTGCTGTCCGTGATCATCGCCTATCTCTCGGCGCCGTCGGCCGCAAACGCCGTGACAGCCGAGCATTTGGGCGCGGATATCGGCCGGGCTACGCACGAGGTGGCAAGGCCGGAAAGGCCTGCCGAATGGCTCGAATATTCGCCGCTGATGACGCTTGTTTTGGTGGCGCTTGGCATCTTGTGGGCGGTCAGGGAATTTTCGGCGCAATGGGGCGCGTTGGGCTCGGCGGGTGCGGCCGCGATAACCTTCATTTCCAGTCTCAATACTTATAATTTCGTGTTCATCATTCTAGGGCTCTTGCTGCATTGGCGGCCGCGAAGCTTCCTCAATGCGGTTTCGAAATCGATGCCCGCAGTTGGCGGCATTCTCGTGCAGTATCCGCTTTATGGCTCGATCGCCATGATCCTGACGGGCGCCAAGAATGCGGCGGGCATCAGCGTTTCCGATCAGCTCGCGCATTTCTTCATCAGCACGACGACGCAAAGCACGTTTCCGGTCGTCATTGGCATTTATTCGGCGTTTCTCGGGATCTTCGTGCCCTCGGGCGGGGGAAAGTGGATTTTGGAAGCGCCTTACGTGATGCAGGCGGCGAACGAGCTCAAAGTGCATCTCGGCTGGATGGTGCAGGTTTATAACGCGGCGGAAGCCTTGCCCAATCTCATCAACCCGATTTTCATGGTGCCGATGCTCGGCATTCTCGGCTTGAAGGCGCGCGAGATTGTCGGCTTCACGTTCCTGCAATTCGTCATCCACGTGCCGGTCGTGCTGTTCTTATTGTGGTACTTCGCGGGCACGCTGACCTATACGCCGCCGGTGATGCCGGGGTGATCCCCTCTCCCCTTGGGGAGAGGGTTGGGGTGAGGGGGCGGTCAATTTAAGCCAGCGAACATCCCCTCACCCGGCGCGGATGACAGATGATTGCATGACATAAATAGTAAGGGCCGCGCCGGCCTCTCCCGTCATGGCGAAGCCATGCTCCGCATGGACGGGGAGAGGCTATTCACACCGCTTCCTGTTCAAGCAGCCGTTCAACACAAAGCTTCGTGCCAGCGTGCCAGTGCGGCAGTTCGACGCCGAACGTGCGCTTCAGCTTCGAGCAATCGAGCAGCGAGTTTTTCGGGCGCGCCGCGCGCGTCGGATAGCCGTCCGTGCCGATGGCGGCGAGCGAAGTTACAGGCCCATCGCGTTTTTTGGATTCATCCAGAATAGCCGCCGCAAACTCATGCCAAGTCGCATCGCCGCCGCCTGCCGCGTGATAGACGCCCCAGGCGGAACTTGCCGTATCCTTCTTCGTGATCTCCCGGCACACGCTCAAAATGGCGTCGACAAGGTGGTGCGCATAAGTCGGGCTGCCGCGTTGGTCGTTGACGACGCGCAAAGGATTGCCCTTGGCCGCGTTGTTCAAAATCGTTTTAACGAAGTTCTTGCCAAAGGGGCTGTAGACCCACGCCGTGCGCAGGATGATGTGACGCGGGTTGGCGTCTGCAACGGCGCGCTCGCCTTCGAGCTTTGTGCGCCCGTATACGGATCTCGGTCCGGTGGCATCCGTCTCGAGATAAGCGCCGGCCTTTTCGCCATCGTAAACATAGTCCGTTGAAATATGCACGATGGGGATGCCGCGCCGGGCCGCCGCTTCGCCGAGGAGCCGCGCGCCCGTGCAGTTCAAGGCGTGCGCCTGCTCCGCTTCGTCTTCGGCCTGATCGACGGCCGTGTAGGCTGCGGCATTGATGATGACGTCGGGCGTGATGTCGGCGAGCGAGCGTTCTATCGTGCGCGAATTGCAGATGTCGAGGCCGGGCCGGCCGATGGCGCACGCGTCGATATCGGGCGCAGACGGCGCGACTTCGAGAAAGGCTTTCGCCACTTGCCCGTGAGAACCGGCAACGAGGAGCCGCATTGGTCCGGCCTCCGTCAATAAAACAAGCTCGAGACGCTTTCCTCGCGGCTCGTGCGGGCAATCGCTTCGCCGATGAGCGGGGCAATCGAGAGGACGCGAATGTTCTTGGCGGCGCGGATGGCTTCTGTCGGCAAAATAGAATCGGTGATGACCAGCGACTTCAACCGGGAATTTTGAATGCGGTTGACCGCGCCGCCCGAGAGCACGCCGTGCGTAATGTAAGCCGAAACTTCCGTTGCGCCGCTCTTCAACAGCGCTTCGGCCGCGTTGACCAGCGTACCGCCGCTATCGACGATATCGTCGATCAGGATGCAGCGTTTGCCGTCGACTTCGCCGATGACATTCATGACTTCGCTTTCGCCGGCCTTTTCGCGGCGCTTGTCGCAAATGGCGTTGGGGGCGTTGATGCGTTTGGCATGCGCGCGTGCGCGCACGACGCCGCCGACGTCGGGCGAGACGACGACGATATCGCCGGTCTTGCCGAAGTTCTCCTCGATGTCGCGGGTCATGACGGGCGCGGCAAACAGGTTGTCGGTCGGGATGTCGAAGAAACCCTGGATTTGCCCGGCGTGCAGATCGAGGGTCAAAACTCGATCGACGCCGGCGCGTTCGAGAAGGTTGGCGACGAGCTTGGCCGAAATTGGCGTGCGCGGTCCGGGCTTGCGGTCCTGGCGCGCGTATCCAAAGTAGGGAACGACCGCCGTGACGCGCCGGGCGGAAGAGCGCTTCAAAGCGTCGATCAGGATCAAGAGTTCCATCAGGTTGTCGTTGGCGGGAAACGACGTCGACTGGATTACGAACACGTCCTGGCCGCGCACGTTTTCCTGAATCTCGACGAAGATCTCAAGGTCGGCGAAGCGCTTCACTTGGCCTTTGGTCAACGGGAGTTTCAAATAGGCGCTGATGGCGTCGGCGAGAGGGCGGTTGCTGTTGCCGGCGACGAGCTTCACTGCGTGTATTCCCCGGCTCTCTTTGCGGGCGTCTCCGTCGCGGGCATCAAAGGGCATAAGAATTCCCCGAACGGGCCCAACCAAGCGTCACTAACGCGGCTTCTAGCAAGCGGGCCCGGTGGTGGCAACCGCCCGGGCCTGCTAATCGCGTCAATCGTTGAATACGCCGTTAAGTTTTACGTCGCATTGGACCCGAGGGCCTTACTTACTGGGCGGCAGAAGTTTCACGATGCCTTGGGCTGCAGCGGCGGCCGCAACGTCGGCCGTTTTGCCCCATGTCCCGTCGAGCGAACCTTGTGGCACTTCGTTCTTCTGCGAAACCGTGCCGAGCTTCTTACCCTTGGGATCGAGCACGTTCCAGTCGATCTGGATCGGCTGTTTGCCGTCCTTGCCCTGGCCCATCACAACCTTGCCTTCGACTTTGTAAGCGGGACCTGCTGGCGCGTTCGATAAGGCCACGCCGTTTTTGGTCAGTTCGCGCTGGATCGCTGTCGTTAACGACTGACTTCCATCGCCGGGGGCGCCTGTCACCAAAGGCACCGTGGTTAACGAAGCAACGGGTGCTTCGATGCTGCCGGTCGTTGAAGCCCCGTTAGCGGCAGGTGTGAGTGCGGCCGTGTTCGCAGCCGGAGTGGCGCCTGTAGCAACGGCGTTCTTGACAGCCGCTGCAGCGGTGGCAGGAGCTTGAGCGGCCGTGGCGACCGCTTGAGTTGCCGCATTGGCCGCCGTTGTGGCCGTCGCTGTACCGCCCGGCGTTACGTTCGCCGCAGCGTTGCTCGCGACCGGCGTACCGGCGGTGCCTTGATACCACGTGGTAATTTGTGCCGCCGTCTTGTCGGCAATCGCTTGCACGATCTGCGGGCTGACCGCCGACCACGGATCGGCCGATGCCGAGCCAACGGCCAGTTCTTCGCCCGTGATGCGATGAGCGCGCTTGCCGGTCTGGTCGGTCAAATCCCAAATGTAGGAAATTTTCGCGCCGGTTTTCTCCCGGGCTGCAACGACATAGCCGCGCAGCGTATATTCGCCCTTGCCTGTTGGACCGCGCGCAACGGAGATCTTGCTGCGTTCGATCGCGGTCGTAAGTTGGGCCTGAAGGTCGCGTGAGACGCTTTCAGGCGCACCGATCACGGGCGCAATTTCAAATTTCGCTGTCTGAGTATTGCCGGGAAGCTGCGTCAGCGGATTGGTAACTGCCGCCTGTGGCGCGGTCCCGTCACCGCCGCCGCTCAAGAGGCTGCTGCCGGTCTCACATCCAGCGAGCGCCAAAGCCATAAACGATGCCACGACCACGCTTCGAATTGGCCTGACGTTTTGTATTGGCCTGACATAGCGTAGCGCTAAACCAGTAGAGTTTAAGGTCGTCACGGCGGCATCCCCCGTTGTCCATCCGCACTTCTCCGGCGACCGACGTACAAACTCTGCGGCCTTGAACTCCTACTACATAAACTACCGGTACCCACTCCTGCACCTGTAAATCAGCCAGAGCGTGCCCGTCCAGATGGGCGGCCCAATGAATCGTGTTCCGGCCCGCAACTTGGGGCCAAAAGAGATAAATCGTTGTGGATTGTGCAGTTAAGCCACGACAATGGCGGAGATTTGGCGGCCGTAGTCTGCCTCTTTGAGGGCTTGGGAGCGCCGGTAGCTAAAGAATTTTGATTCGTTTGCCCTCGTGCAGGGAGCCGCCAGCTCGATCGAGCCAATGCCCGCGGCTCTTAACCTTTCTGAGACAAAGCCCGGCAAGTCGAAGTGGGCTTTAGCGCTGGGCTCGGGAGCGCGGAAGTAGCGGGCGTAGGCGCGGTCGAGCGCAACGACCTCGGCTTCGAACTCCGGCCCGACTTCATAAGCGTCCTGGCCGATCGTTGGGCCGACGGCCGCTATGATTCTTTCCCGGCGCGCGCCTTGACGCTCCATTTCGGCAATTGTGCTCTCAAGGATACCTGCAACCGCCCCGCGCCATCCGGCATGTGCCGCGCCAACGACACCGGCCGCAGCGTCGGCAAAGAGCACGGGCGTGCAATCGGCGGTAAGGACGCCAATGGCCAGTTTGGGCGTGGCCGTGACAACGGCATCGGCCTTTGGCATGTTTGTGCGCGGCATGGGTCCGGTAACGGTCAGAGCCGTCGCGCCATGCACCTGATAGAGCGTGATGACGCTGCCGTGCTCCGCACCCATATGCTCCGCAACGCGGCGGCGGTTTTCAATCACGAGTGCCGGATCGTCATGGGATCCGAGGCCGCAATTCAAGCCTGCATAGATGCCGGCCGAAACGCCCCCTTCGCGCGTGAAAAACCCGTGCCGGATGCCGGGGAGCGTGGCGAGGTTGTGGGCTTGGATGGGGTTCAGCATGCTGTGAGGTTTTGGGGGTTAGGTTCTAGGGGCGAAAAATTCCCCTAACACCTAGAACCAAAAACCTAGAACCTCAACTCAAACCAAACCCCGGCAATTTCGGCAGCCCTGCCGACCTGACGCCAATGGCCTTAAAGCGCGTTCCCATGCCGTTGGGTGCGAGCAGCCGGGCAAGGCCCGTTTCTATTTCGCCCGCGCGCGCCGGGTTGGCGTGCATCAGCCGCGACGCGCGCTCGATGATGCCGAGCGAGCCGAGGAATTCCGCTTGCGTTACTGGGCCGTCGATGGCGAGGCCGCAGGCATGCAGAACACTGGCGAGCTCGTAAAAGCTGACGTGCGCCGAGAGATCGGCTTCGCCCGGTGAGGTCAAGGGCGACTCGTACTTGTGATCGCGCACCGCCTGCAACGTATCGCCAACGGACGCCGTCGCATATCCATAGTCGATGATGAGTGCCGTGATGGGGCCGCTGCGCGCCAGCGTATGAAAGGCTTCCGCCAACCGTTCGAGCCGCTGATTTTCGACCAGCGCTCCAAGGGGGGCGTCCGGAAAGCGCGTGTCGAAACCGTTGTTGGCGGGCGGCTGGTCGAGGCCCGAAAAACACAACTCGCCCCTGGCATCGAGACCAATGCCGCGCTGGCGCCAGCCGTTTGGCGTTTTGATCCATTGTTCGACGGGCCAGGCGTCGAGGAATTCGTTTGCCACAATGATGGCGGGCGTGGGAAATCCAACGAGATTGTGCCCCCATGCGATCCTGACCGGCGCATCGCTCAGGGCTTCGCGCTGGGCGGCGATGAGTTCGAGGCTCATCTCGACGAGATGCACCGACGTTGCCTCGCAAAGTCCGGGGATGACGCGGGCGGCGCGCAGTGCGTCCCGCATCATGGTGCCGCGGCCAGGTCCGTATTCGACCAAGTGAACCGCTTTAGGCGCGCCGAGCACTTGCTGCCAGACGACCCCTGCCCACAGCCCGATGATCTCGCCGAACGTTTGGCTGATTTCGGCGGCCGTGATGAAATCGCCGTCGCGGCCGATGGCACGGCGCGTGGCATAATACCCGTGCGCCTCGTCCCACAAACAGCGCGACATGTATTCGGCGACCGTTATCGGGCCCCGGTGCCGGATTTCGTCCTTCAGTTTCGTGGCCAGAGGCGTTGGGCGCCTGAGGTCCGGATCATACGTCACGCTTGAGCCTTTGCCGGTTGGCCGTCGCGGATGGCGGTGGCGATAAACCAAAGTCCGAGAAGCAACATGGGGAGGGAATACATTTGACCGGCCGTGAAGGGGCCAAGGTTCAGAGCGTGCGCGGCTTCCGGCTCGCGGAAGAATTCGCAGATCGTGCGCGCAACGGCGTACCAGACAAGGAATACTCCGGTGACAAGACCAGGGCGTTTGAGCCCTTCCCATTTGTGTGTGACGAGGCGGAGAATGATAAGCATCACCAATCCTTCAAGTGCGGCTTCATAGAGCTGGCTCGGGTGGCGCGGCAAAGGCCCGCCGTTGGGAAACACCATGCCGATCGCGGCATCCGTCTCGCGGCCCCAATGTTCTGCATTTATGAAGTTTGCCACCCGTCCGAAAAACAAGCCGAATGGCACCGCGGCACAGCAAAGATCCATGACGCTTCGGGCTGAAACTTTGAAATGGCGTGCGAAGAGAAGTATGGCGATGCCCGATCCGATAAGCGCGCCGTGGAACGACATGCCGCCTTTCCACACTTGCAGGATATCGCCCGAGTGGTTGAAATAGTAACCCGGATCATAGAGCAAAACCTGACCCAAGCGCCCGCCGAGGATGACCGCGAGCGTAATCCAGAGCAGCAGGTCGTCGGTTATGAGATCCGTTATAGGTGCCGTCCCGGCCCGCCACAGGCGGATGTCTTTCAGGAGGCGCTTGATATAGAGCCAGCCAAGGATGAGGCCCGCCATATAGGCGAGGCCGTACCACCTGACCGAAAACGGCCCAATGGAAAAAGCGACCGTGCCAATGTCCGGATAGGTAAGAGCTGCGAAAATGCTGGTCATTGGTCCTCGTGCGGCATCCGGGGCCCTCGTGCGGCATCCGGCAATCCGTCGTCGCAATTTGACTCAAACAGCAGCGGTTTTTCGGTAAGAGGACCGGACTGTCAAGTGAGCGTCTAGCATGATGGACGATATGGTGTCTTGATGGCCGGGGTCAGAGGGGCCATATCTGCCGTCAAATCCGGCAACCTCCGGATACCCGAGGCATTCCAACAGGCGGCAGGCTCATGACCCAGACCACAAATCGCATTTTCGACGACTTCGCCAAGATCATGACCGACGCGGCCGGTGCCGCCGACGGCATGAAGAAAGAAGTCGAGGGTATGATGAAATCTCAAGCCGAGCGCTTCATGCAGGGAATGGACGTAGTCAAGCGCGAGGAGTTCGAAGTCGTGAAGGCCATGGCTGAGAAAGCGCGGCTTGAGAACGAGCGATTAGAAGCGCGGATCAAGGCCCTCGAAGCGAAGCTCGGAACGGTTTAGCAGCAGCGCGAGTTAAACCGGTTGCCGGATCGCGAGGGAATCGCCACCCACTGCATTGTCCTCACGTCGAGTGCAGACCGGCATCATCCACAGGCCCGCGTAAGTTCTCAACATCTTCCCGCGAATTGAGGCGGAAAGTGCCGCCTTGCCCGTGCTTTGCCACTTTGCCCGTGGACAAGGCTTTGCTTGCCTTGCGACTCGGGAGGCCGTCTGTTTTCGTGCGGCCCACGGTTGAAGGTAAAGAGCGTTTCGCGTCGAACGCGCGGGCATCGTACTTTCGTCCGCGCGCATGAAAAGGATATTTTTGAATGGCAACGGCCGAACGCAATTACGAGCGCGTTATAAATCCGATCGATCTTTTCGAGCAGCTTGCAACGGCCCACGATTGGGCGGCAGATCGCGCGAGCGACGACGAGCTGACGTTGGTCGTTGCCGGCACCTGGACCGACTATCACGTGTCGCTCAATTGGCGCGAAGATCTCGAAGCCCTACACTTGGCCTGCGCCTTCGACTTCAAGGTTCCCGAAAACCGCTTATCCGAAATGTACCGGCTGGTCGCGCAAATCAACGAGCAGCTCTGGCTCGGACACTTCGATTTGTGGACCCAGGAAGGGCTCGTGATGTTCCGCCACGCGCTTTTGCTTAACGGCACGGTTGCGACCACGCGGCAGTGCGAAGCGCTGCTTCGATCCGCGCTCGAAGGATGCGAGCGCTACTACCAGGCCTTCCAGTTCGTCGTCTGGGCAGGTAAGGAAAGCCGTGAGGCACTGGTTTCGACCATGTTCGAGACCGAGGGCCGGGCCTAGTCCTTTTGGCTTTTTCGCGGTTTTGATGTCATGAGTTTATCGTTCGACGGACCGGTGCTGCTTGCGGGCGCCGGGAAAATGGGCGCGGCAATGCTTTCAGGCTGGCTCGCGCGCGGGCTCGATCCGAAATCTGTTTTCGTGCAAGAGCCGTCGCTGTCGGGCGAAGCGGCCGCGCTCGTCACGCGCTATGGACTGCGCTCCGAAGCCGAGTTCAAATCTCTTGCCGCCGTTCCGGCCGTCATCGTCGTTGCTGTCAAACCGCAGGTCATGGATCGGGTCTTTCCGTCTCTTGCCAAACTGGCCGGGCCAAAGACGCTCATCGTCTCAATTGCCGCCGGGCGCTCAATCGCGAGCTTTGAAAATCATTTGGCCCCACGCACTGCGGTGGTCCGCGCCATGCCGAATACGCCGGCAGCGATCGGGCGCGGTATCACGGGTGCTGTCGGCAATGCGCATGTATCGGAAACGCAGAAGTCAGCGTGCGACGCGCTTCTCGGCGCGGTCGGCGATGTCGTTTGGGTCGAGGATGAAGCGCTGATCGATGCCGTAACGGCCGTATCTGGTTCGGGCCCGGCTTACGTATTTCTTTTGACGGAATGTCTGGCCGAGGCCGGCCGTGCTGCCGGGCTCGATGCAGCCACTGCAATGAAACTTGCCCGCGCGACGGTCGCGGGATCGGGAGCCTTGATGGACGCTTTCCCCCTCGATGCCGCTACCTTGCGCAAAAACGTAACGTCGCCGGGCGGTACGACGGCGGCAGCGCTCGACGTGCTGATGCGCGAGCAGGGCGGACTCAAAGACTTGATGACAGAAGCCGTCGCCGCCGCAAAAAAACGAGGCCGCGAGCTTGGCGCGTGACCCGGCCTGGAAGCGGGGACGGCATGGCTCGCGGCCGGAACTTCCTCTCTCGGCCGCTGGCTTGCGCCTTTGGCAATTGAGCGTGGAGATATCGCACCGCGCCGGATGGAGGTTCTAACCCGGTGCGCGGTCATCAGGTGGAGGCACTGAGTGACGCGACGCCACGATGTAATACAATAACATCACATTCAAATCACAAAGTTGCGAGGGGCCCGATTTTCGCTTTTAATGAGGTCTATCAGAATACTACAGACAACGTCTTCCTTGAAGTAGTCGGAGTGGCCGCCGGCAGGGAGTGGCCGGTTTTGGACAAATCCATGGGCGACGGCATCGACGCGCTGGCCTATCGGGTCGTCGGCCCGCCACATGTTGGTCCAGGACGCCAGCTTCGGGCTCAAATCGAACGCTGAAGGCTTTATGGCACAGTGGTCATCGAAATAGTGCTCGTAGATGTGCGAAAGCGGACAGGCCAGCGTCACGACGTCAATGCGGGTCAGTGCATTCAGCACATGATCGCTGCGCATCGAGCGCAGATAGTCGAACATGATGACCGTGCCTTGACTGTGGGTGAGGAAGATCAGCCGGTCGAATTTGCCGGGCACGACCACGTCCTTCATGAGCGTTTCGAGACGCTCCTGCAGGCGCATGCGGCGCGGGAAGGTGGCGGGCCCGATTCTTTGCCGCCACGGCTGTAGCCAATGCCAGGGTGTGCGGGGCGTATAGAAATTGTCGACCACGCCGCGTGTGAACTGGACCACGTCATAAGTCTCTTTTTTGAAGCTGGCGAAGATCAGGCCGAGCAATGCAGGCAGGCTTGAAACCGCACCAGTCGCCAATACATTGCGCGCAAAATCGAAGGCCTCCGATTGAAAAAGCAGGCCGGCAACGTAAGTAAAAAAGGTGCCATCCGACTTGCACCAGACGTAATAGAAGGTCGTGGTCGCGACGTTGATGGCAAACAGAAAAATAAGTAACGCGGGACTGACGATCAGCCGCGGCAATGCTTCCGTGCCGTTCAAAAGCGCTTCCCGCCGTTCCTGATAAATCCGCGCCCGCTTCCGGCTGAGCCAAATGACAACGGCGGCAAGTATGAGGCTCGCCAGCATATTAAGGACGGCGATGATGACCATCCGCACCGCAATTTCGTTCACTCCGAAATGGCGGTCGACCGACCAAAGGTTGGGCGCGCTTTCTCCATGCTTTCCCGCATCGGGAACGAGCCAGACGATCAAAAGAAGTGACGCTGGGCAGATGATGAGTTTCCAAGCAATGCTCTGAATGACGGCTAGGCCGGTTGCTGACGCCAGCCGCCCAAGCGGCATTACGGATTTGGACGGCGGGCGTACAAAGCGCCAGAGTCCGATAAGGCCGATGGCAGCATAAGCCAAGAACATCAGCAAGCTCCAAAAAGCCCAAACAGCAATGATGATCCAGCCGCCGGTAGCGAGATAGGTGGAGACTCTTGCCGCGTCGTCGGTGCTGAATGCGACGTCAGCAATATTGACGTCCGATATCCGGCCCGTGGTTTGGATCATTTGCAAAATGGAAAATGCAATGTCCCGCAAAACCTCGACAGGCACAACGTATGTCAGAAACGCGACGAATACGGCTAGAAGTAGCGAGCAAACGGCCGAAGCCTCGAACAAACTGGTGAGCCCCGTCTCCTGGACCGCACGCAGCTTCGACAAAAAGATCCCGGCAATGGCAATAATTGCGAGTAGGCCCAAGACAACGAATGGCAAGAGCTGCGGCTCCGCCAGTTTTGGACCGTGGAGCACAGCCGATAATTTTGAGAGTCCCGCATACCCGAATGCGCTGCCAAAAATTGCAACGTGCAGGCCAGCAATTGGCCAACGCAACAGCCATATTGCCAGTAACACGACCCGCCGGACGGTCCCGTGAAGGGGCCCGCGGCTCTCCTTTAAGAGCGATGCCGCGAGAATGTTCGGGGCTTCAAACAAGAGGCGGAGCAGCACGAGAAATCGAACGATGCTGTTTGCACTGGCCTTCGACAAGTCGGCCCAATGCATTTCGGCTAACGACACTTTGGAGTTGTCTGGCAGATTGGCTGATCGGACTACCGACAAAAAATAGTGGCCTCTGCGAATTGCGATTTGATTGGTTTCGGGTGCTGCAAGTTTCGCGGCGTCCAGGTCTGAGGAAATAGTTTCGGGCAGGCGATAGACCTCGGAAAAGGCATTAAAGGATAGGCCATGGCCGCTGCTGCCGACCTTATCGACCATGTCGTCGTTGATCCAGCCAGGCTCAGCTCTGCCGAACCCGTGAATGACCACGACGGCAACCCGTTCCGGGTTGCCGGCCAGCGGCAGCGCTGTGAGCTTTGAAACGTCCATGCCCCACCCGCCGGACCGATCGCAATGCAAGTCCCCTGCTGTGCGCGCGATCTACAACCCTATATAGATAGGGCGACGGGCCTTTTGTCTACGTCAAATCGGTAACGAGATAATGGCCCGGAGGCCGCCCATGGAGCTCTCGCCGAGCGCAATCTCGCCCCCATGACTTTTGGCAATGTCGCGGGCAATGGCAAGGCCAAGGCCGGAATTTCCGTCGTCCACGTTGCGGGCGTGGTCGATCCGGTAGAAGGGCCGGAACACGTTCTCGCGTTCGGACGCTGGAATGCCCGGGCCATTGTCGTCAACTTCGATGCGCACCCATTGGCCTTCCGTTGCCGCGCGGATCACCACATGGTCGCCGTAGCGCGCGGCGTTTGAAACGAGATTGGTGATGGCGCGTTTAAGCGCTTGCCGTTTGAGCGGTAATACGAGGTCGTGACGCTTCTTGCGCATTTTGAGCTCGACCGAGTGGCCAAATATCTGCGCGTCGGCGTGGATCTCCTGCAGCAGCTCTTTGAGGTTCGTGGGTTTAGCCTCTTCGCCGCCATCGCCCTTGGCAAATGCCAGATAGTCCTCAAGCATGTGCTGCATTTCGTTGACGTCGGCGGCGAGCGCGCGCGTATCGCTCGAATCGCCAAGCAGCGCCAGCTCGAGTTTGAATCGCGTCAACACGGTGCGAAGATCGTGGCTGACGCCGGCCAGCATCGTCGTGCGCTGTTCGACGTGGGTCTTGATGCGGTCGCGCATTTCGAGGAAGGCTTCGGCCGCTTGGCGGACTTCGCGCGCGCCGCGCGGGCGGAAATCCTCAGGTATGCCGCGCCCTTTGCCGAAGGCGTCGGCTGCTTCCGCGAGCCGCAAGATGGGCCTGATCTGGTTGCGCAAAAAGAGAATGGCGACGGTCAGGAGAATGACGGACGTGCCAACCATCCACAGCAGGAAAATATGCGAGTTCGAGGCATAGGTCTGGCTGCGCGTCGCCATGATTCTAAGAATTGCATCGTCGTGCTTGACGCGGATTTCAACGAGCCGGATATCGCCCG
The DNA here is from genome assembly GCA_031373745.1 of Hyphomicrobium sp. Lineage (GTDB taxonomy): Bacteria > Pseudomonadota > Alphaproteobacteria > Rhizobiales > Hyphomicrobiaceae > Hyphomicrobium_B. The sequence continues at coordinate 39,857 of JANMNH010000046.1, read as the reverse complement.
CCGTATCGATCCAGAACGGCTTGTTGACGTGGCGCCGCAGTTCCGTCGAGAGCGCCCTGTCGAGCAGCGTGAACAAGGGTTTTGGTCCCGGCGGCGGCAAATCGCCGGTCGGGAGGAATTGCAGATCGAGATTGAGCGTCTGCTTGGAGAGGCTCACGAGATCCGCCGTCTTCGATTTGTTCGGCAGCTTGTCGTAGAGTTCGACGATCGCGGAGATGTCGCGCGCGGTTGCTTCCGAGAGACGCCGCGTCACCGCCTGCCAATGCCGCTCCATGAAGGCGAAGGCGATGACACCCTCGAGCACGACAATCGGCGTAATGATGATGAGGAGCGCGCGGGCATAAAGGCCTTTGGGCAAAAGCTCGGCGGCAACCGCGAGGATTTTTTGCGTCATGGCATGCTGGCGCAGCCGCACGAGCCAGGGCTCGGGACGTTGGGTTTGCGCATCCAAATCGCGTGCCGCGACCATACCCGCTTTTAGCCTCCAGGAAGCCGGCGCCTATTCATCGAGACGAAGTCAGTCCGTATAAAGGATGTAGCCCTTGCCGCGCACCGTCTGCAGATAGACCGGATTGGAGGGATCGGATTCGATTTTGCGCCGCAGGCGATTGATCTGAACGTCAATAGCGCGCTCGCTTCCCGTCGATTCGTCGCTGGAAAGTTCGTGGCGCGGAACGGGCACACCAATGCGGAGCGCAAACAGGCGCAACAGATCGCGTTCGCGCTCGGTGAGTTTGATCGATTCTTCGTCGCGCCGCAGTTCCCCGCGCGTGATGCTGAAGACGCACGGCCCCATTCGGATTTCGTCGCTTTGTGCGTTCGGTGACTGCCCGCGCCGCAGAATATTGCGCAATCGCAGCAGAAGTTCGCGCGGTTCAAACGGCTTCGTCACGTAATCGTCAACGCCTGCTTCGAGGCCGGTGATGCGGTCTTCGGCGTCGGCAAGCGCCGTCAGCATGAGGATCGGCACGGGGCGCGTCGCTTTGAGGTCGCGCGCAAGGCTTAAGCCGGATTCCCCCGGCATCATCACGTCGAGCATGACAAGGTCGAAAGAGAGCCCGCGCATGAACGACCGGGCAGAGGCGGCGTCGGCGGCTTCCGTCACCCGGTATCCGCTCGAAATCAGGAAGCGGCCCAAGAGCTCGCGAATTTTCTGGTCGTCGTCGACAACGAGAATGTGCGGCGCGTTGTCGGGCAACGGCTCCGCGCGCGTTTGCGGGCCGGGGCTTCTCATTTGCTCACCATGACGCCGTTGGCGTGGTTGCCGTTGCGGTCGATCTTGATCAGGTTTTCGACTTGAGGAAGATCCTTTTCGGCGATCATGGCGAAGAGAAATTTTTGCGCCAGAGATTCCGCTCCCGGTCCCGCTTTGCGAAGCGCCGCTTCGATGCGTCTGACCTGAATTTCAGTGAGTTTATCGGTCAACCGTGCGCCTTTTGCGGAAACGAAGAGGCGGCGTTCGCGCCTGTCTTCGTCGCCCGCGCGCTGGATAATGAAGCCTTCGTCGATCAGCTGCTTCAATACGCGTGCCAACGACTGCTTGGTGATCTTCAGAATTTCGAGTAGTTCGGCAACTTTGAGACCCGGGTTGCGACGCACGAAATGCAGAACCCTGTGATGCGCGCGGCCGAAACCGTATTGATCGAGGATAATATCGGGATCGCAGGTAAAGTCCCGGTAAGCGAAGAAAAAAAGCTCAACACAGGCGACAAGATCCAGATGATGCGCGGCCGCTGGGGCTTCGCTCGGTACGCTGGACTTAGTCGCAACTTGGGCCCCTTGGCGGCGGCCCGGCGCGGTATCGGACGTTATGTCAGTCATGTTGACTTATTGGCCTTGATTGTTTCGCGTTACAAGTCAAATTGTTGGGCTGGACGTACAAAGTCAAAAATTGGCTTACGGGCTTGCCCGGCGCGGCATTGAAGGGTAATCGTCAACGGCTCCCCTTAAGCCTTCCGAAAACCGGTGCGCGGGCCGATGCAAGCGCTCGATAATTCCTTGGATCTGGACCTCACATGGCTGACCTCGTCCCTTATCACGATCGCGATGGCTTTATTTGGTTCGACGGCCGGATGGTTCCCTGGCGCGAGGCCCAGGTCCATCTTCTGACGCATGCGTTGCACTATGCCAGCGCCGTGTTCGAGGGCGAGCGGGCTTACAACGGCGAAATCTTTAAACTGCGCGAGCATTCCGAACGTCTCATCGAGGGCGGGCGCATCATGGATTTTGATGTCCCCTATACGGCGGAAGAGATCGATCAGGCTTGCCGGGACGTGATCCGGGCCAATAATCTTTCCGATTGCTATGTGCGCCCAATTGCCTGGCGCGGCAGCGAAATGATGGGCGTGGCGGCGCAGTCGGCCAAAATTCACTTGGCCGTCGCGGCCTGGAACTGGGGCTCTTATTTTCCCATGGACTTGCGCCTCAAGGGCATTCGCATCGCCATGGCGACGTACCGCCGTCCGGCGCCCGATTCGGCGCCTTTCCGGGCCAAGGCGGCCGGCCTTTACATGATTTGCACCATTGAAAAGCACCGCGCCGAACGGGCCGGGTATTCCGACGCTTTGATGCTGGATTATCGCGGCCATGTTGCAGAATGCACCGGCGCCAACGTGTTCTTCATTAAGGATGGCGCAATTCACACGCCGACGCCCGACTGCTTCCTGGACGGGATCACCCGGCGGACCGTCATCGGCCTTGCCAAAGCGCGCGGCATCAACGTTATCGAGCGCACGATCATGCCGGAAGAGCTTGCCAGCTTCACGGAGTGCTTCATCACGGGGACGGCCGCGGAAATCACGCCAGTCTCGGAAATCGGTCCGCACCACTACAAACCGGGCCAGATCTGCGAGACGTTGCTTGGCGACTACATGGCGCTTGTCACCCCCAAGAAGCAGGCCGCCGCCGAATAGCAGTTAAGTGTCGATGCCGCCGTCGGCGGCGCGACGGACGCTGCGCGGGGTCGAAGCCCCGATTGGTTTAGGTTTTGAGTGGATTAAGCTTTGAGCATGACGGGGGCGCACACAGCGCCCAAGAACGCAGCAATAGCCGACCCGGCAATGACTAACGACGACAATGCGAACGTAACGCCGAAGAGTGCGCCGGTGCCGGCGGCTGCGGCCGTCCAGAAGAAGGCAGGCAGGAGCGCCGCGATCATCAAGCCGGTGAGCTTCGCGGCAACGTCACGGGCAGGGGCCAGGGCAGGGGCAAGTGCGGCCGTTGCAGAAAAGGTCAACGTGCTTGCGGCTGTCATACTTCGCTCCGCTTCAAAATTGGCAGGGACTAACCCCTGCACACGGAAAAACTAGACGCAATTCTTGAAGGCAACCTTAACGCCCGACTTGCGGCATAACTTGGTACCCATCAAAGAAAACAAATGGTTACCCTCAACTTTCGATGCCGCACCGCACAATGGGTGATGGGGTGCGATGAAACCCAAGAATGCCCGGCCGATAGCAGGATCACGTTGACAAATGGCTGACGAGACATACGACGTAGCGATCCTCGGGGGCGGGCATAATGGGTTAACGGCCGCCGCTTATCTCGCAGGTGCGGGATTGAAAGTGGTCGTGCTGGAGAAAAACGCCGATGTCGGCGGCGCGGCGTTAACGGAAGAGTTCGCGCCCGGTTTTCGCAATTCCGTCGCCTCCTACACAGTGAGCCTGCTCAATCCCAAAGTGATCGAGGACCTGGAACTCGCGCGCTTCGGCTTGAAAATCGTGCACCGCCCGGCGGGGAATTTCTGGCCGCTTGAATCCGGCCAATCGCTGCACATTCCCTACGGGAGCTTGAGCGCGAAGCAGAAGGCGATAAGCGCATTTTCAGCGCGCGATGCCGAACGCTTGCCCGCTTATGACGAGATGCTAAACCGCGCGGCGGATGTGCTGCGCGATCTCGTCACGAAAACACCGCCCAACGCCGGCGGCGGTATCTTGGAGTTGATCCGTGGCGGCGCGCTGGGGCGGCGTGTCCTCAAACTCAGCCTCGACGAGCAACGCGTCCTTCTCGACCTCTTCACGTCGAGCGCCGAAGATTTTCTCGGCCGCTGGTTCGAGAACGAACATATCAAAGCGGCCTTTGCCTATGACGGCATCGTCGGCGCCTATGTACCGCCGTCCGCGCCCGGCACGGCCTACGTTTTGCTGCACCATTGCTTTGGCGAAGTGAACGGCAAACAGGGTGTGTGGGGCCACGCCATCGGCGGCATGGGCGCCATTACGCAAGCGATGGCGGCGTCCGCTCGCGCACGCGGCGCCGTGATCCGGACAAATGCGCAAGTCGCGTGGCTTAAGATGAATGGCGACCGCGCCGCCGGCGTCGTGCTGGTAAGCGGCGAGGAGATCAACGCGCGTGCTGTTGCCTCGAACATTCCGCCGAAATTGTTGTTCCGCGCGTATGTTCCAGAAGACGCCGTACAACCTGAAGTGCGCGCCGCATTTACGGGCATGAAAACAGGCTCCGGCGTTTTCCGCATGAACGTCGCGCTATCCGAACTCCCCGACTTCACAGCGCGTCCCGGAAAAGAGCGCCAAGACCATCATGCCTCCGGCATCATGATCGCGCCGACCATGCGCTATATGGAAGATGCTTACACCGACGCGCGCACGCTCGGCTGGGCCCGATCTCCCGTCATCGAAATGCTGATCCCATCGACGCTGGACGATACGCTCGCGCCCAAGGGCAAACATGTTGCGAGCCTGTTCGTGCAGTACGTCGCGCCCCGGTTGCCCGCGCCGCGCAGCTGGGCCAATGCGCATGAGAGGGAAGCTTTCGGCGATCTGGTGATCGAGACCGTGTCGCACCACGCGCCCAACTTCAAGGGCGCCGTAACCGGGCGCCAGCTCTTGTCACCGCTCGATCTAGAAGAGCGCTTCGGCCTCGTTGACGGCGATATCTTCCACGGACAGCTCAATCTCGGGCAGCTGTTTTCGGCGCGGCCGGTGCTTGGATATGCCAATTATCGTATGCCGATCGTAGGGCTTTATCTTTGCGGGGCGGGCGCGCATCCTGGCGGTGGCGTTACCGGCGTGCCGGGCATGAACGCGGCGCGAGAGATTATCAAGGACTTGAAGCGCAGTTGGTTTTGAGCGGTTGCCCCATGACGTTTGCGAGCCCGATCCCCGTCCTGCGCATATTCGACGAAGCGGCGGCGCGCGCGTTTTACATCGACTATCTCGGCTTCAAGCTGCATTGGGAGCACCGCTTCGAGCCGGGCTTGCCGGCTTATATGCAAGTCTCGCGGGGCGAATGCCTGTTACATCTTTCCGGCCATCATGGAGATGCAAGCCCTGGCGCCAACTTGCGCATCGGCTGCGACGACGTGAATACGCTTCTTGCGGAATTGAAGGGCAAGGCGTATTCGGCGTTGAGACCGGCAATCGATACGCCGCCATGGGGCGGAGAAGAGTTGACGATTGCCGATCCGTTCGCCAACCGGCTGACGTTCTTCAAAGAGCCCGAAATCTAGAAGCCGAAATGCGCATCAATCAATCCCTCGATATCGACGACAACGAACTTGACGAGCGCTTTGTGCGTTCGTCGGGTCCCGGCGGGCAAAACGTAAACAAGGTTTCAACCGCGGTTGAATTGCGCTTCAATCTCGCCGCCAACACGTCGATCCCGCCGCCCGCCAAAGCGCGTCTCGTCAAACTTGCCGGGCGCCGCTTGACGGACGACGGCGTGCTCATCATCCAGGCCGACCGCTTCCGCACACAGGAGATGAACCGTTCGGACGCCAGGAAGCGCCTCACGGAATTAATTGCGCAGGCGTTGATTGCGCCGAAGCCGCGCATCAAGACGAAGCCGTCGCGCGCGTCCAAAGAACGCCGCATCATGGCCAAGACCGTGCGCGGCAGCGTGAAGAAAATGCGTTCCTCGAAGCACGATGACGATTGAAGGTGGCACTCGGCATTTGGCAATCGGCACTCGGAGAGAAATGGCGATAGGGTGCTTATTCGTTCCGCCCGCGAAAGGTAATTGAGCAGCCGTTGGACAAGGTTTGACCAATCGTGCACTTACTCCGATTGCCGATTGCCGATTGCCGATTGCCGATTGCCTCCTGCCTTCGTCAAAGGACCCCATGCCCCGCTTCGCCGCCAATCTGTCGTTTCTCTTCAACGAGCTTCCGTTTCTTGAACGCTTCGCCGCTGCCCATGCGCAAGGCTTCAAGGCGGTCGAGTTCATGTTTCCCTACGAATATCCGGCGCAAGACCTGCGCGCACGCCTCGACCAATACGCGCTCGCGCTCGTGCTCTTCAACACCGCGCAAGGCAACTGGGCGATTGGCGAGCGCGGCATTGCCGCCATTCCCCGGCGCGAACGGGAATTCGAGGCGTCAATCGAGAAGGCGCTGCAATACGCCCACGTGCTCGGCAATAGCATGATCCACGTGATGGCCGGGCTCGTTACGGACGGCGCCGAGCGGGCGGTGTTCGTTGCCAATCTCGTGCGCGCAGCGGATCGCGCCGCAGAGGAAGGCATCACGCTCGTCATCGAACCGATCAATACGCGCGACATGCCGGGATATTTCTTGTCGCGCACGCGCCAGGCCATCGACATCTTGCGCGACGTGGGGCGGCCGAACGTCGGCCTGCAGTTCGATCTCTATCATCGCCACGTCATGGACGGCGATGTGCCGGCTGGCTTGAGCGAAGCGCGGCCTTTCATCAGGCATATGCAGATTGCCTCTCCCCCCGATCGCGGCGAACCCGATTCTGGCGATCTCGATTTTCGCACGCTTCTCGCCGCCATCGATGCGAGCGGCTACACCGGTCACATCGGTCTCGAATACAAACCGCGCGGCGGCACGGTTGCAGGCCTCAAGTGGATGAAGGCGTTGGGTGTGACGCCGGCGTAAGTCGCCGCATGTTGCTTGGTGCAAAGCCGGGAAACGTAGGTTGGGTTAGGCGCGTACTGCGCTCGCGCCGTAACCCAACAATCAAGTCCTGAGATTTTGAAATGCTAGATTTTATGGCGATCCGTTCGTGAGGCGTTGGGTTTCGCCGATCGCCTGGCGAGACGACAGCTCGGGCTCTACCCAACCTACGCTCCTTCGTTTTGCCGGTGCAGGTTACGCGCTAAAGAATAAAGTCGTCTGCTGTCAGCAAAATGAATCCGTTGAGCTTGATTTCGAACTCGGCTGCCGCGTCGCCGTTGACATCGCCCCGGATGATCGTCCGGTTCTGGCCATTCTCGATAGCGAAGCCGAACGTGATTTCGGGTGCCTCGAGCGTGAACGGAATATTACCGCCGTTTAGGAATACGAACAGCGGCCCGGCCATATCGCCGATGTCGATTTTGTCCATGCCTTGTGTGAAATCGGTAATAAAATCGGCCGCGCCCACCGCTGTGTGTACCGAAGCGAATTTGGACGAGTACTGGAATGTGTCGGCGCCTGCGCCGCCCGTCAGTATGTCGCTGCCGCCGCCGCCAACCAATATGTTGTTGGCGCCATCGCCTCTGAGCCTGTCGGCGCTGCTGGTGCCCCAGACATTTTCGGTGCTGCTGAATGTGTCGCCAACAGCTTCGGCTCCACGGTTATTTGCCGCGTTTGTGAGATCGACAATCACGCCAGCGGACCCGTCGTAGAACACCCAATCGGAGCCGGTGCCGCCAACGAGTCTGTCTGCGCCCCCATTCCCGGTCAAGAAATCGTCACCGTTGCCGCCATCGACGATATCGTTGCCCGTGCCGCCCTCAAGAATATCGAACCCGGCGCCGCCGTAGAGTTTGTCATTGCCCGCGCCGCCGAGCAGGGTGTCCGCGCCGCCGCCGCCGAAAAAAGTTTGATTGAGCGCAAAGTTGTTGCTGCCGGCGATTAAATCCTCTCCGGCTCCGCCCACGACAACTTCAATACCGGACAATGTGCCAACATTGTCGCCCGCCCCTGGGGCACTGAACACAAAGGCACGGCCAATGCCCTTATCGTCGAATAGGATCGAATTTCCGATGCCCACTACGATAGAAAAATTAGCAGTATCGACGCCCGCCCCGCCGCGATAGGCGTCGAATCCACGCCCTACTATGAGTACGTCGTTGCCGGCTCCGCCGTCTAAAATATCGTCGCCGTCGCCGCCCGTCAGCTTGTCGTTGTCGGCGCCGCCCACCAGGGTGTCGTTGCCGCTGCCGCCCAAAAGATTGTCATTGCCGCTGCCGCCGTCGAGGTAGTCGTTTTCGGTACCGCCCAAAAGCGTATCCGCGCCGCCGAGCCCGAACAACCTGTCGTCGCCGCCGAGGCCTTGAATGAGATCTGCCACGCTCGTGCCGGTCAGAATGTTTCGTTTGGCATTTCCGGTGATGGTGGCCATATCGGACTTTCCCCGGTACTTATCTAAGTCTCAAGCTTTGGCGCAAGCGTTGGACTGCATACGGTGTATTCGTTCCGGTTCCAAGTTTTCTTTGCAATTGCGAGGCCAGAACGCCCGCCCATTGGGAAAGACGGGTGCTGAGCATATGCCCTGCAACTCAAAGTTGGGCGTCAAACTTCGCAGCTTTTGCATGCAATGCCGGCGCAGGGCGCGCTCCGAGCACAAAAAAACCGGCTCGAAAAACGAACCGGCGCCTGATGTGCGATGTCCTGATGCGTACTCTTCGGCAATGTAGACAATCTACCACAAGTGAGCGTCGCGCTCCAGAAAGTTCAACGTTAACGCGGCAAAAGTTTTTCTGTCGTCCCAGCGGCCGCATCGTTAGCCACAATAAAACAGGCGTGCTTGTCCTTAACGCGGCGTGCTGGCGTCAAGTTAAGCGCACTCTTGGGCGTTGCGGAATGCTATGTTTCGCGCGGCTGCACCGCCTTGGTTTCGCGCGGCAACGCCGTGGCTCGGCCGTTGAGGATATGCGATGCACTTGGTGCAAATTTTATTGCCGCTTCGGGATGGGGAAGGCCGCGCCTTTCCGAAAGCCAATTTCGACAAGGTGGCGGCCAAACTGACGAGTCGCTTCGGCGGCGTCACGGCGTACACGCGCACGCCCGCGGAGGGGCGCTGGAAGCACGGCACAAACCCCGTCAGCGAAGACGATGTTGTTATCGTCGAGGTGATGGTGGAAACGCTGGACAAAACCTGGTGGCGCACGTACCGGCTCGCGCTTGAGAAGACGTTCAAGCAGCAGCACGTCATCGTGCGCGTACAGCAAATCGAGATTTTGTGACAGGCTAAATGCGGGGCTGTTCGTCCGTTTGCAAGGACGCGAGCAAGCGGCAGGCGGCATCGAATTCCTGGCGGCGAAGAACGCGGCGGTGGGCGGCTTCTTCGTCCTGGCCCCAGTGCGCAATCTGATAATCTTCGTCGACGTGGGCAGCGGTCCAAAAGTCTTCGGACGGGAGAAATCCGCGCGCGTAAGCGAGCGCCAGGAGTGCGGAACCTGTGAGAGTTGTCAGGACGTGCAAGGCTGTCAGCTTGAAAGCGTCGTGGGGCTCGAGGGCTGCTGAAAATTTCTTCAGCGTGAGCACGGGCTGTTCGACCGGCATGACGCCTTCAACCACGGTGAAATGCGCGGAGAGCGCCTCGCGCGCCCAATGGATGACGGGGTCCCATGAGGCTGCCTGCAGGCGTGTCAGCTCCGGCGGCGCTACGGCGCGATAGCACAAAAGATCCCGCCCCGCATAAGCCGCGATATCGTTGGCGACTTCCTTTTGCGCGTCCGAGACGGCATCGATCGCGGTGTTGGCAAAGCGCGTCAGCGGCATAATGCCGGGATTGATCGCAGCGCCTTGGGCCTGCCACTCGGCGGCGATGAAATCCGCGAGAGTGCGCGACGGAAGAAGGAGCGCGCGTTTGCCGGGCGTTCTGACCACGCGGCCGTCGAGCAGAATTTGGAAGAAGGCGCCTTCGCCGACTGTCACGTCTTTGTAGAAGCGCTTGGCGAGCGGTTTCGCCATGGTGTCGGTGATCGGCCCTTTGGGCGCGCCGGAAGCCGGTTTATCTGAACCGTTGCCGTTTGACTCTGTCATGACGCGCCGTTCAACTTTGCATAGATATGGGTGAGAGCGACCGGCATCGACTCGTAATCGTCGATGAGAAGATGGGCGCCGGCATCCTCGAGTTCCTGCGGCAAATGATAACCCCACGTCACGCCGAGCGCACCAACGTTTGCCGCGCGTGCCATTTCGATGTCATACGTCGTGTCGCCGATCATGATGGTTTGGTGCGGCGCGGCGCCGGTTTCCTCCATGGCGCGCGTCAGCATCGAGGGGTGCGGCTTCGAGGGGTGATCGTCGGCCGTTTGTATGGTGACGAAGAGATTTTCCCAGCCCTCGCGCGCGAAAAGCCGGTCGACGCCGCGGCGCGACTTTCCTGTTGCGATACCGAGCACGACGCCCGGTTCGCAGGCAAGCGCACCGATCATTTGTTTGGCGCCGGGAAAAAGGAATTCGCAATCGCCGGGATCGCGGTCGAGATCGCGGAAGGCGCTTTTGTAGCGATCCGAGAGCTGCAGGCGCACATCGTACTCCGCGTCCGGCGCGAGCACGGAAAAAGCTTCCGGTAGCGACAAGCCGACAACGGAGAGCGTCTGCTTGCGCGTCGGGGCGGTGAGGCCGAGCGTGCGGAATGCGTGATCCATGGAAAGCACGATACCGGCCTGGCTATCGACTATTGTTCCGTCGCAATCGAAGACGAGGAGTTTCAATTTTCTCCACTCCGTCTGCGGTCTGCAGTTTCTAAGCTTGAAATGCGTGCGTCCATTTTTTCGATGAGTTTCATCATCAGGTCGTTATGACGGCGGGCTTCAGTAAGGTGTTGTTCGAGATACTTGCTGTATGTCATCCCGCCGCCGCCCATACTCCGCATGAAATAAATCCAGACGCCGATGAGGAGCAGCATCGGGAACCAAGCGACTAATGTGTCAATCCAATTGATACCGTTCATGCCTTGCGTCCTCCGGATCGGCAATGTTTTTTACGTCGGCCGCGATTATTCGTCGTGTGCCCCGAACTTTTTGGCATCGAAGCCGAGAACGTCCCAGGTCCGGCGCATATGCTCGGGGAGCGGCGCCGTTACGTCGAGCTTGGCACCGGTCTTGGGGTGGGGGATGATCAGGCGGCGGGCATGCAGGTGCAGCATGTTGTCGATGTTCTCGGCCGGCAAGCGCACGTCGCCCTCGTATTTGTTGTCGCCGACGATGGGGTGGCCGATCAAGTGCATATGGGCGCGTAATTGATGCTGGCGGCCCGTTACGGGTTTGAGCGAAATCCAGGCGGCTTTCTGCGCAACGTGATCGATGACGGAATAGTGCGTCGTGGCGTGCATGGCTTTTTCTTGCTCGCCGGGCAGCGATTTGCGCACGCGGTCGCCATCTGGGCCGGAGGCCTTCACGAGGGCTGCTTCAATTCTGCCCTGAGCGGGACGTGGCACGCCGCGCACCAGCGCCCAATAGGTTTTGGCCGCCGAGCGCGTTTGGAAGGTGCGGCCGAGTTTGGCGGCGGCCTCGCGCGTTTTAGCAACAAGCAGAATGCCGCTCGTGTCGCGGTCGATACGATGAACAAGTCGCGGGCGCTCGCCGCCGAAGCGGTCCGCCATGGCTTCCAGCATGCCGTCGATGTGTTTCTTCGTGCCGGTGCCGCCTTGCACCGCGAGGCCGAACGGTTTGTTCAAGACGAGAACGTGATCGTCCTCGTAGATGATCATTTTTTCAATTTGGTCGCGGTCGCCTTGCGACGCGCCCGTCGGCGCCTTGAGACCGGGACCGGCTTTCTTCGGCTGGCGCACGATTGCCGGCACGCGGATTTCCATGCCGGCCGTGAGGCGCGCGTTGGCCTCAGTGCGCTTTGAATCGATGCGTACCTGGCCCGAGCGCAGAAGCTTTTGCAGATAGCTGTAGCCGACTTCCGGGAAGTGCACGCGGAACCAGCGGTCGAGCCGCATGTCTGCGTCGGCTTCTGTGACGCGCAGGCTCTCGACCTTGGCGCCGGGCTTGGCATCTTCGATTGCTGCGCGCGGCGGCGGCATTTGCTTTGGCGTGGCGCGTTCACGAGCCTCGGCCTTTGCAGCGCGCGATTGCGGCGGGCGGGATTTGGACGACGCGTTCATGCGATCACCGTGCGTGCGAGCCACATGCCGCATGCGAGCGCGGCGAAGGCGAGGACCACGGAACTAATCGTGTAAGCGAGGAAGCGCAGGCTCGCGCCGCCGTCGACAAACAAATTCATCATGTCGAGCGAGTAGGCGGAGAAAGTCGTCAAGCCGCCGAGGATCCCGGTCCCTAGGAACGTTCGCCACTCGGGGCTGCCGCCGAGGCGTTCACCTATGACGACGAAGACGACGCCCATGAGGAACCCGCCAACGACATTGACCGTGAGGGTCGACCAAGGGAAGGCGATCAGTCCGCGCTCAGCGAAGGCCTGGTTAACGAGAAAGCGGAGGCCAGCGCCGATGGCGCCGCCAGTTGAGGCGAGGAGAAGTAGTCTCATATAGGATCCTTAGAAACCTATGCGATCCTATAGCGGCGAAGCGGGCCCTAAGGAAGCGCTTCAGGCGCGGCTAAAGAAGCCTCAGTTGGCTTTTTGGCGCTTTTTGAAGGGCATGCCGAAGAGCCAGCCAACGGTCCAGCCGAGCAGCAGCCCTACGAAGTTGGTTGCCATGTAAATGGCGACGTGCATATCGGCGACCTGATCCGGGCTATCGAAACGGTAGGAGGCGACGATGTTGTCGGCGACGTTCTGGCTGACGTAGATCATGGCGAGCGCCGCGCCGGCGATGGCGAAAAGAATGGCGATGACATAGCGCATGACGGTTCCTTTTTGAAATCGTGCGGTTGCGGCGCTATTTGACCGGCCAGAACCACATCTCGCGCGCGTTGGCGTAGTTGGAATAATAGCCCGCCCACGAGAACCACTCCATCAGCCATTTGGCGCTTGAGCGATAACCGTTCCAAACGTCGATGTGATCGCCGGTCGGCGCGCCGTCCTTGTCATCGTTCCGCATCCAATAATCTTGGATGTAGATGACGCCCGTGCGCCCGAAAATGCGCGTGTAAAAATTGGCGACGTCGCCGCCGGTGATGACTTCCATCGGCCCGAAGCCCGGGAGCCGTGCGCGCCGGATAGCATCCGCCAACTGACGCGCGTTGATGGTGTGGAGTTCGTCAGCCCCATGCACGCCGCAGGTCGTGACCTTGCCCAGCTGATCGATGCGGATGCCGGCGCGCTGCAGGGCGACGCCCATGCGGATCGCGCATTGGTTCGGGTAGACCGGATAACCGGCGCTGACTGGCTTGCCGGCAAGATTGGTGAGATCGGCCGGTGCGAGGCAGGGAGTCGATACGCTCTCGTTGACCGGGTGCCCGCGCCAGATATCGATGAATTGAACCATGCGTCGAGGGCCTAGTGGTTTTGATGGGTCTTCTAGGTTCAAGTGTATAGAGCTTGAGATTGGCAAGGGGAAGGCGGGGCACGTTATAGAAAGTCCTGGGAAAGTCCTGGAACAGGCGATGGCGGGTGCACCTTATGTTTCGTTGCGGCGCAGGATTGGGCCAGTGCATTTTTGGCTCAGGAGAAAGGCTTTTCGAACCATGTCATCCGTTTGAATGATGTGCGAACCGGCGGCTAAGCGTAAGTTTCGATTCGTCAGATGGCCGATGTTCCGGGGTGCTTTGCGCCGGCGCGCGAGGGTTCTGTGCCCAGCGGAGCGTGGCGTCGTTCTTGCGGGCGGGGTTGCGGGCAGAAGGGGTGAAGCGGGGGGCTGGCCTTTTACACAACGAATAAATTCACGATCCAGAAATTTAACCGAGCCTGCGCCAAGCGCGTCCAATGTACTGCGCGCGGGCGACGAGATTTAAACATCGAATTTAAAAACCAATTTGAACCCCGAAGCGGAGGACATAGACCATGGCCAATACAGTCCGGAATGCAGCCAATAGCGTTGCAGGCGACTCCTTCTTCGATGCGGCCGCCAACGCCACGCTGCTCATTACGGCGGATGGCTATTATTCGAACCCGAGCCCCATCCAATTTTCGGGCGGAAACACACTGACGACCGTTGCCGGCGCGGTTGTGGGCCCACTAACCGCCGGCAACGGCATCTCGGCCACAAACGGATCAAACACGGTCACCATTCTTTCGACTGGGTCCGTTCAAAGTGCGAATGCCATCAATCACGCAGGCGGCAGCGGTGTTGTCATCAACGATGGGTTCATCAATGCTTCGAACAACGGCGTCACGTTCAACCTATCGAATAATGTGTTTGCAAATCACGGGACAGTGAATGCGGGCAATTTTGCCGTGTACTTTAATTCCTTAGCTAGCGACAGCAACAATAGACTGGTGAACACGGGGACAATTTCGGGCGCCGTCTATGGCTTCGACGGCGTTGAGACAGTCACCAACTCGGGCCGGATTGATGGCCTGGTTTGGCTGAACGGCGGCATCAATACCCTCAATAACTCAGGCATTCTTGAAGGCAGTACTTTTCAGGCCTACATTGGCGGAAGCGATGCCGATGCGATCACAAATTCCGGGGCGATCAACAAGAATATCGCTCTCGGCAACGGCAGTAATTCGGTGACAAACTTGGCCTCGGCTCAGATCTTGGGCGGCGTCCAAGGAGGTTCAGGCAGCGACACCATTGTCAACGCCGGCAGAATCAGCGGCGCCATCTTTGGCGACCTCATTCAACTTTACGACGGCGGCAACACGCTGACCAACGAGGTCACGGGTCAGATCACGGGCGATATCAGAGCCGGTGCCGATGCCGATACCCTTACAAACGCTGGCCACATCACCGGCAATATCGATCTCGAAGCGGGCAACAATACTCTGTCCAATCGCACGACTGGCGTGATCGCCGGCAACATCGACTTGAGTTTTGGTGCACTCAACACCATCACCAACGAAGGCATCGTCAGCGGGCAAATCATTCTGGGGTCTGGCGTCAATTACCTCAATAACTTGAGCACCGGCGTGATCAGCAATGCGGTTGTCCTTAATGGCACGGACACGGTCGTAAACGACGGTGTCATTTACGCCATCATCGACGCTAATGGCGTTCCGTCGGCGATCAAGACGGTCATAAACAACGGCACAATATTTGGTGGGGTATCTTTCATAGGTTTTGGCAATGACACCTACGATGGCCATCTTGGCCGCGTCACCGGGTTAGTTGCAACCGGTGCCGGCGACGACACGATCCTCGGCGGGGCTGGCATTGAGCGTGCCGAAGGCGGCGACGGCAGCGATACTGTAGCTCTCGGCGGCGGCAACGATACATACTTGGCGAGTTCCACGGCGGCCGACGGTGACGACGATGTCGATGGCGGCGATGGCATCGATACCTATGACGCATCGATCGCAAGCGCGCTTGTGTTCATCAACCTCGACGATCAGATTGCGTTTGGCAGCAGCATCGGCAGCGATAATCTGACCAGCTTTGAGAACGCCGTCGGCTCGGCATTCGCCGATGCGCTGACGGGTGACGCCGGCGCCAACCGGTTGTCTGGTCTCGCCGACAACGACATACTCATGGGCAACGGCGGCAACGACGTGCTCTTTGGCGGCGCGGGGCGCGATACCCTCACCGGCGGCGCGGGACGAGACTTCCTGCGCGGCGGCGCGCTCGATGGCGTGCAAGATACCTTCGACTTCAACGCCATTTCGGAATCGACCGTTGTGGGCTCGGGCCGCGACTGGATTTACGATTTCGAGGGCGCCGGCATTGCCGGCGGCGATGTCATCGATCTCTCAACGATTGACGCGAATTCGAAAATCGCCGGCAATCAGGCGTTCGCGCTGATCGGCACAGGGGTCTTCACCAAGGTGGCCGGGCAGTTGCACTATGCCGTCGCAAACGGCTGGACCTTTATCTCTGGCGACACCAACGGCGACGGCGTTGCCGACTTTGGCATTTCCGTCAAAGCGGCGGCGTCGCTTATCGGCACCGATTTTATGTTGTGAGGTGACGAGAGGGGCGGGAAACCGCCCCTTTGATTTGTGGCCGCCTACTCGCCCATCGGCGCAAGCATGCCGAAGTACGCGACAAGCGCGAGAACGGCGTACCCAAGGACGACTTCGCCCGTTGCCAGGGCAAGAAGGCCGCGCCGTGCCGTGTTCGGGCGGCTGACAAGCATGGGTGTAAACACGAAACGGTTCGTTGCTGCGAAAGCGAGCATCAGCGAAGCGAGCGCGAGCTTGAGGGCCAACCAGAACTGGTAGGGCGAGGCTCGCCACGACGGCCAAGTCCCGAACATGACCCACGTCCCGATGACACCGGTCAAGAGCACGAGCGAGACGGCCACATATCCGGTGCGTGAAAACCGCGCCACCGTTTCGGCAAGGTCAGCCCGCTTTTCCTCGCTCGTAGCGAGCGCGAGTGAGAGTGCCAACGCAGGCAGCGCGCCAACCCATAACGCAGCGGCTGTGGCATGCACCGAATAGTTGGCGCAATGCAGGACCCCGGCGAGACCATCAAATTTGGCAGGATGGCCAATCCAACCGAGTTCTGCGACCAGGATGCCTGCGAGCCCGAGCATGAGGGAATCGGAGACCTTTCGGGCGCCAAGCGACACAGCAACGAGTAGGGCCAAGAGCGCCAGCCGCAAAATCCAGACATGTCCGAAATGCGTGCCGGTCAGAAACATTCCGAGCATTGCAGGGTCAGCCGCGTGCGCAAGTCCATCGCCCGCTTCGGCGGCGGCAAGAAGCAGCCAGACGACGGCAGAGGCAGCCGCAATCCAGATCGCGGCGCGTTCCCATCTTGCCAGGCGCGGCGCAACAAGGGTACGCACTTCGCCCGCCGCAATCAATGTGCGGAACGCGATCGAGCCGAACAGAATAAACACCGCAGCAAAGTGCAGAAATCTGATTGCGGCGAGAGCTCCTTCCATATTGGTCCTATTGCACCGCAGTGAAGCTGTAGCTGCCTTTTATTTTGTGACCGTCGCCGGCTGTGAGAATGTGCCACTCGACCGTGTATTTGCCGGCGGCTAACGGCTCTGGCAACGGAACGACGAGGGTTGTTTTATCGTCGCCTGCGATGGCAAGTGCGCCGGCTTTGATCGCGAGACCTGCCGCATCCTTGATCTCGATTGCGGAGAAAGCGAGTTCGACGCTCTCATTGAATTTGAGAGATATCTCGCTTGGCGGTTTGACGCTCGCATCGTGCGCCGGGGTTTCCTTGACAAGTTTGGCGTGCGCAAAAGCGGCCGTCACGAAGGCGGGTATGAGCAGCGCAATCGCGCCGATACCTACGAGCCTCATCGATTTATGCATGCGAGCGATCCTTATGACAGCCTTGAGAAGATGGGAAACCGCAAAACCGGACTTGTCAGCCGAGCACCCCAGCTCATGAATGAAAGCTGAACACTGCGTCCCGGTTTCGTTCATGCTGCGAGGCATAACGTGTTTCCACCAACACGTGAGCGAGGATATTTCTTCTTACCATCTCCAGGAGTCGGGCCATGACAAAAATCGCAACTTTTGCCGGCGCCATTGCCGCCGCGAGCATATTTGCGGCCTCTGCCGCAAGTGCACACACGCCGGATGAAATCGTCGATATTCTTCAGGATCACGGCTACAGCCGCATCGATTTTGTCGATTCGACACCGCCAAACTATATGGCGAACGCCTGCAAGAACGGCGTGCGCTATCATTTTCATGTCAACTACTATGGCAACGTGACGGAGAGGCGCGAGATCGGCTCTTGCGGATTCCGGGCTGAGCGCGTGGAGCGCGACGATAGGGTCCACGAAGAGCACCCCTATCGCCAATATCGCCGCCGGGGCGGTTGGCACCGCTGGAACCGTTGGAATAGCTGGAACTGAAGCGGCGGATTTTCTGTCCGCCACGCCTGATGACCTGACGTTTCATCCCGGGATCGTATTCCGGGATGATTTTTTTACGCGACTTCCAGGCTCGCCGGCCGGCGTCTTGATTGTTGGGTTTTGGCCGCGGCTATGGCACAATCGATCTGGCGAACAGCCGGGTTTGCAGCGGTCGATGATCCCGGGGTGTTAGAGCCCGGGGTGTTGACAGTGTAGGGAAGGGCGGGAAGGCCACATGGCAACATTCGTCGTCGCGCACGGAGCATGGTCGTCGGGGTTCGTTTGGAAAAAGATGCGGCCCTTGATGCGGGCGGCCGGCCACGAGCTCTTTACTCCGTCGTATACGGGTCTTGGCGAGCGGTTTCACTTGGCGACGCCCGAGATTGATCTCGAAATGCATATTCGCGATGTGGTCTCGGTGCTGTTCCACGAAGACCTGCACGACGTAATATTGATCGGTCACAGCTACGGGGGTATCACCGCGACGGGCATTGCCGACCGCGCGGCCGACAGGATCAGGCAGATTGTCTACCTCGACGCGTTCATACCGAATGATGGGCAGAACATGCTTGATCTGGCGACGCCGGAAGCGCGGGTGCGCTGGCTGGAAGGCGCCAAGACGCAGGGCGAAGGCTGGCGCGTGCCGTCCAATCCGTTGCCACCGGATACGAGCGCGGAAGATGTGGCCTGGATCACGCCGCGCCGCCACGGCCAGCCCATCAAAACCATGACGGAATCGCTGAAGCTCCTGAACGGCGAGACCAAACTGCCGCGCTCGTACATTTACTGCACGCGCATCGGACCGGGCGACATGTTCGGGCCGTTTGCGAGAAAGGCGAAAGCCGATCCCGCGTGGCGCTATTTCGAGATGGATGCAAGCCACAGCCCGCACATCACGGCGCCTGACGCCTTGATGGCCATCCTGAATACAATCGCGGTAGGGTAACGCGGAAAGCCCAGATTCGGTGTCAGACCCGGAGGGTCAGACACCAAACAAGGACCGAATGGCACTCCACATCTACATCGATGCCGACGCGTGCCCGGTGAAAGACGAAGCCTTAAAGGTTGCCACGCGGCATGGGCTTGGCATTACTTACGTTGCCAATTCATGGATGCGGCTGCCAGAGGGCGAGCGCGTCGAGCGCGTGATCGTAACGGACGGCCCCGACGCAGCCGACAACTGGATCGCGGAACGGGCTGGCATTGGCGACATTGTCGTGACGCAGGATATTCCGCTTGCCTCGCGCGTCTTGAAGAACGGCGCCAAGGCCATCGGCAATACGGGGAAGCCCTTCACGGACGGTTCGATCGGCATGGCGCTGGCGATGCGCGAACTTTCCCAGCATCTGCGCGAGACGGGCGAGAGCCGGGGTTTCAACGCGGCATTCACGAAGCAAGACCGGTCGCGGTTTTTGGAAAGCTTGGAACTCGCCGTGCAGGCGGCGATGCGGGGCACTTGATGAACACGGCCCGCCGTCCGGAATGATGGGTGTAAGCGGTCCAGTAAACAGTTCCTTAACCGCTTGTCGTGCTTAATCGCCGTTAGCTCATTCAGTGGGCAGCATGGGCATTGGACGACGTGGAACAAGATCGATGCGGTCAACCGACACTCAACGGGCAAAAGCCGGTGTAACAGACGTTCCCGGCGGCGAGAGCCGCTTTGCGCCGCGCCGCAAAGGGCAAACCCCAGCATTGATCTATCTCGAGGGTGCCGTTGAATCGGTGCCGTGCCTGATCACGGACATGTCGACGACGGGCGCTAAGCTTCAGTTGCGCAGCGGCTGGGACAATCCCTTCAAGTCGAATGCTAGCCACATGGATCGCATCAAGCTGGTGGTGCGCATGGATAAGGTCATGTACGATTGCAAAATCGTGCGTCGCGGCGAAACGGAGCTGGGCGTAAAATTCACAGCCATGCCGAAGCCTCTCGCCAAGGTCGCCCGTTAGGACCTCCGGCGCTCAAGCGGCACAAGTAGCGGCACAAGTAGCGGCACATGTACTCGCAAGTTTCGAAAGGCTGGCGTTTGCGCCGGCCTTTTTTTCTTCCGGGTCCATTTTTTTTTAAGCTCTCGGCGTTTAGAAAAACATCAAATGGCTGCAAAGCGGACAAATCGGTAAACAGTTCTTTAACTGCCTTAGGTGCTTAATACGCTGTCATCTGAGAACTCAGTAGCGCCGCAGAAAATAGGCACTCAACCGGACTTCGCACGATGCGTTTGGTAGATCGAAATCCGGATTCCCCAGAGCTTGAATCGCTCACTCAAAGCGAACATCGATTTGCCCCGCGGCGGAAGGGGCTGACACCGGCCGTGATCTATGCCGAGGGCGCTGCCGATGGTGTGCCATGCTTGATCAAAGATATGTCGACGACAGGCGCCAAGCTCGAACTGCAAGAGAAGTGGACCTATCCATTCAAGTCCACGTTCGGCCATATGGATCGCGTTCGGCTCGTCGTTCGCGCAGACCGCGTCATGTATGACTGCAAGCTCATCCGGCGCAAAGACAACGAATTCGGCGTCAAGTTTACGGCACCGCCCAAACCGATTGCCAAGATCGTCCGCTAAATCCTTCACTCCCGGCGGACTATCTGCAGAAAAGCCGGAACACGAGCTTTTTGCCTTTTGGCGGCGAGGTTGTGGCCTTGCGTGCCTTGACGGGCGCACCGAATAGCCCCACGAACAAACCATGACCGACCGGCTCGTCAGTTCAGCGAAGCGCGAAGCAGACGCTTTTGAAGCGACCATCCGCCCGCAGTCGCTTGCCGAATTCATCGGCCAGGAACAGGCACGCGCCAATCTGCGCGTCTTCATTCAAGCCGCGAAGGCGCGCGGCGATGCGCTTGATCATGTGTTGTTTGCCGGGCCGCCGGGGCTTGGCAAAACGACGCTCGCTCAGATCATGGCCAAGGAATTGGGTGTCGGGTTTCGCGCGACCTCCGGCCCGGTGATCTCGAAGGCGGGCGATCTCGCGGCGCTGCTTACCAATCTTGAAGAACGCGACGTACTTTTCATCGACGAAATTCATCGCCTTAATCCGGCAGTCGAAGAGATCCTCTATCCGGCGATGGAAGATTTTCAGCTCGATCTGATGATCGGCGAAGGTCCGGCCGCGCGCTCGGTCAGGATCGATCTGCAGAAGTTCACGCTTATTGGCGCAACGACGCGCGCGGGGCTTTTGACCAATCCTCTGCGCGACCGTTTTGGCATTCCGGTCCGGCTAAATTTTTATTCGATTGAAGAGCTCGAACTCGTCGTGTCGCGGGGCGCGCGGGTGCTGGGCGCGCCGATGGCGCAGGACGGAGCGCGCGAGATTGCACGGCGTGCGCGCGGTACGCCGCGTATTGCGGGGCGGCTGCTCAGGCGCGTGCGCGATTTCGCGGCAGTCGATGGCGCGCCAATAATCAACGCGGCGGTTGCGGACAAAGCCTTGCGGATGCTCGAAGTCGATAATGAAGGGCTCGATGCGCTCGATCATCGCTACCTCAACTGCATCGCCAAGAATTACGACGGCGGGCCGGTCGGCATCGAGACAATGGCGGCAGCGTTGTCGGAACCGCGCGATGCGCTGGAAGAAATCGTCGAGCCGTATCTGCTGCAGCAGGGCTTTATCGGCCGGACGCCGCGCGGACGCGTGCTGACGCTCAAGGCCTATCGCCACCTCGGGCTTTCGGGGCCGCCGCGTCAGGCAGCGCCCGAGTTGCCGATTTTCGACAACGAGGACGGCGGCGAAACGGGGGCTGCGCCGTGATCACGCGCAGAGACGTTTTGAAGTGGTTGGCGGCTATGGGCGCCGGCGGCACGCTTTTCGGCGGGTATGCACTCGCCGAACCGTTCCGCCGGACCGTCAAACATTATCGATTGACGCCGCCGGGATGGCCTCAAGACTTGAAGCTGCGCCTCGCTATTCTCGCCGACATTCACGCCGTCGATCCTTGGGTGTCGGCGGAACGCATTGCGCGCATTGTCGAGGAGACGAACGCGCTCCAGGCAGACGCAATTTTGCTGCTTGGCGATTATGTCGTCGGACAGAGGCTTGGCCGCTTCGGCAAGGCCGTTCCACACCAAGTCTGGGCGGGGAACCTTGGAAAATTGAAAGCGCCGCTCGGCGTGCATGCAGTCTTGGGAAACCACGATTGGTGGGAAGACTACGAAATTCAGGTGCGCGAGAAGGGCCCGGTCGCGGCGGAGCTTGCGCTCGAAGCGGCAGGTATTCCGGTTTATGAAAACAAGGCCGTGCGCCTTGAGAAGGACGGCCGGCCGTTCTGGCTTGCGGGGCTTGGCGATCAGTGGGCGTTCTGGCCGAAAAAAGAAAACTACAATCGCTTTCTGCGACGTGGCAGAATTGACTATCGCGGGGTGCATGATCTCGCGGGCACGCTGGCGCAAGTGACGGACGATGCGCCGGTGATTTTGATGGCGCATGAACCCGACATTTTTCCCGAAGTGCCGGCGCGCGTGTCGTTGACGTTGTCGGGTCATACGCATGGCGGGCAAGTGCGTATTCTCGGCTATTCGCCAGTCGTGCCGTCGCGCTTTGGCACGCGCTATATCTACGGGCACATCGTCGAAGAGGGGCGCAATCTCATTGTGTCGGGCGGGCTTGGCATGTCGGCATTGCCCATCCGTTTCGGGTCGCCGCCGGAGATTGTGGTGGTGGACTTGGGATCGAATGGCACGATATGAGCGATAAGATGTGGCCCGATATCTCCGGGCATATCGTGAGCGATGAAAACGGCCAGCGTCATGTTCTGCCGGTGCGCGTGTATTTTGAAGATACCGACGCGGGCGGCATCGTCTATCACGCGTCGTATGTGCGCTATTGCGAGCGCGGGCGCACGGATTTTCTGCGGTTGCTGGGAACGGACGCGCGCCGCATGATCGACGGATCGAATAGCCAAGAGCCCGCCGTGTTCGTTGTTCGCCGCATGAACATGGATTTCATCCGGCCGGGACGCATGGACGATCTGCTGGTGGTTGAAACGCGCGTGAAGGAACTCGGCGGCGCTAGCATCATGCTCAATCAATCAATCCTGAAAGACGGCAAGCGTCTCTTCGAAGCCGACGTCACCATCGTTCTCATCTCGGTGTCGGGCAAACCCTTGAGGCTAAGCGCCCGCATTAGAGACGCGTTCGAGGCGCACGCGGCACGTAAGGGGGGCTAGCCGCCTGGTTTTAATTTTTTCCACAACTCCCATTGCATGCGCGCAAGGCGATAGGCGTCGGGGATCGAGAGCGCCCACACGAATAGTCCAATCGCCGCGCGGCCGATAAAGGACCGGTCGGGCGGCGTGATCTGCCATGTCAACAGAGCGAGCAGCAGCGTGAAAAACGCAAAACCGAACCCGCGCTGGGGCTGGCCAACTGCTACGTGGCCCATTCCGGGAAGAACAACCGCGAGCGCGAGGATGATATAAGGGTGCCAGGGTTTCTCCGGCGCGGCGGGTTTGTTCATGACGCGCGCCGTTCGTACATTGGGGCGAGACTTGAGAGTAGTTTCTCCAAATCGGCAACAATGCTATCGAGCAGTTCGGGCGAAAGTTGCGCGCCTTCGAAATCGCATTGGCGCAGGAGCAGATGCTCGCCGCGTTTGCCTTCGGCAAGTTGCGTGACAATGCGGACGCCGCGTTTGGTTGCCGCGACTTCTTTGACTTTTGGGTCGGCGAGAATGAGAGCGGCGCCGGGAGCCAACTTAGCGAGCGTGGCGGCCGATTTGCCGGTTTCTCCCCGCACGATGTTTTCCCAGGGCAACGATGACGGGGGCACTAGCCGTTCGCTCATCTTTTCGGTCAGCGAATAGAAGTCGGCGCCCGAGGGGCGGATAAGGATGGCGACACCCGCGCCGGCAATAGGCAACGGTTGGAGTGCTGTGACCGAAAGCCAGAGTTGAGGTAAGCGCTTGATGGTCATCGAGTCAGGGATCAATTCGATACGCAAATCGAGACCGCGATAGCGGCCCTCGAGTTTCGGAATGCCTGCGCCGTCTGTAGCGATGCGAGGATTGCCGAACAACGGCGCGACGGGATCGAGGATCGCGCGGCGGCGGCTCACGATCGTTTGGCGTTCGCGGTGCGCGAGCCAGGCTAGGCCCGCTAGACCTGCGGCACTTGCTGCGAAAACCAACTCCAGCGACACGGCCTAACCTCTTTGAATAAGAAAGCGGCGCGCCCCTCGTTGCGAGAAGCGCGCCGGGTCACGTTTTGTTGTTATTAGTAGCCCTGCGGGCGCGGCCAATTCATCGTGAACTGGTCGCCGCGCTTCACATACTTGTAGCGGTGGAAGGCGAACCACGCCGACGCAATGATGTAGAAGACCATCATGGCGACGAGCTGCGTGCCGTATCCCAAGAACACCGCGAAATACGTGACAATGCAGAGCAGCAGCAGCACGATGGCGGGCAGCGGATGCAAGGGATGGACGTAGCCCCGCTTGATCGTGTCGAGCGGCCACTTGTTGCGGAACATGATCATGTTGAAGGACATGAACGTGTAGCCGAGGAGGCCCGATAAAATCGAGAACGTAATGACCTGATCGAGCGGCACTTGGAGTGCGAAGACGAGTGCCACGGGGACCAGGAATACAATTGCCCGGAACGGCGTGCGGTATTTCGGGTGTACAGCACCGAACCAAACGGGCAGATACCGGTCGCGGCCCATCGAGAACCAGGCGCGCGAGGCATCGTTGATGCAACCATTTGCGGAAGCGAGTGTTGAGAAGATGGTGCCAATGAACAGCAGCACCATGAGCGGGCCCGAGCTCGTCATGCGCGCGGCATCGA
The DNA here is from genome assembly GCA_031373745.1 of Hyphomicrobium sp. Lineage (GTDB taxonomy): Bacteria > Pseudomonadota > Alphaproteobacteria > Rhizobiales > Hyphomicrobiaceae > Hyphomicrobium_B. The sequence goes on along the minus strand of JANMNH010000046.1, from coordinate 15,332 downwards.
ACAGCGGCGTGACGGCTTGGCCGAGATATTCCCATGGCATCATACCGGCGCAGATGTACCAGGTCATCGTTGCGGCGATGAGCAGCGTAATCATGCCGGTCATTGTGCCGAGTGGGAGTGCGCGGGCAGGCGAACGCACTTCTTCTGCCGCCTGCGTCGTGCCTTCGATGCCAAGGTAGTACCAGAGGCCAAAGTGCATCGCCGCGATAACGCCGAGCCAGCCATAAGGCAGCGTATTGTTGTTGATCATGGCCGCATGATCAACCTGACTGGAGTTGACCGTGATCATCACAAGGAAAAGAACGAGGACGGCGAGACACGCAATGGCGGTGATGACGAGGTTGAAGGTCAAGGTCGCGTAGACGCCGCGATAGTTGAGCCAGGCGAGGAACATGATTGTGAGAACGATAAATGGTTTGTCCCACAAACCTTCTATGCCGGTCATCCCAGCGACGGTTTGCACGAGGTAGCCGAGCGTGATGGCGTTGCCCGCTTCTAGCATGGTGTAGGCCATGACAAGGAAGAGGCCGACGTTGAAGGCCATGAGCGGTCCGACGATGTGTTTGGCTTGCGCATATTGCCCGCCCGCGGCCGCGACCGTCGAGGTTACTTCCGAGTCGATCATGGCGACGCAGGTGTAGAGAAGCCCTGCGAACCAGCAGGCGATCAAGGCGGCGAGTGCCCCGCCTTTGCCGACGGCAAAGTTCCATCCCATGAATTCGCCGACGAGCACGATACCGACGCCGAGTGCCCACACATGTCCGGGGCCAAGAACGCGGAGCAGCGAGACTTTCTCGCCATGGATGGCGGTTGTTTGCGTGGTCATGACTTACCTCCGGTGCGACGGGTCAACGACGAACTCGTCCTCGATCTCGCCTTCGCGAGAGGACATCAGCACGTCTTCGGAGTAGGTGGAATTGGTGCGGATGAGATCGATCAGCATCCAAAGTCCAAGGATTGCCGAAATGACCCAGGCTGCGAGTTCGAGCGGATGTATGGCTGATATATCAGGCATGACGGCAGCTCCTTATTTCTTGTCGCCGAAGCGTTCGCGGATGACGTCGCGGTATTCCTGGTCGGAGTAGCGCACGACGAAGATGAAGTAGGCGGCAATGACGGCGGCTGTAATCGCGAGCCACAAAGGATCGAAGGTGTAGTCGAATTTCGATCCGATCATGGGGGCGGCCGTTTCAGGAGTTTGACCGAGCTTTTCCCAAGCCGTTTGCTGGGCGGCAGACTGACCCATCTCGGTCCAGGATTTGCCCGCGAGATCGGTTGTGATTTTGGCGCTGCCGGAAAGCCCGAAGTACCACGGAGCAAGAAGACTGCCGAGCACGAGTGCGAGAAGAAAGAGCGTATCGAAAATTTGCCCGAACACCGATTGCTCGGGGGGCGTGTATTTGCCGTTGGCCATGGAACCCTCCCTCAGCCCTTGTTTTTATTCATTTGATCGAGGTAGTGCAGGTCGAGACCGTAGATGTGCTTGCGGTCTTCGGAGTAATGCGAGAGCATCGCTAAAATCGACGCGGTATTGAAAAGTAGGACGAGACCGGCGCCCGCCGCCAGCACGTAAAGAATGCTGGCATCGCCAGCGAGCGGTATGACGGCGATGAAAACGAAGATGAGCGTGGCCCACAGGGCAACGAGTGCGACAAGCGCCGCGAGACGGTCTCCGCCATACATGGCATCGACCCTCGGATCGTGATCCGGTGTCATTCCAAAGTTCCTCCCCTCGTGTTCCGGTTCGACTTTGTCGAACCGGTCCCGGCTTGCTTGCCGGGTTGCGTCTCAGGTTGCTTCTCAGGCAATTTTGTTTTGTGCAAAGAAAGTGTGCGACGTAAGGACGCGAATTGTCAAGGCGTTGTTGCTCGCCTTTTAGGCATGTGGCGGACCATTAGGGGATTGGCGAGCGGGAGCTTGCGGCATGACGGCGGCAGAGTGCGATCAATCACAAATTCAATCCTGTTCGGTCTCGGGGTAAGTACTGCTGAACCTCTTAGATGGAAGGCGATAGCCGGCGACTTCGGCAGAAGGCGATTCCCGTGGATAAACCGAAAGATGACTGTCCCAGCGAGCCGAATCCGGGCCCTCGTTTAGCCCTATTGCACGGCAACAAGGATAAGCTACGGGAAGGTGTGCATCGGGGCACAGCCTGAAGGTCCAAGCGTTCGACGCAACTCCGGCAAATCACGGGGTCGCAGCAATTTGGCCGTCGCGCTGCCCTGTTCGCGGTGTCAATCGTTTGCTCGTCTTTGCCGCGTTTTCGCTCAAAAAACCGAACTCCAACGGATGGCCCGATGAATCCCGCTGACGTTGCCCAAGGTGCGATCGCTCCCGTGACCGCCGGCGGCTTCTCGTTTTTCGAACTGTTTTCCCAGGCCCACATCGTCGTCAAGATGGTGATGATCGGCTTGCTGCTGGCGTCTATCTGGTCGTGGGCCATTATCGTCGAGAAACTTTTCGCGTTCCGGCGCGCTCGCATCGAGAGCGACAAGTTCGAAGCCATGTTCTGGTCCGGGCAATCGCTCGACGAACTTTACGCGGGGCTATCGCGCGGGCGCACGATCACAATTTCGGCGTTGTTTGTGGCCGCCATGCGCGAGTGGAAGCGATCGGTCGAAGGCAACATTCGCGCGCTTGGAGGTATTCAGTTGCGCGTTGAAAAAGTGATGGACGTTACGATCAGCCGCGAGATGGAGCGATTGGACCGGCGCTTGTTGTTTCTCGCAACCGTCGGGTCGACAGCGCCGTTCGTTGGACTGTTTGGAACGGTGTGGGGCATCATGACGAGCTTCCAGTCGATTGCCGTGTCGAAGAATACAAACCTTGCCGTCGTCGCGCCGGGCATTGCGGAGGCGCTGTTTGCAACGGCGCTTGGGCTTATGGCGGCTATTCCTGCCGTGATTTTCTACAATAAGTTTTCCGCCGACTCGTCCGCCATCTCGCAGCGGCTTTACGCATTTGCCGACGAATTCGCGGCGATTGTTTCGCGCCAGATCGACGTTCGGAACTGAGCGGAGCAGGATCGGAACAAGGATATGGGCGCGAGTTTAAAATCAGGCGGATCGGGCGGCGGGCGCGGACGAGCGCGCCGCCGGCGCCATGCGCCGATGAGCGAGATCAACGTCACGCCGATGGTCGATGTTATGCTTGTGCTGCTGATCATCTTCATGGTGGCGGCACCCATGCTGCAAACCGGTGTCGATATCGAACTGCCCGAAGCCAAGGGCACGCAGCTGCCGCAACCGAAGCAAGAGCCGCTGCAAGTGATCGTTCGGGCGAACGGCGATACCGCGATCGGCGAAACGGTCGTACCGCTCGACGAGCTTGCGGGGAAATTGAAAGCCATTGCCAAGAACGGATTTGACGACGTGATCTACGTGAGTGCGGACAAGAACGTTCCCTACGGCGTTGTCATGCGCGTGATGGGGCGCATTCAGAGCGGCGGATTCCGCAAGCTCGCGTTTGTTGCAAACGACGAGAAGGGAGGCTGAGGGCGCGTGCCTTTCGGGCTCATATTTTCGTTTGCGTGTCACGTGGCGCTTTTGATCTGGGCTTACGGGTCGATGCGCGCCGTGCCGCATTTGCCTGTCGAGGAAACGCCGATGATCTCGGCTGAAATCATAACGCCGTCGGAGTTCTTGAAGCTGAAACAGGGCAGCGAGGACGCGAAAAAGCTCGAGACCAAAGCGAAAGACGAGCCCAAGCCCGACGACAGCAAGAACGATACGAAAAAGCCGGATAATGCGCCGCCTCTTCCTCCGCCCCCGCCGCAGGAGGTTGCCAAAGTAGAGCCGCCGCCCGCGGCCGAACCTCCAAAAGTAGAGCCGCCGCCGCCGCCGTCACCTGAGCCGCCGAAGGCTGAAACGCCGCCTTTGCCGCCGGAGCCAGCTCCGGGCCCGACGCCCGACGAGCAGAAACTGCTTGAGCAAAAGATCGAGGAAGCCGCCAAAAAGGCCGAGGAAGAGGCGAAGAAAAAAGCTGACGAGGAAGCCAAAAAGAAGGCTGAAGAAGCGTTGAAGAAGAAGCTCGCGGACGAGGCCAAAAAAAAGAAGGCCGACGAGGCGAAGAAAAAGGCCGAGGCCGAAGCCAAGAAATTCGACGCCAACAAGCTCGCCAATTTGATTGAGAAGGCGCCCGACGACGCTGAAAAGCAAAAGGCGCTGCTCGACAAGGACCCGACCAAGAAAGGCCAGCAGGCGGCGGGCACAAGTCAAACGTCGAAGGAGACGGGATTAGAGGCCGGCACCAAAACAGGCAAGGATTTGGTGTTGTCCGCGCGCGAGCAGGATTTGATTGCAGGTCAGATCAAGGCGCAGCTAACGCGATGTGCAAAAATGCCCGGCGGCGGCGGCGGTATCGATACGCCCGTTGTCACGGTGCAATGGCATGTGCGCGAGGACGGTTCGCTCGACGGCGAACCGGTCGTGCTGCAGCCGCAGAACACGCCGCTCTTTCGAATTGCGGCGGAAGCCTCATTGAATGCCGTTAGAAACTGTTCGCCGCTCGATTTGCCCGCCGACAAGTATGCCGCCTGGAGCAAGATAACCTGGGATTTCGATTGGCCGAGAATTTTAGGGTTGAGGTAAGTGCAAGGGTTTCGCCAAATGGCCACGGTCCATTGCCATCTTGTGGCCAATCGTGCGTGTAGGACGTTGCAAAATACGGCTCGGAAAAGATTGGGACTTTGGAACGCATGCAACACTCTCTGAGCGTCTTGAAGACCGCGGCGCGTGTCCTTCTCGCTATGTCGCTGGCGCTCGTCACGCCTGTTGCAGGCCTTGCTCAAGGCAAGCCCGACGACAGCTATAAGGGTCCCTCGACGGGTGGCGGGTTCAACGAACAGCTGGGCGTCAAGCAACCGGCGGCTCCGGCACAGGCGGCACCTGGCGTGCCTCAAGGCGGCGCTGCGGCACCAGGCGGCGGCGTGCGCGGCAGCCAGACCGAAGGCAGTATCGCGCCCATCCCTATTGCCATTCCACTTTTCCTTGGCGACGATCCGCAGCTAGCGGGCGAAATAGCGAACGTGGTGCAGGCCGATCTCGAGCGTTCGGGATTGTTTCAGCCGCTGGACCGGGCTTCATTCTTGGAACAAATCCGCGATGTCAACGCCGCGCCGCGTTTTCCCGATTGGCGGGCGGTGCGTGCCGATAATCTTGTTGTCGGACGCATCTCAAAAGGAGAAGACGGAAAAGTCGGCGCGGAATTCCGCTTGTGGGACGTGGCGTCGGGCAAGCAGCTCGCCGGTCAGCGCTTTTCAACCGCGTCTCAGAATTGGCGCCGCGTCGGCCATTTGATTGCCGATCAGGTCTACGAGCGTTTGACGGGCGAAAAAGGCTATTTCGATACGCGCGTCGTCTTCATCGACGAGACGGGTCCCAAAGAGAAGCGCATCAAAAAGCTGGCCATCATGGATCAGGATGGCGCCAATGTGCGGCTCTTGAGCCAGGGCCAGGATCTGGTTTTGACTCCGCGCTTTTCGCCGACCAACCAGGAAATCGCCTACATGGCGTACACACGCGAACAGCCCAAGGTTTTCATCATGAACCTTGAGACGGGCAAGCGCGAACTGGTTGGCGACTTTCCAGGCATGACGTTCGCGCCGCGCTTTTCGCCCGACGGTCAGCGCGTGATTATGAGCCTGGGCACGCCTGAAGGCTCAAGCAGCATTTATGAGTTGGATCTGCGCTCCCGCCAGTCGCGGCGCTTGACCAATCAGGGCAATGCCATCGATACAGCCCCCTGTTACGCGCCCGATGGCCGCCAGATCGTGTTCGAGAGCGACCGCGGAGGTTCGCAGGAACTTTACGTGATGAATTCCGACGGGTCGGGCGTGCGCCGTCTCTCGGGCGCAGATGGCGGACGCTATTCGACGCCGGTGTGGTCCCCGCGCGGCGACTACATAGCCTTTACCAAGCAACTCGCGGGGCGCTTCTTAATCGGCGTCATGCGCCCAGACGGAACGGGCGAGCGCATTTTGACCGAGGGCTACCACAACGAGGGACCGACCTGGGCGCCCAATGGCCGGGTGCTCATGTTCTTCCGCGAATCGCAAGGCGCAAGCGGGGGGCCGCGAATCCATTCGGTCGATTTGACGGGCTACAACGAGCGCGTTGTCGGTACGCCGTCGTTTGGCTCAGACCCGGCCTGGTCGCCGCTGCTTAATTGATGTGCGCCTTTCAGGCCGCATAAGGGCAATAAGGCGGCAACAAAACGTTAGGAGTATTTTAATATTTTTCAGCAGGTTGAGCGGCACAGCCCGGTGTGGATAAGTTGCCTTCAGTGCAGTGGTCACGCCCGTGGTATTTTCGCATCTATTGGGTTGGAAAACTGGCATAACCGAGCGTCTGTTCTTGATCCCGTGCCTCCCCCCAGGGTACCCCAGAGTACGGCTTCTGCCGGAATCGTATCAGGAGACATGACCATGCATGGTGTAAAGGGGCTAATCGTTGCTTCAGTGGTGTTGACGGCAGTTGCTCTCGGCGCATGCCGTCGCGAAGCTGAACATACTCCAATGAAGCTCGGTGCCGATGTTCCGGCGACCGTGCATGTTACTCGCTAAACTGTAGAAGCCAGGGATACTAACTAGGAGACTATACCATGAAGGGCGCTATCCTTATCGCCACGCTCGTTGCGGCTGTTGCTCTCGGCGCTTGCCGTCGTGAAGCTGAGCACACCCCAATGAAGCTCGGCGCTGACGTTTCGACCGTTGAAGTCGCTCGCTAAGCGACTTTTTCTGTCTGCGTTAGCAGAATCAACAAGACCGAGTTGTTGGCAACGTGTGTTGCCACCATCTCGGTCTTGATTGTTTTTGGGGTGGCGGCGGCCACCCTATTGCGTTTTCCGGGGGCTGGCGGATGGCTGAGTTGCCCAGGTCTAAGCCCTCGCCGAGCGCCGGGTTTGCCGGTACTTCAAGTGTTCGGAAGGCTGGGTAGAGACCATTGAAGAACATGAGAATGCAGGGGATTACCGGCTGGGTCCGGTCGAGCGCGGAGCTTCTTGGTCCCGGTTCAGATATAATATGCTGGTGCCCATGCGCCGCAGGCCACTGAATTGGCCACATTTTCGGCGGATGGGGGCGTTAGATCTAAACGCGTGCAAATGTTTTTTCTGGCCGCGTCTGGCGATAACGCGACGCGCCATGCCGCAGGAAGAGGGAATACAATGTTCGGTCTTAATGCGCGAAAGGCGTCGCTCCGCTTGGCCCACCGTTTGGCCGTTGTCTCGGTTCTGGCGCTAACGGCTGCTGCGTGCGCCAACAAAGAATCGTCTCCTGAAGCCGCCTTGAACGGCGCTGGTGGAAAGTTCGCGCCGGCGACGCCCGGCACGCAGCGCGACTTCACGCAGAACGTCGGCGATTTGGTTTACTTCTCCAGCGACAGCGTAGATCTGACGCCAGAAGCGGCGCAGACACTCGCCAAGCAGTCGCAGTGGCTGCAGCAGTATCCTCAATACACGATCACAATTGAAGGTCATGCCGACGAGCGTGGCACGCGTGAGTACAACATCGCGCTTGGTGCCAAGCGTGCGACCGCCGTTCGCACCTACCTTTCGCAAAATGGCATTAATGCGCAGCGCATCCGCACCATCTCGTACGGCAAGGAGCGCCCCGTCGCGGTCTGCAACGACATCTCATGCTGGTCGCAGAACCGGCGTGCGCAGACGGTGCTCAATACCGGCGGCCAGGTTAGCCAGCGCTAAACAGGCGCCAGCGGGCTTTGAGCCAGGATATCGGCTTAATGCGGCGGGGGGCATTCCCAGCCGTTTTGCGTTGACCGCCAAGAGAGCGCTATTCCACGCTGATCGGCGCAATCACCCTGGTATTCGGGTCAACCTGGTTTTTGGACTGGTATTGGTGTCCCGGCATACTTTAGCCCCAATAAACCGGGATGTATTCCTCTATCGGGCAAAGCGGGATTTGTCCGTCAGTGGTTCTTTAAAGATGCGTGCACCTCGAATTCGAACGATAGCCTTTGCGGCGGCATTGCTTGCCTTTGCGCCTGTCTCTCTGCTGTGCTTTGAGGCGCAGGCTGGCCAGCCCGTAGTGCTCGAAGTCTCGGAAGAATTGCTTCAGGATGGATTTGACGCCTTGAAAGACCGCCGCCCGGATTTGGCGCGACAGATTTTCCAAAGCCTCCTGACCTCTCATCCCAGTTCGCCGGCCGCGCGCAAGGCCGCAGCAGAGCTTGCCAAGCTCGATCCAGCCGCTGTCGAGGCAATTGGTTCCGAAGCAACTGGCGCTGGCGATGACGCTTTTGGAGAAAAGCCAAGCGACGAAAAGGCGGAGCAAATGCGCAAACTGCGTTTCCGTTTGGTCAGTGAAGTTGGCGATCGCGTATTCTTCGCCGAGAGCAGCGCCGTCATAGGCGGGCGCGCACGTGCCATCCTCGAAGCGCAGGCGCGCTGGCTGAAGAAGTCTCCGTCGATCGCGGTCACGATCGTCGGGCGTGCCGACGATGGTGGCGCGAGCGCGGATGCAACCGCACTGGCACGTCAGAGAGCCGAAGTCGTGCGGGCAAAATTGATCGAGGGCGGCGTTCCCGGCGAACGCATCCGAATTGAAACGCGCGGCAACAGCGATCCTGTTGCGACGTGCCGGACGCCACTCTGTCAGGCGCAAAATCGTCATGCCGAAACGCGGCTTAGGCTGCCCGTGCTTGGCGATAGCGATAGCGGCCTTGCGGGCGGCGATGGCCCTGCAACCTACGGCGCGGAAGCAATTGCCCCGGATGACGGGCGCGCCACAGGCCAGTCTCTTGCACGCTGACCGGGCGGACCAGCAATCTCAATAATTGGCGGGGTCTGATGGTGGACAATGAGTTTGCGCAAGTGCCGGAAATCGCCCGATTAACCCCGATTAACTGTGCGTGTTGCATGGCGCGCATTGAGAGCGGCGCGCCGGACCTGTAGAATGATACGGAGCGCCTACGTATTTGCTGCGAACAAGGACTTGAAATACATGAGCACGGCGATGGGCAACGAAGAGCATTTCGGCAGGAGACCGGCGGCGGCCTTAGCGCTGCCTGGCGTATTCCTCTTTGGGGTATTGCTGGCCGGCGGGGCCTCTGCACAGCAGGCGCCGGCGCATGATCTCAAGCCGGTGCCGCCCGCGGCGGCCGCCGCGAAGCCGCAAGTGCCGGCTCCAGCGCCGCCCAAATCTTCGCAACCGTCGGCCGGCACCGAGGCGGGCCTCAAGGCGCGCGTCGAAAGCCTGGAAGAGCAACTCGTCGATATGCAGGTTGTAGTCGGCACGCTTGAGAGCCTTGCCAAGTCCGGTGGCTCGTCTGCGTCGCCGGCGTACCGCGCGACAACTGGTGGTGCCGGTGACGATGGAGCACGCGTCGAGAGCCTCGAAAATCAAGTCAGAACGCTTTCAGCGCAAGTGCAACAGTTAACCGAACAGCTGCGTAGCCTTGGCGGTACGGCGCGCCGGAGCGAGATGGCACCGCCTCAGACATCGAGTTCGAGTGGCGAGTTTGGCTCAACGACGATCAGTCAGAACGACGCCATCGGCGGCGTGATTACCGGTGAAGCGCCGTCCGTCTCTTCTGGACCGCCAATCCCAGACGCAGGTGGTGCGGCTAGTGTGCCGGGTGCGCCGCCGTCGGCCGTAACGACCGCTGCACTTCCGCCGCCAGGAGTTGGGTCGAATCCCAAGCAGCTTTACGAGACCGCTTACGGCTATTTGCTCCAGCGCGACTATGGTGCTGCCGAAGCCGCGTTCGACGATTTCCTGAAAAAGCATCCAAGCGATTCATTGTCGGGGAACGCGCAATATTGGCTGGGTGAATCGCACTTCGTGCGCGGTCAATACAAAGCGGCGGCAAGCGCGTTTCTGAAGGGCTATCAAACTTATGGCCAGAGCCAGAAAGCGCCCGACAGCCTCTTGAAGCTCGCTATGTCGCTTGACCGGCTCGGGCAGCGCGACGCGGCTTGTTCCTCATATGCCGAACTCAACACCAAATTTCCCAATGCGCCCCAAAGCGTCAAAGCCCGCGCGCAATCGGAACGCCAGCGCGTCGGTTGCCCGTAAAGTGAGTACGGCGTCCGGCCATCCTTTGGACGGCCTTGCCGTTGCGACACGCTTCGAAGAAATTTTTGCACATTACCGCCACGTCGTTCTTGCGGTTTCGGGCGGCGTGGATTCCATGGCGATGATGCATCTGGCGGCGCTGTGGCGCGCTGCGCGTCCGGCGTCCAATCCGGCGCAATCGGCACCAATCTTTAGCGTCGCGACCGTCGATCATGGCTTGCGGCCGGAATCCGCGGCGGAGGCGGAGGCCGTGAAAGAGATCGCGGTGCGGCTTGGTTTCAAACATACAACGCTTGTTTGGACGGGGCCAAAGCCGGCAACGGGGATTCAAGCTGCGGCACGCGACGCGCGCTATCGGCTCATCTACGAGCACCTCGACACACATCGCCTCGGTGCGGTCGCAACCGCACACACGAGCGACGATCAGGCCGAAACCCTGTTGATGCGGTTGGCGCGCGGGAGTGGCGTCGATGGACTAGCCGGCATGAAGGATTGCAAACTTGTGGGCGCCATTTCACTGCTGCGCCCGATGCTCTCGTTTGCAAAGGCCGATCTTATTGCGACGCTTCATGCGAAAGGCGAGACGTGGCTTGAAGACCCGAGCAACGAACGCCAAGAGTTTGAGCGGGTACGGCTCCGGCAGTTGCGCGGCAACTTCGAAGCGGCCGGACTTTCAAACCAGGCCATCGCTTTGAGTGCACGGCGTCTTGGACGGGCGCGTATGGCACTCGATGAGTTGGCAGCCGTTAGCGTTGAGCAGGCGCCCGATGAGTTTCGCGTCGACGAACTTGGCTATGCCGAGTTTTCGTGGCCGTGGCTGACGTGTTTGCCGGCGGAAATCCGCCTGCGCATACTGTCTCGCGTCGTAACCGCGATCGGCGGCGCTTTGAGCCCGGTCTCGCTGAGCGGCCTTGAGGCCATGACCGAGGGCATTGATTGGACATCGCCCGCGGGTCGAACACTGGGGGGAGCTGTCTTCAGCGCTGGAGAGAAACCGGATTGGATTGTCGTCACGCGGGAGTACGGAAGGAAGACTTGCCCTCTGCCAACTCTCGGCCTGAAGTCCGGACACATGGCGGACTGGGACAATCGCTTTACGCTTATCAATTCCATCGACCTTGGCAGGGACTTCAGGGTTTCGGCGCTGGGCCGCGAGGGGCTTGCCGCCTTGAAAGCCGCTTTGTCCCATGGCGGCGCAAGTTTGCCCGCGCATCCGGCGGCAGCCCTGATGACCATTCCGTCATTCTGGGATGGAGAAAAACTCGCTGCTGTGCCGCTTTTGAACTATTTCGCGGATGGGATGGATCCGATTAAGCTGCAAAGTTACCTAACCACATGGCCGTTTCCGTCTTAATTCGCAGTGAAATCCTGGCTCGCGACCGTTGGGGGCACGCGGATTGCACTGCCATTCGAATAAGTAACTGGCCTGCCATCGTCGCATCGGGCAATTTGGCGGGCTCCTTGCTTGTTTCGCAAGGCCCGGCAACCTATGTTAACGCCTACGCCGTTAAAATGACGGAGTGACGCCCTATCCAGCCTGCCGCAAAGCCGGTCTGTCTCATTAGGAACCTAAATGAACCAGAATTATCAACGAATTGCGATCTGGGCTGCGATGCTGGTGCTGGTTTTGGCACTATGGAACCTGGCGAACAACACGAGCCAGCCCCGCAAAGGCGCTGACATTGCCTACTCGGAATTCTTGGAGGCGGTCGAGAAGGGCACTGTTTCCGAGGTCTTGATGGCGGGAAATCGCATCACAGGCACGTATCGCGACTCCGGTACTGGCGGCGCGACTTTCAGCACATTTGCGCCCGAGGATGCGTCCCTTGTCGGCAAATTGCGCGATAAGGGCGTTAAGTTCCGCGCTAGGCCGGCAGACGACGAAATGCAGTCGATCACAGGCATTCTCTTGAGTTGGTTCCCCATGCTGCTGCTCATCGGTGTGTGGGTGTTCTTCATGCGCCAAATGCAATCGGGCTCGGGACGCGCCATGGGCTTTGGAAAAAGCCGCGCGAAACTTCTCACCGAACGTCAGGGCCGCGTCACGTTCGACGACGTGGCGGGCGTTGACGAAGCCAAGGCCGATCTCGAAGAGATCGTCGAATTTTTGCGCGACCCGCAAAAGTTCCAGCGGCTTGGCGGGCGCATCCCGCGCGGCGCACTGCTTGTCGGTCCGCCGGGCACGGGCAAGACGTTGATCGCGCGTGCTGTCGCGGGCGAAGCAAATGTTCCATTTTTCACGATTTCGGGCTCGGACTTCGTCGAAATGTTTGTTGGCGTCGGCGCAAGCCGTGTGCGCGACATGTTCGAGCAGGCGAAGAAGAACGCGCCGTGCATCATCTTCATCGACGAAATCGATGCCGTTGGCCGGCACCGCGGTGCAGGCCTCGGCGGCGGGAACGACGAGCGCGAGCAAACGCTCAACCAGTTGCTTGTTGAAATGGACGGTTTTGAAGCCAACGAAGGCATCATCATCATCGCGGCCACGAACCGCCCCGACGTTCTCGATCCCGCGTTGTTGCGTCCCGGCCGCTTTGATCGCCAGATCACCGTGCCGAACCCCGATGTCGGCGGGCGCGAGAAGATTTTGAAAGTTCACATGAAGAAGGTGCCATTGGCGCCGGATGTGGATCCGCGCATCATTGCACGCGGAACACCTGGTTTTTCGGGCGCAGATCTTGCCAATCTCGTCAACGAGGCGGCGTTGCTCGCCGCTCGGCGCAACAAGCGCCTCGTGACCATGGCCGAATTTGAAGATGCAAAAGATAAGGTCATGATGGGCGCGGAGCGCAAATCAATGGCCATGTCGGAGGAAGAAAAAACGCTCACCGCCTACCACGAGGCGGGGCACGCGGTTGTCGGCTTGACGGTGCCCAAGGGCATCCCCGTTCATAAGGCGACGATCATTCCGCGCGGACGCGCACTTGGCATGGTGAAGTTTCTGCCCGAGGGCGACAGATATTCGATGAAGTTCATCGAGTACACGTCGCAGCTCACCGTTGCGATGGGCGGCCGCGTTGCCGAGGAACTCGTGTTTGGCAAAGAGAATATTACGTCCGGCGCTTCAGGAGACATTCAGCAAGCAACGGCTATGGCGCGGGCTATGGTGACGCGGCTTGGCTACTCCGACGATCTCGGTACGGTCATGTACGGCGAGAATCAGGAAGAAGTTTTCCTTGGCATGTCGATGGGCCGCCACAACACAATTTCGGAAGCGACCTCCCAGAAGATCGACGCGGAAGTGCGCCGGCTTGTCAGTCAGGGCTATGAAGACGCGCGGAAGATCTTGACCGAGAAGCGCCAACAGCTTGAATCGGTCGCGCAGGCGTTGCTTGAGTTTGAGACGCTGACAGGCGAGGAAATTAAGGGCCTAATGGCCGGCAATCCGATTGTCCGGCCAACGGATGACGACGGCTCGAAAGGGTCTGCCGGCGGTTCGGCGGTGCCTTCGACCGGCCGGGCCGTGCGCCCCAGAAGCGCGCCGCCGGGCGGCATGGAACCCCAGCCGCAGAGCTAAGGGCGGGCCGATAACGATTAACACAAGAACGCCACGGCTGCACCGGCCGTGGCGTTCTTCGTTTGGCCGGGTCTATGCATTTCTGGAACAATCGGGTTTTTTCCGCGCAGAACCGATCCAACGTCCGGGACTACAGTCCGATAGACAATGTGCGCGTTGGCGCGTTGTCTCTGAAACAGCCGTTGTCGCCGGAGTGCCGGATAATCCAGGTGTAATTATATTTAATTAATGGCTTTGCGGACAAGGATGGACGCTGACAGATCTTGTCTCGCGTCCTTGAGGTGAGTACGAATGGCCACGATTAGGGGCACCAACAATCGCGACGTGCGTGCCGGTACTGCGGCGAACGACATAATCTATGGCTTGGCCGGCAACGACGACCTTTTTGGGCGAAATGGCAACGACACCCTCGTTGGCGATGCCGGCAACGACCGGCTCTATGGCGAATCCGGCGATGATCAACTTTTTGGCGGCGCGGGCGCCGACAGGCTAGACGGCGGCGCAGGATCCGACTGGGCCCTCTACGAGTTTGGCGCGACAGTTGGCGTTACTGTCAATCTCTTGACCCACATCGCATCTGGCGGCGCTGCGGCCGGAGATAGGCTTTTTGATATCGAAAACGTGCAAGGCACCGCGTTCAACGACGTGCTGACGGGCAACACGTTTGACAACATCCTCACGAGCGGCGCGGGCAACGACAAGCTTAACGGCGGAGACGGCAATGACGTGCTGCTGGGCGGCCTTGGCGCGGACCGGCTGGACGGCGGCGCGGGTGTGGACGAAGTTCGTTATCAGCGCGCTGGCCTAAAGGTAGGCGTGACGGTCAATCTATTGACCCATTCGGCGGCGCGCGGCGATGGGCAGGGCGACGCGCTCTTTAATATCGAAAACGTTCGCGGCACAAACTTCAACGATATTCTGACAGGCGACACTGCCAACAATTTTCTGGATGGCGGTTTAGGCATCGACACCCTGAACGGCGGCGACGGCAACGATACTCTTGTCGGCGGAGCAGGTGCCGATATACTTAATGGCGGGAACGGCAACGATTTCCTGATTGGCGGAGCGGGCGCGGACCGGCTGGACGGTGGGGCTGGAACGGGCGATTGGGCCCAATACAATTCGGGTTCGGCTATTGGAGTGACGGTCAATCTTGTTGCCGGCACGGCTTCCGACGGCGACACGCTCACCGGCATCGAAAACGTTTTTGGGTCGGCGTTCAACGACACGCTCGCAGGGAACACAGACGCTAATGTTTTGGACGGCAACGACGGCGACGACGTCGTCAATGGCGGCGGCGGGGCGGATGAGCTTCGCGGCGGCAAAGGAAACGACACTCTAAATGGTTCCGCGTCGATTGTGTCGGTAACCCTGAGCGGCGGCGACGGGACCGACACGTTGACAGGGGGAGCGGGCAACGACGTTCTCATCGGCGGCGCGGGTGCGGACGTTTTGAATGGCGGCGCGGGAGCAGGCGATTGGGCATATTACAGCGACAACACGGCTAGCGGCGTCACAATCGATCTTACAGCCGATACGGCCTCCGGCGGCACGGCCGAGGGCGATCAACTCAACGAAATCGAGAACATCTTTGGTTCGACGTTCGCCGACACGCTGACAGGCAATTCTGGCGCCAACACTTTGGACGGCAACGAGGGCGACGACATCATCAATGGCGGCGGCGGGGCCGACCGGCTCTTCGGCGGAAAAGGGAACGATACCCTCAACGCCGCCCTCTCGACTGTCGCTGTGACCCTGAGCGGTGGCGACGGGACCGACTCG
>JANMNH010000108.1:0-50222 GCA_031373745.1 Hyphomicrobium sp. | reverse complement strand
GCGATCATGCCGATGGCGAGCACGCGCGCGGCACCACTGACGCGCACATTTGGGATGCCCACATTTGGCTCGATCCCGCCAACGCCAAAGCCATCGTTGAAATCGTAACGCAAACACTTGTCGCCAAGTACCCGGCTCATGCCGATGCGTTCAAGGCGAACGCAAGCGCGCTCAACGCCAAAATCGATGCGCTCTCGCTTGAAATTGAAAAGGATCTGGCGCCGGTGAAGGAGAAGCCCTTCATCGTTTTTCACGACGCCTATCAATATTTTGAAAAGCGCTTTGGCCTTGCGGCGGCAGGATCGGTCACGCTGAGCCCGGACCAGCAGCCGTCAGCCAAGCGCCTAACCGCGGTGCGCAAGAAAATCGGCGAGCTCGGAGCGGTTTGCGTATTTTCCGAGCCGGGCTTCCAGCCCAATCTCATCAATGCCGTGACCGAAGGCACAAAAGCGCGTGCCGGTACGCTTGATCCCGAAGGTATTGCGCTAAAGCCCGGTGCGGGCCTTTATTTCGAATTGATGCGCGGTCTGGCAAAAAGCACCGTTGAATGTTTGATGAGTGCGCGATAGCCACGCATATTCGTTCTGGCGCCAAAAGCCGCTGCATAAATGAAAACGGGCGGCTCTTGCGAACCGCCAGTTTCAAAAACCATATTTCGACGCCGCCGGTTACTCGACTGCCGCTGCCTTTTGCGGGATCGAGCTGGAGCGGTAGGTCTTGCGTAGTACCTGCCTGTTAGCCGGACGCATATATTTGCGCTTTGGCTGGCCGTCGTCGCCATAGCCGCCCGAACCCGTATCGTTCGATGCAATGCCGCCGGTCTGGAAGCGCTGCCACGTGACTGTGACGCGTGCGCCAACGGGAACGCGGGGATAGAGATCCAGCACGTCTTCGTTGGTCATGCGCACGCAGCCTTTGGATACGGCCTGGCCTATGGTCCATGGCGCGTCGGTGCCGTGAATGCGGTACGAGCTGGAGCCGAGATACATGGCGCGCACGCCAAGCGGGTTCATGGGATGTCCGCCTGGAACCCAGTTGGGCAAGCGCGGATTTTCGCGGCGCATTTCAGGCGTCGGCGTCCAAGATGGGTTGACGCGCTTGTCGGATACGAAAGTTGTGCCTTGCCAGCGGCTCTGGGTGCGCGGGATGGCAATGGGATAGCTAATGGCTTGGCCCGGCTTCGTCACGAGATAGAGTCGGCGGTCGCCGAACGAAACGATGACCTGTCCTGGGCGGTATTGCGAGCTGAACGAGACGCTCTGGCTTCCGCCGCCGAAGTCTGCGCTGCCGCCCCAAAGGAAATCGACGCCCTGCGCGTTCGCTGTATGCGGTACGGCCAGGAAGCTCGTGGCCATTGCAGCTGCGACGGCAATCTTACTCATGAATTTGCTAAGGCTCATCGGGGGATGCTCCAGGTTCGGGTCGCCAAAACAGCGGCGTGGATGGAAGCGCCATCCTTGCGCGACTATTATGAACACAGCGTATATACCAGTCCCATTTTTACTGGCAGAGCAGGGAAGTCACACTCGTGTCACGTTCGTGACTGCGCGAGATTATCTTCAGTGCCCTGCGTGCTCTGCCCCAGATCCCGATTGTTGTTTTTGCAGGCCATTGTGCCTGCTCCATGGCGTTGATTTGTGCAGTGTATGGCGTGTTCTTTTTATGTTCTTTTCGCTTGACGGCATTGCTATGAGAAATGTAGAACAAATAACGAACACGCGAAAAGGCCCAAGGTCTTTGATGCGTGTCCGGTTCTCAACTCTTGTTGCGAGGCGTTCCCCGTGGATCAGGCGGCCCACTTCCCCCATATGCCCCCGCCCCCGCGCGGCTCTCGCGTGGCTGGCCTCGGCGTTGAGTCTAGCCCGGCCGGAACGGCGAACCTCCCCTTCGCCGTTCCGGAGCCGGGGGAAAAGACTGAGCTGCCGCGCGCAGTCCTCATCGGTTCGCTGCGCGAGACAATCCGGAAAATAGAGCGGGCCGCACCATTGGCGCGCAGCTCATCCGGCTCCATCGCCAAATCCGGTTCAAACAACAAGTGGCAGCTCGGCTGTGTTGAGGCCGATGCTCTTTTGCCGAGTGGCCTCGAAGCAGACAGTCTGCACGAAGTGAAAGCCGCTGTGCCCATCTCCGGCGCAATCGCCGGCGCTTGGATGGCGAGTCTTGGCTTTGCTTTGCGTCTCGCGATCAGGCGTGTCGAGCAAGTGCAATTGGAAGGTGCGGGCACGATTGGAAACAAGTTTGGCAGGAGCGCCGTGAATCCCCCTCCCCTTGGCGGGGAGGGGTTAGGGGTGGGGGGTCGATGCGAGCGTGATGTTTCATTGAGTTCGCTTGGCTCTTCACCCCACCCCCGGCCCCTCCCCGTCGAAGGGGAGGGGAGCCGTGCCTGCTCGCAAAGTCTATCAAGTCCCCGTCGCAGTGCGCCGTGGATCTTGTGGTGCTGGCCGCGTGTGCTTGCGGGCGAGCTTGGGCGGCCATCGGCCGCGGGCTTGATGCGTCTTGGGCTCGATTCTGCGCATATCATATTCGCCGAAACGGCGCGCGCGGACGAAGCGCTTGTGGCGCTCGAAGATGGTTTGAAATCGCAAAGCCTGGCGCTCGCAATTGGTGTTTTCAAGGATATCGATCTGACCCCGGCACGGCGCTTGAGTTTGGCGGCAGGCGAGGGACGCACGCCGTGCCTTGCGATCACGCATCCCGCGTCTCAACCGGCAGGCGCCACGGCCACGCGCTGGCGCATCGGCTGGGCCCCAAGTGCCGCGCATCCTTTCGATGCCAAGGCGTCCGGCAATGTGCGCTTGCGCTTGCAGCTGGAACGGGCCCGCGCGCGCCCGCAAAGTGTCAACCTTCCTCCTTTGCTTCTGGAATGGTCCGATGAAACGCATCGTTTCGGTATGGCTTCCGGCCTGGTCCCTCGCGCGGCTGAAACGCGCGTCCCCCAGAGCCGTGCCCGAGGATAAGCCGTTCGCGCTTGTGGCCAGCGGCGCGCATGGGCTGTTGATCTCGGCCGTCAATGCAAGCGCGGCGCACGCCGGCATTGCTATTGGCGCGCGCCTGACGGATGCCCGCGCGGCGCTGCCATCGCTCATCTGCCGGGCTGCCGAATCCGGAGAAGATACAATCGCGCTCCTGCGTCTTGCGCGCTGGGCCGGGCGTTTTGGCCCAAACCGCAACACCGATGGCAGCGACGGTTTGTGGATCGACATCACCGGCGTCGCGCATCTTTACGGCGGCGAAGAAAAGCTGCTCGAAGATGTGGTTCAGCGCTTGACAAGTTTTGGCGTACCCGCGCATGCCGCCCTTGCCGATACGTTTGGGGCGGCGCATGCGCTCGCCCGCTTCGGTATAGGGGACGCGGGCACTTGGGCGCTCGCCGCTCCAGGCATTGGGCGCGCGGTCTTCGCCAGTTTTCCGGTCGAGAGTTTGCGCCTCGATGCCAAGTCCGTGCTGCTTTTGAAGCGGCTTGGATTGCGCCGCATCGGCCAGCTTTACGATCTGCCGCGAGAAAGTCTCGCGCGGCGGTTCCGTTCGCGCGATGTGGCGGGCGAAGTCCTGACCCGGCTCGATCAGATGCTGGGCTTAAAGCCAGAGCCCTGCGTGCCCCTTTCCGAGCCGCCCGTTTTCTCCGTGCGGCGCGCGTTTGCCGAACCGCTGCTGTCGGGGCAGGCTATCGAAACGATCGCTGCGGCGCTCTGCGAAGAATTGAGCGCGCTCCTCAAGGAAAAGGGCCGGGGTGCAAAATCCGTAGGTCTCTCGCTCTACCGCGCCGACGGAACCGTGGCGGATATCGCGATCTCGTTGCGCACGCCTTCGCGCGATGGTGCGCATCTGATGCTCCTGCTCAAGGAAAAATTTGACCGCATCGACGCGGGCTTTGGCATCGATCTCATGGTGCTCGACATTCTGCGCGCCGGCCGCGTAAGGGACGTGCAAGACGGGTTCTCGGAAGACGATGCCGGCGCCGATTATGATCCAGGTCCTCTCATCGACCGGCTGTCAAACCGCTTGGGTGCGGACGCTGTCACAATCCTCAGATCCCGCGCCTCCCACATCCCCGAGCGCAGCGAAGTTCGCGTGGCGGCGATTGCGGTGGCGTCTCCTCCCCCTGGAGGGGGGAGGGCGATCCATCCGCGGCTTAGACCGGCCAGCATGGAATCCGCGTCTGGCTCGGCAGGCCGGGCTAAGCCGCTGGATGGATCGGGTGGGGGTGAGTCATCACAGCCGGCCGCTGACACCCCCACCAGGCACGCCAAGAATGAGTTAGTCCCTTCGAGTGAAGCTGTGGCGTCAGTGGAACAAGCCTGCGGGTCTAACTCATGGCGCGCCGTCCTCCCCCCTCAAGGGGGAGGTGGTTCCCTCACCTACGAACCACCTTGGCCCTATGGCACAGGTCCGCGCCGTCCGCCGTTCGTGTTTCAGAGGCCGGAACCCATTTCTGTTATCGCCGAAGTGCCGGATGGCCCGCCCGCGCGTTTCACATGGCGGCGTGTCGAGCGGCGTATCGCGCGCGCCGAAGGGCCGGAGCGCATCGCGCCCGAGTGGTGGCGCGCGATTGGTATCGCGCAAGATCAAAAGCGCCCGCGTCCGCGCGACTACTACGATATCGAAGACGATACCGGCGCCCGCTACTGGGTCTTCCGGCACGGGCTTTACGGCGGCGCGGAAGACGAGAGCGGGGACGGCGATCCTCCGCGCTGGTTCCTGCACGGGGTGTTCGCATGACGGCGCCCCAAGGTCATGCGCCTGCGGCCGGCTCGACGAAGGAGTTGAGCGAGCGCAAACAAATGCGTTACGCGGAGCTTCAAGTCACGAGCAATTTTTCGTTTTTGCGCGGCGGCTCGCACGGAGAAGAGCTCGTGGCGCAGGCCAAAGCGCTGGGGCTTTCGGCCATCGCCATCGCAGATCGCAACACGCTTGCCGGTGTCGTGCGCGCGCATGTTGCCGCGAAGGAGGCGGGCCTGCGTCTTGTCATCGGCGCGAGGCTCGATCTGGCAGACGGCCTCAGCCTTCTCTGTTTTCCAACAGACCGCAAAGCCTACGGGCGCTTGAGCCGCCTGATCTCGCTCGGCCAGGGGCGCGCGGAAAAAGGCAAGTGTCACCTTTTCCTCGACGATGTCGCCGCCCACGCCGAAGGGCAAATCTTCATCGCACTTCCACCTGACGATTGGGATTGGCGGGAGGCAATACAGAAGCAAACGGGTGCCGTTACGCCAAGCGCGAAAATCTTGCATTTCAATGATGTTTGTCATCCCGGCCGAGCCCCCTTGCGAGAGCCGGGACCCAGGGACGAAAGCCCAAGTTCTGGGTCCCGGCTCTGCGCGTCAACGCTACGCGCTGCCGCTCCGGCCGGGATGACAGGTGTTGAAAATTCCGCGGATACCGAAGCTTGTCATCCCGGCCGTAGGGGGCATGCGCAGCATGAGCCTGTAGAGCCGGGACCCAGGAGGACAAACGATGAAGGATCACACGTACTTCCTATACATTCTCGCGAGCCGCAAAAACGGAACGCTTTATGTGGGGGTGACCAATCAGCTTTTACGCCGCGTTCAGGAGCATCGGGAGGGGTTGGTTTCCGGGTTCACGAAGAAATACGGGGTGAAGCTTCTCGTTTATTTCGAAGGTCACAACGACATCAACGTCGCGATCGCCCGGGAGAAGCGGATCAAACGCTGGTTGAGAGTTTGGAAGATCAATTTGATCGAACAGAAAAATCCTCAGTGGTCAGACCTCTGGCCGGAGCTTGCGGCGGGCACTCCCTAAAAAGTTCTGGGTCCCGGCTCTGCGCGTCAACGCTACGCGCTGCCGCTCCGGCCGGGATGACAGGCAGTGAAGGCGCAACAAATATCGAAACTTGTCATCCCGGCCGAGCCCCCTTGCGAGAGCCGGGACCCAGGAGGACAAGTTTTGAAATGCTGCTGCAGCACGTGAAAGCTGCCCTCGCTCCCGCCCCCCTCTACCTCGCCGCGTCGCATAGCTATCGCGGGGACGATCGTGCGCGCATCGCGGCACTCGCGGAAATCGCCGAGCGCCGCGCCACGCCGCTCGTCGCAACCAACGACGTTCTCTATCACGCGAGCCACCGCCGTCCGCTGCAGGATGTGCTGACCTGCATCCGCGAACACACGACGATTTCCGAAGCCGGATTGAAGCTCGAAGCCAACTCTGAGCGGCATTTGAAGCGGCCAAGCGAAATGGCGCGGCTCTTCAAGGGCTTTGAGGCGGCGCTCGGGCGCACGCTCGACATCATGGGCGCCTGCCGCTTCTCCCTCGACGAACTCGTCTACGAATACCCCGACGAGCCCGTGCCGCCGGGTAAGGACCCGCAAACGCATCTTGAAGATCTAACCTGGGAAGGTGCCGCGCACCGCTTCCCCGATGGACTGCCGGCAAAAGTGCGCGCCACCATTGAGCGCGAACTGAAGCTGATCGCGGAACTCAACTACGCGCCCTATTTCCTGACCGTTCACGACATCGTTTTATATGCGCGCTCGCGCGGCATCCTCTGCCAGGGGCGCGGCTCGGCCGCGAACTCGGCCGTCTGTTATTGTCTCGCCATCACGGCGGTGAACCCCACGGAAGTCGATCTTCTGTTCGAGCGCTTCATTTCGGAATCGCGCCGCGAACCGCCCGACATCGACGTCGATTTCGAGCACGAACGGCGCGAGGAGGTCATCCAGTACATCTACGCCCGCTATGGCCGCGACCGCGCCGGGCTTGCCGCCACCGTCATTTCATACCGCGCGCGCTCGGCCGTGCGCGATGTCGGCAAAGCCATGGGGCTATCGGAGGATACCGTTGCCGCGCTCGCCGGCATGGTGTGGGGTTCGCGTTCCGGCGGCAGCTTGCCGGAAAAGCACGTGCGCGAAGCCGGCCTCGATCCCAATGATCCGCTGCTCGCCGCCGTGCTCGATTTGACCCAAGAGCTGATGGGCTTTCCGCGCCACCTCTCGCAGCACGTCGGCGGATTTATCCTGACGCGCGGGCCGTTGATCGAGGTCGTGCCGGTCGGCAATGCAGCGATGGCGGACCGCACCTTCATTGAGTGGGACAAGGACGACATCGCCGCGCTCGGTCTCTTGAAAATCGACGTGCTGGCGCTCGGTATGCTGACCTGCATCAGGAAGGCCTTCGAGCTTCTGGAGAAGCACCACGATTTGCCGATGACGCTCGCCAAAGTTCCGCGCGATGATCCAGCGGTTTACGACATGCTGTGCCGGGCGGATTCGCTTGGCGTGTTCCAGGTCGAGTCCAGAGCCCAGATGAACATGCTGCCGCGCTTGAAACCGCGCTGTTTCTACGATCTCGTGATTGAAGTTGCGATCGTGCGGCCGGGCCCCATTCAGGGCGGCATGGTGCACCCGTATCTGCGCCGCCGTTCTGGGCTCGAGGCGGAAGTTTATCCGGCGCCGTCGCCCGAGCATGGGCCAGCGGACGAATTAAAACAGATCCTCGGCAAAACCAAAGGCGTGCCGCTCTTTCAAGAGCAAGCCATGCGCATCGCCATGGACGCGGCGAAATTCTCGGACGCGGAAGTCAACGAACTGCGCAAGGCCATGGCAACCTTCCGGCGGCGCGGCACGATTGGGCTTCTTGAGGAAAAGATGGTCTCGCAGATGGTGGCGCGCGGTTATGCCCAGGAGTTCGCGCAACGCTGCTTTTCGCAAATCAAGGGTTTCGGCGAATATGGCTTTCCGGAGAGCCACGCGGCAAGCTTCGCGCATCTCGTTTATGTGTCGTCGTGGCTGAAGTGTCATTATCCGGCGGCGTTCGCTTGCGCGCTTCTGAACTCGCAGCCGATGGGATTTTATGCGCCGGCCCAAATTGTGCGCGATGCGGTTGAGCATGGCGTCGAAGCGCTGGAAGCGGACGTCAATTTTTCTAATTGGGATTCGACGCTGGAAGCCACTGGGATTACCACTGGGATTACCACTGGGGTTAGACCCTGCGGGTCTGACCCCACATTGCAGCTCTCTCCTGGCACGGGGTTAGTCCCGCAGGGTCTGATCCCATCGCCCGCTCTCCGCCTCGGTCTTCGCCAGATCGACGGGCTCAACGAAGACGACGCGCGCAAGATCTCCCTCTCCCCATGCTCTTCACTTGCATGGGGAGAGGGTTGGGGTGAGGGGCGGCAACATAAAGAACAAGCGGCTGCCCCACACCCTATCCCGCAACCCGTTAAGTGCAGAAACGGGGAGAGGGGACGCCCCCCCTCCATCCAAGACCTCTGGACTCGCACCGGCATCAAACGCGCGACACTCGAGAAACTCGCAGCCGCCGATACGTTCCGCTCGCTTGGAATCGACCGCCGTCAAGCCCTTTGGCAGGTGAAGGCGCTTAGCCCAGCCGAAGCCTTGCCGCTTTTTGCCTGGAGCGAGATGCAAGAAAGCGGAGAAGAGCCTGAGGTGACGTTACCCGAGATGGCGCTCTCCGAGCATGTCGTGAACGACTATCAGACGCTGAGGCTTTCGCTTAAAGCGCATCCGATGCAATTTCTGCGTGAAGAATTTAAGCAAGCCCGCGTCCTCTCCTGCAATGACGTGCGCACCTTGAAAGACGGCGCGCGCGTGGCGGTTGCAGGCGTCATCCTCGTGCGCCAGCGGCCGGGCTCGGCGAAGGGCGTCGTGTTCATGACCATTGAGGATGAGACTGGCGTCGCCAACGCGGTTGTGTGGCCGAAGATGCTGGAAAAATACCGCAAGATCGTCATGACCGCGCGTTTGATCGAAATTCGCGGCCGCATCCAGCGCCACGAGGATATCATTCACATCGTCTCAGGCCACCTCATCGATCGCAGCGATTGGCTGATGAAGCTTTCGGAATGGGCCGCAGACATAAAAGTTCCGGTCGCCAATGCGGATGAAGTGCGCCGCCCCGATCCGGGCTCGGCACGAGGGCACGTAAACAACGATAAGAGACTTCACCCGCGTTTTAGCCGCGAGGCCAAGCCGCATCACCCGCGCCCAAACCACCCGCGCCCAAACCACCCGCGCCCAAACCACCCGCGCAACGTGCGCATCATCCCGAAGTCGCGGGATTTTCATTGAGGTTTATTGAGCGCCTCACCACGGGATCCTCATTTCTCATCCCGGAGCTACAATGCTAAACAAACTGTCCGACTGACATTTGCAAGAAGGCAACAATGATAAATCGTAATGCGACAGCGCTTCTGCTCAGTCTGTTTTTTAATGTGACACAGACCGGCCTCGCTTACGCGCAAGACGCCGTTCAAGCTCCCGAAGCGGCAACCGGCTTTTCGGAGAAGGGCACCAGTACTGCAACGCGCCACATGGTGGCAGCGGCACATCCATTGGCCGCCGAAGCAGGGCGCGAGATCTTGCGCGCAGGCGGTTCTGCAATCGATGCCGCGATTGCCACGCAGCTCGTTCTCGGGCTTGTCGAGCCGCAGTCGTCGGGTCTGGGCGGCGGCGCGTTCATCGTGCATTGGGATGCGCCGAAGTCCGATCTCAAAACTTATGATGGACGCGAGACGGCGCCCGCCGCCGCCAAACCAGACCGCTTCCTGCGTGACGGCAAACCGGTTCCATTCGATGAGGCCGTGCGCTCCGGCCTCAGCACCGGCGTGCCCGGCGCGATGCGTGCGCTCGAACTTGCGCATCGGCGGCACGGCAAGCTTGCTTGGGCAAAACTATTCGAGCCCGCCATTCGATTGGCGCGCGATGGCTTTCCGATGCCCGGGCGTTTGCATCTACTTCTCAAAGCGGAAGGTGCCGCGCGGTTTGCTCCCGGCGCGCGCGCGTACTTCTTCGACGCCACTGGCGCCCCGTATCCCCCAGGCTCAATGCTAAAGAATCCGGAGTATGCTCAAACTCTCGCAACCCTTGCCGAAAAAGGTGCGGTTGCATTTTACGAGGGCGCGATTGCCGACGAGATCGTTTCTGCCGTTGCCCAGGGTCCGGTCACGAACGCCGATCTCACTCTGGCAGATCTCAAAAGCTATGAGGCCAAGGAACGGCCTCCGGTTTGCTTTTCTTATCGCGCCCGCAAGATCTGCGGCATGGGTCCGCCCTCATCCGGCGCTATGACAATCGCTCAGACGCTGCAGATGATCGAACCGCTTGCCGGGGTGAGCGGACCGTTCTCGGCCATGAGCGCCCAGGCCCTGCACATCATCGGGGAAGCGCAAAAACTCGCCTACGCCGACCGCAACCGCTATCTCGCCGATCCCGATTTCGTTGCGATACCTTCGGGTCTGCTCGATACCGGATATCTCGCCGAGCGGCGCAAGCTGATCGACCTGCGCCGCGCCATGGCGAAGCCCGATGCCGGATTGCCGCCCGGGTTCGCAAAACGCACATTCGGCCTCGACGCGTCGCTTGAGCGCGCAGGCACGAGCCACATTTCAATTATCGACGGCCAAGGCAATGCTGTTGCCATGACGACGACCATCGAAGGCGCATTCGGATCGCATCTGTGGGCGGCCGGATTCTTGCTCAACAACGAACTGACCGACTTCTCATTCCTGCCCGCCGATAAAGACGGCCTTCCCGTTGCAAACCGCATCGAAGGCGGCAAACGCCCGCGCAGTTCCATGTCGCCAACGCTGGTGTTCGACAAAAACGGCCAACTCGAAATTGTCACCGGTTCGCCGGGCGGCAGCAACATCATCCTCTATGTCACCAAGATTCTTGTCGCGTTGATCGATTGGCAGAAGTCCGCGCAGGAGGCGGCCGCACTTGCAAACTTCGGCAGCGACGGCGGCGTATTCCAGTTTGAGGATGGGCCTGCGGCCTTCTGGCCATCACTCATGCTTAAGACCTACGGACACGAGGTGGCGAACGGCGCCATGACCAGCGGCACGCACACCATCGTGAGACGCAAAGGACGGCTCGAAGGCGGCGCAGACCCCCGCCGCGAAGGTGCAGCGCTCGGCGATTGATGCTAGAAGCGCGCTAAACAGACGCGAAGCGAGCACCCATTGGACGTAAAAGAAATCACAGTTGCAGGCGCCGGCATTCTCGGTCTCTGGCAGGCTTTGACACTCGCCAGGGCAGGCCACAAGGTGCGTCTCGTTGAAGCGAGCGCGGAGCCTTTTGTCAACTCGGCGAGCCGTTGGGCCGGCGCGATGCTGGCGCCCGACTGCGAAGCGGAAAGCGCGCCCGCTGCCGTGCGCAATCTTGGCCGCGACGCCCTGGCTCTGTGGCGTGCGGGTTATCCCGGCATCGTCGAAAACGGAACGCTGGTTGTGGCGTCCGCCCGCGACCAATCGGAGTTGCTTCGTTTCGCGCGCGCGACAGAGAAGCACAGAAACCTCGACGAATCCTCCATTGCCGATCTTGAGCCCGATCTCGGAGGGCGCTTTCAATCCGGATTGTTTTTTGCGGACGAAGCGCACTTCAACGCTCTTGCGGTGCTCGGCTACTTGCTTGAGGAAGCCAGGCGCGCCGGAGTGACGATCGTTCTCGATCAGGGATGGCAAGGCCAGCGCGACGGTCTCACTATTGATTGCCGCGGATTTTCTGCGCGCGACGATATCCCTGAATTGCGCGGCGTGCGTGGCGAGCGGCTGGTCGTGCGTTCAAAAGAAGTGTCTCTGCGCCGGCCCGTGCGCCTTCTCCATCCGCGCCAGCCGATCTATGTCGTGCCGCAGGGGGACGGCCGCTTCGTCGTCGGCGCTACCGTCATTGAACGCGAAGACGACGGACCCATGACGGTCCGTTCCGCGCTAGAACTCTTAGGTTCGGCGTATGCCTTGCATCCCGCCTTCGCGGAGGCCGAAGTTCTCGACATGGGCGCGGGCGTGAGACCGGCCTTTCCCGATAACGTGCCGCGTATCGAGATCTCTGACGACGGCCGTCTTATTAGCGTCAACGGCGCGTACCGGCACGGGTTTCTTCTCGCGCCGGTTCTCGCCGAGGCCGTCGCGGCATATCTAGCGACTGGCGACCGGTCACACCCGTTCATTCGCAAGTGACGATCGAGCAAATCAGTTATGTGACGAGCGTCAAAGGCGTAGCGGGGCGGCTCGCGATTTTTTCTTTCGCCGCTGCGAGTGCAGCGACATAGTCCGGTTTTCCGGACCCGAGCAGCGGGATCTTATCGACGACCAGAATATCAGAGGGGACCATGAGCTCGGTCGCGCCTTTGCGCTTTGCAAATTGCGAGAAGGCTTCGCGCGTGCATGCAGCATCCGTGGTCAGCAGGGCGAGACGTTCGCCTTTGCGCGCGTCCGGCAGCGACACAACGACTGTAATGAGTTGCGGCCAGAGTTCGGCGGACAAAGCTTCAACGGCCGACAGCGACACCATTTCTCCCGCAATCTTGGCGAAGCGCTTGGCGCGGCCTTTGATGGCGATGAAACCTTGCGCGTCGATCGTGACGATGTCGCCCGTGTCATGCCAGCCATCTGCCGGCGGCTCAAGCACGCCCGGGTTTTCGGCGCGATAATATCCCAGCATGACGTTTGGCCCGCGCACGTAAAGGCGGCCGCCTTCTTCGATGCCGGGGACAGGCTCAAGGCGCGCTTCCATCAGCGGCGAGAGGCGGCCGACGGTTCCAGACTTATTGGAAAGAGGGGTGTTGATTGCGAGCACCGGCGCCGTTTCGGTGACGCCATAGCCTTCGAGTATGCGCACGCCGAAACGCTCCATGTAGAGCTGGCGCGTGCGGTCTTTGACGGCCTCGGCGCCGGCAAGAACGAGACGCAAGCGTGCAAAATCATAGGGGTGAGCGGCACGCGCATAACCGGCGAGAAACGTATCGGTGCCGAATAAAATCGTGGCGTTCGATCCGTAAACGAGTTCGGGAATGATGCGATAGTGGAGCGGCGTCGGATAGAGGAAAACGGGGATGCCGCCCGTCAAGGGCATCAACAATCCTGCTGTCAGCCCGAATGAGTGGAATACAGGCAGCGCGTTGAACACTTTGTCGGATCCGTTACAGGCAACGCGCGTCAGCGACTGCGCGCAGTTTGCCAAGAGATTGCGATGCGAGAGCACGACCCCCTTGGGCGTCCCTTCCGATCCGGACGTGAAGAGGATAGCGGCAGGCGCGTTCGGATCGGTTTTGACTTGAGGTTTGCCGCCCGCGAGAAGTCCGCGCGCTTTGTCTGAGAAAGAAATCGTCGCACGCACGTCTTCGAGATAGACAATGCGGGCGATGGGTTCGATTGCCGAGATCAAGGGTTCGAGATGCCCCTTCTGCACGAACACGCGCGACGTCAGAACCACGTCGATTTTTGCCGCTTTACACGCAGCGGCGACGTTCGCGGGTCCGGCCGTAAAATTCAGCATCGCTGCGACGCGACCTATTGATTGAAGTGCGAAGAATGTGACAGCTACACCCGCCGAATTAGGGAGCATCACGCCAACGGCGGTGTTTGGCAGCGTAAGCGGGGCGATTTTGGCGCCAAGCACTTGGGCACCAATGATGAGTTTCTTGTAAGAGAGCGTTGAACCGAGCGGGTCTTCAACCGCTGGCCGGCCCGTGTCGCGGGTTGCCTTCGCCATCACCAGCGCTTCAAATAGTGTCTGGTCGATGGGCGTGGTCAGGACTGCACTGTCGGTCATGACGTCCTGGAGAGCAAGGCCTGCAGCTTGGCGCCGGTTCTTGCCGCGCAAAGTCTGATCGACGCGGAGCTTTACCGGTGGAAGAATGGTGACGGTCGTTTTCGGGAACCAGACTTTTTTTGTTTGCTGCGAACTTAAATAGCCAAAGCGCGAGCGCTCTAGGCCGTCGATGCGAACTGGGATGATCGGCGCGTCGGCCTTGTCGGCAATCATCGCCGTGCCGTCGTAAACCTTCATCAACCCGCCGGTGACCGTGAGGCGCCCTTCCGGGAAGATGACGAGTGCGTTGCCGTCTTTAACCGCTTGGATCAAGTGGCGCGTGCCGAGAGGCTTGGTCGGATCGATGGGGTGCGCTTTGACGAGTTTTAAGAACGGCTTCACCCACCAGGTATTCGCCATGCCGGTATCGATGGCGTATGACGCGTGCGACGGCAACAAAGCGTGCATGAGACCAGCGTCGAGGAGACTAACGTGGTTTGGGGCGATGATCGCTCGCTCGCCGGCTTTGGGCAGGTTCTCAAGCCCCTTCACTTCAAGTCCGAAGAACGTTTTGAACAGAAACGCGGCGACGTCCTTGACGCCGTCGTTACCCCAGGCGCGCAGGATGAGGACGACGGCCACGAGATTGGCAACGCCAAGGCCTGCGTAAATGAGCGAGAGCGGAACTTTTGCGTACTGCAGGCCGGCGATGAGCAGCCCGGCGGCCGTCATGAACGCGGCCGACATGACATTGCATCCGGCGATGACGCGTGCGCGCCGGTCAACCGGGGCCCAAGCCTGGACGGCTGCAAACGACGGTACGATGAACAAACCGCCTGCAAATGCCAGGCCTGCTAAGTCAACGAGCATGCGCAAACCCGAGAATGACGCCAAAACCTCGCTAATGCCTATCGGCGCTGAAGCGGGTGTCATGGACGACGTAAGCCACGCGAGATCGAACGAGAAAAGTCCCATCAACACGGCGCCAATGGGAACCAGAGCCATATTGGGGCGCGTGGCGCTGGCCTTTGCCGCAACAATTGAGCCGAGCGCAACAGCGACGGCGAACACGAACAGCGCGAGCGTATAGACCTCGGGCTTGCCGTTGAGAATTTTCGGGATGAGCGATTGTAACAGTGCGAGGATGACTGCGCCAACAAGCCAGAACCAGGACGTGATGAGAGCCCCTTGCCAGATTTTCCTGTCTATCTTGAGGTCGGCGAGCAATGTCTTCGTCGACGTGACCACGTTCCGATCGACAAAAAGATCTGGTGCGGCGCGGCCTGTCGGTGGGATCATGCGAGCGGCGAGCCAGCTGGCAATAGCGATGACGACGATGCTTGTCGCAACCATATAAAGGTGCGTATCGCTGGAACTTGCGAAATTGCCGCCCATCGTGCCGAGCAAAATGGCCATGAAGGTCGCGCCTTCGACCAGTGCGTTGCCGGCGGGAAGTTCGTGTGTCTTCAAATGCACCGGTAGTAAGCCGTATTTCGCAGGGCCGAAGAAGGCGCTGAGTGTTCCAAACAAAATGAGCGCCACGAACAGCAATGGCACCGAGGGTACGGCGAGACCGATGGCGGCCAAGATAGCGACCGGAATTTCGAGCAGTTTCAGCCGGACGGCAATCCACGCCATGTCGAACTTGTCGGCGAGTTGCCCGGCGAGTGCGGAGAAGATGAAAAACGGTGCGATGAGCACAGCACCGGCCAGTGTGCCGATCACCGGACCGTTTTCCATCGCGAGCTTGTAGACAACCAGCATCGCCAGGGCGTTCTTCAAGAGGTTGTCATTGAGCGCGGAGAGGAACTGACACCAAAAGAGCGCCGCAAACCGCCGGGCCGACATGAGAGAAGCGAACATGGGATACCTCGGTTGAACCGGTCCGAAAGGATCGGGTGAAGTGCGGCGGATTCTGGACTATTCGGCCCTATTGATCGTATTCGCTGTAAAAAAAACCTCAACATATTGCCGACAATGGCTTAACTCACCATATGCGAATGCAGTTTTATGGGCCTGGCAGACCATGAACATCGGCTCAAGGGGCGCTTATGAGGCGAAAATGGACGTCGTTGTGAACGGTAAATCGATGCCGACGGCGGCGCGGTATTTGAGCGAACTAGTGGCCGAACAAGCGATGTTGGGCGCCAAGGTCGCGACCGCACTCAACGGAACGTTCGTCGCCGAAGCATCGAGAGCCGCGACGCTGCTACAACCGGGCGATAGAATAGAGATCGTATCGCCGCGCCAAGGCGGCTAAACTCGGCAAATGAGTTTGAACCCATGAACGTTCGCGACCAAACAATGCATGAGACAAGCGGCCTCGCTTTCTACGGAACGCCTGTAGCGTCGCGCATTCTGGTCGGCACCGCCGTCTATCCCTCGCCCGACGTGATGGCGGCCGCCGTGAAAGCATCTGGCTCCGAGATCGTGACTGTTTCACTCCGGCGGGAAGCGGCGGGCGGTAAAGTTGGCGAGCGCTTCCTCGAACTCATCACTGGACTTGCGAAATACGTGCTGCCCAATACGGCTGGATGCCGTACCGCGCGCGACGCCATCACCACCGCGCAGATGGCGCGTGAAGTGTTTGGAACCGATTGGATCAAGCTCGAAGTCATCGCCAACGACGACACACTGCAACCAGATGTTTTCGGTCTGGTCGAAGCGGCGGGCGTGCTGTCACGCGATGGTTTCAAAGTATTTCCCTACACGACGGAGGATCTTTGTGTCGCCGAGCGCCTGTTGCGCGCGGGATGCGAGGTCATCATGCCGTGGGGCGCGCCCATCGGCACTGGGCGCGGCATTGCAAACAAGCCGGCAATGAAGACGCTGCGCGCCTATC
Source organism: Hyphomicrobium sp. (assembly GCA_031373745.1). Taxonomy (GTDB): domain Bacteria; phylum Pseudomonadota; class Alphaproteobacteria; order Rhizobiales; family Hyphomicrobiaceae; genus Hyphomicrobium_B. The sequence continues at coordinate 33,878 of JANMNH010000108.1, read as the reverse complement.
TGCCTGACGTTCCACTAGTCGTCGATGCCGGCCTTGGTGCGCCCTCACATGCGGCCGAAGCAATGGAAATGGGCTACGACGCTGTCCTCCTGAATACTGCTATCGCCAAAGCCTCTGACCCCGTCGCAATGGGCAAAGCCTTTGCAGGTGCTGTCGAAGCGGGGCGACTCGCATATAAATCGGGCATCATGGCACCGCGCGATATGGCTCAGCCCTCGACGCCGGTTGCTGGAACGCCGTTCTTCGATCTCGATCGTTCCAAATGACCGCCGCTCGGCCTTTGCACCTCGATCGCTTCTACCCAATCGTGCCCGATGTCACGTGGCTGAAACGGATTGTGCCGCTCGGCGTCAAGACAGTCCAACTCCGGCTCAAGGATGCGCCGACGAGCGAAGTCCGCCGCCAGATAGCCGAAAGCCTCGCCATCACGCGCGCCAGAGATTGCCAACTCATCGTCAACGACTACTGGCAATTGGCAATTGAAGAGGGTGCCGATTACATCCATCTCGGCCAGGAAGATCTGGCGGCCGCGGACATCAAAGCCATCAAGGCAGCAAATCTTCGGCTCGGCGTCTCGAGCCACGATTTTGCAGAGCTTGAGACGGCAATCGCGGCAGCGCCGGACTACGTCGCGCTCGGGCCCGTCTACGAAACCAAACTCAAAGTCATGAATTGGGCACCCCAGGGGCTTGATCGCGTCGGGCAATGGAAAAGCCGTCTCGGTAATATTCCGCTCGTTGCAATTGGGGGTATTACACCCGAGCGTGCCCCAGGCGTCGTTGCGGCCGGGGCCAATTCGATCGCCGTCATCACGGATTTTTTGACCCACTCCAGCCCGGAAGCGCGCATTCGGACGTGGGTCGCCTGGGCAAATTCCGAAGTTTGACCCGCATTGCTGCGAGACGGCATTAACCACATAGGCCCACCGCCCTCGATTGTGACAGTGCGCTATGATTTGGGTTTGACGGCAGCCATCCCGGGATCTTCATGGCCTATAGGTTCAAACTAGACGAGCTCAGTGCAAAGGGTTTCCGCCGGATCGCGCGGGAGCAGCTCCAGCGTGCGGTAAGCGAACTCGGTCGCGAGGAAACGACGGCTGCAAACGTGCACGAGACACGTAAAGTCGTTAAGCGCCTCAAGTCGCTTCTGAGATTGATGCGTCCGGCCCTTTCGGACAAATCGTTCCGCGCGCGATACCGGAAGATATCGAAAATTGGCGACGCGTTGGCCGGCACGCGCGATCGCCACGTCAAGCTGGAAACGATCGGGAAGCTTGAAGCGCACTTTGGTCCCGAGAGTATCAACGTCTTGCAGCCGCTGCGTCCGTTGTTGGCCGGTGGCGGCGACACGGCAGTTGAGCGCGCCGATCCGCCGGCGTTCAAGCGCGCGCTGGCATTGGCTATTATTGAAGCGCAAAAGTTTGAGAAACCTTCGTTCAAGAGCAAGGGTTTTGAAGCCCTCTCAGTGGGCATTGAGCGAACCTATGCCCACGCCCGGCGCAATCTGGCGCGCGCTTACAAGCGGCCGTCCGACGCAGCGTTCCACGAATTGCGAAAGGCGGTGCAGTGGCATTGGCGCCAGATGGCGTTGATTTCGCGTGCATGGCCGGAATATTTCGAAGTCCGCATCGCTACAGCTCGCAAGCTCGCCGAAATCCTGGGCGACGATCACGATCTTGCGGTCCTCGAAGCCGAAGTCCGGCAGCTTAGGGCGCACTTGCCGTCCAATGCCGCACCTATTGAAAGTTTGATCATGCAGCGAAAGGATGAGCTGCGCAGCGAGGCCAGGCCTTATGCCGAACGGCTCTTTGTCGCGAAGCCGGCAGACTTCGTGCGCTGTATGGCGGTCTATTGGGCGAGTGCGCGGCACCTGCAAAACGTCGATCGTGACAAAGGCGATGGCGGCGACGCACCCAAGAAAGCCGATGCAACCAAGCCTGCCGGAAATGCCCCCGAGCCAAGTGGCGAAATCACACAACCCGCGACTGTCGCGCCGCCGCGTTTGATCCGCTAAGCTCCTGCTGCCGCTAATTGCCGGTAAGGGGTAGCAGATGAACGATCGCAAAAAGCCGGAAAAATACGCTGTCGACCGGTCTGCATGGCCGCCGGGCCATCCGGAGGCAAAGCTTGGCCGCATTGGTGTTTTGCTTCTCAATCTTGGCACGCCGGATGGCACCGGGTATTGGCCCATGCGCCGGTACTTGAAGGAATTCCTCTCCGATCAGCGTGTTATTGAGGAACCGCGCTGGAAATGGTGGCCGATCCTCAATCTCATCATTCTGACGGTGCGCCCCGCGAAAAAGGGCCGCGACTACGCGACCATCTGGAACAATGAGAAGAACGAGGGCCCGCTCAAGACAATCACGCGCAGCCAGGCCGAACAGCTCGCGCAACGTCTTGAAGAGCACCCCCGCATCGTTGTCGATTGGGCCATGCGCTACGCCAATCCATCGACCGAAAGCAGTATTGAAGCGCTGAAGGCGCAAGGATGCGATCGCATTCTTCTCGTTCCCCTCTATCCTCACTATGCCGCCGCGACGACAGCAACGGCCGCCGATCAAGCTTTTCGTGCACTCATGAAGATGCGCTGGCAGCCGGCGGTCCGGGTAGCGCCCTCGTATCATGACGATCCAGTTTACATCGATGCTCTTGCGCGTTCGATGAAATCGAGCCTGGCGAAACTCGATTTCGAACCGGAAAAGATTATTGCGACGTTTCACGGAATGCCGCAGAAGTATCTCGACAAAGGCGATCCCTATCATTGCCAATGTCAAAAGACGTCGCGATTGCTGCGCGAGAAATTGGGAATTGAAAATGATCGCTGGCTGACGACGTTTCAATCGCGTTTCGGCAACGATCCCTGGCTACAGCCTTATACCGACAAGACGGTCGAAGCGCTCGCCAAATCCGGCGTCAAGAATTTGGCGCTTGTAGCGCCCGGGTTCTCGGCGGATTGCCTGGAGACGCTGGAGGAACTGGACGGCGAGAACCGCCACATTTTTACCGGCAATGGCGGCGTAAACTTCGCCTATCTCCCGGCGCTCAACGCCAGCCCGGAAGGCATGGACGTTATTGAAAATATCGCCCGGCGCGAATTAATGGGCTGGTTCTAAGGCCGCCAATAGCGGCACTATATATACAATAGTCTTGCGGCCATAATTGCCATATTTGCCGCCTCGTATCGAATTATATCGCCATTTCACCCAATATTTACGAATTATTTGGATCCACCCCTGCAAAAGCGAAAAATCGAACCCAATTACTGATTCGATATTAGCGCGGCAGGAGATCTGGCCTTGGATGACATTTTGAGCGGCTTTGGCGTTTTTGGCGTAGCGCTTCTGGCACTGGTGGTCTGGGCGCTCTGGTCGACGATCAAGATCGTTTCGCAAGGTTCGAACTATACGGTTGAAAATCTCGGCCGCTATACGCGCACGCTGCAACCCGGCATGCATATTCTCATTCCCGTCATCGAACGCGTCGGCCACCAGATCAATATGAAAGAGCAAGTGATCGACATCCCCAGCCAGGATGTCATCACCCGCGATAACGCCATGGTGCGCGTCGATGGCGTCGCATTCTTTCAGATCCTGAACGCAGCTAAGGCGGCCTACGAGGTCGATCAGCTAGAACATTCGATGATCAATCTGACGATGACCAATATCCGCACCGTTATGGGTTCGATGGATCTCGACGAACTTCTGTCGAACCGGGACCAGATCAACGCCAAGTTGCTGCATGTCGTGGACGCGGCGACCGAAGCTTGGGGTGTCAAAGTCACCCGCATCGAAATCAAGGACATTGCCCCGCCGCGCGATCTCATCGATAGCATGGCCCGTCAGATGAAGGCGGAGCGCGAAAAACGTGCGCAAATCCTTGAGTCGGAAGGCCTGCGACAGGCAGCGATCCTCAAAGCAGAAGGCGAGAAGCAGGCACGCGTGCTCGAAGCCGAAGGCCGCAAGGAAGCAGCTTTCCGCGACGCAGAGGCGCGCGAGCGTTCGGCACAAGCAGAAGCCAAGGCAACCGAAATGGTCAGCAATGCGATTGCCAACGGTAACGTTCAGGCCATCAACTACTTTGTCGCCAATAACTACGTGAAAGCTCTGGAATCGCTCGCCTCCGCGCCCAACGCAAAAATCATCATGATGCCGCTTGAAGCCTCGTCCGTGATCGGCTCGCTCGCGGGTCTCGCACAGATTACGGGAGAGGCCTTTGGCGGCGGCGGCGCGGGAACCAAGCCTGCCGCACCTAAATCGCCTCAGCGGCCGGGCGGTGTTCCCCTAGTATGACGATAAGAGACGGCACATCCGCAACGGTAACTTGGGCTAGGAATGCACGATGCAAGTAATCTCGGACTTGATTTCGCAGTTCGGCGCTTGGTTATGGTTCGCGGTCGCCGTGGTGCTCATCGTGCTTGAGACGATCGTGCCCGGTGTCCACTTCTTATGGTTCGGATTATCGGCCGCGGTGATTGGTGTCCTGGCATTGCTAATGCCTATTTCAACGGCTTGGCAGTTGATCTTGTTCGCTCTCATTTCGGTGGCAACGGTGTTCTGGGTACGCCGCTACAGCGACGCGGATGTCGCCAAGACCGATGAACCCCAGCTCAATATTCGCGGCGCGCAGTACATCGGCCGCAAGGTGATTGTAGAGGATGCGATCCGCAATGGCCGCGGTAAGGTGCGCGTCGGCGACACCATATGGGCCGCAGAGGGCGAAGATGCGCCGCGCGGCTCCGAGGTCGAAGTGACGGGCGTCAATGGCACCGTCCTTGTCGTCAGCCGCACGGAAGAAGATTGGGCGGAAACTAAATGATTCCCGTGCGCAACAGATCGTGCACGTGAATGATGCCAACCGGCTTTTCGTTCTCGACCACGAACAGCGCCGTTATGCGCGAAGCGTTCAAGATTTCCAATGCCGCCGAGGCGAGCATTGAAGGGGCAATGGTTTTAGGACCTCGCGTCATGATATCCCCGACGCGCGCCTGCAAAAGGTTAGGGCCCATGTGACGGCGCAAATCGCCGTCGGTAATTACGCCCGCAAGGCGCCCTTTTTTGTCGGTGATGCCGAGGCAGCCGAAGCTTTTCGCAGTCATTGTGACCAGCGCTTGCGCCATGATCTCGCTTTCGCCGGCAAGAGGCAGATCGGCGGCTTTGTGCATCACATCGGAAACGTGCTTCAAGTTTGCGCCAAGCGAGCCGCCCGGGTGAAAGACTTTAAAATCATGAGCGGTGAAACCCTTGGCCTCAAGGAGCGCTATAGCGAGGCTGTCGCCGAGCGCGAGCTGCATCGTTGTCGATGTGGTGGGCGCCAGGCCGTGAGGGCAGGCTTCTTTGGCACGCGGAAGCACAAGCACCACGTCCGATTGCTGGCCGAGCGCCGAATCGGCCCGAGACGTGATCGAGACAAGCGGCACTGCGAACCGGCGCGAATAGATGATCAGCGGTTTCAATTCCACCGTTTCGCCCGACCACGACAAAGCGAGAATGAGGTCGGCAGGTGTCACCATGCCAAGGTCGCCGTGCGAGGCTTCACTCGGATGCACGAAGAATGCGGGCGTGCCGGTCGAGGCGAACGTGGCCGCGATCTTCTGTCCGACATGACCGCTTTTGCCGATGCCCGTCACGATCACCCGGCCTTCAATTGTCGCGAGGCGGCGGACGGCTTCTGAGAATTGCTCCGACATGGCGGTTTTAAGTTCGCGCGCCAGCTGCTCCAGACCGTCGCTCTCAAGTTTTAAGGTGCGCAGCGCAGATTGCACGGACGCCTGCGTTCCCGCCTTCGGCTTCCCCTTGCCGTGGGTCCGGGCGGCGCGTCTGGAAGACGGAAGTGCTTTCTGCATGTTCGTTCCAGGTTCGATTGTGGGCGGCAATTTCGAGTGCCGCCAAAACGGCGCCGCACCTTCGAATCTTTTAGCAAAAGCCGGGCTTCCCCGCCACCCGCGCGGTTTTCGCTTGATGACTTAAGCCGGTATTAACCTAGACTTTCTAGTGTTCTACCATCTGTTGTGCGGCGTTTCAGCGATCTGTCAATCATGAGAGCGCCAGAATTATGGGCCGCGAGCGCGTAGCTTGGTTTTCTATTGGTTTTGCTGCGGCGTGCGCGTTCGGTGCGATTGGCGGTATTTCTGCTGCCGAAGCGCAGACGCAAGGCACGCGCGGGACCGATCCGTCCGGTCCATCCGCCACGAGCCGGAACCGGCCAGTGGCACAAGACATTGACGATAACTTCGCCGCCCCCGGCATTCCCCCGCCTATCCCGCAAAACGATCCCAGCGAAGTCCAAGAAGAGGACGACGGGCTTGATCCTGCCCCCCGCGCGGGGCAACGCGCTGTGGTCCAAGATGGCGATCCAAACTACAACGCCGAGCCGCCCGTCGTTCAGGACGGTATTGTCGATGTTGGCGAACCATTGCCGCCTGAAGACGGAACCGATCCGTCCGTTGTCGATACGCGGCCTCAAGAAGATGTCGATGCGTTCGAAAATCCGCCCGCCGGCCATGATCCGCTGTTGTTCAACCAATTAGAAGACTTGGACCCAATCGTCGACAATCGCAGCGTGCGCCGTTTGGCGAGCCTCGATCCCTATGACCCGATCGGAATTCGCATCGGCAGTTTTGTGCTGTTCCCGGAAGCCGAGTTCGGCACGTCGTGGTATTCGAACGTTTTTCGCGCGCCTTCGGCTCGCTCCGATTGGGCGCTGGATGCCGCTCCCTCGGCGCGTCTCGCCTCAAACTGGACGCGTCACGCGTTGGAATTACGCTCGACTGGCGACTTGAGCTTTTACAACGAATTCGATTCTGAGAACGACAAAGGCTACCTGCTCGAAACGCGCGGCCGCCTCGACATTACCCGGCGCACGAACTTGCAAGGGCTTTTGAGCCATGAGCGCGCACAAGAGAGCCGTTCGGCGCTCGATGCGAGTTCGGCCGGAAGCCGCGCCAACCAGACAACGGATCGCGCCGAAGCGGCGCTCAATCACCGCTTCAATCGCTTGTCCGTTCAGCTGCGCGGCAGCGTTGGAGACTTTGCCTTTGGCGATGTCGAAAACTTGGGCGTAACAAGCTCGAATTCGGATCGCGACTACACCGAATACGAAGAGACCGTGCGTGCCTCCTGGGAATTTAAGCCAACCTTTTCAGCCTTTACGGAAGTCGAGGCAAACCAACGCAACTACGACAACGCGGCACGGTCCGACCTGATCAATCGCTCCTCCAACGGTGAGCGCTACCGGGCCGGTGTTTCGTTCGGCAATACAGGGCAAATCCTGCGCGGGGAAGTTGCCCTCGGCTACGGCGTTCAAAGGCCGGACGACCGCCGCCTCAAAGCAATCGATGGCTTGATTGTCGATGCCAATGCCACGTGGCGCGTCACCGAATTGACGTCGCTCCTCTTCACGGCCCGCTCCGACGTTTCTGAAACGACCACGACGAATGTCGGCGGATCGAAATTTCAATCTTTCGGCATAGAGGCGCGCCACGCCTTGAGGCGCAACATAATTGCTTCTGCAGGTATCACGTATTCATCGCAGGATTCACAGGACGGGTTGATCGACGAGAGCGAAGTGCGCTCGACGCTCGGGTTCGAGTACTTCCTCAATCGCGAAGTGGCCCTGCTCGGCCGCTATGCCCACACGAGCTTTGATGCCGTCGATGCGGCCAGCGATTATTCTTCCGACGAAGTGCATGTCGGCATGCGTATTCGCCGCTAAGGCAATCACTTTAGAAGCTTCTTGAGCTCGGCTTGAAGAGATGGCGCGAGATCGTCACGCGCCATGGCGTACGCGATGTTCGCGGTTAAGAAACCGATTTTCGAGCCGCAATCATAGATTTTGCCGTCAAAGCGCACGGCGTGGAACGGCTGCTTCAAATCTTCCATCAGATGGATCATGGCGTCCGTCAATTGAATTTCGCCGCCTGCTCCCCGTTCCTGTTCGGCGAGAAGACCGAAAATCTCAGGTTGAAGAATGTAGCGGCCGGTGATGTGCAAGTTTGAAGGCGCCGTTCCGCGTGGCGGCTTCTCCACCATTTTTGTGATGGCGCTAACCTTTGCCTTCGCGTCCTCGACGCCAACGATGCCGTATTGATGCGTTTGATCGTTGGGGACAGGTGCGACAGCAACGAGATTTCCCGGGTTGTGATTGTAAGCTGCGATCATATCGCCAAGACAGGGATGATCGGAGTGATGCAGCATGTCGGGTAACAGCAGCGCAAAGGGTTCGTTGCCCACAAGTTCGCGCGCGCACCAGACTGCATGGCCAAGGCCGAGCGGGGCTTGTTGGCGGGTAAAGCTTGTCTGTCCGGCACCTGGGAGATCGCGGGTTAAGAGATCGAGTTCGTTTCTTTTCCCACGCTCGGTCAATGTGTGCTCAAGTTCGAAAGAACTGTCGAAGTGATCTTCGATCACCCCCTTGTTGCGCCCGGTGACGAAAATGAAATGCTCTATGCCGGCTTCCCGCGCTTCGTCCACGACGTGCTGGATAACCGGCCGGTCCACGACGGTCAGCATTTCCTTGGGCATGGCCTTTGTGGCCGGCAAAAAACGCGTCCCGAGACCTGCGACGGGAAAAACCGCCTTGCGGATTGGTTTTTTGACCTTGGTCATGCCAATTTCTCTCCTTCGTCGCAATCTGACGTCAACACTCGTCTGCTAGCTGAGTTGGTGCGCAATTTGAATAGACAAGCGGTATAAGTGGTAGATGGCCGGTTAACGACCCATTTTGCCGTTTAGTTTGTCCACTGCATGTTTCGTTCCGGGATCGGGCCCCGTGCCCGCGCGGCAGGGGTGCCTATAGAACACGAGAGTAGGTTAAGCGAATGAGCGTCTTGGTGACAGGTGGTGCGGGCTATATCGGCAGCCACATGGTTTTTGAGCTGGTTGATGCCGGCGAGAACGTCGTCGTTATCGATAACCTGTCAACGGGCTTTCATTGGGCCGTTGCTCCGGCCGCAACCCTCGTAGTCGGCGACATCGGCGACGCTGACCTCGTTAAGTCCGTCATCCGCATGCACAAAGTCGATGCTATCATCCACTTCGCCGGCTCCATCGTCGTGCCGGAGTCGGTTGCGGATCCGCTCGGCTATTATCTCAACAATACGGTCAAATCCCGGTCGCTGATCGCCGCTACAGTCGAAACCGGCGTCAAGCAATTCATTTTTTCTTCAACGGCCGCCGTCTATGGCAACCCGGCCGAGAACCCGGTGAGCGAAGCAGCGATGCCGGCTCCCATGTCGCCTTATGGCTCATCGAAACTGATGACCGAAATTATGCTGCAAGACGCCTCGCGCGCTCATGATTTCCGCGCCGTGGCTTTGCGCTACTTTAACGTTGCAGGTGCCGATCCGAAAGGCCGCACCGGCCAATCGACGCCGCGCGCAACCCATCTCATCAAAGTCGCCTGCGAGACGGCGCTCGGCAATCGTCCCGGCATGGAAGTGTTCGGCACGGATTACCCGACGCACGACGGCACCTGCATCCGCGACTACATCCACGTCACCGATCTTGCTCGTGCGCACATGTCGGCGCTCGACTATCTGCGCAAAGGCGGGGCAACGGACATCTTCAATTGCGGCTACTCCAAAGGGTTCTCGGTGCTCGATGTCATCTCGGCCGTTAAGCGGGTTTCGGGCGTGGATTTCAATGTCGCGCTGTCGCCGCGCCGTCCGGGCGACCCAGCGGCAATAGTCGCCGCAAGTGCCAAAATCCGCGACAAGTTGGGTTGGAAACCTGCAAACGATGACCTCGATCAGATCGTCGCCCAGGCGCTTGCCTGGGAAAACACGCTGCAGCGGCGCTTCAAGGCAGCGTTCTAAGGTCTCTAGGTCCTAAAAAAGCCCGGAATCGCAGGTTTTTCGAATACCCGGACGCTAGATGTGCGCCGGTCTGAAACCACTTGCGGAGGCAGCCTTGCCGGAATTCATTCTCGCGCGCTTTTTGGCAGTCTTCTTGGCGCTGTTTGCGGTGCTATCGAATAGCGCGCACGCTGGCGATTTCGCGGGGTTCCTTGAATCGGTGTGGCCCGAGGCCAAGTCGGCGGGCGTTAGCCGCGCAACGTTTGATCGTGCATTCGCCGGCGTTACTCCGGACTACAATTTGCCAGATCTGGAAATCGCCGGAAAACCCAAGGTCGATAATTCGGGGCAAGCGGAGTTCACGAAGACTGCCGCCGATTACATTTCCAAACCCTACATGGAAAAACTCGCCGGCCAAGGCCGTGCCTTCTTCGGTCAGCATCGCGAGGCCTTGAAGCGTATCGAGCAGAAGTCGGGTGTCGATCCCTATATACTCGTCGCCATTTGGGGGCGCGAAACGTCCTACGGTTCCTACAAACTTCCCCACGACGCCGTTCGCGTGCTCGCCACGCTTGCTTTTGCCGGGCGGCGCAAAGAACTGTTCCGCGCCGAATTGATCGCGGCCCTCAAGATGCTTGAAAGCGGCGTGTCGCGCTCCGACATGAAATCGTCCTGGGCAGGTGCCGTTGGTCTGACGCAGTTCATGCCGACCGAATACTTCAAACATGCTGCCGATGGCGACGGCGACGGCAAAGCCGATATCTGGCGCTCGGTTCCCGATGCGCTCGCCTCTGCCGCGCGCCAGCTTGAAGGCAAGGGCTGGCAGCGCGGCGAAGGCTGGGGCTACGAAGTGCGCCTCGGCAAGGGTGCCAATTGCTCGCTTGAAGGGCCGCCCGACGCGCGGCCGCTTGCCGAGTGGGTCAAGCTTGGATTTGCGCGTATTGACGGCAAAGCTTTTTCGGAGGCCGAACTTGCCCAGACTGCTTATCTGATGATGCCTGCGGGAACTTATGGTCCAGCGTTTCTGGCTCCCGAGAATTTCAAGGTTATCCGCCTCTACAACACGTCGGATCTTTATGCGCTGTTTGTCGGCCACCTGTCGGACCGAATCCGGGGCGGGGGAGATTTCGCGACCCCGTGGGCCGACTTTAAGCAGCCGCGCACAGCAACCGTGCACGATTTGCAGGCGCGCCTGAAGGCACTCGGCTATCCCATGGACAAAACCGATGGAAAAATCGGCTCCAATACGAGAAAGCAAATCGGACTCTATCAAAAAGCCAATGGGCTGAAGGTTGATTGCTGGCCGTCGGATTCTGTTTTGGCGCACGCCAACTCAAACGCTCAGAAATAGCGGCGATTGCCGTTGGACCGGACGCGTGCCGTTTTGTATGATGATCGTGACTGATTTGCCCAATGGGAGTCTTAGCCCGGCGCCCGGAAGAATGAGCCGATGACCCGCGCAATGCACATGCTGGCCAAGATGTTTTTCGTGATCGCGTTTATCGCGGCCGCGATCTTCACTGCGCGCGCAGCGGAAGACGATGGCGGGGGCAGCTTTTTGACGCCATTTCCCGAAGGTGAAATCTATTCTGTGACGATCGTTGGCGACACTTTCGCCGAAGGCCTTCTGGCGGGACTCCTGAATGGCCTTGGTTCGGATACGCGCCTCAACATGCAAAAGGGCGTCCGCAAAGTCGATGGTGTGATGAGCGGCGAATTCGAAGTCGCAATGCGCGAGCTGGAGGATGGCTTAGCCTTAGACAAGGCTAACGTTGTCGTTGCCATGGTGGGGGAGGACGATCGCGTTCCGCTTAAGAGCTCAAGCGGGCGCAAAGTCGCGATCATGAGCCCTGAGTGGCGCGCGGAGTATTCGCGCCGGCTCGATCGCATGATGAAGGCGGTGAAAGTCAAGAATGCCGGCGTCTACTGGGTGGGATTGCCGATTTTGGGGCGCAATGACGCCTCCGCACAGGCCCAGGGCATGAACGAAGTGATACGCGAGCGGGCGAACCTCAATGGCTTCAGATATGTCGATGTCTATTCGGGGTTCGCCGACGAAGCAGGTCTCTATTCGGCATATGGTCCCGATCTGACCGGGAAAGTGCGCGTATTGCGCGGCGGCGATGGCGTGCATTTCACGGAAGCGGGCAATCAAAAACTCGCCCACTTCGTCGAGAAGGAATTGCGCCGCGACCTCAATCAGGCGAAGAGCGAGCGCGCCATTCCGCTGCTTGGCGCCGAACCCGAGCAAGCGAAGATCAACCCGGACAATGCTGTGAAGGTGCCGGCTCCTTCTTCGCCTGCAGCCGTTGAAGGCGCGGCGCAAGCGCCTGCGCCGAAGCCCGTTATTCCCGCTGCCGCCGATCCGTCCGGCGACCAGAAGGCGGACAATGGCAAGGTTGTATTGAAGGTGGTTGGCGCGAGCGGCCGCGAAGAAGCGCAGACCATTGAAATTGTGCGGCCGGCTATTCCAGCGTCCGTTGTCTCGCTTATGGCTCGGCGCGAAGGCTCAAGCCAGATGGGCGATTTGCTCATCAATCAAATCGACGGCGGCTTGACGCTCATGAATTCGGTGACGGCGGCGGGCAACAAAGGGCCGGGCAAGCTTTCGCCGTCTCAGGCGCCTTATTTCCGCCTGCTCGTCAAGGGCGAACGGTTGACGCCGAAAGCAGGCCGGGCGGACGATGTGCGCTGGATGATGCAAAAGCCCGATACCTCAAGCGACGCGAACAAGGCGGCGGCGCAGCCGAAGGGGTGAGGTCACTTGACCACCTCACCTTGGCAGCGTCGTCGAACCCATCAAGAACGCGTCTATCGCGCTCGCGGCCTGGCGCCCTTCGCGGATGGCCCAGACGACAAGGCTCTGCCCGCGCCGGATGTCACCGGCACAAAAGAGCTTCGGCGAACCCGCAAGCTTGTAGTCCTTCTCGTTAGCATCTAACCCCTTGAAGCGCCCGCGCGCGACGACGGGCAAGCCAAGCTCTTTTACGACATCGCCTTCAATCGGACCCGAAAAGCCCATGGCGAACAGCACGAGGTCGGCATCAAGCGTGCCTTGGCTACCCGGGACGGGTTGCATCTTGCTGTCAACGCGCGTGTAGTGGAGCTTTTTGACCTTTCCGCCTTCACCTGAGAAGCCGGTTGTCGAAATCGAGAACTCCGTTTTCGCGCCTTCCGCTTGGCTTGACGAGACGCGCAACTTCATCGGCCAGTGCGGCCAGTTCAGCGCCTTGTTTTCCATGACGGGCGGTTGCGGCATGATTTCGAGCTGCGTCACGCTTTTCGCGCCCTGGCGGAACGAGGTGCCGATACAGTCCGAGCCCGTATCGCCGCCACCGATGACGATGACGTGCTTGCCCGAAGCGGAGATCTCATGCGCTTCCGGTAACTGCGCTTCGCGCGCGACGCGCTTGTTCTGCTGCGGCAGGAAATCCATTGCGTAGAGTAGACCATCGAGATCGCGCCCCGGCGACTTGGCGAAGAAATCGAACGGCTGCTCGGAGCCGGTTGCGAGCAAAACAGCGTCGTGAGTTGCTTCCAGATCCTTCGCGGAAATCGCCGTGCCGACATGGACGTTGCAATGAAACGTCACGCCTTCGGCTTCCATCTGTTTGACGCGGCGGGCAATCACGTCCTTTTCCATTTTGAAATCCGGGATGCCGTAAACCAGCAGTCCGCCGGGGCGCGCATTCTTTTCGTAAACATGCACATCGTGGCCGGTGCGCGCGAGTTGCTGCGCGGCCGCCAATCCTGCGGGACCCGAACCGATGATTGCGACTTTCTTGCCGGTCTTCTTTTCCGGCGGTTCGGGAACGACCCATCCTTCCTGAAATGCCCGGTCTGCAATGGCACATTCGATGGATTTGATCGTCACCGGCTTGTCGTCGATGTTGAGCGTGCACGCGGCCTCGCATGGCGCAGGGCAGATGCGCCCCGTCACTTCCGGGAAATTGTTGGTCGAGTGCAGGTTTTGCGCAGCTTGTTTCCAGTCGCCGCGATAGACGAGATCGTTCCAATCGGGGATCTGGTTGTTGACTGGGCAGCCGGTGTGACAGAACGGGATGCCGCAATCCATGCAGCGGCTCGCTTGCTTTTTGAGGTCGCCCTCTGGTAGCGGCACCACAAATTCTTTGTAATGCTTCACGCGCTCTTCAACCGGCTTGTACTTGCGGTCGGCGCGGTCGAGTTCCAGAAATCCGGTAGGTTTGCCCATAATCGTCAATCGTTCCGTTAGCTTTGGTTTTTGTTCACTTAACTCGGATGAGGACAGGAGTACATCTTCATCCCGCAAGGCCAATTTCAATGATGGCGCCCTTCTCGATCCGGACCTCGATCACGTGGCCAGCGAAGATGTCCCCTGTATCCTCCAGCCAAACCGTCAGTCGGCCGGGATCAACTGTAAAGCCGTCTATCCTCAACATTGCGGCTAAGGCCGTTTCGTCGAAGCCGGAGCTGATGCCACCGGAGGCTGCCCAATCTCGTGCGAGTTCGAGCTGGCTACGGGCGACGCTTATTTTGAATGTCTCTGGATCGGCTAGCACGCCGCGGTAAGCCACCCGATCGTCCTCGTTGATTGCAGGCGGGTCACGATCGGATGAGACGAGTATGCTGGCTGACAGTTCGGGGCATTTGCCCTGCCAATTCCTGAATATCAGTGGTTTCATCGGTCCGCCGTCAACAGCAGCCGTCGTTCGGGTTTCGATATAGTCAAGCATTCCGAAGTCCGCATCATTGCGATGTCCAACAATCACGACTTCCAGTGACATCGGCTCACGTCCTTCTGGCATCTGAGGTCAGTTCGTAGCGCGCCTTCGCCAGCTCCGTTAACGCGCGGCGGTACTCGGTTGGCATGACCTTTTTGAACTTCTGCAAATAGGCCGCGAAGTCCTTCAAGATCGCCTGCGCCTTCGCCGAGTTCGTGTAATGCGCATGCCGCGAGATGAGCGCGTGCAAGCGTTCCACGTCCTGCTCGCGCATATCAAGCATCACGTCCGCGAGCTTGCGGTTCACGTCGCCGTTGGCCTTGGCAAGCGCGTCGAGCTTTGCCTTATCGGCGCTGATAGCTTCGAGCTGTACCATCTCTTTGTTCAAGCGGCTCTCGAAGTCGCCTTTCTCGTCCAAGACATAGGCGATGCCGCCCGACATACCGGCCGAGAAATTGCGCCCGGTGTTTCCGAGCACGACGACAACGCCGCCGGTCATATATTCGCAGCCGTGGTCGCCCGTGCCTTCGACGACGGCGTAAGCACCCGAGTTCCTGACCGCGAAGCGCTCCCCCGCGACGCCACGGAAATAGCACTCGCCGTTGATGGCACCGTACAGAACCGTGTTGCCGACGATGATGCTTTCTTCCGGCACGATTGATGATTTTGGATTGGGTCGCACGATGAGCTTGCCGCCCGAGAGACCCTTGCCGACATAGTCGTTGCCTTCGCCGCAGAGATCGAGCGTCACGCCCGCCGCTGCCCATGCGCCGAACGCTTGTCCCGCCGTGCCCTTGAGCGAAAGCCAGATCGTGTCTTCTGGCAGCCCAGCGTGTCCATATCGCTTGGCGATTTCGCCGGAGAGCATGGCGCCGGCGGAACGATTGACGTTTTTGATTTCAAGCTCTGCTTTGACGGCCTTCTTCGAGTCGAGCGCTGGTTTCGCAATTTCAATGAATTTGCGGTCGAGAACCTTGTCGAGGCCGTGGTCCTGGCGCTCGCAATGGTAGATCGCGACACCCTTCTCGGCCTTTGGCTTGTGGAACAGCTTGGTGAAATCGAGGCCGCGCGCCTTCCAGTGCTCGATGGCACGGTCCTTATCGAGGTTGTCGGTCTGGCCGACCATTTCACTCAACTTGCGGAAACCCATTTGCGCCATTAACTCGCGCACTTCTTCCGCGACGAAAAAGAAGTAGTTGATGACGTGTTCGGGCTTTCCCGTGAAGCGCGCGCGCAGAACAGGGTCTTGCGTCGCAACGCCGACCGGGCAAGTATTCAAATGACACTTGCGCATCATGATGCAGCCGGCCGCGATCAACGGCGCCGTGGCAAAACCGAATTCGTCCGCGCCAAGTAGAGCGCCGACGACGACGTCGCGGCCTGTGCGTAATCCGCCGTCAACCTGCACGGCAATGCGCCCGCGCAACTTGTTGACGACCAGCGTCTGATGCGTCTCGGCAAGTCCGATTTCCCATGGGCTTCCGGCGTGCTTGATGGATGTCAGCGGAGAGGCACCCGTGCCGCCTTCGAAGCCCGAGATCGTCACGTGATCGGCACGCGCCTTGGCAACGCCCGCTGCAACCGTACCGACACCGACTTCGGAAACGAGTTTAACCGACACGTCGGCTGCCGGGTTGACGTTTTTCAGGTCGTAGATGAGCTGCGCCAGATCTTCGATCGAATAAATGTCGTGGTGCGGCGGCGGCGAGATGAGGCCAACGCCCGGCGTCGAGTGACGAACTTTGGCAATTGTCGCATCGACCTTATGTCCGGGGAGCTGGCCGCCTTCGCCGGGCTTTGCGCCCTGGGCCATCTTGATTTGCATCATGTCGGAATTGACGAGGTATTCGGTCGTCACGCCGAAGCGGCCCGATGCCACCTGCTTGATGGCCGAGCGCATGCTGTCGCCGTTTGCCATCGGCTTGAAGCGGTCGGATTCTTCGCCGCCTTCGCCGGTGTTCGACTTGCCGCCAATGCGGTTCATGGCGATGGCGAGCGTTGTGTGGGCTTCGCGCGAGATCGACCCAAAGCTCATGGCGCCGGTCGAAAAGCGTTTGACAATCGACGCTGCGCATTCGACTTCCGTGATCGGTACGGGCTTGCGGCCCATGCTTTCCGCCGAGCGGATGCGGAACATGCCGCGCATGGTCATCAGCTGCTCGGACTGATCGTTGATCGATTTGGCGAAGTCGCGATATTTTTGCGGGACCTTGCCTTCAAACGAGTCTTTGTTGTCGGCGCCGCGCACTGCATGCTGGAGGTCCGCGACCGTGCCGGGGCGCCACATGTGCGCTTCGCCGCGGATGCGGAAGGCGTATTCGCCGCCAACTTCGAGCGCGTTTTCAAGCACTGGAACGTCGCCGAACGAAGTGCTGTGACGCTCGACAGTTTCGCGCGCGATTTCGCGCAAGCCCACGCCTTCAACTTGCGTGTGCGTGCCGGTGAAATATCGTTCGACGAACGATGTTCTCAAGCCCACTGCGTCAAAGATCTGCGCGCCGCAATAGGATTGGTAGGTCGAGATGCCCATCTTGGCCATGACTTTGAGCATGGCTTTGCCAAGCGCCTTGATGAAGCGCTTCTTGACGTCGTCCTTGCTCACGTTCTCGCCAAGATCGGGCAGCATCTCGTAGAGTGTTTCGAAAGCGAGGTAAGGGTTGATGGCTTCCGCGCCATAGCCAGCCAACGTGCAGAACTGGTTCACCTCATAGGCTTCGCCGGTTTCGATAACGAGGCCAACTGACGTGCGCAAACCTTGTTTGATCAAGTGGTGATGCACGGCGGAGGTGGCGAGCAGTGAAGGGATCGCAATGCGGTCCGGTCCCGTTGCGCGGTCGGATAAAATGATGATGTTAAATTCGCCGGCGCGCACGAACTCTTCCGCTTCCGCGCACACGCAATCGAGCGCCGGGCCCATGCCCGCTTCGCCTTTGTCGGCGGGGTATGTGATGTCGATCGTGACGGAGGAGAAGTTGTTGTCTTTGACGGCGCCGATGCCGCGAATGCGTTCCAGGTCTTCGTTGGTCAAGATCGGCTGATCGACTTCGAGGCGCTTTTCCTTCGACGTTCCTTCAAGATCTAGAATGTTCGGGCGCGGGCCGATGAACGACACGAGGCTCATGACGAGTTCTTCGCGGATGCTGTCGATCGGCGGGTTCGTGACCTGCGCGAAGTTCTGCTTGAAGTAAGTGTGCAGCAACTTCGATTTCGACGACAGCGCGGAAATCGGCGTGTCGGTTCCCATGGATCCAATGGCTTCCTGGCCGCTCTCCGCCATCGGCGACATCAGGAATTTGATGCTTTCTTGCGTGTAACCGAAGGTCTGTTGCAAATCCAAGAGGCTGATGTTGGATTTCGCCGCCGCCTTTTTGACAGGGAGGGGCAAGTCCGCAACCTTGATTTGCGTGCTCTTCAGCCACGTCTCATAAGGGTGGCTCGCCGCGATTTCCGTTTTCAATTCTTCGTCGGAAACAATGCGGCCTTTTTCAAGATCGATGAGCAGCATTTTTCCCGGCTGCAGGCGCCACTTCTTGATTATGTTTTCTTCAGGCACGGGCAGCACGCCCGATTCCGACGACATGATGACCTTGTTGTCGTTGGTCACAAGATAGCGCGCAGGGCGCAAGCCGTTGCGGTCGAGCGTGGCGCCGATCTGGCGGCCGTCTGTGAACGCCATTGCGGCCGGGCCGTCCCACGGTTCCATGAGGCAGGCGTGATACTCGTAGAAAGCGCGCCGTTTCGCGTCCATCATCGGATTGCCGGCCCAGGCTTCTGGGATCAGCATCATGGCGGCGTGCGATAGCGAGTATCCGCCCATGGTCAGGAACTCGAGTGCGTTGTCGAAGCACGCGGTGTCGGATTGGCCTTCGTAAGAGATCGGCCATAGCTTCGAGATGTCGTTGCCGAAGAACGGCGACGAGACGCTCGCCTGCCGCGCCGCCATCCAGTTGACGTTACCGCGCAGCGTGTTGATTTCGCCGTTGTGCGCCACCATGCGGTAGGGATGGGCGAGCTTCCACGAGGGAAACGTGTTGGTCGAGAAGCGCTGATGCACGAGCGCTAAAGCCGACGCCATGCGCGGGTCGGACAAATCCTTGTAGTAGGCTTTCACCTGATTGGATAGGAACATACCTTTGTAGACGAGCGTGCGAGTCGAAAGCGAGACAGTGTAATGTCCGATGTCGCGGCCTTTATAGGCGTCGTGAATGGCATTGGAGACGACTTTGCGCACGAGATAAAGGCCGCGCTCGAATTCGTCTTGGTCCTTGATGATTTTCGGGCGGCTAACGAACACCTGGCGATGCACGGGCTCGACGCTGCGCACCATGTCGGAAAGGCACGAGTTATCGACGGGCACGGAACGCCAGCCGAGAAGTTCCAAACCTTCATCCTTCAGGCAGCGCGCCCAAACGCGTTCGCAGTGCGCGCGAAGACGCTCGTCTTGCGGCATGAACACATGTCCGACGGCATAAAAACCGGGCTTCGGAAGTACAAATCCGATTTTGTTGGTTTCGTCGGCAAGGAAGTCGTGCGGCGTCTGAATCAATATGCCGGCGCCGTCGCCAGAAAGCGGATCAGCCCCAACTGCGCCGCGATGTTCCAAGTTTTCCAGAATTTTCAAAGCATCAGAAATGATCTGGTGCGATTTCTTGCCCTTGAGATCGGCTATGAAGCCGACGCCGCATGCGTCGCGTTCATGGGCGGGGTTGAACAGCCCTTGCGCCGCGGGACGCCCGGAAGCGTCTACCGATACATCGTCAGGTGGTGGAAGGTAGCCTTCGCTCATCGTCGTCGACCTCGGGGGCGCTCAAGGGCGCTGCTGCATCTGTATTCGGGGGTTTCCGGCATTTCGCGTGCCGGTCTTCAATTCTTGAGCCGCGATCTGTGTGTTAGACAGCCGCGGCGCGGCGTTTTCGGCCGCTCTTCGTTTTAGCTGCACGCTCGCTCGGGCGATGGGCAAGCACCGCCGTCGTCTTGGATGGATGTGCGCATGTCGACTTCAACACCAAACTTCTTCTCCAGCGCAGGCTTGCTTTAAGCCCATTGTCGACCCATTCGCACGGCGCGCGCAAGCCGCCTTACCGAGCTTAGGACCTCTTGCGTCCTAGCAGAGCACATAAAGGACAGCATTATTGACCTATATCTAAATCTTACAGATTTCGGGACCCGGCACAAGCGGGATGAAGACATTGTCATTGTTGTAATTTTCAGTGACGTTAAGATGTCTATCGCGCAATTTTATTACGAAAGTCACCAAGCAGCTGCTCAAGCAAGAAAAGACGGGCCATCCTACAGGACGGCCCGTCGTGATCATGGAAAAATGGGTTCAAATACGTTCAAACGCCGCTCAGCGACACCTAACTGGAACGGCCTTTGACGGGCACCGGACCATTAGCGGGTGCCGCCCGCTTCGATCTGCTTGACGCCGGCCGCCGCCGAGCCATTCGTGGCAATGGCAATCGTCTTCGGTTTCATGCGCTCGGGCAGATTGCGCACCAGTTCTATGGTCAGCATGCCGTTTTCAAAGGTCGCGCTCTTAACCTCGACATGGTCGGCAAGCTGGAAGCGCCGTTCGAACGAACGAGCTGCGATGCCGCGATGCAGAAACGTGCGCTCTTTGTCGTCAGGTTTTTTCTCGCCTGTGACGGCCAGCGTCGATTCCTTGGCCTCGGCCTTGAGTTCATCGGCGGCGAACCCGGCAACCGCCATTGTAATCGCATAGGCATTTTCGCCGGTGCGCTCGATATTGTAGGGCGGGTAGCCGTTGTCGCTATCGAAGCCGCTCGCCTGATCCAGCATCTGGACCAAGCGGTCGAATCCGATGGCACTGCGATAAAACGGGGAAAAATCAGTGTGTCGCATGACATTGTCCTCCATGAGAAGCGACATATGGGGACCCGCCTTTTGGGGCCGGGCCGGTTCAAGATGTGCCCCCGGATACGGCGAGCACATCCTCTAGGTAAGTGTGCTGCGGCGCGGTTCAAGTCCGTTGGCCGGGCTTTATGCCATTGCGCACAGACGCAAGCGTGCTGGTGCTCGCCGCGCCAACGAGTAGACTGGCTTCAAACGAGTCCTTCAAGTCACGGTGACGAGAGCATGGCGGCAACAGGCATAGTGACGACCTTGGTTTCCCTGCCAATCAATCCGGTGCCGGCTGGTGCCGTGGTTAGCGTGTTCGCCGGCTACGACGGCCGCTCGCTGCGCTTTGCCCGCTGGGAGCCGACGCGTGGCCCTGCACGCGGCACGGTGTGCGTCTTTCCGGGGCGCGGCGAATACATCGAGAAGTATTTTGAAGTCGTTGCCGATTTGAGGCGGCGGGGATTTGCGGTCGCCGTTATGGATTGGCGCGGGCAGGGGGGGTCGCAGCGCCCGCTTTCCAATCCGCGCAAAGGCCACGTCGTCGGCTTCACCGAATACGACCGCGATCTCGCGCGTTTTATGGATGATATCGTATTGCCCAACATGCCGCCGCCTTATGTGGCGCTTGGGCATTCGATGGGCGCCACGGTTCTGTTGCGCAACGCTCAAGACCCGCAAAGCTGGTTTGAGCGCATGGTCCTGGTGGCTCCCATGATTGCCATCCACGAGGACGCCATCGGTTATGGGCAGAAGACGGCGCGCTTCTACGCGGAGTTTGCCGGCCTATGCGGCCTGTCAACCGCCTACGTGCAGGGTGGTGACGATGAGGCCGAAGAGCTGCTGGACTTCCAGACAAATGTTCTTACCTCGGATTTTGTGCGCTGGTCGCGCAACAAAGCCGTCTTGGAATTGGCCCCCGAACTTGGTCTGGGGTCGCCAACCATCGGCTGGTTCAAGTCTGCATTACGCAGCTGCGCGGTGTTGCAGAAACCGGATTATCCCAAGTTCGTCGAAGTGCCGCTATTGATGTTTGCGGCGGGAGCGGATCGCGTTGTCTCGGCAAAAGCAATCGAAGATTTCGCAGTGGAATTAAAGATCGGCGGGCACATTCTGATGCCGGGATCGCGGCACGAGATCCTGCAAGAAAACGACGCCATCCGGCAGCGCTTTTGGGCGGCCTTTGACGCGTATCTGAGTGTTGGACTAAAAGCAGCGTAGATTAAGCGCCGGTGATCACAACCGCGAGACACGATCTATTCGATTTCCCCATCCGCGCCGTAAACCGTGAAGGTTACCTCGGCTTTGAGCGCGCCCACTAGCGCGAGCGCTTCAACCGGCAAGCGGAAAAACGCTGGCGCCGGGTCGCTGCCGGATTGAATTCCAATGTCGAAGCAGCGTGACTTTAATCCGTCCCAAATCGCCCGGGCAGGCGCCGGCAACGTTTCAATCGCATCATGAAATTGGCGAATGGCATCTTTCGCCGTTGCGGGATCGTCGTTGAGTTCGAGGGCAGCGTAGTTGCCCGGTTCATAGCTCATGACGAAGGCATAAGGCTCAAGTGCTTCCAAGAGTTCGTCAAGCTCGCCTTCGCCGCGAAGCTCGAGATCGACATTCAGGAATTTGGTTTTGCTAATCATGCCTTCGCGATGAGCTTGAGGGCTGCTTCGTGCAAGCGCGGGTCGCCGGTTGCGATGACGTTGCCGCCGTTGATGGCGGTACCGCCGTCCCAAGCCGTCATGCAGCCGCCCGCGCGCTCCACGATAGGGATCAAGGCAACGACGTCGTAAGACTTGACGCCCGCTTCGAAGACGGCATCGATTAGTCCCGACGCCAGGAGAGCAAAGTGATAACAGTCGCCGCCGTAGCGCGTCATGCGCACGCTGCGCCCGAGCGCCTCGTGCACGTTCTGCTGGTGACCGGGCTCAAATAGATCGGGATGGGTTGTCGTGATCGTCGCGTCTGCCAATCGCGGGCAACTACGCGTTTTAATACGCTGAGGTTTTCCATTGCGGAGGCGCACATATGACGCCTTCTCGCCCGCCCAATAGCGTTCGCCCGTGAAAGGCTGGTTCATAATGCCAAGCACGGGTTTGTCGCCCTCCAGCAATCCGATCAAGGTGCCCCAGAGCGGACTTCCCATGATGAAAGCCCGTGTGCCGTCTATTGGATCGATGACCCATCGATAGGGAGACGATCCGTTCACGTGGCCGAATTCTTCCCCAGTCACGCTGTGGCCGGGAAACCGGAACTTCAACGTTTTTGCGATGACGCGCTCGGCGGCCTTGTCGGCCTGCGTAACGGGGTCGAAACCGCTCCGACTCTTGTTTTCAACAACAACCTGTTTGCGGAAGTACTTCAAAATCGCTGTTTCTGAGAGATCCGCAAGATCGTGCGCAAGGCTCAAGAGGTCCGAATAGGAGGCTTCATCTCGTGGCTTTGGTTTGGATTTTCCCCTTGAGGTTTCACTTGCTTGCGACATTTGCTTCGCTGTCTTTCGATATACTTATTCACCTGAGTGTTGCCTGAGTTACGCACAAGGGGAATCAAGTTGTGGCGCCGGTGTTACATGCATTTGTTAATATGTCTGTGAGACTATTGGTAGGATTGCCGGGACGCGCGAAGCAGCACATCCTATTTGGTACGGTTGCACTGACACGCTTTTTTGCA
Organism: Hyphomicrobium sp.; assembly: GCA_031373745.1. GTDB lineage: Bacteria > Pseudomonadota > Alphaproteobacteria > Rhizobiales > Hyphomicrobiaceae > Hyphomicrobium_B. The sequence goes on along the minus strand of JANMNH010000108.1, from coordinate 10,860 downwards.
ATCGTAGCCCACTTTGGGCGTTTCCTCCCTAGACTTGGGCCGTTCGCACGCCGGACGGCCTTTTTTCCGGCCAATCCTCAAAAAATCCGAAATCATTGGCCTTTAGTGCAGGATGGGCAGGTTAATGCTACCCGGATCTGCGCTCCGGTTCTCACAGCGTTGCACAGAATGCAGTTGCAAATGATGCACCGCAACTCTAAATGGTGCATTGCGGCATTTGCGAGCTTGCTCGCTGTGCCGTAGCCCACTATGGGCGTTTCCTCCCTAGACTTGGGCCGTTCGCTCGTTCGGACGGCCTTTTTTCTTATCTTGTGCCATCGCTGCGCAAAGTCGCGGAGGGGAAAAGATTGGGACCTAAACTTCGTAGCCCTGATTCCAGTCCAAGCGGTAGATGGCTTCAATGATGTCCTAGAGGCTATTCGGCAGCCGCGCGGAAATCGAAGAGTGCTCCAGCCGAAACCATAAGCTCAGCCAGAATTGCATTGAGATTGGTGCGCGTAATCTCAAAGCGCGAATTCGGACGGAAGTTGCCTTCGTCCAAATAGAGGCCGCGGTTGATTTCAATCTGCAGAGCATGAACGCCCCGCGCTGGGTTGCCCTGATGCTCCGTAATATAACCGCCGGCATAGGGCCGGTTCATCAAAACGTCGTATCCGCGCTTTGCGAAGGCCTCGCGAACAATGCGCGCCAGTCGCGGGTCGGAGGATGAGCCAAAGCGGTCGCCAATGACGATATCGGGACGCTGCCCGCCGCCTGCAGCGGTGGCTGCCGAAGGCATGGAGTGGCAATCGATAAGAATTGCGTAGCCAAAACGCGCGCGCGTTGCCGATATCAGGCGGGCGAGTTCAGCGTGAAACGGGAAATACAAGGCGTCGATCCGGTCCAAAACTGCGCTGAGCGGCAAGCGGTCATGATAGATTTCTTCGCCATCGGCAACGATGCGCGCCACGGTTCCAAGCCCGCCGGCAACACGGATCGATTGCGTGTTGGCGTGTGCGGGTAGCGGGTCTTCGACAAGTTCGGGATCGAGTTCGTAGGGCTCGCGATTGAGATCGAGATAGGCTCTTGGAAAGCGCGCACTAATGAGCGGCGCACCAAGCTGTACAACCCCCGCAAACAGTTGATCGACAAAGCAATCTTCGGATTTTCGCAGGGCCAGAGGGGACAGCCTGGACGACGCGAGAAAGCGGGGTGGATAAACCCGGCCTGAGTGGGGCGAGGAAAATACCAATGGCACGAGTTGCTGCGCTGGCTGTGCGACGTCGAAAGGCGGGAAAAACTCATCCGGGATGGCGTGCCTGATGTCGTTCGAACCGGTTTTCGACATTGTGACTTTCTGCTTCCAAAATCGAACTCGGACCGATTGCCCATCATTGTTGAAATCGATTTGGGAGGCCTGGCTACGTTTCTCCGGCAAATCAAACCGTGCGGCGCAATTGTTACAGTACCGGCTCATACTGTCCATGCTATGAGCGCTTCTCGTGCCTCATGGCGGTGGAAAATGACCGCGTATTGGCAGAATTACCGCCGCCAAGCGACCAACTCTTCCACAACTTCATGCTCCGTTTACCAAACTGGGGACAGATTTGCCTGCGAGCGAATATCGGCTATCGGTATATCCCCATATCATCTGGCGCGAGTTTTCATGAGCATCAATCCTTCCAGTCAGCCTCTCCACCGCATCCTGCTGGCCGAAGACGACGATTCTATGCGCGGCTTTCTAGTCAAAGCGCTGGAAAAGGCCAAATACGATGTCGTGGCCTTTGCCAATGGCGAAGACGCCTTCGAACGTCTGAAGCACGAGCCTTTTACGCTGCTTTTGACCGATATCGTCATGCCCAAGATGGATGGCATTGAATTGGCGCGCCGCGCCAGCGAGATCGATCCCGATCTCAAGATCATGTTCATCACCGGGTTTGCGGCTGTCGTCCTCAACAGCGACAATGCGCCCCCGAAAGATGCCCGCGTTCTCTCAAAGCCCTTCCATCTCAAGGACCTCGTCAAAGAGGTGGATCGCCTGCTTGCGGCCTGATCACGCAGGAGCCTGGCAAATATCGGCGTTTTTTCAAGCTTGAGAGGCTTGACCCGGGGGGCAGGCACCCTCTAGAAGCACCTCTCTCCTTAAGGCTTGGCCTTCGGGGCACTTAGCTCAGCGGTAGAGCACTACCTTGACATGGTAGGGGTCACAGGTTCGATCCCTGTAGTGCCCACCATTAATTAACCGGTGTCGTGATGAAAGTTAGAAACTCACTGAAGTCCTTGCGCGCGCGTCACCGCGATAACCGCGTCGTTCGCCGCAAGGGCCGCGTATACGTCATCAATAAGACGCAACGCCGCTTCAAGGCCCGCCAGGGCTAGGGCGTCTTAGTCTGAACGAAACGTAACTTTGACGTGCGGCTTCCCATGGATTAGTCTTGGTCGCATGAGAAATTATGTCCGCACAATCGCCGTAGCCTCGTTTCTTGCTTTTTTTGGAGCAGGAGCGCCGCTCGCCGTTGCCGAAGAAGTGCCGACATCGCCCGAGTCTGGTCCACCGTCGGAGAAGTCGGCGCCTCGTACCGGTGAACACGGGGTTCGTTCGCTCGATCTCAACGATCAGCAAAAGACTCCGGAAACAGATCCGGAAAAAAGCAAAGAGCAGCCGGGCAATGAAGCAGCTCCCAAAGAGGCGCCCGCCGCGCCGGGCCTGCGCGAACGATATCGTGCGGCGCGGAAGGGCAACCAGGGTGACCCGGGCCTTATGGGCCTGAACTTCCCACAGACGCCCGAGGAAGCCGAGACCGTGCTCGGCAAGCTTTATGCAGCCCTTGCGACGACGGAAGACGAAGCGCTCGCACTCAAAGTGACAGTGACGATCGAAAAGATTTGGCGTTTGCCGGGCGGCGACACCGTTAATTTAATTGTTGATCGCGCGATCAATGCCGCCAATTCAAACAACACCGATCTCGCCTTGAAGCTCTTGGATTCGGCCGTCGATCTCGCGCCCGATTTCGCCGAAGCCTGGAGCCGCCGCGCCTTCGTCTATTACATGAAGGGCGATACAGAACGCGCGGTCGGCGATCTGCGCCGCGTGCTGGCGATGGAGCCCAACCACTTCAAGGCGCTCGAAGGCCTCGCCAAGATCATGCAGGAGAGCGGGCAGAAGAAGGGCGCGCTCAAAGCGCTCGAAGAACTCTACAAGATCAACCCGCATGCGCCCGGCGCCAAGACGTCGATAGAAATCCTGAAAAAGGAAGTCGAAGGCCAGGGGATTTAACTGACCTGTCGTCCATGCCAGATTGCGGCTGCGCTGCGCTCGGTATTGCGCGTGCTTTGGATGCTTTAGTCGATTTATTGCTGATTTGAAGCCAGCCAGCCTTCGCTAAAGCTGCGGCGCGGCAGCCTTAGCTTGCTTCGCGCTCTTCTGTTTCGGCTGGCTTGGCCAGAGCCGAAGCTCGCGAAGCGAGCGAAGGCTGGTGGAGCTAACCGGGATCGAACCGGTGACCTCTTGCATGCCATGCAAGCGCTCTCCCAGCTGAGCTATAGCCCCGAACCATGTCGGAACGCCGGACTGGTATATCCCGGCGCAAGCGGCCTGATAAGTCGTTCAGACCGAAACATCAAGGACGAAAACCTTGCAGCGCAACTCTGCCGCTTGATATCCCCGACCGCAAAACAAATTTCTACGGCTCTTCTTCGCCTTCGGCCACGTCGCCGATGATAGCGCCAACATCGCCGCCTTCTTCCTCTTCCTCTTCAAGGAAGGTCTCGTCTCCGGCCGCAACGGTTTCTTCCGCCTCGACGTCAGCCAAGGCTTCCTCGCCCTCAACGGCTGGAAGTTCGGCCGCGGCCTCTGCTTCATCGGGGAACATTGGCTTCTTGGCCGCTTTCTTGGCGGCGGCTTTTTCTTCGGCCTGCATCGCCAAAAGCGCCGCCGGAGAGGAGGCAATCACATATCCCGCCCCGCAATGCGGGCAGGAAATGGGGGTAACGGTCAGGTCGTAAAAACGCTCGTCGCAGCTTTGACAGGTGCGCTTCGTCCCGCGCGCTTGCTTGGTCGCCATGGTTCGGCCTCGAAGTGGAATGGATTGAGGTGAGGATCTGCCATAGGTAGTCCGCCCTGTCAAAATTTATTCGGGTTTAGCGCCTGCCTGCGGCAAGGCCGCACTCCAAGGAAATCGGGGCGGCGTTGACATCCCGCCCGCCAAAAGGCCCTATCGCGGCCAACTAGCCCCCAAATGCCTTAGCCTCTGAACGAAGCGGAACGACGCCCTTGCGCCACTCGACCCCAAAACCCCTCGCGGCTGCCCGGGCAAACGCGCTTCACGGCCGTCTGCGCGTGCCGGGCGACAAATCGATTTCGCACCGCTCGCTTATATTCGGGGCGCTTGCAACGGGCACCACGCGCATTCGCGGATTGCTTGAAGCCGAAGATGTGATCAACACGGCGCGAGCCGTCACTGCGCTCGGTGCGCCCGCAGTCAAGTCGGGTGACACATGGGAAGTCAAAGGGCGCGGCGTTGGCGGTTTGCGCCAGCCCGAAGGCCCGCTCGACTTCGGCAACTCGGGCACCGGCACGCGACTGATGATGGGCGTGGTCGCCGGGCACGACATGACAGTGACCATGACGGGCGACGCATCGCTCTCCAAGCGGCCGATGCGGCGCGTGCTGGGACCGCTCAAACAGATGGGCATCGAAATTCTCGAAGACGGCAAGGAAACGTTGCCACTGACGATGCGCGGCACGAACGAACTCGTGCCGATTGAGTACTCGCTGCCGGTCCCCTCTGCGCAGGTGAAAAGCGCGATCCTTATTGCAGGCCTGATGGCGGCCGGCGAAACAACCGTCATCGAGAAGGAGGCAACTCGCGATCACACGGAACGCATGTTGCGATATTTCGGGGCGGAGGTGAAAACGATCGCGAAGGACGGTCTGACGCGCATCACCGTCAAGGGCGACGCCGAGATGAAGGGTCGCGACGTCGTCGTGCCGGGCGACCCGTCGTCCGCCGCGTTCTTGATTTGCGCCGCGCTGCTGGTGCCGGGCTCGGACGTCACGATTGAAGGCGTGCTGGTGAACCCGACACGCACGGGCCTCTATACAACGCTTCAGGAAATGGGTGCGGATGTCGAGTTCCTGAACGCGCGGGAAGAAGGCGGCGAACCAATTGCCGATATCCGCGCGCGCTATTCCAAGCTCAAGGGCGTGAGTGTACCCGCGGACCGGGCGCCGTCGATGATCGACGAATATCCGGTCTTGGCCTGTGTCGCGTCGTTCGCGAGCGGAGAGACGCGCATGGATGGTCTCGCGGAATTGAAGGTCAAGGAGAGCGACCGCCTCGCAGCAACTGCAGCAGGACTTCACGCCAATGGCGTGATCGCGCGCGTTGAGGGCGATAGCTTGATTGTCACGGGCGCTGCGAAGGTCGAAGGCGGCGGTAAGGTTGCAACATACCTCGATCACCGAATTGCCATGGCGTTTTTGACCATGAGTTTGGCGTCCGAGGCCTCGGTGACGGTCGATGACACGGCCATGATTGCGACTAGTTTCCCGGAGTTTCGCGGGCTGATGGAAAAATTGGGTGCGCGGTATACAGTTTGAGGCATGATGCCGAACTTCGTCACCTTCATGGAATGCGTGAACGCGCCGGGGGCTGCATGCTTCTCCACGCCGGGAAGTCTCGCGGCTTTTGGCCTGACACTACTCACCGCACTCTTCGGCTGGTGGCAGGCGACACAAGACGCGACCCGCTTCAATCGCCTGTTCGGTAAGCTGCTCGTCGCGGCGCTGGGCTTCGTGTTCGCGAGCGCGGTTGGGGCTGGCGCATTCTTTATGTTCAACCCGGATGCGCCGCTCGGCGTCGAAGCGGACCCGCGGAAACAGACAGCCTGGGTCGCGGTTATCTCCGCCTTTGGTTTCGGCCTCGTGTTGCTGGCTTGCGCCTTTGGTTTCGGCCTCGGCGGAACGCTTGCGCGTCTCTTCGGCTTTACGCCGCGTCTCGGGCGGCGTGCCATTGTCATCGCCATCGACGGCCCCGCCGCTTCCGGCAAAGGCACGCTTGCCAAACGCATTGCGGACCTTTTCTGCATCCCCGTTCTCGATACCGGCCTCCTCTATCGTGCCGTTGCACGTGACGTCGTCGCGCGGGGCGCAAAGCTCGATTCTGCGATTACCGCCGTTGCCTGCGCCAACGCGCTTGACCCCCGCACGTTCAACGATCCGGCCTTGCGCGGACCGGAAGCCGGCGACGCTGCGTCCGTTGTTGCGAAAATCCCGGAAGTGCGCGCGGCGCTTCTCGATTATCAGCGCAACTTTGCCAAGGCTAAATCCGGTGCCGTGCTCGACGGGCGCGACATCGGCACGGTTGTGTGTCCGGACGCGGACGTGAAAATTTATGTGACGGCAAGCCCAGAAGAGCGCGCGCGCCGCCGCCATAAGGAACTGGACGATCGCGGCGATATCGTCTCGTTCGAAACCGTGCTCGACGACATCCACCGCCGCGACGCACGCGACACGGGCCGCGAGATCGCGCCACTCTGGCCGGCAGCCGACGCCATCACCATCGACACGACAGAACTCAACGCCGATCAGGCGTTTGCGGAAGCGCTGCGGATTATAGAATATAGGTTGAACGGCGGCGGTAGCGGCGGTAGGGCGCATTAGGCCCGGCATCTGCACTCTATCGGTTTGCCGCCTGCGAGGCGGGGCCGGGCCGTAATGCGCCGGATGGCAGCATATTTCCGCGCGTGAGGCTTGGTGCGTTACGGCTCGCGAGTGAAGTAGCGCGAACCTAACGCACCCTACGTTTCTTCGCTTTGCCAGGAGCATTCGATGACCCCAACGAAAATTCTCGTCACCGGCGGTACAGGCTTCATCGGCAAGGAGATCGTCGCGGCGTATAGAATGCGCGGCGTGCAAGCGGTTGGCGTTGCGCGCCGCCCCGATGCGGCGGCGGGCGTCATCGCGGGCGATGTCAGCGATCCCGCACCCTGGGCGCACCACATGGACGGCTGCGACATCGTCTATCACACGGCGGCGCTCGTCTCTCTTGTCGAGAAGTGGGAGTCCGCCTGGACCGTCAACGTCAAAGGCACGCAGCGGTTGCTCGCCGAAGCAGCAAAGCGCGGCGTCAAACGCTTCGTGCATGTCTCGTCTGTTGCCGCCATGGGTTTCGAGAGCGACGACGGCGCGGATGAAACCTGGCCGCTCATGCCGAACGGCAACACCTATACCGATAGCAAGATCGCCGCCGAACATGCCTCTCTTGCCGCGCACGCGAGCGGGAAAATCGAAGTCACGATCATTCGCCCGAGCGACGTCTACGGCGTCGGTAGCGCCTGGATCCGCGAACCCTTGAAGATGATGCAGGCGCGCCAGTTCATGCTGCCGAACGGCGGGGAAGGTCATTTCAGTCCGATTCATATCGACGATCTCTTGGCGGGGACGATCCTCGCGGGCGAGCATCCTAAAGGCGCGGGCGAGATCTTCATTTTGGCCAACGGCGGCTGTACGACGCGCGAGTTCTTTTCCTATCACTGGCGCTGGTCGGGGCGCGAAGGTTCGCCGCCCGCATTGCCTGCGCGGTTTTTGAAAGCCATTGCGGGGACAGGTGGCGGCCTCGCGCGCGCCATCGGCGCCAAGACCGAGTTGAGCACCGGCGCCATCGCGATTTTGTGCCGCCCGGGTGGGTATTTGACCAAGAAGGCGGAAGCCGTGCTCGGCTGGAAACCAAAGATCGTGTTGGCAGACGGTATGGCGGGTGTGGAGCGCGAGTTGCGGAAACTGGGGAGGATTTGATTATACGCAACTTGCGCATTTCACGCTAAATGTGTATATTGGTGAAATGACCGCTAAAGCCCACACCCGCGCATCCGCCGCCGAGGTTGCCCGCAATTTCGGGCGCTATAAGGAATTGGCGCAACGCGCCCCCGTTGAGGTCACGTCTCACGGCCGCCAGAGCATAGTGCTCCTGGCGGCGGACGAATACGCGCGGCTGAAGTCTCTCGACGACCGGCAGGCGCTTTATGCGCGCGAATTGCCGCGCGAGATGGTCAAGGCATTGAAGAGCGCCAAGCCGCCAAATGCGAGCAAAGCCTTTAACCGCGAAATGAAGCGGCGTTAGGCCGTGGTGGATATTCCAGAGCCGCAACCGGGCCTCGTTATCCGATATGCGTATCTTTGGCGGGAGGAGCATGAACGCGGCAGGGATGAGGGCATCAAGGATCGGCCCTGTGCCGTAGTGCTAGCTGTCGAAGAGGCCGATGGGCGCAAGCGTGTCGCTGTCGTGCCTGTCACACACACGAAACCGCAGCCAAACACGGGCGCGCTTGCAATTCCGGCGGAGACGGCGCGGCGCTTGGGGTTAGACGACACTCCGCAATGGATCGTGACACGCGAACTCAACCTATTCACTTGGCCGGGCGCCGATATTCGCGCGGTGCCGGGCAGAAAACCCGCGACGATCGCTCATGGTTTTCTGCCGCATAGACTTGCAATGCAAATGATCGAGGCAGTTAAGGCGCATGTGCGCCAGCGCTCGTCGAAATCTGTTGAGCGGGATGAATAAAAAAGGCTCGTCATCCCGTCCACGATGACGTGCAGGCACGACATAGTGTCTCGGGACGGGACCCGCGACAAGCTTCCGCACGCGTGGTGTCAGCGATGGGGCACATACTCGTTATGTTGCGAAATCGAACGCGTTGACGCTTGTCGTGGGTCCCGGCCTGCGATGGCTTCGCCATCGTCGCGGCGCGATCCCGCCAGGGGACTTCCAAGTGGTCGCGCCGGGATGACGTCGTTGGGGAGGCCCCGGCGCAATACGCCCGGCCGCGCGACCTCTTGGGAGCCCCTTTCCGGGACAGGCGGCAAACCAAATCGAGTGTGCAAAGCGGGGCTGTTGGCACCCTACGTTTCTTCGCTTGGATTGATCCGTGCTACGCGTGCTATCCACTCGACAAATCAGCAAATCACTTGGTACGGTGATAGCGACCGAAATTGAGGCGAAATGTCATGGGATACGCAGATTGGAATAGGCTGCAGCGTGACCACGCCATGCACGTATTACGTCTCATGCGGCACGGTTTGTTGATCTGCGGCAACCTCGCCGACACCAAGGTGGAAATTGCGCGACTCCGCCGACGTGTCGTTAATTTCGATTTGTCGATGAGAGACCATCTTATAACAAATGCGAATTCTATTTCGATTAGGCGCTGAAGTTTAGGGGGGGGGCTACTTGATTAATCCGACGGTAATGCAGGCGGTCACGTACGCAACATCATAATTATGCTTGCCGATTGTGGATTTGTGATATTCGCAAGTCTTTCTGGGCAACTCGGGATCAAACGAACTTTGTTTCTTCAGCTCATCCGCTATGTTTGACACTCTTGTCCAAAAGTCTGAATTGGCCTGGTTCGGCTCGACTCCGACTGGTCGTTTTTGTGCTGCCTCGGTTGCACAGTTCTTTTCTTCTTCGCTTAAGTTCGCGAAGGCCCCTAACAGTCCACCGGATTGGTAGCCGCGCGAAAACGATCCTAACGGGTCGATAGAGTCGCAGCCAGGTCGTGGATGGCTGGGCCTAGGTGCTTCGGCATCTCGGAGAGCTTCTATTCGAGCGCGCTCAGCTGCTTCAGTGGTTTCGCGCATCTGTCGATCCGCTTGATCTTGCATACGCTCAAGATTGTGATTGCTCCAACATTTTGAATCATTTCCTGCGCATTGTGAGTATGCCGGGATGCTTGACAAAACACAGCCAAGAACGGCAAACGCGTATCGCTGTTTCATGATGCCCTCTGAAGCGCTTTTCCCAACCTTTCGTCGACAATACTACACTACTCGGAAAAGCGCGCTCAGGTTAGCCTACTTGCTAACGTAGCCACTTTCCCCTATACCCTCCCCCATTCGGCTTTGCCGCCGGATGATCACGAGGAAGATCGGCTGGGCGGGCTCTGAAACAGGGCTCAAAATTAAACCCAGCAGGGCGTAACGCCCATCGCGGCAAGGTCATCAGCACAGACATCTCCGGTTTCGGCCTGTGGGCTCGCGTTCGCGCGGGCATTCATGCGTTTGGGCCGGTGGCGATTGGGGTCAGACCCGTCGTGTCGAAGACACGCCTCTGGCGTGACGGGTCTGACCCCAGGCACAGTTCAACATGGGGTCAGACCCGCAGGGTCGGACCCCGGACGCACACTTCTTCAACATCGAACGCAACCGTTCGCGCCTTCCGGCCGGCTCGAGGAACGAGAGTCGGAAGGCGCAACAAAAAAGGAGCACGAATGTCCACAGCAACAGCCACAGCACCCAACAAAGACATGAACCCGTCGATGGAAGACTTCGCCGCGATGCTTGGCGAAAGCCTCGCCAAGGACGACCTGTTCGAAGGCACCGTCGTCAAAGGCAAAGTCGTCGGCATTGAAAAAGACATGGCCGTCATCGACGTCGGTTTGAAGATGGAAGGCCGCATCGCGGTCAAAGAATTCTCGGTCAACGGCAAGCCGAGCGAAATCAAAGTCGGCGACGTCGTCGAAGTGTACCTGGAGCGCGTCGAGAATGCGCTCGGTGAAGCGGTCCTCAGCAGAGACAAAGCCAAGCGCGAAGAAAGCTGGACGCGTCTCGAAAAGCTGCACGAAAAAGGCGAGAAGGTCACAGGCGTCATCTTCAACAAGGTCAAGGGCGGCTTCACGGTCGATCTCGACGGTGCTGTTGCGTTCCTTCCCGGTTCCCAAGTCGATATCCGCCCCGTGCGCGACATCGGACCTCTGATGCATCAGCCGCAGCCCTTCCAGATTCTGAAAATGGACCGCCGCCGCGGCAACATCGTTGTCTCGCGCCGCAGCGTGCTCGAAGAGAGCCGCGCCGAACAGCGTACCGAAATCGTCGCCAAG
>JANMNH010000083.1:0-14913 GCA_031373745.1 Hyphomicrobium sp. | reverse complement strand
ATCTCAGACCTAACAAGAGTTCTATTCGAGGTCTTCGACCACCGCACTGTTGCCGCCCTTGATGCGCGCCGAAAGGGCCGCTTCAATGAACGAATCGATATCGCCATCTAGAACGGCAGCAGGGTTACTCGATGATGAACCCGTACGCAGATCCTTTACCAGCTGGTAAGGCTGCAGCACGTACGAGCGGATCTGGTGCCCCCAGCCAATGTCGGTTTTAGAAGCCTGATCGGCGTTGGCCTTTTCTTCGCGCTTCTTCAATTCAATGTCGTAGAGACGCGCCTTGAGGCGCTTGAAGGCGATGTCCTTGTTTTGGTGCTGCGAGCGTTGTTCCTGCGCAAAGATCATGATCCCGCTCGGCTTGTGATAGAGGCGAACGGCGGATTCGGTCCGGTTCACGGACTGCCCGCCCGCGCCCGACGAACGGGCAAACGAGATATCGACGTCGGCCGGATTGATATCGACGTCAATCGTATCGTCGATCACTGGATAGACCGTCACGGAGGCGAAACTCGTGTGGCGCCGCGCATTTGAATCGTAGGGCGAAATGCGCACCAAGCGGTGCACACCGGATTCCGTCTTGAGCCAGCCGAAAGCATTTTCACCCTCGATCTCTATGGTTGCCGATTTAATGCCGGCTTCTTCACCCTGGCTCTCATCAATCAGTTTGACCTTGTAGCCCCGCCGCTCGGCCCAGCGCATATACATGCGCGCGAGCATGGACGCCCAGTCCTGGCTCTCCGTGCCGCCGGCGCCTGCGTGGACTTCCAGATACGTATTCATGCCATCGGCTTCACCCGACAACAGGGCTTCGACCGACCGGCGCTGCGCTTCCGCATCGAGGCGCTTCAACGCCATCTCGCCCTCGCTGACGCTCGCGGTATCGTTCTCGGCTTCACCGAGTTCGATCAAGGTGAGCGCGTCGTCGAGATCGCGTTCGAGCTTTTTAAGATCGGTCACCGTGCGCTCAAGCGACTGGCGCTGGCGCATGACTTTTTGAGCGGCCCGGGGATCGTTCCAGAGACCCGGATCCTCCGCCTTGGCGTTCAGCCCTGCGAGCCGCTCTTCGGCCGTTTCCCAGTCAAAGTGACCTCCTCAGGAGGACGATTGCCTCCTTGATTCCCTCGGACAGTTTAAGCGCTTCTGCGCGCATGAATTCCTCCAAAAAATTGAATGTCCTGGCTCGCAACGGGCGGCCTGCGCGGGAATAACCTGCGATTGATAAGCGGCGACATATAGAGGTGCTGCCTACGACTGTAAACGCTACAGCAACGACGGCGGTTCATTTCGCCAAATGCGAATTCACCACACGCCGCCCCGTCCGGATCCAATGCCGGGCGTCCCGGTGCCGGGCGGTGGAGGCGGTGCGCCGGGGCCGGACTGATAGGCGTCACCGGAGGAAGCCGTCGCGGCCGTGGCACCGGCGGTTCCCGTTACGCCAATGACCGAATAGGCATCATCCGGCTCTTCGCTAGGCTTGAACGCTTCCATAATCGCGTCGCCTTCGCCCGCCCCGGCGCGGAGACCCGTTTTCAGGCTGACGCGAAACTGCCTGAGACCAGGGGGGATGCGGAAGGGTGCTGCCGGTTGATCGGCAAGCGCAACCTTTAGGAAATCGCCAAAAATGGGCGCGGCTATCGCGCCGCCGGTATTCCCCTTACCCATGGGCTTGGGCGTATCGTATCCGACGAATACGCCGACCACCATGTCGGGCGTGTAACCAATAAACCAAACGTCTTTCTCTTCGTTCGTGGTTCCCGTCTTGCCCGCGATAGGCCGGTTGAGAGATTTGAGCGAGGTTGCCGTGCCGCGCTGCACCACGCCTTCGAGTATCGACGTCATCTGGTACGCCGTGTGGGGATCGATGATCTGTTTGCGATCGTCGATCAGATCAGGCTCCGCCTGGTTGCCCCACTTTTCGGCCATGCAACCCATGCACTGGCGCTCGTCGTGACGCCAAACCGTCTTGCCCCAGCGGTCTTGGATACGGTCGATGAGCGTGGCTTTCACTTGGCGGCCGCCGTTGGCCAGCATCGAATACGCGGTCGCCATCTTGATCAGCGTGGTCTCTCCAGCGCCAAGCGACATGGACAGAACCGGCAGAAGGTCCTCGTAAATACCGAAGCGGCGCGCGTATTCGGTTATGATCGGCATGCCGAGATCCTGGGCCAGCCGCACCGTCATCTGATTGCGCGACTTTTCGATCCCAAAGCGAAGCGTCGAGGGGCCCGCGGACTTTTGATTGTCGTAGTTGTCGGGCTTCCAAATTTCGAGACCCGGCCCTTGATCTATTTCGATCGGCGCATCGAGGATGATCGACGTCGGCTTGTAGCCATTGTCGATCGCGGCTGCGTAAACAAATGGCTTGAACGAGGAACCCGGCTGGCGCTTGGCTTGAATGACGCGGTCGAACTGGCTCATTGCGAACGAGAACCCGCCCGCGATTGCCAGCACGCGCCCCGTATGCGGGTCCATCGCGATCAGCCCGCCGCCAATTTCGGGGATTTGCATCAGCGACCACGTGCCTTGAAGATTTGCCGGGTCTTTGGGCGAAACGTAAATAACATCGCCCGCGGTCAGCAAGTCGCTCACCGCAGCGGGCGTTGTCTTTTTCAGTGGAACCTTGGCCCACTTGATTTCGTCGAGGGTCACTTCAACGGCTTCGCGCTCCTTGACAAGCGTTCCGTCTTGCTGTTTGGCCGGCTTTAAGCCGATCACGGCCTTTGCCTTTTGCGCATCGAGCACGACGCCAAGCCGCCAGGGCTGAATATCTATCGGGCTATCGATGGCCCCGAGCGGTACACCCCAATCGCCCGCGATATCGATTTTGGCGACCGGGCCGCGCCAGCCTTGCTGCCGGTCGAACCGCACCAATCCGTCGATCAGGGATTGACGCGCGACTTGCTGAAGTTTCGGGTTGAGAGTCGTGCGCACCGACATGCCGCCGCCATAAAGCTTGTCTTCGCCATACTGGCCAAGCAGCGTACGGCGCACTTCTTCGGCAAAGAACTCGGCCGTCGAGATGTGCGCGCCAAGCTGGCGCAAATTCACTGTTAGCGGCTTCTTTTTTGCAGCTGCTGCTTCTTCGCCAGTGATATAGCCGTTCTCGGCCATCTGCCCGATGATCCAGTCGCGCCGCTCTGTTGCTTTCGCCTTGGCGCGGAAGGGATGGTAATTGTTCGGCGCCTTCGGCAAGGCCGCGAGATAGGCCATCTCCTCGATCGAAAGATCCTTCAATTCCTTGTTGAAGTAGGTGAGACCCGCAGCGGCGATGCCATAGGAGTTAAGGCCGAGAAAAATCTCGTTGAGATAGAGTTCGAGAATCTTTTCCTTGGGGTATGCGCGTTCGATCCTAATCGCAAGGATCGCTTCCTTGATCTTGCGCTCCATCGTGCGCTCGTTGGTCAGCAGGAAGTTCTTGGCGACCTGCTGCGTAATGGTCGAAGCGCCTTGCAGGTTCTTTTTGGAGCCGCGCAACTTGGCTTCGCCAGCCGAGAAAACCGCGCGCACGATGCCCTGGAAATCGAGACCTCCGTGTTCGTAAAAGCGCTTGTCCTCAGCCGAGAGGAAAGCCCCGATCACGCGTTTGGGAATTGAGTTTACAGGCACGAAGATGCGCCGCTCGCGGGCAAACTCCGAAATCAGCGATCCGTCATGCGCGTGAATACGCGTCATCACGGGCGGCTCGTACTTCGCCAAGCTCTCGTAGTCCGGCAAATCCTTGGACGCCTGAAACAGCAAGAGCGCCGCAGCCGCCGATACAGCGACAAAGACCAGAACGCCGGTTGCAAAGCTGAATCCCAAAAAGCTGAGGAGCAGGCTTTTGCGCCGTTTCCTCTTCTTTCTCGGCGCAGCCGGAGGCGGTAACGTTACAGGTCGCATCGTTGGCGAATTTCCGTGTGTTGATCGAGTCTTGTAGCGCAAATGCTGCAGCGCAACAAGTGCGCCAAGCCCATGCCCGTTCGGGGTTCACATTAGCATGGAATGTGGCAGCACGTCGTCGGCCATACCCCCCTTAACTAAAGCATGGAATGTGGCAGCACGTCGTCGGCCATACCCCCCTTAACTAAGGATGTCCTGCTGTTCTTTTAGCGAAATAGGCAGTGACGGCCGCGGCAACGGCGCCGGAAACCTTTTCCTGCCAGGCGGGCGCTGCCATTTCCAGCTGGTCCTTCGAGTTGCTCATGTAGCCCAACTCGACCAGAACCGAGGGCGCGTGCGTTTGCTTCAAGACTTTAAAAGCGGCCGAACGTTGTGGATCGCGCGCCATAGTTATGGACCGCTTCAGGCGCGATACCAGCACATTGGAAAAATCGGCGGAGAAATTCGAAGTCTCCCGCTTCATGAGATCGATTAAGATACTCTTCACTTGATCCCGTCCGTCCTGATCGACGCCCTGAAGCCCTGCGATCAAGTCGGAGGCATTTTCCTTCTCGGCCATCTTGCGCGCCTGCTCGTCGGACGCGCGCTCGGAGAGTGTGTAGACGGTTGCGCCGCGGATCCCTTCAGCAAGATTTGTTTCGGCGATCGAATCCGCATGCAGCGAGACGAACAAGTCGGCGCCTTGTTCGGCCGAAAACTTCAGACGGCGATCCAGAGATACGAAAACGTCGCTAGTTCGCGTCAACCGCACCTCAAACGCGCCGGACTTCGCAAGTAGCGCTTGAAGGCGCTGCGCAACCGCCAAAACAAGCGTTTTTTCCGATATATCGTTGAGCCCGCTTGCTCCCGGATCGATACCCCCATGCCCGGGATCGATGACGATCACAGGCTTGGTCCTCTGGCTTTTTTTGACCGGCGCCACCTCGTCCGCGGGCGCCTTGGCCTGGGTCTCGTCCCGGCGCGCGGCGCCCGATCCATCGGCAAAAGATTGGGCATCGGTCGCCGACATTGCCACGCGCAGAATTACGGACCCAGCCGCCGCCCCATGCGCCATTGTGGCCGAGGTAATTTTGACCGGCCCTCTGGTGTCGATAACCACGCGCGCCTTGCGCTCGGCAAAGAGGCCATAGCGGTAGGCGTTGACGAGGCCCTTGCCGCTCGCGCCCGATCCCGCCGGCAGATGGAATGTCACATCGGGCAGATCGATAATGACGCGGAAAGGGTTGGCCAGAGTAAAGACCTCAGCCGTCACGCCACGGCTCAATTCAATCTCAAACGTGGTTTGCGACGGTTCGCCCTCGACCTTGACGGCTATGGCTTCGGCCGTTGCAACACCCTCCGTCGCCGCTCCCGCCCCTGAGGGGCCCGCTTGCCAAATCAACCCAGAGTATATGCCCGCCAGTGCCAGCAGCCTTAGCGCCAGCAGGCATCTAAAGCCACCTAAGCGCGACACCTGGCTCGCCCTTTTGCTCACCTGCACCCCGTCAATTTGGCCCCAGCGCAACCCCGTTCTGCCCATGATATTGAAATCAGGACACCCGTTAAGGCTTTGTTTTCACATAGCGATGCATGATGAAGCGCGTGGGCTGTCCGCATTCGCACAGATCTACCTTATAGCACTTGCCTCGCACGGGGCGACCACATACACTTTGCGTTACGTTCGGTGGCGTTTGCAGGTGGTGCTCGTACAGCACAATCCGCTGACGTTTCCGGAACCTGATCGGCCTGCTGCAGTCAATCCTAAAAAAGCTGCTTTCACAGGTAATTGGGTCCGGCCGGACCGCATTAAGGACCAAAGCCGAGGGCGCGTTCGCGTCGACCTCGCCGGGCCCGGAATGCGCGGCTCGCACAAAATGCGCGGCTCGCACAAAGCGTCAGTGCATACGCGGCGCCGTTCACACGTCCGTTGACCGCCGTTCTTGTCGACCCGCAGAAAGAGGGACCCGGTCAGAACGCAGAAGGCGAAGCCAGTTAGGCGACGCCGGCCAACACCAAACAGAATTCCATGACGTCACAGCCGCTCAATAAGCGGCGGTGCGGCCAGGTTGTAAAGACAGAGCTCATGACGACCGTTCGGACCATTTTGAATTTCGCCCCACGGGCCTCGCGCCGGTGTTCAAGCGATCGACAGTTGCGAGGCGCTCGTCGCGCCTCCGGCTTCAGGATGACCATGCGCGCGTCGCGCTCTCAATATCCCCAAAATCCCCAAACCATCGATGCGCGTACCCGCGCCCCGCTCGCCGTCAAAGATCGAATCTTTGCATGCGCGAGTGAGCCGGCGCCGTTGCGCGCGAAGGAACAACAAAAATGTCAAACAGCAAGATGCTTATCGATGCCACGCACCCCGAGGAGACTCGGGTCGTGGTGCAACGCAATGGCCGGGTAGAGGAATTCGACTTCGAGAGCGCGGCGCGCAAGCTGCTCCGCGGCAATATCTATCTCGCAAAAGACACGCGCGTGGAGCCATCGCTCCAGGCCGCTTTCGTTGACTACGGCGGCAACCGCCACGGCTTCCTGGCCTTCAACGAAATCCACCCCGATTACTATCAAATCCCTGTCGCCGACCGCCAAGCTTTGATTGACGAAGAGGCGGCAGCCGAAGCCGAGCTCGAAGCCGCCGCTGACCGGCGCGCCGAAGCGTTGGCACGCCGCTCGCGTCCGCGCGACGGCGGATACAGCGCAGAGCGCAGCGAATCGGCGACGGCATACGGCGCGCCAGGCAATGACCCCGATTCTGACATTGGGGACATGGAGCCCTCGGGCGAAGAATCGAACATTGTCGATGTCGAGGAAGACGAACACATCGAGGAAATCGGCGGAGAAGGCGGCGATGACGATGCGCCGGCGGCATTTGCCGCAGCCATTGAATCAAACAGTGATTCAATTTCCGAACCCGCAACTCAAGCGCACCATGCACAGGCTCCGGTTGACGACGTTACCGAGACGGGCGGCCCTCGTGCGCGGGGTCTCGACCGCGACGCAGCTCCGGAAACCGTTCATGACGGCCAAGATAACGCTACCCACGACCAGGATGCGGGCGCAAATCGTTCCGAGGACGACGAAGACGGCGAAGATGAAGACGGCGAACAGGACGATGCCGCCGGCAGCGGGCGGGCGGGCAGCGCCGACGCAATCGATCTTTCGAGCGAGCAGCACAGCGAATCCCGCAACAGCGACCTCTTGGAAGAAGTCGCGATCCGGCCGCGCCGCCGCCCGCGCAGCTACAAGATCCAAGAAGTCATCAAGCGGCGCCAGGTTATCCTGGTTCAGGTTGTCAGAGAGGAACGCGGCAACAAGGGCGCAGCGCTCACAACCTATCTGTCGCTCGCCGGCCGTTACACCGTTTTAATGCCGAACACCGCACGTGGCGGCGGCATTTCGCGCAAGATTACCAACCCTCAAGATAGAAAGCGCCTCAAAGCCATCGCTCAGGAGCTTGAGGTTCCGGAGGGCATGGGGCTCATTATCCGCACGGCGGGCGCGGCGCGCACCAAGCAAGAAATCAAGCGCGACTTCGAATACCTGCTGCGGCTGTGGGAAAACGTGCGCGACCTGACGCTACAGTCGACCGCGCCGAGCCTTGTCTACGAAGAAGGCGACCTCATCAAGCGTTCGATCCGCGACCTCTATAACAAGGACGTCGAGGAAGTCGTCGTCGCGGGCGACGCCGGTTATCAGGAAGCGGCAGCCTTCATGCACATGCTTTTGCCAAGCCACGCCAAGAATGTCGTTCCCTACAAGGAAGCGACACCCCTCTTCGCGCGCTACGGCATCGAACGCCAGCTCAACGCCATGTTCACTCCTCAAGTGACGCTGCGCTCGGGCGGGTACATCGTCATCAACCAGACCGAAGCCCTGGTCGCCATCGACGTGAACTCCGGCAAATCGACGCGCGAATTTTCCATCGAAGAAACGGCGCTCGCGACCAATCTTGAAGCCTCCGACGAAATCGCCCGCCAGCTCAAACTTCGCGACCTTGCGGGCTTGATCGTCATCGACTTCATCGACATGGAAGAAAAGCGCAACAACCGGTCAGTTGAACGGCGCTTGAAGGATGCGCTTCGCCACGACCGGGCGCGCATTCAACTTGGTCGCATCTCCCACTTCGGCTTGATGGAAATGTCGCGCCAGCGGCTGCGCACCGGCGTACTCGAAGGCTCGACAACGCAGTGCGCCCATTGCCAGGGAACCGGCACAATCCGCTCGACGGAAAGTATCGCGCTCGCGGTCCTGCGCGGCATAGAAGACGCCATCACGGCCGGTAGCAGCGCGCCGATTGTCGCCACGACGACTCCGGCCGTCGCACTTTACATTCTCAACAGCAAACGCGCCTACGTCACGGAGATGGAAACGCGCCACGGTTACTCGGTTACCATTCTCGGCGCCGAGCGCATTCAGGGCGCGAACTTCACTATCGAACGCGGAGTGGCAACAGCCTTGCCGCAAAGACGTTCGGAACGCGCTGCCGTTAACATGGATTGGGGCTTTGAAGGCGAGGGCGACGAGCAAGCGCCCGCGCTCGACGGCAACAATATTGAAGAAGTCGGCGACGACATCGACGAAGGCAACGAACCCCAAGGCCGCGAGCGTCATCGCGATACTGGTCGTGAAACGGGTCGCGAATCAGGGCGCGAATCAGGGCGCGAATCCGGACGGGAATCCGGACGCGAGCACGCACGCGATCATTCCGGCGGCGAAGACGACGGCAATCAGCGCCGCGGGCGGCGGCGCAGACGGCGCGGCGGCGGACGCGGCGGCGAACTCAACGAACGAGGCAGCGAACGCGGGGCCGAACCTAGCCGTTCGGATTTCCAAACGTCGCGAGCACCCGTCCCTTCTGCCGGGCTCGACGATGACAACGGCGACGAGCCGGAAATTATCGAAATTGGCGCAGAGACCGGCGACAGCGAGAATTCAGAGCTCCTGAGCGATCCCGGCGGAGACGCCGATGAGAACGGCGAAAAGCGCGGACGCCGGCGCCGCAGAGGCCGCCGCGGCGGACGTCGCGGACGCGGTGATCGCGAAGGCGGCGATAGGGCCCCTGGAGCGGAGATCGCCGTCAGCAACGGCGGCAATGGCGCAACCGAACGAGCTTCCCCATCGGCCCCAGGCTTCGAGCCCCAACCCGACTTACCTGGACCATCAGTCATCGAAGGCGGACAAGCTTATCGTCCGCGCGAAAAACGCGAGCGCGACCGCAGACCCGAGCGGATTTGGGATGCAGCCGTGCAACACAACCCGGCTGCGGCCGAACCGCGAACCGACCGGACTTCAACTGCGCCCGCCGGCGCTTCACCGATGCCGCGCCCAGAATCGCGCCAAGAATCACGCCCTGAGCCGCGGCCAGAACCCCGTCAGGAAACGCGCCGCGAACCGGCACCCGAACTAAAGGCGGATGCGCCTGCAGCCCGGCCGCGCCACGAAACCGGTTCCAGCGAACCACGCGTCGAGCGTGTCGTCCTGAAGCCCGATCAGCCGGATGCCCAGCCCGCCGACCAAGTTCCCGGCGCGCAGCGCAAAGGCTGGTGGCAGAGGAACTTCGGCGGCTGACTGGCTGCTTACCTCAAAAATTGAAACCTTCAATGCAAAGGCCGGGAGCAATCCCGGCCTTCGTCTTTTGCGCCACATCAATCAGAAAAATCGCCTTTTTCACAGGCCAATGCGAGGAGCGGGCACATAGACCCTTAGCGGGTCTCGCATTCCGCTATAAGCCGCCCCATGAAGCCGTTGCGAATCCGCACATTCTCGCAAATGAGCTGCCGGCCTTGGGGAGATGACACTCGTGAGAACAATCTGGGATACATTCGGCCGCTTTTTCGGGCCCTCGCACAATGACCAGTTTGCAGCGCTCCTAAAGAAACTCGCCGAGATCGGCGTCGAGTGCGCAGCACACTTTCGCGCCACGAGCGGCCAAGATCTAGCGGGCATCGTCGCGCTCGAGCGCAAGGCGGACAAGATCGTTGATCAGATCCACGAGCTGCTCGACGATTCGTTCATACTGCGTTTCGACATTCCCGATGCCATGCGCCTGACCGACGAAGTCGACGACGTTATCGACGGCATGCGCCATGCTGCATCTCACATCGACACCTACAAGCCGCACCTCTCGAAACTACGTCCCGAAGCACTCAGGCTGATCGACGCGGGCGAGACGGCTATCAAGGGCCTCAGCGCCTTGATCGGACTTTTGGCCGAACCCAAGATGCCGCTATCGCGCGTGCGCGAACTGCAGCGCATTATCAACGACGCCGAAAGCGCCGCCGACAAGATCATGATCGATGCCGAACGCGCGCTCGTGCAGGAATTTTCGCCGAGCACCGCCAACCATCTCGAGTTCATCGCTTGGGACAAATTCTATCAGCTGATCGAAGAAATGACCGATGACGCCAAGCGCTGCGGCAAACTTATTCTGTCTCTCGCCCGCAAGGAGGCGTGAGAATGGAAGCCCTCTCGATCGCGCTGGCGATCGCCCTTGCGACCGTATTGATTGCAGAGTTCATCAACGGATGGACGGACGCGCCCAATGCCATCGCAACGGTTATTTCTACCGGCGTCATGTCGCCGCGCACTGCAATTCTTATGGCCGTCGTCATGAACACAATCGGCGCAATGAGCGGAACAGCGGTTGCGGCAACTGTCGGCAAGGGTATCGTCCATCCCGGTGCCCTAACCTTGCCCTCGATCACAGCCGCCATGTGCAGCATTATCGCCTGGGGCGGTATTGCCGCCCGGTTCGGAATTCCGGTCAGTAAATCGCACGCACTCCTTGCGGGCCTCGCGGGGGCGGCATTTGCCGGCGGCGGAATTGGCGCGCTGCAATGGACGGGCTGGCAAAAAGTCGGCACGGGCATGATCCTGTCGATCGTGCTCGGCGCGCTCGCAGCCTTCCTCATCGGACTTCTTATCATTCGCTTTTCAGGCGGCTCCAAGCCCTCGAAAACCAAGACGAAATATGATCGCGCCTCGATCCTTGCAGCGTGCTTCATGGCCTTCAACCACGGCCTCAACGACGGCCAAAAATTCATGGGCGTGTTCGTGACAACTCTCATCGCTGGCGGCGCGCTGACAAAATTCGAGATCCCCTATTGGGTCATCGTGCTGTGCGCCGTCACTATGGGTCTTGGCACCTCGTTTGGCGGTTGGCGCATCATTCAAACCGTCGGATCGAAAATGACACGGCTGCAATCGTGGCAAGGCTTCGCTGCCCAAACATCAGCCGGCTTCACGATCTTTGGAGCGTCGCTCTACGGCATTCCCTTATCGACCACGCACACGATTACGAGCGGCATCGTCGGCGCAGCCGCGTCAAAGCGCGTATCCGACGTCCGCTGGACCGTATTGAAGCGGATCGTGCTGGCTTGGATCGTAACGTTCCCATTTTGCGCACTCATCGCATATCTGGCAGCCACCGCAGCCAATGCGCTGTTTCACACCGGCACGATCGCGCCGCTATGAGGTATCACGCCGTTCGCTGCCGCCAGTCTCTCAGACGATTGGCAGCTTCCGCAATGTCGGCGGTTAAGCCGGAATAGGAAAAGCGCAGAAACTTGGCTCCGCGTTCGGCATCAAAGTCGACGCCGGGCGTGACGGCAATTCCAGCCTCGTCAAGAATTCTTCGCGCATAGGCCGGGCTGTCTGATGTGAGGTCACTCACGTCGGCGTAAAGGTAGAAAGCCCCGTCGGCGGGGGCAATGTTTGCGAAACCGGCTCGCGGCAGTTCGTTCAACAGCAAGTCGCGGTTCTTAGCGTAAATGCGCCGGTTCGCTTCCAGTTCTTCAAAGCCCTCAAAAGCGCCGAGAGCTGCAACCTGGGCAATCGCCGGCGCGGCAATAAACAGGTTTTGCGCCAAGCGCTCGACAACGCGCACAAGCCCTGGAGGGACAATCATCCAACCCACGCGCCAGCCCGTCATAGAAAAATATTTCGAGAAGCTGTTGATGACGATCGCATGATCAGAAAACTGCAAAGCCGTCGCGGCGGGGCGATCGTAAGTCAACCCGTGATAAATCTCGTCGGAAATGAAGGCGATGCGCTTGGCTTCACAGAGGCGCGCGATTTCCCCGAGCCGTTCCGGCGTCAGCATCGTGCCGGTCGGATTGGCGGGGCTGGCGAGCAGCAGCCCATCAAAGCCGCCGTTCTCCGCCGCCGCTGCAATCTGCGCCGCATCCGGCATCCAGCCATTCCCCGGGCCCGTCTCAAGCAAGGGCGTCTCGCATCCGAATGCTGAGAGAATATGCCGGTAACATGGGTACCCCGGGGACGTCAGCCCAACCCGCGCACCCGCATCGAAAAGCGCCAGAAACGCCAAGACAAAAGCCCCTGACGATCCCGTCGTCACAACAACCCGATCGGGCGAAATCGAAAGCCCGTACCAATCGCGATAAAGCCCGGCGATGCGTTCTCTTAAAGCCGGCATACCCAGCGCCAGCGTATAGCCGAGGTTGCCGCTTTCAAGCGCGCGCGCGGCGGCCATTCGGGCTGCGCGCGGCGCGGGGGTACTCGGCTGGCCGACTTCCATGTGGATGATGTTATGCCCCGCCGCTTCCCGCTCGGCGGCAGCGCGCATCACATCCATGACAATAAAACTGTCGATGGCGCTGCGCCGGGCGGCGCGAAGCAGCAGGTCGATTCCGGTCAACTCTACGTCCTCCGTCGCCGCAGTAAGCCGCCTCACGGCGGTAAATCCCATTACCATCAAGCAAGGCCATCGGACGTGCCTTGCTGGCGCCCAAATGTGCATTGCTCATGAGCGCTGAATCATGAGGCTTACCGTTTCACAATCTTTTCACGCCTGTGGCTAGGGGCGTGTGTGAAATGGAGGCTAAATCATACGTTTGACGGGCCCCCGCGCGGCGCTTAGCGTCGTACCATCGCGGCGCGATTTGCCGGGGTCAGTCAGCCGGGGCAAACAGGGCCGCAAGGAATGCCAGCCAAAAGCAAGAGACCGCAAGAAGTCCGATCTGCGAAACCAGCACGCAAACCCTTGCTGGCGCGCGCGATTTTGGCTGCGATTGTCATGGGACTTTTGCCGGCAAAGGCGCAAGCGCAGGGCCTTTCGCTTATCCGCGACAGCGAAATCGAAGCTCTTCTCAACGACTACGCCAAGCCGATCTTCCGCGCGGCCGGTCTTGGATCCGGGCGCATCACCATGCGCATCGTCAAGAACGACGCGTTCAATGCTTTCGTTCTCGATGGCCGAAACGTATTCGTTCATACGGGAACACTTCTGGTTGCCAAGTCGCCCAACGAAGTCATCGGCGTGCTGGCGCACGAAACCGGTCACATTGCCGGCGGCCACATGGCGTCGCTGAGAGCCCGCATCGCCAAGGACCAGACGCGCGCGCTCCTTACGCAAATCATCGGCATCGGCGCGATGGTGGCAGGCGGCGTTCAAGGCGGCGACGGCGGACGCGATGTCATGTCGGGCGGGCAGGCCGTTCTTCAAGGCGGCAACGAAGTCATCATGCGCGGCTTGCTCTCGGAACGGCGTTCGCAGGAAAGTGCCGCCGACCAGGCAGGGCTGCAATATCTCAACGCGACCAAGCAATCCGGCCAAGGCATGCTCATCACCTTTGAGCGATTTCAACAACAGGAGTACGTCTCCGACCAATTCAAAGATCCGTTCGTGCGCAGCCATCCTGTTGCCACCGACCGCTTGGCGCGGCTGCGCGATTTCGTGAACACGAGCCCCTTTGTCAACGCCACCGATGCACCCGAATTGCAGCTGCGCCACGATCTGATGCGCGCCAAGTTGTCTGGCTATCTCGAACGCCCGGGCATCGTCTTTAACCGCTATCCAACGACCGACAAGTCGCTCCCCGCCCGCTACGCACGCGCGATTGCCCGTTTTTTCCAAGGCGGTACGGGTGCACTGGAAGCCGCGACCGCGGAGGTTGATGCTCTCGTCAAGGAACAGCCCAACAACGGTTACTTCTGGGAGGTCAAAGGCGATTTTCTGATGCGCTCTGGTAAAATGAAAGAGGCCATCCCAAATATGCGCCAGGCTTTGAAACTCGCGCCCGACAGTCCCCTGATCCGGGTGCAGCTGGCCATTGCCCTGCAACAATCGAATGAACCGGCGGCCGTCACCGAATCCGTCGAGCTTCTTCGCAAATCGTTGATAGAAGACCAGAATTCGCAAGCCTACCGGATGCTGGGCAATGCCTACTACAAACAGGGTAAAGGGCCCGAGGCCGACGCCATGACCGCGCAGGCCTATTTCCTTGAAGGAAATCTCAAGCAATCTCAGATCTTTGCCAAACGGGCACAATTGAAGTTGCGGCAGGGTTCTCCCGAATGGATAAAGAACGACGACATTATCAATTACCGGCCGGAACAACTTGAGCCCCAGTGAGACACGAAAGAGATCGCTTATGACATCGTATTCGCCACGCACACTTGCATTCGCCCTAAAAGCGGCAGCCCGCATCGCGGCCTCGTGTGCGCTCTTCGCCCTGGGCTTTGGCGTTCACGCGGCGCTCACCGTGCCGGCGCTCGTTTCTCCCGCGCAGGCGGCAGATGCAGCCTTCAGCGACGAACAGAAGAAAGCCATCGGCGAAATCGTCAAAGATTATCTCGTCAAGAACCCTGAGATCATCGTCGAGGTTCAGCAAGCCCTCGACGCCAAAATGGAGCAGGAGCAGGCCGAGAAGTTAAAGTCATTCATGTCCCAGAATGCCAAGGATATCTACCGCAATCCCGATAGCCCTGTTGCGGGCGACCCGAACGGCGACATCACGGTCGTTGAGTTCTTCGATTACAATTGCGGTTACTGCAAACGCGGCATGACCGAGGTCCAGAAACTAATCGAGGGCGATAAGCGCGTGCGCGTTGTCTTCAAGGAACTGCCGATCTTGTCGAAAGGTTCGGAAGAAACCGCCAAAGCAGCTCTCGCCGCCAAGCGTCAGGGCAAGTACTGGGAATTCCACCAAGCCATGCTCTCGTCAAAAGGCCAAGCCAACGAAGCGTCGTCTCTGAAGGCTGCCGAAGCGCTCGGACTCGATATGGCAAAATTGAAAGCAGACATGGCCG
>JANMNH010000050.1:0-8423 GCA_031373745.1 Hyphomicrobium sp. | reverse complement strand
GGACGAAGATGCGGTGCGCGACTTTGCGGTCCGTGCGCTGACCATGCGCGGGTACAAGGTGCTCGACGCGTGCGGCGGCGAAGAGGCGCTTGAACTCGTCAAGGAACACAACGGGCCGATCGATCTTCTGATCTCCGACGTTGTGATGCCGGGAATGGAGGGGCCGCAACTCGTGAAGGCGATGCGTGTGTTGATGCCGGAGCTGCGCGTGATCTTCATCTCGGGCTATGCGGAAGAGTCGTTCCGCAATTCGCCCGACCGGCCGGAGGACTGCCTCTTCCTGCCGAAGCCGTTCAGCCTGAAACAGCTGACGAGCAAGGTGAAAGAAGTGTTGGGCGAGGCGTGATGCGGGTGAGAAAATCTCGTTTGCGCTCAAGTCGTTAGTGCCTTTTCGGCAAAATACGATGCGATTTCCGGCGTTACAGCGTTACATCGGCTGAAGTCGGCCAAAAACGGCGTTACAGGGGCGCTACAGCGGCGTTACTTGTAACGGGGTCACGTCATGGCGCGTAACGCCGATCGCGGCCCGCGAGCTGCGATCGTTAAATCCTATTCGGTTTTCAAGTCGCAGCCGCCGCCGCGTTGGGCGACAGCTCCGCGCGGTTGGGAAGGGAATATAACTATCATTTTTCTTCTGTAAGTCAATAATGAGATCGTCCCTCACGCCATCTGATACACGACCTTGCCGTCCTTCACGACGATTAGGCCGCGCGCTTTTAGCGCTTCGATGATGGCGTCGACCGCCCCGTCGTCCATCGCGATACCGCGGAAGTGCGACTTGATCGTGCTGGTCAGTGCTTTCAACGTGGACGGCTGCGCCCGTGCACGCTTGCGCAAGTTGCTCGCGATTTCGTCGACTTGCGATGACGCCGGGGGTGGCGCCTTCGGCGCGGCGGTGTCCGCGCAAGATGGGGGAACGCGCGATCGCAGGCCTGACCGCAATCCTGCTGCTCGCCGTCATCGTCGCCTGGGGCATCGAATACATGGTCTCGAGCGCCAAGGCCGGCGAGCCGGAAGAACTCAGAACGGCAGTAGCAGGGCGCCAGTGCGCGCCAGATCGAGCGTCGTGCGGGCGCCGAACTTCGCGCGCAGGCTGGCGACGTGCGAGCGCACTGTTTCGCGCGTACGGCCCGACTGCCGCGCGATGGCAGGGATGTCCAAGCCGTTGACCAAATGCGCGAGGATTTCGCGCTCCGCGGCTGTGAGATCGACGAAGCCGTCGATGCTTCGGCGGCGTGCAGCGGCCGCGGCGTTCAGCGGTTGAATCACGATCGAGAGCAACGGTTCGTCGATGCGCAAGAGGCGCAACAGCTCAGGCTTCTTCCGGCGGACGAACTGCACAAGCCAGCGTTCGGCTTCATCCTGCACGATGCACGCGCGTGCGGGCGGCGCATCCTTCTTGCGCATGGCGCAAAATGCGTCCTGGGCCTGCTTGTCCCCGAAGGACAACCGGCTTGCGGAAAGCTTGATGGGCACGCCGGCATCGATCAATGTTTGCGCGGCGCGGTTTGCCTCCACGACGACATCGTCGCGCACCGAGATGAGTCCGACTGCGCTTTTGGAATGCCAGCCGAGGTCCGGGCCGCCGCCGCGCATCGCGACGCGCAGGTGTAAGCGGACGGCGCGCGAAAGGTCGCTCAACAGCGATTGCGCGCCGGCCCGCTCTTCGGCGTCGAACAACCTTCCGCCGGCGCTGACCGCGAGGGCAACGGTTCGATGATCGATGGGCAAGAACATCGCCATCATGTCGTCGCCGACCCCGGTAAAGCGGTTGAAGTCGCGGTAGTATTCGCTCTCGCGGTAGACGCGATAGGGCACGAGTTCGGCGCCGGTGCGAACCGTGGGCTGCGCATAGGCGGTGGGGTTGGCGGCGTTTTCGTCGAAGCCCGCCTTAACCCATGGATTTTGCGGAAAGAAATGCGCGCCATTTGTTTCCAGCAGCTTCGGGTCGATACCGAAAATATGCTGGGTATAGGAAAGCGTGCGCGTGTCCATCACGGCCGCGTTTGACGATGACGTTCCGAAGACGCCGGCCAGGTGCGGCAGGACCGCCGAGGCGAAGTCCTCTTCCACCGCCAGCGCATAGAGCGTGTCGATAAAGCGATCCCGTGTGCCGTCAAAGCGAGCCAACGCGCGCGACCCTTATTGATGTGTGGCGAAGATACGCTCGTGCCCCGGGCGGTCGGAAGTCACATCGGTGCACCACTGCCTGCCAAAGTTCGCAGGTGCACACTGATCGGGATGCTCAGCGCGTCTTCCAACACAATGTATGGGGGAGCGACATGCTACGCATGCGCCTAATCAGTTGTCAGTCTAGCGACTTCGCTTTAGCTGGCGGATTACAAAACCCTTTGCGGGTGGCGTCGCGGGAGCCCGGTTCCGTTGTTGCTGTAGTGAGTCACCCGATTGGGTGAGGAACCCGCTTTCGAAGTATGATTAGTCGCTTTGCGCTCGGCTGCAGATTTGACATCAACAGAGGGCATCACAAACATGAACGGACGTCATTGGGTGACGATGGTTACTTTCGTGGTGGCCACGGCATGGTCTCCGGCACAATCGACCGCTGACGACATTCCTATGCTGATTGACGGTATCGCGGTCGATTGCAAGAAAGCCGTCGAGTTTCGCGACACGCGGCTCATTGGCGAACTCAATCTGTTCTACAACAATTATGACGCTGACAAAGCCAAGCGTGAGGCAAAGGTCTTAGAGATCCTCAACAAGCGCCTGGCCAATCTCGACAAGTACTGGAACAACGCGGACGACGAAAACAGGAAAAGAATTATATCGACTCTGGTGTCGTTTACCTTGGTGGTAGGCGGCGAAGCGACCAGCAGAGTCGCCAAAGCCCGGCCGGGCCTAAGCGAAGAGACAAAACAGGCCCTGGACATCATCATCGATCGTTCGGCCGCAAGCGCGGACCTCATACAGAAGGCGGGCTTCGAAAGCGCCAGCATCGCGGACGCGAGCAGTTTCACAGTCGGCGCGGTCATATCAGTCGTTGCGCCGCCGGTGCGCGGATGGTGGTTTGGATATCAGTTTGCCGAGGCATCTACGAACTTGGCTGTTGCGCTCGATGACCTCACAGGGGATCGAAAGCTTCACGAGAAATCCGCGGATGACGTGAAGGAAGCGATGCGAAAGATCGCACGGAAGTCTGTGTCCGGCAAGATTGGGGAGGTCAATTTGCTGAAGGAGGAGATTGATACTGCATGCGCGGCCCTCTAGCGGCCGGCCGCCCCGCAAACCAGTCTGGAGCAATTGCAATGACAATAGTTAGGCCAGCATTCCTCGTGCTTTTGTCTACGGCAGCTCTTGTGTTACCGGCCAATGCCCAGGACGCTGGCGATACCCAGGACGCTGTCGATTTCTACAAGATATTGCCTGTTGAGGCAGGCCCGGCCCAGCTTGGCGTTGGGTTCGATTCGAAATCAGGCAGCTTCAAGCAGGCACAATGCCTCAAGCAGCTAGGAACTAAGCCAGATCAGGTCCAGAGAGGCAAACGCTTCGGTGGCATTTCGCTTGATGGTGCGAGCAAATTTGAAAACAGCCTGCAAAAGACATCACTCGACGTTTCGTTCAACGCGCGTGCGACCGTATACAAAATCGACTCGCGATTGACATTCTTCAACGAAACGTCGCAGACCGAGAGCTCGATCAGCGTCACATATAGCGCAAACCACAGTGCTCCATCACCAGCCTTTCTGCTTGACCCGAATGATGCCATACAATTCAAGTCGATCGACAACGCCGAGTGGGAGGGCATGTGCGGCGACATGTTTGTGTCCAGCGTCGATCGTGCTGCCTCACTGTATGTGACGCTAAAAGCGACATTTAAGTCCAAGAGCGTCAAGGAAAAATTGGAAGCCGAATTGGGTGGCACCTACACAATTTTTGAACTCAAGACAAAATTGGCCAAAGAAAGTGAGGCGGTCAAAAAAGATGTCTGGCTTTCAGTTGTTGCGTACCAGATGGGTGGGCTCACCCCGGAGCTTGGAAAAATTTTCGGGAACGCCGACTCTCCCGAAAAGAGCCTCTACCGCGCAAGTGAGTGCCTAGCGGGCGATTTCGATGGTTGTATCAAAGTTCTGAATGGCATCCTGAAGTATGCATCGGAGGATTTTCCTAAACAGTTTTACGACGATAACAATGCGGAACTGCTGGATCGGTACAGCGATGTTTTTTATCATGTGCTTTCTTACCAGGACGCGGGAATAAATAAGGGGCCACGCCGCCGCGTTCGCGGCGATATACGAAAGTTGGATCGCGCACTGGATAGCCTGTACGGAAGGCTTCGAGACCTTAGTGAGTGGCCTTCGTCGCCATGGCGGGACAGCGCCACTGCCGAAATCAACTCGTTGATAGCCAAGGTCGGCAGCGCATTAGACAGTTGCTATGGATCTGATGAACAGGCGTGCACAAACGCTGCGAAAGAGGCCCTGGAGAAGAGCAGCAAGGACGAGATCGCGAAACTGCTTCCACGTCCAAGTTTGCGCGGGCTTCTTTTTTCCAGCGTTGAAGGTGACATCCGAGACCAGGTAGCGGTATCCCGTGTTCAGCAGAACAATTCACCGCGTCCCGCGCCGCCACGGTTTCTTAATTTGGTGCCCAGAACGTTCGATTGGCTATCTCGCGGTGACGAGGGAGAGATTTTTGTTTCCGCTGATCACGGCGTTTCTCGGCTGACGCTCGTGGGTGAGGGGCTTGAGGAACGCATCCTCACCACTGTCAAGAACAAGGACAACGGCAACGAGAAGTACCTTGTCGTCGATGCACGCGACCTTTCGAAGGTCGGAGACGAGTTTCGCATGTCAGTGGCATCGACGTCTCGGCAGAGCCCGCTGGACAAATATAGGTGGGCGATGATCCTTGATGGGAACATTCGCGACTGGCGCGGGTGGATCTACCTAAAGGCGACGCGAGGGTCTTTTGACGAGACTTATTTTCCGCTCATGTACATGAAGTGGACAGCTGAGCCGCTGGGTAATGAAAGCAACGTCAAAGTCAGCGCTCAACCGCTTTGGCTCTTAAGCGATACGTTTACCGGCGGCTTCCACGCCGCCGCGCTAGGTCAGCCGCCGCTCAACGGAACAGGCTTGCAGACGCATTCCGCGAACTGCACTCTGAGACGGCCCCTAAGCCGCGCGTCGCAAGTTCTGCATATCTGCCATTCAAGAGGATGTGACAAAGCTTATTTCGAATCCGCCCGTGATGGCAATCCAGTAATGGATTGGGCGCGGTACACCGGGCAATCGAAGGCCCGGGCCAAGACGTGGCCGTTTCCGGAGCCTATGCGCACAGCGCTATCCGAAAGAAGGTATGTTGATGGGTCGATCGAAGTGGGCGTCGTGGGCGTGGATGTAGAGGAGCTGGGGCGTTCGACACAAAATCCGATGCTCAAGCTTACGGAACAGAAGCAGTATCTAGAATATGTTGAGCTTCCCGTGGCAGCGCAGAAATATCAAAAGGAACATGGATTCCGCTGGGCCGGGACGCACGAGAGAATATCAAGCAACTTCGACTATACGCGCGACGCATATCAACAAGCCAAAATATACTTCAACTACACGTTGGATGATTGGAGTCAGGAGCGTTGCGAGGTCACACCAGATCCATGGTGAAATGCGTTGTCAGCCCAAGATTTCACGCGCGATTTTTCTCCGGCTGGGACTGCATCTTCATGGCGCGGCTGTTGGGACAGCGCTGACTGGCTATGATCGAGTTCCGGCATCTTTGGTGGATGAACGAGGCTGTGTTCACCGACCGCTTCGACACTACGTATGCGCTCGCGCTGGAATCCAATTCCGACGACGTCAGCATTGGACTGAACGAGGCGGCGTTTTGGCGGTTGGAGAAGGAGGGCGACGTCCAGGCCAAGATGGGGAAGCAGATCGACGCGACAATGGCGTCGCTTGCGTCCGCGATCGAGTCGTCGGACGTCTTGCGCGACGCGTTGAGCAAGTATGAGCGCCATGCGGCACGCCATCCCGCGGCGCCGAAGCGCGACGACGATCTCGACTCGTTCTTGGCCGCCCGGCATGCGTTTCGCGAGACATTGGGCTCGCGCAAAACCAATCAAACTCTGCGCGGGACGGACCCGCGCCGCTGGCGCCATGTGGAATCCGGCGACGATCCGGTCAACGTCGTCGTCTTCGGCCAAATGCTGTCCGTGTTCGACGTGAACACGGCGCGCGCCGCGCTTCGCCAATTCGCGCGGAGCACGCGGGGCTGCACGCTGCAATGGAAGCACTTCGTTGTCGGGTCACGGACGGCTCGATCCAAGGATCTGGGCGATCCGCCTTGGATGGATTCGCTGGAGGGCGGTTCGTTCGGCGTGCGCGTCGCCTGCTGGTTCGAGGCGTTGTTCAAGATCAGCCAGGCGGCGGCCGAGGACTACTTCATCACAAGCCTCGCAGATCCCGGCGCGCTCTCGGACGTGCTGGAGTCAAAAGCATCGCCGGAAAGCCGCAAGAATTTCCTGAGGCAGATCGGCGTCGATCCGGGCCTGTTTTTCGAGGTGCTGAACAGCGACGCCAAAATTCGCGGTCAAGATTATGGTCCGCCCATCAACGACATTCTGCGCGGCGACCGCAGCCTGTACCGGGCGTCGGACCTCAAGACCGTCCCGACGGTCTTCCTCAACGGCATCGCGTTCGGCGGCCGCGAGCTTGAGGGTGTTGCGTTTCACCAATTGGACTTGATCTAGGAATCACAATCCGCGGCCAAGGTAACCGAACAGATTTGCGCGCTTCGACGGCATGCCGGTCACGGCCGAAGGCACGATTGCATTGCTCGACGCCGAGCGTCCCTTCGACTTCAGGTCGTTCTATCTCCCTGCCGACGCGGCATCGGCCGCGCCGGAACTTCACGCCAACTGATACGCGACCTTGCCGTCTTTCACGACAATAAGGCCGCGCGCTTTCAGCGCGTCGATGATGGCGTCGACCGTCCTGTCGTCCATGGCAATACCGCGGAAGTGCGACTTGATCGTGCTGGTCAGTGCTTTCAACGTGGATGGCTGCGCGCGTGCGCGCTTGCGCAGATTGTTCGCGATTTCGTCGACTTGCGATGACGCCGGCGGCGCTGCTTTCGCTGCAGCCTTTGGCGCAGACTTCGCTTTTGCCGCCGTCCGCGACACTGGTGCCGTCTTCGGCGTGGCGGCGCGAGCGTGGGGAATGTCGCCAAATGCGCTCCAGCGCTGGCAGTGAATCTTCTTTTCTTTCAGGTGATCGATCAGCGGGTCGTAGTCCGTGTCCTTCGAGACGATGTGGAAGACCGCGCCGGGCTCTTCGACCGCCAGGCGCCCGATGTAATAGGCGATGTGCAGATCGAGCGCGTTGCGCCCGCTGCCCTCGATCTGAATGTACTCGACCGCGTTGCCCATCGGCTGCAGCGCACTCGCCAACCCCAGCGCCACCCGCGACTGTTTCGCGCCGACAAAAACCTTGATCTTGAACGCGCCCATGTCGAGCGCGCCGACCTTGTCGGGTTGCACGTTTTCGAAGTCGATGAGGATGTAGGCGGGTTTCAAGGGTTGTCCTTTCGAGCGGCGATGGCTACGCCGCGAGTGCGAACATCTTGCGCAGTGCCGCCTCGCCCCTGTCAAAGAAAATCACGGCGCGGCTATTGCGAGCGCGTTTTGCCCAGCCAAGATCGTAGAACTTTCTCAGCAGGGCAGCGCCAAGCGCGCCGGCGAGATGGTTGCGCCGCACGCTCCAGTCGAGACACGCGCGGCATACCGGCCGCGCGCCCCTACGCAACGCGTCGACGTCGATACCGAATTCCGTGAGCGTTGCGGCGCCGCGTTTCGAGACGTATGGCGCGCCGTCGGAAAGCGTCAGCACGCGACTGCGTACGAGTCCGTCATAAAGGGCCACGCCCAGATCGCCCGCGAGGTGATCGTAGCAGACGCGCGCGTGGCGAAGCGCGGGCTCTGCCGGTCCCGGCCGCGTGCGAAGCTGCCGCGATTGCGCCGCGAGCCCCGCGAGAGCCTCGAGCGCGGCAGCGACGTCTTCGCTCGCAATCCGGAAATAGCGGTGGCGGCCCTGCGGCTCGACGGCGAGCAGTCCTGCTTCGGTCAAGCGCACCAAGTGCGAGCTTGCCGTCTGCTTGGTGACGCCGGCTTCGAGCGCAAGCTCGGTCGCGGTGAGAGCAGCGCCATGCATCAGCGCGCTCAACATGTTGGCGCGCGCAGGGTCACCGATGGCGGCGGCGATTTGCGCGATGTTCGGGCCGTGTTTCATGGTTCGAGCGTAGCCGAACCATGGCGGTCGGCCAATGGTGAACGGTTCGACCGGCGCCGAACCATGGGTCGGCAAGGATTGCTAGGTTGGCATCGCAGCAAAGGAGTTCAATCGTGATTGCCTGTTTCATCCGCTACGAGATCGATCCCTTCAAACGCGAGGCGTTCGAAGCCTACGCGA
>JANMNH010000150.1:0-53603 GCA_031373745.1 Hyphomicrobium sp. | reverse complement strand
GCGTGAGGCATGGTGCATTACGCCCCCAGTGCGTAGGGCGCAATAGGCCCGGCATCTGCACTAAGCCGGGCCGTATTGCGCCGAAAAAGCAGCGAGCACCGGCGCAAGCCATGGTGCAATACGGCCCGAGTGCAGAACGGGTCTATTGCACCCTACAATTCTTTGCATTTTTATTGCGGGCTACGCGAGCTCCCCAACGACGTCATCCCGGCGTCGCGGAACGCGACGATGGCGAAGCCATCGCAGGCCGGGACCCACGACAAGCGTCAACACGTTCGATTTCGCAACATAACGAGTATGTGCCCCATCGCTGACACCACGCGTGCGGAAGCTTGTCGTGGGTCCCGTCCCTAGACACGATGACGTGCCTGCACGCCATCGTGGACGGGATGACGGCGTTGAGAGAGTTTCGCGCAATCCAAACCGCTTGTTTTCCCGGGCGAGCGACGAAGCGTGGCGCGGTTGCAAGTGGGCAACCGAAGCGCCAGAAAAGCGCGAAGTTGCGCAGACCCGGGATCGCGTCCTCAGAAGAATTGCCCGGACGCGATCCCGGTTTGCCGCATTCCCACTGCCTACTGCCTACTACCTACTCTTCATGCCTAACGCCATTGCCAATCGCCAATCCAATTTCCCCATCAACCAAACCTTCCGGTTCGATTTCCCCGCGCACACAAAATGAGCGATACTCTTGCCCATCCGCCTCGCAAAAGGGCGGTATCCGGGGCGCCGGATGCCGGCCGGGGCGGTGGCAACGTCTGCATGCGCTGCAACGCACTTCGCATGCATAGGTGAACCGCCGTCCGCATCATGCGGAACGCATGCCTTCGGCATGACGGGGTGAGAGTCCCTGCGTGTGGAGCAGCCCAAGTGTGGCGCCCCGTAATGGCCGGCCCCAACGTGCCGCCAGATTCACTGCCGGCCGTTGCGGGATAAGCGCCACACTCAAGCGATGACTCTTCTCGCGTCCCTCATGTCTCGCAATTGCCGAAACCACCCGCCGCAATCGATGACGGCAATTGCGAGACGGGACACGAGTGAAAGTGGCGGCGCTCAATAATCCTACCAACGCTTGCCGTGGACCGGTTCCGGGTTCGCAATTCTCTTCACCACCCAAGCGCGGCCTCGCGGCCGGTCCGCTCCTTGTTTTAGTCGATTTCACCGGCGCGCATCCCGCGTGGCCGGAAATTGGCGCGGCAACCGCGTCTGTGGGCGCGCGGGATTAACCGACCGCTAATCGCTCACGCTCGTTTAGGGTCAGACCGGCAAATAGTCGAACACCGTTTTACTCGCCCTTAAGGCGGCAAAGCCCACAGTGTTCCCGTCCTCCCAACTCCTCGTGGAGCCCGAAAAAATCCGTGTTGCGTTCCTCCTCGCAGAACCGCCGATTGAAGCCCCGCATTCGACTGCGGCAGGTGCTGATGTTGCTTGCCTGCCTAAGCTCGAGTGCCTACTTCGGCTATCATGCGCTTCACGGGCGGCACGGCCTCGCGGCTCGCAATCAGTTGATCGAACGCGCCGGCTTGCTGGAGTTTGAGATCAAGAGCCTCGAGGCCGTCCGCTCCAAACTCGAGCGCGACGTGGCGCTGCTGGCGCCCGAACTTGCCAATCCCGACATGGTCGAAGAAATCGCCCGCGATGTGCTGGGCTATGTGCACGCCCAAGATCAGCTGATGGCGGATCGTTAAAATTTCCCCGGCCGCAGGCGCAAGCCGTTAAGCAACGATGGCGCCGTTTGGCCGCTGGCAATAAGAATTGCGTTGCGCGCCGGCGGTTCCGTGGCGACACTGGCGCCCTATGATGGCGGAGTGACGCAGCGATATGGCACGACTCATCGACGACGCGGCCGACAGGGAAAAAGTCACCGCCATGATCGTGGCGCCGGCCGGGGCTGCGCGCCCGCGCGCGACGATGCCGAGACGCTCGTTGAGGCGGCTATCGGGTGATGCGTTCGTCGTGCTCGAAACGGCGTGCGAAGGGCTGTTCCGGTTTGAGGAGGCCGGTGGGCGCGGCGTACCGGTCAGGGTGCGGCTCAATTATCGCCACCCGCTCGCGCTTCCCGCCGGTTGCATTTTGCTTGTTACCTTCCCATTTCTGGCACTTCGCGCGGCCATCGTCCCAGTGCTGCGCTGGCGCCAGCGCCGCAATGCGCTCAGCCATAATGCAATGATGATGAGGAAGCGCCCATGAGCAAGACGCCGGCAAAAGACGCGCCCGTAGAGCTTGAGATACCAGACGACGTGCCCAAAGCCGATCAGGCCGTTGAGCTGATCCGCGCGTGGATCGCGGATGGTTCGCTCATGGTCTCGCTCAATGCCGACGCATTCGGCGACCGGGTCGGGGATTGGGGACGTCTGTTATCGGAAGTCAGCGCCCATATCGCCAAGGCCGCCGCGCTCCAGGGGCATATGTCGGAGACGGAAGCGGAATCGGTCGTGCGCAATGCCTTTACCACGGCGGGCATCGTTGTCGCCGGCAGCCCATCCGGCAGCGGCCCCGAAGGCAAAATTCGCGGGCGGACGAAGCATTAGGTCGGCAAGCGGCAAGCGGCACTTGGCAATCGCCAATGGGTTCTTGATGTGGCTGCGGACCTCGTGCAATTTCAATCCGCTTGCCGCTTGCCGCTTGCCGCTTGCCTCACTTCTCCCGTGTTGCCCCAACGCATCACAATCCGAATTTCCACAGCAACTCGAATCGGTTCCCGCTTTGAACGTGGATGAACCGGGTCTATGGTCTTGCAGCCCCCAGTGCCGGATCGCTAAGCCTTGTCGCTAGGCTGTGTGCGTTCGTTCGAAAATTCGCTTCCTCGGGGGACGTACGATGACATCGCGTATTACAACATCACTCGCTGCTGCCGTTTTGGCCGGCGCGCTGGGCGCCGGATGCGCCAACGACGCCAATCTTTCAACTTCGGGTATCGCGCCCGAAAAAGCCGGTTTGCATCAGGCTGCCAAGGTCGATCCCGCCTGCGTTTCGCTTGCGAGCCAGATCGAAGCCTTGCGCAAGGAAGGCGCGGTCGAGCGTCTCGAAAAGGCCGCCGATGGCAAAGGTTCGAGCGTGCAAGTGAAGCGCACTTCGCTCGCCAAGCAGGCCGAGCTCAATAAGGCCAACGCCGACTTCCAGATGAAGTGCGGGCCAAAGATCCCGGCTCAGACGGCGCAAACAACGCCTGCCGCGCCTGTTGCCACGACGGCGAACGCGGCGGCGGCACAAGTGGCACCCATCGCCGAACAAAGCGCGCAGGGCGCTGCAAAAGCAGCCTCCGCGGCCGCACAGCCCGCCGCTGAGGCTGCTGCGAAAACAGCCGTCAAAGCCGCCGCACAGTAACGTTGCGTCAACGACAGTTCAAGGTCACTTCGGGCTGTGCCGCGGCGGAGACTTGGCACGCGGCGCAGCCTTATAATACGGCAGAATATTGTCTTAGCGCGCTTGGACCGCTGCACTGAACCGCTAGCGCTGATGCCGGGCGGCCACACCGGCGCCATCAGGGGTTGCGATTGTATTTCGATTATGTTCAACAACCTGCGTTGATTTAGACTCGTCGAGTTCATCGAAGGCAGGGTCAACGCTGCAAAAGCATTACGGCCAAGGCGAGAGAAGTGGAATAAAGATGCGGAACCTCATCGGTCTGAGTTGTGGAATAGTTCTGGCGGCTGGCCTTTCCGGCTGCGGCGGCGCGGCCGGCGGCGACCCCGGTGCCAAGTCGCTTCCCATGGGCCAGTCCTGCCAATCGATCCGCAGCGAACTTAACCGGCTCGATTCGCGCGGTGTTCCAAACCTCGTCGAAAAGGCGAGCAACGGCGGCAAGTTAAGCGATGCCCAGCGCGCCGAAGCCGATAATTACAACAGGCTGCTCGGCAATTATCTGGGTGCCCGCTGCCACGTCTAGGTCTGTCATTTAGGGCGACCACTCTATGCGGCCAAGGATTGCGCTTTGAGACGATTGCGCCTTACAGTGCCGCTATCCGCAGCGCGCAGGAGATCAGGCCAATGGATGAAAATACCCGAGCACTTCTTGTCTTCGCCCTCGTCGGCATCGTGGCCGGCTTCCTGGCATCGATCGTCGTCGGCGGCGGCGGGCTCTTGCAATATTTGGTCTCGGGCGTGATCGGCGCCTTTGTCGGCGGCTATCTGCTGCGGGCGTTGGGCATTAATCTCGGAATTTCCAACCCGCTTGCTTCGCAAGTCGTCACGTCAACCATCGGCGCGATCATAGTCGTTCTGCTCGCGCGCATGCTGGTTTGATCGGTGCGCTGCCGTATCGTGTAATAACGCTTGGGAGACGCAGCGATGGCTGATCTACAACCCTATTTGCCCTACATCGGCATCGCACTGAACGGTCTCATCGCCGGATGGCTGGCAGGACTGCTCTTAGGCGGCGGCGGCCTGATCCGCAATTTGTTCGTCGGTATCATCGGCGCGTTTCTCGCCTACTTCCTGGTGCAGGCGGGAATTTTGAAATTGCCGGCGAGCGTGACGGCGTACACCGAGATGGTGCCTTATGGAACGCAGATCTTGATCTCCACCCTCGGCGCGATCCTGGTCATCCTCATCGCCCGCATTGTTGGGCGGTGACATAGGCCGTGCCGCAATTCAAGACCCGGCGCCGGGTGCCGTTCACGGCGGCACAAATGTACATGATCGCAGCGGACGTGGAAAAGTATCCCGAGTTCCTGCCGCTCTGCACGGAATTGACGGTTCTCGCGCGACGTCACAAGGTGGGGAGCGGGGAAGACCTCACGGCCACCATGGGCGTTGGATACAAAGCCATCAACGAGACCTTTACGACCCGCGTCGTGCTGATGCCGGAAACGCAAGCGATCGACGTTTTCTATCTCGATGGCCCGTTCAAGAGACTCGAAAACCGCTGGCGCTTTCTCGACGCAGCAGACGGCTCCGAGATCGACTTCTTCATCGATTACGAATTCAAATCGCCCATGCTCGCTCTTCTAGTTGGCGGCATGTTCGACCAAGCTTTCCGGAAATTTGCCGAAGCCTTCGAGGCCCGCGCGCGCCATGTTTATGGAGCGGCGACTTCAAAGCCGCTGAGCGCATATTAGGCTCACAGCACCCATTCGAAAATTGACGAGACTGGTCCGGTACGGCACCCAGCCTCGTCAAGCCTGTGACGTGGTGTCTAGGAACATCCACTTACACTTCGAAGTCGCTTGCGCCACCGTTCCCTCGCGGTGCCGCAAGCTTACGTTGCCGGTTCCGATCCAGGGCGGGTGCCCCGGAGCCAGCGGAAAGTGTATGGCCGAGGCCGGTCGTGCGGAGCAATGCCGTTAGACGGAAAGTAGTTTTCCGTTCAGCAATGCTCAAATGCCGCGAAGGCTGAAGAGTCTGGGTTTTTCTGGTATTAGCCGCTTGGAAGCGGCATCGGTCCACAGGTCAAACGCAGGTGTCGCAGGTGCGCGCGACGCCCGCATCGCCGCACAGTTCAGCGGATCATCTTGCCGGCGTTGCGCGCGAGGTGCAGGCCTTTCACGCGATCGAGGCCTATGGCGCCAGTCAGGTTCGCGCCGTCGAGATCGGTTCCGGTAAAATCGGCGTCCGTCACATCTGCGCCCGTTAAGTCGGCGCCCGAAAGATCGGCATCTTTCAGAATTGCGCTTTGAAGGTTTGCCCCCTTGAGATCGGCAAACCGGAGCAGGGCTTGTGTTAGATTGGCAGCCTTGAGCGTTGCGCCCGAGAAATTCGCACCAAGAAGCTCCGTGCGCCAGATCTCTTCAATGAAGCCCGTCTTGCCAAATGGCGCACACGTCGCGCCCGTTAAATCAGCGCCGGAAAAATCTGCGCGATTAAAGCGCCCGAACATGCGGATAGCGCGCATATTTGCCGAACGGAAACTTGGTGCTTCGTTGGCAGCTGCCGCGAGGGTCGAAAAAGCGGATGGCCGCAGCAGGCTCGCGCCTTCGAGATTTGCGCCATCGAGGCGGGTGGATATCAGCACCACGCGATCGAGCAACGCTCCGGCGAGGTTGGCACCGGAAAGTTCAGCCCCCGACAAATCGGCGCCGAACAGTTTGGCGCCCGAGAGATTTGCTTTCTTGAAATCCAAGCCCGCGAGGTCAAGTCCTGAAAGGTCTTTCGCGCTGAAGTCGGGTGCGCTGCCGGCCGGCGCGGCATACATCTTCCCAGTCAGTTGCCGCGCCGTAAAGTCGGCGGCCGAGGCTGATCCTTGCAGAAAAACCTGTGCAACTGCACAACTGGCCAGCACGAGTAATTTATGGATCATGCGATCACCTGCCGAATGAGGCCCAACGCCTCGCCAACGGCCGCCATGCGAATGGCACTGCGCGAGCGTAGATCATAACGGCATTCTTTGTTGACCGGATCCCGTCCGAGGACCTGAGCCGCAAGATAAACAAGCCCGACAGGCTTTTCGTCCGTACCGCCGCCTGGCCCTGCAACACCTGTGACTGAAATGGCTATATGCGCTTTGGAGTGCCCCAGCGCGCCTTTGGCCATTGCCACGGCTACTTCTGGGCTCACGGCGCCAAACTGCTCGATGAGGACACGCGGCACGCCGAGGACTTCGATCTTTGCGTTGTTGGAATACGTTACGAACCCGCGCTCTAAGACATCCGATGATCCAGGGATTTCAGTCAGCAATGCTGCGATGAGGCCGCCCGTGCAGCTCTCGGCCGTGACGAGCTTCAGACCACGCAGTCGCAGATCATCGATAAGATGACTGACTGAAGCAATGAGGTCGTCTGAGAACATGAGATTGGCTAACTCTCAAAACACTTCGGGGAGCGCTTGGGCGAAGCGCTCCCCGGTAAGGCTATCTAGAGAGAGAGTGAGATGCAAACGGCCTGGCTGATCAGGCCGCCGCCAACCTTTCGGCCTGATTGAGCAAGCCATCGAGCACATCGCGACTGCCGGAGCCCATGACCCCGACTGTCTTCTTCTGCGCACCCTGCCAGATCGGATAAGCATCCTTGAGCACGGCTTGACCCTTGGGCGTCAGGTGCAAGCCGCGGCCGCGCCGTCCGGCGGGCGGATCCATCACGATATGACCCAGCGCCAACAGGCGCTTTAGATTGCGCGACAGCGTCGACTTTTCGATATCGAGATCGTGTCCGATTTCGACGGCCGTAATGCTATCGCGGGCTGCGAGTTGAGCGAGGAGCGTGTACTGGCTCGCCGTGATGCCGAGTGGGCGCATGGCATCATCGTAAACGCGCGTGATAATACGCGACAGCTGACGCACGCGGGTGGCGAGACACGTATCCGACGCGGCTTCGGCTATGGCGCTGATGGCGGCATCTGATGGTCTGCGGTCAAGATTTTGGGGCATAATGTTCATGTCGGCTCCCACGTTGGTCGTGGCAATACAACCACTGCTAACCTTGATGCAGCGATTCTGGGAGAGGGGTCAACGCTCGAGGCGTGTCTAAGACGCCACGGGTGTCGGCAACATAACTGTTGCGCTGGCCATTGCTGCGATTCCCTCGCGCCGTCCGGTGAAGCCAAGGCCCTCGGTGGTCGTCGCTTTTATGCCGACGCGCTCAGGGGTTAGACCCAGCGCCGCAGCGATTGCAGACTGAATTGCTTGGCGATGCGGCCCGATTTTCGGATCTTCAGCCAGAACCGTCACATCGACGTTGATAATTTTTCCTCCCCGCTCACGGACCCGGCGAGCTGCATCCTCAAGAAATATTTTTGAGGTGGCGCCCTTCCACTTGGGATCGGAGGGCGGGAAGTGCTGGCCGATATCGCCGTCGCCAATGGCACCGAGGAGAGCGTCCGTTAGCGCATGTAAAACGACGTCCGCGTCCGAGTGGCCTTCGAGCTTGTGGGTGTGGGGAATTTTCACGCCGCCGAGCCAGACGTGATCGCCCGCGCAGAACTTATGCACGTCGAAGCCAGTGCCTGTGCGGTTTTCGATCAAGATAGGCCAGTTCAATAATCTTTCCGCCGATAGCAGGTCCTCTTTCGTCGTGAGTTTGAAATTGTCGCGGGAGTCTTCGACTAAAGCAACTTTGAGCCCCGCCCACTCGGCAATCGCGGCATCGTCTGTGAAATCGCTTCGGTCAGATGCTGCCGCGTCGCGATGTGCTTTCAGGATTTTTTGAAAGTCAAAGCCTTGCGGAGTCTGCGCGCGCCATAGGTTGGCGCGATCAACGGTCGTTACAATGGTGCCGCCCGCGGCGGCGCGCTTCAGCGTATCTGCCAGTGGAATGGCCGCAATTGCCCCGTCGTGTGAGCCCAGCGCCGCAATGACATTTCTAACAATCATTTGGCTCACGAACGGCCGCGCTGCGTCGTGGATCAGCACCGCGTCGGGCTTGTGCTGCTCAAGCGCGAGAAGTCCGGCAAGCACGGATGCCTGGCGCGTCGCACCACCATGCACGGGCGGCTGCACTTTGGGCCAGCCCCCGATCTGTTGGCGGTAAAGATCTGCATCATCGGGATGGATGACGTATTGGAGCCAAGCAACTTCATCGAGCGATCCAAATGTATGAAGCGACTGCACGATGACCGGCGCACCACCCACCCAGGCATATTGCTTCGGCACTTCCCCGCCGGCCCTAGATCCCCGTCCGGCTGCAACGATGAGTGCGGCGATCTTCAAATGATACGTCTCCTGCAACAGGGGCTTCGGAGCGTTAGCCCCGGCGCGGCAATACGGCAATTGGGAATATCGAACTTTTGCCTTGCCGGGCTCTTATGGTCCAACTAATCTGCCTAACCGTAAGGCATAGATAGATCGTGCTCAA
Organism: Hyphomicrobium sp.; assembly: GCA_031373745.1. GTDB lineage: Bacteria > Pseudomonadota > Alphaproteobacteria > Rhizobiales > Hyphomicrobiaceae > Hyphomicrobium_B. Next base: position 44,880 of record JANMNH010000150.1, on the reverse strand, counting down.
ATTGCAGGCAGACACGTGTTTAAGCCCGCCGCCCCCACAAAAAGCAATGCGAGCCTGCCAGAGGTTGGTCTCGTCGCCATGGCTCCGATGTCGGGCGTCTCCGATTTGCCCTTCAGGCGGGCTGCTCATGCCCTTGGCGCGCCTATTGTAGTTTCAGAGATGATCGCCAGCGAAGAACTGGTCAAGGCCCGGGCCGACGTGCTGCGTCGCGCCGAGGGGCGGGAATTAGAGCCGTTCATTATCCAACTTGCGGGCCGCGAAGCCAAATGGATGGCGGAAGGCGCGCGGATCGCGGCCGGAAAGGGCGCGAGCGTCATCGACATCAATATGGGCTGCCCGGCCAAGGAAGTGACCGGCAAGCTCTCGGGGAGCGCGCTGATGCGCGATCTCGATCACGCGCAGTCGCTCATTCGCGCGGTCGTGAGTGCCGTCGATGTGCCGGTCACGCTGAAAATGCGCCTTGGTTGGGACGACAAGAGCCGCAATGCCCCGGATCTCGCACGCCGGGCCGAAAGCGAAGGCGTCAAGCTCATCACGGTGCATGGCCGCACGCGCTGTCAATTTTTTAAAGGCAAAGCCGATTGGTCGGCCGTCCGCCCCGTTGTGGACGCGACAACTCTGCCCGTTCTCGTCAACGGCGACATCCTCAACACCAGCGACGCAGCCGCAGCGCGCGCCGCGTCCGGTGCCGCCGGCGTCATGATCGGGCGCGCGGCTTACGGCGCACCTTGGCTTCCCGGACAGATCGCGCGTTTTTTTGCGACGGGCCGCGACTCAGGTCCCCCAACAATCGAAGAGCAGGGCTTGATCGCCGCCGAACATATTGACGCAATGCTTGTTCACTACGGCCGCCACCTTGGCTTGAAGAACGCCCGCAAACATATCGGCTGGTACTTAATTTCCAGCGGCCGGCCCGAAGCGCTGGTCAAAGCTTGGCGCAAACAATTGTGCACGGAGGACGACGCCGGCCGTGTGCTCTCAGGCTTGCGCGATTTTTATATCGAACCGGAACGGATCGCGGCATGAGCGGAAAAATCGCAAAAGCCGGCACGGCCCTAGACGCGACGCCGGCCCGCACTCTTGCCGCCGCGACGCGAGAGGTTAGTGCCGACGCGTTGCTCGCGGCGTTGCCCCATCCAATCCTCGTTATTTCCCCTGACAACAAAATAGATTTCGCCAATGCCGCCGCCGAAGCGTTTTTCTCGACAAGTGCAAGCACCTTGAAGCGCAGCACTATCGCCGATATCGTCGCCTTCGGTTGCCCGCTGCTGTCGCTTGTCGAGCAAGTGCAATCGTCGGGCGCCATGATCAACGAGTACGGCGTTGAAGTCGCCGCACCCCGCTTTGCCTCGCCGAAGCTGATCGACGTCTACGGCGGGCCCATGCCGGACGATCCGAAGCGCATTTTTCTCATGATGCAGCAACGGAACATGGCGCAGATGATCGAGCGGCAGTTTACCCACCGCGCCGCCGCACGCTCGGTCTCGGGCATGGCCGGCGTGCTGGCGCACGAAATCAAGAACCCGCTTTCCGGCATTCGGGGCGCCGCTCAATTGCTGGAACCCGGGTTGTCCGACGACGACAGGGCGCTCGCGCAACTCATCTGCACCGAGACCGACCGCATCCGCAAACTTGTCGATCGCATGGAAGTGTTCGGGGACGAGCGCCCGATCGCGAAAGAAGCCGTCAACATTCACGACGTTTTGCATCACGTGCGCAAGATCGCCGAATCCGGTTTCGGCCGCAGCGTTCGCTTCGTCGAAGATTACGATCCCTCGTTGCCTTTCGTAAACGGCAACCGGGATAAGCTGGTTCAGGCCTTTTTGAACTTGATCAAGAACGCGTCGGAAGCGATCGGCGGCAAGACCGAGACCGGCCGGATCGTTCTGCAAACCGCGTTCCGGCCGGGCGTTAGGCTTTCCGTTCCAGGCTCCGACACGCGTGTCAGCTTGCCGCTCATGATCCAGGTCGAAGACAACGGCAGCGGCATTGCCGACCACATGAAAGAGCATCTCTTCGATCCGTTCGTGACAACAAAAATATCGGGCACGGGTCTAGGCTTGGCTCTTGTCGCCAAGATCATCTCCGATCACGGCGGCATCATCGAATACGACAGCGAGCCAAAACGCACGGTCTTTCGCGTGCTTCTCCCGATGCAAGATCGCGCTCGTTCCAACGTTTCTACCCCATCAACGCAAAGAGGCTAAATGAGCACCATGGGCCGTGGCACAGTCTTGATCGCAGATGACGACACAGCCATTCGCACGGTGTTGAACCAGGCGCTGGCGCGCGCGGGATACGCGCCAAGAGCAACCGGCAATGCCGCAACGCTCTGGCGCTGGGTCAGTCAGGGTGAAGGCGACGTCATCATTACGGACGTGGTGATGCCCGACGAAAACGCCTTCGATCTCATTCCGCGCATCAAGAAGCTCCGCCCCGATCTGCCCATTATCGTCATGAGTGCGCAGAACACGCTGATGACGGCATTAACCGCCGCCGAAAAGGGGGCCTTCGAATACCTGCCAAAGCCTTTCGATCTCAGCGAAGTTGTCTCGGTTGTCGCACGCGCATTGTCCGAGCCCGCACGCAAACGCGCGCCCCAAACACAAGAAGCGGACGGCGAAGAACTGCCGCTCATCGGCCGCTCGCCCGCCATGCAAGAGATCTACCGCATCCTGGCTCGTCTCACGCAGACTGATCTTACCGTGATGATCACGGGCGAAAGTGGAACCGGAAAAGAATTGGTCGCGCGCGTGCTGCACGATTTCGGCAAGCGCCGCCAAGGCCCGTTCGTCGCCATCAATATGGCCGCTATACCGCGCGAACTCATCGAAAGCGAATTGTTCGGGCACGAGAAGGGCGCCTTTACAGGCGCACAGTCACGCACCGCCGGGCGCTTCGAACAGGCAGAAGGCGGCACGCTGTTCCTTGACGAAATCGGCGACATGCCGCTGGAAGCGCAAACCCGCCTTTTGCGCGTGCTGCAGCAGGGCGAATACACAACGGTCGGCGGGCGCACTCCGATCAAGACCAACGTGCGCATCATCGCCGCGACACACCGCGATCTCAAAACGCAAATTCAGCAAGGACTTTTTCGCGAAGATCTTTTCTATCGCTTGAATGTCGTGCCTATGCGTCTTCCGCCGCTTCGCGAACGCCAGGAAGATGTCGGCGATCTTATCCGCCACTTCTTGCGCATGGCCGGGCGGGAAGGGCTTGGTCAGAAATCGATCGAGACGGCAGCCATCGAGCGACTCAAGGGATACGCATGGCCCGGCAACGTGCGCGAACTTGAAAATCTCGTGCGCCGGCTTGTGGCACTCTATCCGCAAGATACGCTGACATTGGGGTCGGTCGAACAGGAACTGGCTGGTTCGGAACCATCCCAGCCGGCCTCGGCGAATGCCGAAGGCTTCGAACTCAACGAAGCCGTCGAGCGCTACCTGACGCGCTACTTCTTGTCGTTCGGGAGCGACCTGCCGCCGCCGGGTCTCTACGACCGCGTCATTCGCGACGTCGAAAAACCGCTGCTAAGTGCGGCGCTGGGCGCAACGCGCGGCAATCAGATCAAGGCGGCCGAGCTTCTGGGCCTCAACCGCAACACGCTCCGGACCCGCATTCGCGACCTCAATATCCGCGTGTTCCGCAGCATCGACAGCTGACACGGCCCCTCGTGAATTCGCTGTGCCGTGGATTCACTGTGAATTGAGGTCAGGTTCCCAATCAACAATGTGTGCCTTGACCGCCGGATTGGCCGGTACTAAGCCACACTTGTCGCGAAAATGTCACAGTTCGGGTGCTTGTGCAGACCGGCACTGTGGCGTTGAAACCCACGCGTCGGGCTCAACGGCATGGGCGGAGCCGGTGACGCGTGGCACACATCGCGGGGCGCCGGACACTTACCGTTCGACAATGCAAGAATCGTCAAGGAGTTACTGATCTTGGCTGGCGGGCGATGACTGAGAGCAACGCTAATCCAAAAGCTGCGGTGCATCCGGGCATCGGTCAGCCGGCTGCGCCGCCTCTGGAGACAGTTATCGAGGAGGGCGATAGCCCGCTCAATCCTTCGGACCGGGCGTCGCTCATCGGTTTGGTCGTGGTCGTTTTATCGATCATTTCCGCCCTCGTCAGCTATCTGATCCTCACAGGCCTCACGACGATCACGCCGCGCAACGAGGTCGTCTGGTCGGCGCTTGCAGTCAATGTCGCCCTGATTCTCGCTATGCTGGCGGTTATTGCAGCTCAATCCATGGGGCTGTGGCGCGCCTGGCGCGACCGGGTTCCCGGGGCACGCCTGCATTCGCGCATCGTGCTGCTTTTCTCCGTGATTGCCGCGCTGCCTGCGATCCTGTTGGCGGTTGCCGCAACGACGACGTTTTCGCGCTCTCTCGACGGTTGGTTTTCTGCTCGCACCCGCGCCATCGTCGATAACTCTTACGATGTCGCCAAAGCCTACGTCGAAGAACACGGCAAGATCATGCGCACCGATATCGTCAATATGGTGCGCGACATCGACGGTGCGGGCGACGAGATCAAGTCCGACCCCGACGCCTTCCAGAAATTCCTGATCGGACAGGCCGGCTTGCGCGATCTGCCGGCCGCGTACGTTATCGATGCCGACGGCGTGCCGGTCGTCATGGCGATCGACGATCCGAAACTGCCCTACATCGTGCCGCCGCTTGCCGCCATCAAGCAGGCCGCCGACGGACAAGTACCCCTGCTGATGCCTGAGAACGATTATCGCGTCGGCGCCATCGCGAAACTTGAGAAATTCCCCGGCCGCTTCCTCTATGTCGTGCGCGGGGTAAGCGCCAAGGTCATCGGCCATTTGCAGCGTACCGAACAAAATGTCGATGAATACAACCGGTTACGTCAAACGAAGAGCGGGTTAAAGATCGCGCACGGCCTCATCTATTTCATGATTTCGACGACGGCTTTGCTTGCCGCGATCTGGACCGGCATGTGGTTTGCCGGCCGGTTTGTAGCGCCGATCCGGCGTTTGATCGCCGGCGCGCAAGAAGTCTCGCGCGGAAATTTGAACATCGCTTTGCCAGAGAAGCGCGGCGAAGGCGATTTGCGGCGCTTGTCCGAAACCTTTAATCATATGACGCGGGAATTGAAGGGTCAGCAAGACGCGCTGGTCTCGGCCAACGACCTACTGAGCGAGCGACGGAATTTCATAGAAGCCGTGCTGTCGGGCGTTTCCGCCGGCGTCATCGGTCTTGATAGTTCCGACCGCGTGACACTGCTGAGCCGCTCGGCCGAGCGCTTGCTTGGCGTGACCTCGCAGGATGTCGTTGGCAAGAAGTTGGTTGATCTGGTCCCGGAATTCGGCGGCGTTCTTGCGTCCCGCGAAGACGCCAGTATCAAGACGAAAGGCCAGCACGAAATCAAACGTCAGATCGGCGACGACGAACGGACTTTTGCCGTTAACATAACGCGCGAACGTGCAGGCGAGGGCGACGCCGGTTCGGTCGTGACGTTCGACGACGTTTCGGAACTCGTACAAGCCCAGCGCACAAGCGCGTGGGCAGACGTGGCGCGGCGTATCGCTCACGAAATCAAAAACCCATTGACGCCGATACAACTGTCGGCCGAGCGTTTGCGTAATAAATTCGGCAAACAAATATCCGACAACCGCGAACTGTTCGACACGTTGACGCAAACCATCGAGCGCCAGACCGGCCAGATCAAGAACATGGTGGACGAGTTCGCCTCCTTCGCGCGCATGCCGGCGCCCGAGATGACGGAATCCGACTTGCGAATAGCGGTACAAGAGTCTGTCATTCTGTTCCGCGAGAGTAACAAGGATATCGACTTCAAACTCGACATGCCGGGAACGCCCGTGCGCGCGCGCTTCGATCAGCGCTTGATATCGCAAGCGATGACGAACTTGGTCAAGAACGCGACGGAAGCGATTGAAGGTTACGGCGAGGCCCAAGGCCGGCCGGCCGGATACCGCGGCGAAATCGAAGTGGGCCTCAAGGCGCTCGACGATCACGTGATCATTGAGGTCGCCGACAACGGCATTGGCCTGCCGAAGCAAAACCGCTCGCGGTTGCTTGAACCCTATGTCACGACGCGCGCCAAAGGCACGGGGCTCGGACTGGCAATCGTCCAAAAGATCGTTGAACAGCACAGCGGCACCATCGCGCTCGAAGATGCGCCACTCACGGCGACGCGGCCGCGCGGAGCTTTGATGCGCGTTGTCCTGCCGTTGAGAACCACACGACTTGTTGAAAGCACAGATCCATCGCCCGCAACGGCTGCAAAAACGGCATTGCGCGCATAACCTTTAGATACCGTCACGGGAGCCTTGGAAAATGGCAGCAGATATTTTAGTTGTCGACGACGAAGCCGACATCCGCGACTTGATTTCGGGCATTCTTGAGGACGAGGGGCACCGGACGCGGCTCGCGCGCGATAGCGACGAGGCATTGAAGGCGATCGAAGACCGCCGGCCCCATCTCGTCATTCTCGATATTTGGCTGCAGGGAAGCCGCCTCGACGGCCTTGAAGTGCTGACCGTAATGAAGCGGGCTTATCCCGATCTGCCCGTGGTCATCATTTCGGGCCACGGCAACATCGAAACGGCGGTCACGGCCATCAAGCGCGGCGCTTACGATTACATCGAGAAGCCTTTTAAATCTGACAGGCTCGTCCTTGTCACGCTTCGGGCACTTGAAGCTTCTCAGCTGAAGCGCGAAGTCAAAGAGCTGAAGGAACGCTCGGTCGTGTCGGCTGAAATGATCGGCAAATCGACGGCGATCAATCAGTTGAAAAATAACATCGACCGGCTCGCCCCAACCAACAGCCGCATTCTTATTCGCGGCTCGTCCGGTACGGGGAAGGAACTTGCGGCCCGCGTCATTCATCAAAAGTCGCACCGCGCCGACGGACCCTTCGTCGTACTCAATGCCGCCGCCATGGCACCCGATCGCGTGGAAGAAGAACTTTTCGGAACAGAGGATCGCACGGGCGGCCCGCGCAAGGTTGGCGCGCTCGAAGAAGCGCATACCGGCACGCTCTACATCGACGAAGTCGCCGACATGCCCATGGAGACGCAAGGCAAGGTGTTGCGCGTCCTCGTGGAGCAGAAATTCATCCGCATGGGCGGCTCGCAAAAAGTCTCCGTCGATACCCGCATTATTTCGTCCACAAGCCGCGACATCGAACGCGAGATCGAAGAGGGCCGCTTTCGTCAGGATCTCTTCCATCGCCTGAACGTCGTACCGCTGCGCGTCCCGAGCCTTGCCGAACGGCGCGACGATATTCCGGAACTCATTCATTTCTTCGTCGGCCAAGTGGCCCAGGCGTCGGGCCTGTCGCCGCGTCAAATCGGTGAAGACGCAGTTGCGGTTTTGCAAGCCCACGATTGGCCCGGCAACGTGCGGGAGCTCAGAAATAATATCGAGCGTTTGATGATTTTGGCTGGTGGCGATCCCAATACGGTCATTACGGCCGAAATGCTGCCTGAGGAAATCGGCTCTAACGTGCCCCTTCCCGTTAACGGCGGGGCTGAACACCTTATGAGCTTGCCGTTGCGCGAGGCGCGCGAAATCTTCGAGCGCGAGTATCTGCTGGCGCAGATCAACCGCTTCGGCGGCAATATCTCACGCACGGCGGAATTCGTTGGCATGGAACGCTCCGCTCTACACCGCAAGCTCAGGGCACTCGGCGTATCGTCCGATCAGCGGGCGGGGGAAGCACGCTCGGCATGAGGAAGGCGCCATGAGCCGTATCGTCTACGTCAACGGCCGCTACCGGCCTTACTCTGAGGCGGCCGTCCACGTAGAAGACCGCGGCTTTCAGTTTGCCGATGCGATTTACGAAGTCGTTGAAGTGCTGGACGGGCGGCTTGTCGATGCCAAGCGTCACTTGGATCGCCTGGAGCGTTCGCTCGGCGCAATCATGATGACGCCGCCGATGTCGCGGGCAGCGCTACTCAATGTCATCCGGCAGACGATCGTGCGCAACCTTGTGCGCGATGGTCTCGTCTATTTACAAGTCTCGCGTGGTGCGGGGCCGCGTGATTTTGCGTTTTCTTCGGAAGATATTCAGCCGACCGTGGTGGTAATCGCCCGCAACCAAAACAGAGCGAAGATCGCCGCGACAGCCGAGGCGGGTATCGCCGTCAAAACCATGCCCGACATCCGGTGGGGCCGTTCCGACGTCAAGACGGTCATGCTGCTTCCGGCCTGTCTCGCCAAACACGAGGGAAAAGCGCAGGGCGCGAAGGAAGTCTGGCTGGTCGATGCGAGCGGCAATGTCACCGAAGGCGCGTCAAGCAACGCCTGGATTGTGACAGGCGACGGCCGCCTCGTGACGCGTCATCTCGATACCCGCATCCTGCCGGGCGTCACGCGCGCAACCGTCATGGACGGCGCTGCCGCGGCGAAACTCAAAATCGATGAGCGGGCCTTCTCGGTCGGCGAAGCCTATGCGGCGAAAGAAGCGTTCATCACGTCCGCTACCAATACGGTCATGCCGGTGGTGCGCATTGACGAACATGTGATCGGGGACGGCAGACCGGGTCCCTTAACGCTGAAACTACGCTCGGGCTTTCATCATTTTGCCGAAACTTCAGACGTTTAGGCTGCAACGAAGCGCGAACTCAGTGTGCCGAGGGGCTTTTCATCGCCCCCGAAATGACTATCTTAGGCCGACGAGCCGAAAAGCGATGGGATATCCTCTAGGGATCTAATCCTGCCAAGGCTAAGCCCGCAAACGCTAATAACAAGACTACAAAGAAAAAAACCAAGCGGATAAAAACAATGGCCGAACGCGCTCAGAACCTGCAGGACACGTTCCTGAATTACGTCCGTAAGAACAAAACCCCACTGACAATCTTTCTCGTCAATGGCGTCAAACTGCAAGGCATCGTCAGCTGGTTCGATAATTTCTGCGTGCTGCTCAGGCGCGATGGTCATTCTCAACTGGTCTACAAACATGCCATTTCGACCATTATGCCGGGCGGTCCCGTCAACCTGAACGATCAGGACGGCGAAAGCATAAGCATGTGAAGGCACCTCGTTTCGATAGCGACAACGAAGACGGCCACGATCAAACAAAGGGCCGGACTTTGAAGTGGAGGCGCCGTGCGCCGGAAGAAACGCGCGCGCCGCCTTCTCGTGCGCTGCTTTTAGTGCCGGTTTGGAAGCGGCAAATCCGTGTCGGCGAAAAAGCCAGGCCTTTCCCGCAGATTCACACCTCCGAAAACAGACTCGCAGAAGTCATCGGGCTGGCCAACGCCATAGATCTCGACATTGTGGACGCGCTGATCGTGCCGCTGTCCGAGCCGCGGCCCTCGACGCTTATCGGCTCGGGCAAGGTTCAAGAACTCAAGAATCTGATTGCCGGGAAGGACATTGGCCTCGTCGTCGTCGATCACATTGTCACGCCCGTCCAACAGCGCAACCTGGAGAAGTTCTGGGAGTGCAAGGTCATCGACCGCAACGGACTTATTCTCGAGATATTCGGCCAGCGCGCCAGAACCAAGGAAGGCGTACTGCAAGTCGAGCTCGCGCATCTCACCTACCAGAAGGGCCGCTTGGTTCGCGCTTGGACCCATTTGGAAAGGCAACGCGGTGGTGCCGGGTTCCTCGGCGGTCCCGGCGAGGCGCAGATCGAACTTGACCGGCGCATGCTTCAGGATCGCATCAACGCGATTAAAGGCGATCTCAAAGAGGTTGTGAAAACGCGCGCGTTGCATCGCGAGGGGCGCCGCAAGGTGCCGTACCCCATTGTCGCGATCGTCGGTTACACGAATGCCGGTAAATCAACGCTGTTCAACAAGATCACGGGCGCCGGTGTGCTCGCCATGGATCAGGTGTTCGCGACGCTCGATCCGACCATGCGCGAATTGAAATTGCCCAGCGCCCGCAAGATCATTTTATCCGATACAGTTGGCTTTATTTCCGATCTGCCAACGATGCTGGTCGCGGCGTTCCGCGCCACACTCGAAGAAGTCGTCGAAGCCGACCTTATTTTGCATGTTCGCGATATCGCGCATGAGGAAACCGAAGCCCAAGCGCGCGACGTCGAAAAAGTGCTCGGCGATCTCGGCATCGATACGCTTCCCGCCGACAGCCACATCCTGGAAGTTTGGAACAAAGTCGATCTCTTGGCGCCCGAGCGCCTGGGGGAGCTGCAACTTGAGGCGCGCCGCGACGAGCGCCGGCCGGTTGTCGTCTCGGCCGTTTCGGGCGAGGGGTTAGATGCGCTTCTTGAGGCGATTGACGCAAGGCTCGGCAAGGCGGACGAAGTGCTGGAACTCGCCATTCCGGGTTACGAGGGCGCGCTTATCGCGTGGCTCTACGAGAATGGCGATATTCTCTCGCGCAAGCCGCGCGACGACGGCGCGCTCGTGATGCGGGTTCGTGTCGCCTCGGAAAAAAAGGATCGCATGATCGCAAAACTTCGCAAGGCGCGAATAAGCGTGTAGTATGTTGCCTTGATCGCGCGAGGCCGGCATGGACACACGCGTTCAGTGCTGTATTGCAGGCGGCGGCCCGGCGGGCATGATGCTTGGCGTGCTGCTCGCGCGTGCGGGCATATCGGTTGCAGTAATCGAGAAGCACGCCGATTTTTTGCGCGACTTTCGCGGCGACACGATTCATCCCTCGACGCTCGAAGTTCTGCACGAACTCGGCTGGCTCGACGATATCTTGAAACTGCCGCACCAGAAGGTGCCGAATTTGACGGCGCAGTTTGGCGCGCAACGCGTGCAGCTCGCCGATTTTTCAAGGCTGCCTGTCAAAGCGCCCTTCATCGCCATGATGCCGCAATGGGATTTTCTCAACTTCCTCGCCGGAAAAGGCCGGCAATATCCAAAATTTTCCCTCCACATGGAAACCGAAGCGACGGACTTGGTGACGGTCGCGGGGCGCGTTGAGGGCGTCATCGCATCCACGCCATCGGGACGCAAGGAATTCGCCGCCGGCCTCGTCGTGGCGGCAGATGGACGTAGCTCTACCCTTCGCCGGCGCGCTGGGTTCGCTCGCGAAGAGTTTGGAGCGCCGATGGACGCACTTTGGTTCCGCCTGCCGCGCCACGGCTCCGACACGGATCAAACCCAAGGCCGCTTCGCGCCGGGTGGTATTTTCGTAATGCTCAATCGCGGGGACTATTGGCAATGCGCGTTCGTTATTCCCAAAGGCGGCGACGCGGCAGTGCGCGCAGGCGGCTTGAGTACCTTTCGCGCCAGGGTGGCGCCGCTTCTCCCGTTCGATCCGGCGCGCGCAAACGAGATTGCAAGCCTCGACGACGTCAAGCTTCTCGTCGTGCAAGTCGATCGATTGACCGAATGGGCGAAACCTGGGTTGCTCTTTATCGGAGATGCAGCCCATGCGATGAGCCCGGTTGGCGGCGTTGGCATCAACCTCGCCATACAAGATGCGGTTGCGGCAGCGAATATTCTCGCGGCTCCCCTCCTCGAACAACGGCTCACCTTCTCCGACTTGCAACGAGTGCAAGCGCGCCGCGAATTTCCAACCCGCATGACCCAGCGCCTGCAATTGATCCTGCAGAATACGGTTATTGCGCCGTCGCTTGCCGCAAAGGGACCTGTCACGCCGCCGCTCGGCGTTCGCATTCTGACGAAAACGCCGCTTCTCAACCGGCTTCCCGCGCGGCTACTCGGTCTTGGTTTCCGTCCCGAGCATGTCGCGCTATCTATCCGGGCTGGCCAGGGTTGAGCTACGCCGAGCGCTAGGTCGTGCCACAAAAATGCCGCTTCACATTACAAACGCGCAGATGTAAGAAGCCCGCTCTGCCGTATATCCGGCAGTGATCAATTGACGCGAAAGAGCCGGGAGCAACTCCCATGAGACAACAAAAACTTGCGCCGACCTGACGCAACGCTTGTCCGCTTTCGCGGCCGAGCGGCGCTCGGCTGTCCTGCTGCCTTCGGGCAGTTCACTGCAACAACACGAACTTAGAAAGTAGTTGACGTCTCCATGACGTTTCGCGCCCAAACGGCGGGGAACGCGTGTGCGCTCGTGCGCGCGCGCGACTTCCACCGCACGTGTGCGATGCTCAAACGTTTCGACGCGCAGATCCGTGCGCGTGTCGCGGCGCTTGTGGCTTCGCATGCTCATTTTGAAGATCTGATGTGGTCGTTCCCTGCGGTTCTCCACACGCTGGCGCTTGCCTGCGATGGCGAAGCGCGGGCTGAAAATGCGCGTGTTCTCGTGCGCAAGGGAGCGCCGCTTAAAATGATCGCAGGAGCTCTGGGAATTCCGGTGTGGACGCGGTCTCTACAAGTCGAGGCGTTTGCCGGGCCGATTCCCGTGCTGCCGGATTCAAAGCCGTTCGAGAACCGCGTTGCAAACCACATCCCTAACACGGGTAAGGCCACGCGCCGCTGGCTGCCGATCGTTTCGGCTGCGTATCAAGCGGCGGACGAAGAGTTTGCGCTTTGGGTGGCGAAGACCTGGTTGAACTTCGATACGGATCGCGGGTCCGAGAAGGCGGCGGTGCTCGGGCTTTATGTCTGGTACAGCGCGCGGCCACTGTTTGAGGCCGGCCAAGCGATCGCGCGGCCGTGGAAACCGGAGATGAGCTTCGAAGAAGTGCGCGGCGATGCCGTGCGCTGGCTGGAGGAACTGGAAGTCCCGCTCTACGGCCACGTGCGCGAAGCACGGCGGGCCTCTGCCAATCCCTCAGTAATCGTCAATGACATCGAATTCGTGCGTCTTCGCACGCCCGGCGATCTGCGCGAAGAAGGACAAGCAATGAACCATTGTGTGGGGACATACGTGTCGAACGTCGCCAAGGGCTGCTCGCTCATCTATTCGCTGCGCGACAACGGCTCGCGTGTTGCGACGCTCGAAATCCGCTTTCGTCGCGGTTCGTTAGGGCGGCCGATGCACGAGCAGCTGCGGGCCTGCAACAACGCCGAGCCGCCGCATCACGCATGGACGGCGATGCACGCCTGGCTCGCCGGCTGGCGCGATCCGGCAACGGCGGAGCTGCCCTGCGGCTGCACGACGGCGCCCGATCGAGCCGTGTGGCTAAGGCTGTGGAAGCCGTACTGGATGGCGAAGGGCTTGATGCATTTCATCCAGCTGAAGCCCGAGCATGACGCGCTGCGGCCGGCGTTTCAGGCGCTGTGGCGGTGAGCGCGGGACGGAAGCGGCGACTTGCATCTTATTCCTGATCCATTTTCTCCAAAAATTTGGCTTCATCCCAGAGCTGGTCCATTTCTTCGAGGCTCGATTGCGCTGGGCTCGATCCGCGTTCGGAAAGGCGCGTTTCGATGTGCCCGAAGCGGCGCACGAATTTCTGATTGGCTCCGCGCAAGGCCGCCTCCGGATCGATCTTCAAATGCCGTGCGACGTTGGCGAGCACGAATAGGAGATCGCCGAATTCTTCGACGACCGCCCCTTCCGGCCGGCTCCCCGGGGGGGAATCGGAAGGGGCCGGCAAAAACGCCACTTCTTCGAACTCCGCCAATTCTTCTTTTACTTTGTCGAACACGGGAATGAGCCCCGGCCAGTCAAAACCGACTTTGGCAGCTTTGTCCTGAAGCTTGATCGCGCGCGTTAGAGCGGGAAGGGCAATAGGAATATCTGCAAGGATACTTGGCGATACGTGTTTGGCAGATGCGATGCTGTGGGATTGCCCTCCCCCTACCATCGCGAGGCGATGCTTTGCATCGACGGGGGAGGGGTTAGGGGCGGGGGGACTAGGCATGCGCGATGCATCGGGCCGTTCGCCTGCTTCTTCACCCCACCCCCGACCGCTCCCCATCAAGGGGAGGGGGGCCACGGCGACGATCTTCCCGCCCGAATTTGGTCGCGCCCGAGCCGCATCTTTTTCAGCTTTCTCTTCCGCCTTGATCTTATCCCACAGACCTTTGACGGCGCCCGCATTCTTCGCGGTCTCGACTCCGAAAACATGCGGATGGCGCCGGATCATTTTTTGGGTGATGCTTTCAACCACATCGCCAAACGAGAACGCGCCTTGCTCTTCGGCCATGCGCGCGTGATACACCACCTGCAATAAGAGGTCGCCCAGTTCGTCTTTCAGATCGGCCGTATCGTTACGCTCGATGGCATCGGCCACCTCGTAGGCTTCCTCAATCGTGTAAGGCGCAATCGTCTCGAACGTCTGTTCGAGATCCCACGGACACCCGGACCCCGGCGTGCGTAACGCGGCCATAATTTCGATGAGGCGCGCGATGTCGCGCGAGGGCTTTATATCGTTTGTCATGTCCATCCTCATTTTGCGGCGGACACTAGACGAAGCCGGACGATTGAGCGAGGGGCAGGGGTTCTTTACTTTACCCGTTCCGGTTCTCGTTCTTCGAGCCGGCCGGGACGGGCCAATAGGCCCTTCATCAGCGCAGGGAAATACAACACAACTGCGAGCGGCACGAGCCATCCGATCCACGCCGCGGCCGCATAGACCGGTTCGAACGGCAGCTGGAAATAGATGGCCGACCCTATTATGAGGCGGAACCAAACAGCACCCGTGGTCACCGCCGCCATAGCCAGCATCAGCTGAACATGACGTGCGCGCTTGCCCGTGCGGATGGCCAGGATCGCGGCCGCAAAAAGAGCGAGCCAGACCACGCCTTGCACAAAGAAGCCGGCGCGAGCGATGACGGACGAATGACTGAATATGGCAACGGGCAGCGCCGTCAGCCCTCCTATCACCACGAAAGCGCCCAAGAGGCGGCCCAGCATGCGATGCACGTCCGGCCGCCTGCGCATGGCAATAACGGCCGGGATGAGGAGCAGGGCGCCGGCCGACGAAACCATGTGGATTTTGAAGACCCCCGGCATACGCTCTGCGAGGACGAACATTTCATACGGCAGAGGGATTAGTCCCGTGCCCGAACCGATTGCGACGACGCTGACTGCGATACTGAGGAGAACGATAATGGAAACCGTTGCCCGCAAGAAAAATTTTGAGATGCCGTTTGGCGCCAAAGTAATATTCGCGTGGCGCAAACGGTCCGGATTGTCTCTTGTGGCAGCGGTCATGGCCGTAGGGTTGGCATCGCCGTATGGCGCATTCGCGGCAGAGACGTCCGGCACGGTCACCTCCGCAACCCTCGCACCCATCAATCTTGCGGGGCGCTGGAGCGGCCATCACTACGGTTTCGCCAGCAAGCGCATCCTGAAAGGCGAGGAGACTGCGGCGGCCCGCAATACTCTCGCGTACGACATCGTAGCCTGTGGCGACTCCTGGTGCGGGATTGCCGTCACCGGCCAATCCACGTGTGGCTCTATCGCTCTCAAAATGGCCCGCGACCCCAAGAGCGGACGCGGCAACGCCTTCAACGGAAAGCTCGAACTCGCCAAAGGGTCGGCACTTTATGTCGTCGAAGCTTGGTATAGCGCACCAAATACGACGACCGGGGAGGGGAGTGAAAAGGCGCACCTGAATTTTGTGGGCGATACGGGCGGCGAACTACTCATGATGCGACGGTCCTTTCCCTTCCAAGCCGAGATGGCGCGCGTTGGCGAACCACTCTGCACCTTGGACAAGGCGACGTCGTAAGCGGCACGCAAGCTGCCATTGGCGCGCGTCAAGGTCCCGGCTAGTATGCGCTTTGCGTTGCGCCGGTGCGGCGAGCGGTGAGGGCAGGGGCTATATGTACATTCTGACGAACGCTTTCATCATGCTCGCCGAACTCGCGGCCATTGCAGCGGTTGCCTGGCTCGGCTTGAATTTTCCAGTTCTATTTGCAGGCGTTACAACTCTTGTTGCGCTCGCTCTCGGGTTCCGTCTCGAATACGCGCGGCTGCAGAACGAAATGCCGTTTTATTTCGACCGGCTACCGGGACGCTCGACATTATTTGCGTGGATCGTCGGCGGCACGGAAGCTTTCGTCAAAGCATTGCTCGCGGGCGTCGTTGCCTTGCTGACGTTTCTCGGCACAGATCGCGCGCGTATCGCTTGGGTTGCGATCATCTTCGGGTTTATATTGTTTATCGGCGTGCAAATCGTGTCGTGGCTGACGCGGCGATTTCATGCGCGCCCCTTGCGCTGGGGATATTTCCGCCTCGCTGCACCTTTAGGGCTTCTCTTCTCGGTTGGGCTATCGATGCTTGACGCGCCGGGGTTTGCGGAACTCGCCAAGCGCGCCACGTTCGACATGCCGGCAAAGCCATCGATGGAACAGGCAAGCGAGTTTCTGTTTCTACTTAAGCAATCTTTCGATGATATCGTCGAACGCATGCTGACGTGGATTTTCGATCCCGGCATCGCCCAAGGACTAAGCGCCATCGTGAGTGTGAATATGCTGTCGGGATTTGTGCTGTCGCTCTACGCCGTGCTCATCGCCGAAGCCGTGCGGCGCATGGAGCCCGGTAATGTCTGAGACAGACAACGCCGCAACGGTAAAACTGAAACGAGGGTTCAAGCAGCTTGTCGCAGAAGCGAACTCGCAAATAGAAACCATCTCTGTTGCCGAAGCCCAGGCGCTCGTCGGCCGGGACCATGTTGTATTTGTCGATCTGCGCGATCCGCGCGAGCTTGAGCGCGAAGGCAAAATCCCCGGTGCGTTTCACTGTCCGCGCGGCATGCTCGAATTCTGGGTTGATCCCGAGAGCCCGTACCACAAGCCCATCCTCGCCAGCGGTAAACGGCTAATGTTTTACTGCGGCAGCGGGTGGCGTTCGGCACTCTCGACCAAGACCGTGCAAGACATGGGGCTCGCCAACGTCTGCCATCTCGGCGGCGGCTATACGGCTTGGAAGAGCGCGGGCGGCGTGGTCGAAGCTTTGACGACAAAGCCGAAGTAGTCACCGGCCTAGCTTGCATTGCAGCGCACAGGAAGCCCCTTCGCGGCATCCGAATCAAAGCGCATATTGATCACGTGCTGCGTTCCCATCAAGAGAAGGGAAGGGGCCTATGCTGCACATCCCGCCTCACGCAGACGATCATCCCGCCCGGCACCAGCGTTTCAATCTTCAGCTCGCGGCCGCCATCGTGGCAATCGTCGCCGGCTTGCTCTCGCTTTGGATCAACCCGGCGCGCGCGGAGGGCAAGGGCACACGGGTCAAGCCGGGCGAAGCGACGCGCGTGTTTGTCATGGCGGGCTTCACGCCCGAATGCGCCTTCAAAGGTTACCCGGCAATTCTTCTCGACAAGCCGCCCGCGAAAGGCACCGTCGAGACGGCTGAAGGCGCCGATACCACGATCCAATATTCGCTTTCCGGCAAGTGCATCGGCACGCCAATCAAAGGCACGGCCATCATGTACAAGCCGGCAGCAGGGCAGGCGGGCGAGGACACGTTCACCATTTCAGGGCGCTTGGGCTCGGGGGAACCTGCCACGCGGACGTTCTCGGTCGTTATCGATGAGAACGGAAGCGCCCAATAAGGGTGCACGGCAAGAGCCGCTTTGTCCGTCCGATAAAACGGTGCACGGGCTGCTGAGGCGTGCATCCATGTCGCCTGTTGCCGGGCATAAAAACCGGCTAAGGCTCATGCAACACTGATCCTTGGCCGCGCCGCCCCAAATCTTCTTTCGGGAGACGGTAGCCGCCGCCCGCTCGAAAGCTTGGCATCTATGACGTTCCCGACGACCCATCCGGCGCTGGCTCATGCGCTCGCCGCGCGCAACTATTCTATTCCTACAGCCGTGCAACTCGCTGTTCTAGAGGGCGATAGGACGGGGCGCGATATGCTGGTGTCGGCGCAAACGGGGTCCGGCAAGACGGTCGCATTCGGCCTCGCCATGGCCAAGACGTTGCTCGGGGATGCCGAGCGCTTCGCGCGCGCCACCGAGCCCGCCGCATTGATCATCGCACCGACCCGCGAGCTAGCTCTGCAAGTCCAAAAGGAACTCGTCTGGCTTTATGCCGAAACCGGCGCGCGCATTATCACGTGCGTAGGCGGCATGGATGTACGCGCGGAAGCCCGTCAGCTGACTAGCGGCGCGCATATTGTCGTCGGTACGCCCGGCCGCCTGCGCGACCATCTCGAACGCAAGCGCCTCGATCTTACGAAGCTCAGAACAATCGTGCTTGATGAGGCCGACGAGATGCTCGACCTCGGCTTTCGTGAAGATCTGGAATTCATTCTCGCGGCAACGCCGGACGGGCGCCAGACGCTTCTGTTCTCCGCCACGATGCCGCGCGAGATCGAGACTTTGGCGCGGCGCTTTCAAAGCGAAGCCGTGCGCATCGAAACCATCCGGCGCGACGAGCCCCACGCCGACATCGAGTATCAGGCGCTTCGCGTTGTGCCGGGCGATGCCGAGCACGCCATTGTGAACGTACTGCGCTTTCATGAGATGCGCGCCGCGCTCGTGTTCTGTGCAACGCGCGAGGCCGTGAAGCGGCTGCATTCCCGTCTCGTCGAACGCGGGTTTTCCGCCGTGGCGCTGTCGGGCGAGCTGACGCAAGCGGAACGCACGCAAGCCCTGCAGGCCATCCGCGATGGGCGCGCACGCGTGCTTGTGGCAACCGACGTGGCCGCGCGCGGACTTGATCTCCCCGATCTTACTCTCGTCATTCATGCCGATTTGCCCAACGATCGCGAAACTTTGCTGCACCGCTCGGGACGGACCGGGCGCGCCGGCCGCAAAGGCCTGTGCACGCTGATTGTTCCGTTCAACAAGCGGCGCAAAGCGGAAACCTTGCTTGCTGCGGCCAAAGTCCGGGTGAACTGGGGCGTGCCGCCGACAGCGGATGAGATCCGCGTGCGTGACAACGAACGCTTCATGGCAAGCGAAATTTTCACCAACGAGGCGGCCGAGGAAGACGTGACGCTCGCTCGCAGCCTTCAAACGGCCCGCAATGCAGATGAAATTGCGCTCGCTCTGGTGCGTATGCACCGCGCGCAGCTGCCGGCGCCTGAAGACCTTATGGAAGACCGTGGTCCGCCCAAGCGCGAAGAGGGCTTCCAGGCCGGGCGCGAGCGTTTTGAGAAGAGGGGCGATGGACCACGCCCAACGCGGGATCGAATAAGCGATCAGGGACGCGATAAGGGCCTCGAACGCGGCAGGGACTTCCGGCACGATAGCGCGGCGCCCCGTGTTCCGCGCGGGCCCCGTGAGCCCGACATTCGCGAGATGGTCTGGTTCCGCCTCAACATTGGACGCGAAAAGAATGCCGATCCGCGCTGGCTCTTGCCGCTCATTTGTAAAGCCGGGAACATTTCCAAGGCCGAGATCGGCACGATCAAAATTTTGGATCGCGACACGCGCTTTCAGGTCGTCGCGGATCATGCCGAGCAATTCGCCGACGCGGTGCGCACCAACAAGAACAAGGAAGGCCATATCTCGCGCGTTGGTCCAAAGACGCCGGCCGACGATGCGGCCGTTGAAGATGCAATCAAGGCGATGACACCGCCGCAGGCCGAGACGCGGAAACCTAGGCACGAGACTGCGGACGTGACGGTCCGCGACCGGCCCAAGGCCCCGTGGAAGGACCACAAAAAGAAGCCGAAGCCGGGAGAACACAAGCCACACAAAAGCTCAACTCACAGAGCCCCTGGCCAGAGCGCGACCCAGAAAAGTTCAGGACCTAAGCCGCCGCCAGCAGGCGGCGCGCGCGACAACAGCGGCGGCCGGCCAAAGTTTCGCGACAAGCGAACACGCTCAGACAGTTGATTTACAAAACCAGTCTTGGAGGCCGCACTGCACGGCGTCATTGCGAACAACACATCGGATTCGCATAAGACATATTATGGAAATAAATCTCTTTAATAGGATATGTTTCAATATGAACCAGACCATTATACTTCGTTAAGATTCGAGCCCGTGCAAATATCCCACCGCCCCCATTCAGCCGAGCCTCACTAAGGCTCGGCGCTCGATCGGCCCACACGCGCCCTAAGCGCAGCGACACCTCAAACTACTTCTCGCTCCGCTCATAGTTATCGGCCACGAGCCGGTCGAGCAAACGCACGCCCCAGCCCGAACCCCAACTCTGATTGACGTCGCTCTTGGCGCCGTCCATCGCCGTTCCTGCAATGTCAAGGTGGACCCACGGCGTATCCTTGACGAAGCGCTGCAGGAACGCGGCGGCCGTGGCCGAGCCGCCCCAGCGTCCGCCCGTATTCTTCATGTCGGCATTCTTACTGTCCATCATCTTGTCGAAGGCTTTATCGAGCGGCATGCGCCAGATCTTTTCGCCCGTGGCCTTGGACGCGATCATCAGCTCGTCGGCTAACTTGTCGTCGTTGGCAAACATTCCGGCGAACTCTTTGCCCAGCGCAATCATGATGGCGCCCGTTAGCGTCGCCAGATCGATGATGAGGCGCGGCTTGAAGTTTTCCTGCGCGTACCAAAGCACGTCCGCGAGCACGAGACGCCCTTCCGCATCGGTGTTGATGACTTCAATGGTTTGACCCGACATCGACGTCACGATATC
This sequence comes from Hyphomicrobium sp., assembly GCA_031373745.1. Lineage (GTDB taxonomy): Bacteria > Pseudomonadota > Alphaproteobacteria > Rhizobiales > Hyphomicrobiaceae > Hyphomicrobium_B. The sequence continues at coordinate 24,545 of JANMNH010000150.1, read as the reverse complement.
GCCGGGGCGCACAGCGTTGCCCGAGGGCATATTCTCCACGCAGCCGATGAGACCCACAGCGTTGACGTTGGCCTTGCGCTCGGCGAGCGCGTGCATCAGGCCGACAACGGCCGCCGCGCCGCCCATGTCGCCCTTCATGTCTTCCATGCCGGCCGCCGGCTTGATCGAAATGCCGCCGGTATCGAAGATGACGCCCTTGCCGACGAAGCAAATGGGCTTTTGCTTTTTGTTGCCCTTGGCACCGTTCCACACCATGACAGCCATGCGCGAGGGGCGTTCGCTGCCGTATCCGACGCACAAAAGCGAGCCCATTTTGAGCTTTTCCATGGCTTTTACGTCAAGAATTTCAACCTCAACGCCGAGCTTCTCAAGCGCGAGCGTCTTCTCGGCAAGCTCCACAGGGCCTAAGATATTTGCCGGTTCGTTGACCAAATCGCGCGCAACGTTGACGCCATTGGCGACGGCCTTCAAGGGTCCAAAGGCCGATTTGGCTTTGTCGGGTTGAGCCACATGGACGAACAGTTTTTTCAACCCGTCCTTTTCGGAACCAGCTTCGTCGCTGTTCTTCTTGGTGAGATACTTTTTGAAGTTATAGTGCCGCAGCTGCGCGCCATAAGCCAGAAGCGCGGCCACCTCTTCCGCCTTCTTGTCATCGGTACCCTCGATATCGACGATGACACTTGCGCTCGTGCATTTCCTGGCTTCGATCGCGTTGACGATGGCGCCACCGGCTTCGATGATCTGCAATTCGCTCAAACCTGCAGCCTTGCCGAGGCCCGCCACGATCAGCCGGTCGATGCCGATTTTCGCCGGCGCCAGGATCTCAAGCGTCGATTTGAATTTGGCCTTGTAGTCGGCAGCGCCCGCCGCCTTCATCACGCCGCCTGCACTTTTGCTATCGAGGTCCTTGGCCTTGGGGCCTAGCGTCACGCCATCGGCGGCCAGCACAACAGTTACGGCCTCGAGGTCAGTCGAGAATGAAACGAACGAAACGTCGAGGCGGTCGGACATCTGCAATTGTCTCCATTGGATGGATGGACGCCGGTACATCTGAGATACGCTGGATCGTGATCTGGGAGTTCACACCCAAAATGAAGCAAGACCCGCGTTCCCCGCTCCCCAAGCCAGAGGCTGACGGCCTTGACTCGCGACTTTAGGATTGTGCTTTGAGGCGGCACAAGATGCTGGCACCCGTGATAACAGCACCCTAGTTAGCTGCGCCGCCAAGACAAGTCACGGGACTTCAACACGCCGGTCACGGGCGCATAATCATGGCCCCGGCGCAAATTCGGGCCCTGACCCGGCTTGGAACCCGTAAACCGCTGGGGAAGGACGAAATTCCGCCACCGTGCTATGGGACCCGAATGACCCGGGTGGTGGGGACCGTCCTGAGCGGTTGGGGAAACCAGGATCGCGCGAACTTCGAGGGAATACAGGCCGGCAAATGGGGATCATTTCCAGATACGTTTTTCGCCAGACGGCCGGCGCATTTTTGCTTATTTTGCTGTCGCTTTCGAGCATCGTGTGGATCGCTCTTGCCCTGCGTCAGCTTAACGTCGTGACCAGTCAGGGTCAGGACACCTGGACCCTCATAAAAATGACAACGCTCGCGTTGCCCAGCTTGATGTCGATCATCGCGCCGTTCTCATTTTTGATCGCGTCGCTGCATACGCTCAATCGCTTGAACGGCGACAGCGAGTTGATCGTACTGACGGCTGCGGGCTCGACCGTTTGGACCGCTGCGCGGCCTCTGATCATCCTGGGATGCCTGGTTGCAGCGGCCCTCGCCTTCGTCAGTCATCTGGCGCAGCCCTGGAGCATGCGGCTGCTCAAGGATTTCATTGTGCAGGTGCGCACCGACTTATTGACTCAGGTCATCCAGCCCGGCCGCTTTTCGAGCCCCGAACCCAACCTCACGTTCCATATCCGCGAGCGCGCCTTGAACGGAGAACTGCTCGGCCTGATCATGCACGACACGCGCGACAAAGATCAGGCTCAGAGTTACCTTGCCGAACGCGGTGTCATCGTCAAACAGGATCCAACAGCCTTTCTCGTCATGTCGGCCGGCCACATCGTGCGCCGTTCGGACGCGGCCGAGCCGCCCCAGATCATCGCCTTCGACAAGTATGCCGTCGATCTCGACCGTTTTGAGCCTCAGGACGGAGGCGACGGGGAGTTGAAACCGCGCGAACGATATTTCGGCGAACTTGTGGATCCCGGCCCCGACAGCGCCTACTTCAAGAGTAACCCCGGCCAGTTCCGCGCTGAGTTGCATGAGCGATTCGCCGGGCCGCTTTACCCGATTGCCTTCGCTTTTCTCGTTGTTGCTTTCGTCGGCCAAGCTCGATCGACGCGATCAAGCCGCATGGAACGATTGGTCATCGCCTTTCTCCTTGCAGCGGGTTTCCGGCTAACCGGACTTGCGGTGAACAACCTTGTGGCGATCAAAAGTGCCTACCTGCCTCTACTTTATGCGCTGCCGGTTTTGGCGTTGGCTCTGGCCGTTTTGCTGATCCGGGCAGGCTACGTCCAGCGCGGCGGCCCAAGCGCAGCAGACCGGATTCATAGCGCTGTCGATCCGGTGGGCCTTGCACTTAAGAACCAAGTAAGCCGCCTGTTCAGCCGGCAGACGAAAGACGGCTGGCGATGATCAAAAACTGGACCCTGACGCTTTACATCGCCAAACGCTTTCTCATCGCCATTTTGGCGACGCTCGCGATATGTTCGATCCTGATCTTCATGATCGATTTCGTCGAATTACTCCGTCAGTCGGGAAAATATGGCGAGGTACCCGCACGCAAACTTGCAACAATCGCCTTCATGCGCCTTCCCGCTTATACCGAATTTCTGTTCGGCTTTGCCGTTCTCACCGGCAGCATTGGGGCACTTCTCGTGCTCAACCGCAAAAGCGAACTCGCTGTCATGAGGGCTAGCGGCATGTCTGTCTGGCAGTTCCTATGGCCAGGTGTTCTTGTGGCGTTCCTATTCGGATTTCTCGGTATGGTTGCCTACAATCCGATGGCCGCTGCCGGGCGCGCGGAATCAGAAAAACGGTTTGCGGAAGCCTTCGGCAGGGAGGCTAATTTGCTCCGGGCGCAAGGTGGGGGCTCCTGGCTGCGGCAGGATGGAACGGATGGTGAATCCGTAATCGGCGCTGTCGCTGCTTCAAACCGCGGCCTCACGCTAACCGGCGTCATGGTTTTCGTCTACGACCGGGCAGGCCATTTTGTTGAACGCATCGACGCTGCCCAGGCAGAACTCAAAGAGGGGTATTGGACCCTCTCAAACGCCTGGGTCACGCGACTCGGCAAAGAGCCAGAAAAATTCGAAACCTATTTGCTCTCGACCCACCTAACTCCCGATAGGGTTCAGGACGCACTGGGCACCGTTTTCTCGGTGTCGTTCTGGGACTTGCCTGGCCTAATAGAAGTTACTGAAAAGGCTAAGCTTTCAGCCGAAAAACTTAAGATACAATACCAAACATTATGGGCACGCCCATTGCTCTGCATTGCAATGGTCCTTTTGGCAGCAACTGTGTCCCTCCGGTCATTCCGCTCCGGGCGCATCCAGACTATGGTCGGCGCTGGAATGATCGGGGGCTTCGGGTTCTTCTTGGCATCGGAAATTTCGAGACAAATCGGTGTCGCCGGACTAGCGCCCGCATGGGCGGCGGTGTGGTTACCCGTTGCCATGCTTTTGATCATTTCATCGTCGGTGCTGCTGCACCAGGAGGACGGCTGAGTGATGCGTAGGACGCGGACACCGCTCAACGCATGCGGAACGTCACGCGAAGAAGGCTGGTGGCAGAGTGCCGCCGGCCACGCGTTTGTTTTGACTAGGCTCGTCGGTATTTTGATTGCGCTAGTGCTGGCCGCCGCCCCTTCACTCGCCCAAGATCCGAGCATCGCCAATCCAAACGCTGGAGGCAAGATCGGCTCGTTCGACTCGGAGCCGGGGGGCATGTTGGGCAAGATCAACAAGAACATCGATAAGGCTAGCCCGCTCAACCTGCAGGGCGACCAATTGATCTATGACACAGCAGGAAATCGCGTCATCGCGCGCGGCAATGTCGAGATTTTTTATAACGACTATATCTTGACCGCCGACGAAGTTATCTACGATCAAAACGCCTCAACGCTGACAGCCATCGGCAACGTCACGCTGAAGGAACCACAGGGCAACATCGTCCGTGCCGACCGCTATACCTTGACCGACGATTTCCGCGACGGTTTTGTGCAATCGCTCAGCATCATCACCAAGGACGACACGCGCATCTCGGCCGAACAAGCAACGCGCCGCGACGGAAACGTTACGGAATTCCGCAATGGCAAGTTTACGCCGTGCAAGAGCGATGGCACCACGCCGCCGCTGTGGTGCATCAGCGCCGCGCGCATCATACACGACAAGGACGCCCAGACGATCACTTACCAGGACGCAACGTTTGACGTCTTTGGCCAGCCCATCGTCTACCTGCCGTACTTCCAGCACGCCGATCCGACAGTGAAGCGCAAGTCCGGTTTCTTGGCGCCGGGCATTGGACAATCGAGCAATCTTGGATTTATGACCGAGATCCCATACTATTTCGCATTAGCCCCCAACTACGACTTTACTTTCAAGCCCTCATACCTGACCAAGCAAGGCATCTTGTGGGCGGGTGAATGGCGCCATCGACTAGCCAACGGGCAATATACCGTCAAACTAGCCGGTATCGACCAGGATGCGGACGATCTCAGTGCTCAGTTCGCAAATCGCAACGACCTCGATGGCTGGCGCGGCACTGTCGAGACACGCGGTCTTTTCTCGCTCTCGAGCTGGTGGAAATTCGGCTGGGACGTGACGCTTGAGAGCGACGACAGTTTCCGCCGCTTCTATAAGTTCGACAACGTTTTGCTGACAGACCGCGTCAATCAACTGTTCTTAACCGGTCAATCCGACCGCAACTACTTCAGCGCCCGCGCCTACCATTTCGGCGGCCTTCTTTTGGACGACACGCCGATCGCGGAAAGCCGCACCCATCCGATCATCGACTACAATTACGTCTTCGCCGATCCGGTATTGGGCGGCGAGTTGAAATGGGATACAAACGTACTCAGCTTCTCGCGCGACGACGGCGTCAAACAGCGCTTCGATCAGAACATTAATCGCGTCGTCAGCGAATTGAAATGGCGCCGGCGCTTCACGGATCAGGTGGGTATCACCTATACGCCTTTTGCCAACCTGCGCGGCGATATTTACCAGTTCGACAATTTCGCGGACGCCGAATCGTTCCAAGTCGACGCTAACGGCAACGTTTTATTGGATGCGAACGGCCGTCCGATTTCCACCTTCGTCGATAACGACACGACAGTGCGCGGCATCGCAGCGGGGGGAGCAACCGTCACGTACCCCTGGATCGCGACCACGCCATCAACCAGTCATATCATCGAGCCCATCGGTCAACTCGTGTCCCGGCAGGAGAGCGTGACGCAGCGCCGGTTGCCCGACGAAGATGCCCGCAGCTTAGTTTTCGACGATACCAACTTGTTTGAAGTTTCGAAGTTCTCGGGCTACGACCGCACCGAAATGGGCACACGCGCCAACGTAGGCGTCCAGTACACCTTCCAAGCCTTCGAAGGCGGCTATGCGCGCATTCTTGCGGGCCAGAGTTTCCATCTCTCGGGCGACAACGTCTACCGTGGACCCGGGCGCGACAACGATGGCAATTTTGTTCACTCGCCAGAAAGCGGTCTCGAAACAAACCGCTCGGATTACGTTCTCGGTGCTTACCTCGCACCAACCCAAACATTCCGTTTCTTGTCGCAGAGCCGGTTTGACGAAGACGACTTGAGCTTGCGGCGCACGAACACAGGCGTCCAGTTCGACTATGGCCCCTTGTCAGGTCAGGCCGTGTACGCCTACGCGGCCGGCGGAACGGTCACGGGTCTTGAGACCGAGCAGCAAGATATTCTCGGCTCTGCCATGCTGCGCCTCACCAACAATTGGAGCATGGGTGGCGGCATGCGTTATGACATCGACGAGGCGAAACTCTTGTCCGACTACATTTCGGTCAAATATTCCGATGAGTGCTTCGTTCTGACCGCTACCTACTCCGAGAGCTATTTCAACAGCACCACGATCGAGGACGACCGCACATTGATGCTGCGCTTCGAGCTGAAGCACTTGGGCGAATTCCAGTATGCTTCCGACACACTGGATTTTGCCTTTGGCGGCGAGCAGCGGACCAACAACTAAGCCGTATTTAGCCAAGCCTCCGCTCGCTCCGGGCCATGGTGGATTTAATGGCCATCTCAGCGCCACGGTTCATGTGGATAACGGCCGGAAACACCGGGCTTTCGGGTTATGCTCGGCTTCCGAGAATCGCTGTTTCAGGTCCTTGCATCAGATGACTGTGCTCCGAAAATTCACGACGACGGCCGCTGCAGGACCTGTCGCAGCGATTGCAATCCTGACCTTTTTCGTGCCGGCCGCAGCCGCAGAGAAAGCGCCCGGCAACGATTCGGCTGCCAAAGCCGCCGCTCCAGGAAAGCCGGCAGGCACCGCAAAGACCGCAGCCCGGACCTCATCAAAGGGCGGCGAACAATCCATTATCGCTCTCGTCAACGACGAACCCGTTACGGGATTTGAAATCCGGCAGCGCGTCGAGATGCTGAGCGGAGCCACCGTTGCTGCAAAGGCACAGGAAAGATTCAAGGCGCTCATCAAGGCTCCATCGACGAGCGAGCGCCTCAAGGCAATCTTGCAGGAAGTCATCAAGGCGAACCCGGGCAAAAGCAAAGAGCAACTACTTGCTATTTTCGAACAGCGCAAAAAGCAGTTTGCCATGGATCTCCAAAAGCAAGCCGTCGAGGGTGCGCGTTCGAATGTTATGCCGGAAGTGCGCAAAGCGGCACTTGAGGAACTGATCGACGAAAAGCTGAAGATGCAGGAAGCCAAGCGTCTTGGTGCACTCGTCCCGGACGATGAAATCGATAAAGTGATCAAGGGCATCGCCGAACGCAACAAGATGACTGAGGCACAGCTCGCGCAGCAGTTAGGCGGCTCGCTCGATCCGATGAAATACCGCATTCGCTCCTCGCTTTCTTGGAACGAAGTCATCCGGCGCAAGTTCGGCCATCAGATTTCAATCGGCGCCAAGGATGTCGATAAATTCGTTGCAACGGCGGCGACTGGCGGCGAGGATCAAGTCGAGTTAATCGTGCAGCGCATCCTCATCGCTATGCCCGCCAAACTCGATCAAACAGGCGTCGCCCAGCGCGTCTCGCAGGCCGAGGCAATCCGCGGAAAGTTCAAGGATTGCAAGTCGACTGGGCAAATCGCATCCGGCGTCGCCGGCGCAAAATTCGACGAACTTGGCAAACGCAAGCCGTCCGCCTTCCCCGAGCCGACGCGCTCGATGCTGCTGAATGCAAAGGATGGCGAAATGCTTCCCCCTGCGGTCGGCGAAAACGGTATCGAGCTTTTTGCCGTGTGCGGCCGCGACGTTATCAAGGTGGAAGAGCAAAAGCGCACTCAGGCAGAAGGCGAGCTCAAACAGAAAGAGTTCGATCTTCTCGGCAAGCGCCATTTGAAAGACCTGCGCCAAGACGCGTCGATTGAGTACCGCTGACCATGAAAGCTGACCATGGGACAGATGCGCGGCGCACCTGAAGAGCTTATTGCGCTGACACCGCTTGCACTCACAATGGGCGATCCTGCAGGGATCGGTCCCGAGATTGCGCTCAAGGCTTGGGCGACCCGCTCGGCACAGCAACTTGCACCATTTGTTGTTTATGGAGACCCGCACGTTTTCGAACAGCGCGCCCGCGCTCTTGGCCTCAATACGCCTGTCGCTACAGTCACAACATGGGACGGCATCGCGGCTCTGTTTCAAACGGCACTGCCCGTCTTCTCCGTTCCTCTTCCAGCCCCTGCCATACTAGGACACCCAAACAACGCCAATGCGGCTGCAATCATTGCCGCCATCGAACAGGCGGTTGCCGCCGCGGCATCGGGCAAAGCGCGCGCCGTTGTCACCAACCCTATCGCCAAGCGCGTTCTCTACGGCGCCGGGTTTGCCCACCCCGGTCACACCGAATTCCTTGCCGCTCTCGCGGGGAAACATTGGCCCTCGCGCCGGCATCAGCCCATCATGATGCTAGCGTCGGATGAGTTGCGCGTTGTTCCGCTGACGATCCATGTTCCTCTCAAAAACGTGCCATCCCTCATCACGCGTGCCTTGATTGCCGAGACCGTGCACATCGCTTGGGCGGCTTTGGCGCGCGATTTCGGCATCGATGCGCCGCGCATAGCAATTTGCGGTCTTAATCCGCATGCCGGTGAAGGCGGCGCGCTGGGTCGCGAGGAAACGGATATCATCGCACCTGCCATCCGAGATCTGCAACGCGAAGGGCTCGCCGTAACCGGGCCCCACTCGGCCGATACGCTCTTCCACGAGGCCGCGCGGCGCACTTATGACGCGGTCATCGCCATGTATCACGATCAGGCGCTTATTCCGTTAAAGACATTGGCCTTCGACGAGGGCGTCAACATCACGCTTGGTCTCCCATTCGTGCGCACATCTCCCGATCATGGCACAGCATTCGACATTGCGGCATCAGGCAGTGCATCGGCCCAGAGCCTCATCAACGCGCTTAAAGTTGCAGATCAAATGTCGCGGCGGCGCCAGGCTGCATTACAATGAGCGGCGATCCGCACGACAAAATAATCGAGACGCACTCAAGCGCCAGTCCCGACGGCTTGCCGCCGCTGCGCGAGGTCATTCATGCGCACGAACTTCGCGCCAAGAAGGCGATGGGCCAAAACTTTATTCTGGACCTCAACATTACGCGCAAGATTGCGCGAGCGGCGGGCCCTTTGCCGGGGCGCACGATCATTGAAATCGGGCCCGGACCTGGCGGATTGACACGCGCTCTCCTTCTTGAAGGCGCAGAACACGTTATCGCCATCGAACGCGACGAGCGCTGCCGCCCGGTGCTCGAGGAGATTTCCGCGCGTTATCCCGGACGATTGACGGCTCACTTTGGCGACGCATTAAAATCGGATTGGGCAGCGATCCTCGCTTCACGCACCGGTCCCGTTTCAATCGCCGCCAATCTGCCCTACGGCATCGCCTCGCTTCTACTTGTCGGGTGGCTCGAAACCGAACCTTGGCCGCCTTGGTACGACCGCATGGTCTTGATGTTCCAGCGCGAGGTGGCGGAACGCATTGTCGCGGAACCCGGCTCAAAAGCCTTCGGCCGTCTTTCGGTAATCGCGCAGTATCGATGCGAGGCACGCATTGTCATGAACCTGCCGCCGGAAGCCTTTACGCCGCCGCCAAAGGTTTCGTCGGCGGTGGTTGAATTCATTCCCCGCCCCTCGCCTCATCCTGTATGTTCGATTGCGGCGCTGGGGCGTCTAACGCAAGCAGCGTTCGGACAACGCCGCAAGATGCTGCGCGCGAGCCTCAAGCAACTGACCCCGATGCCGGAATTATTGCTGCGCGAAGCAGGCATCGATCCGCAACAGCGCGCCGAGCAATTGAGCGTCGAAGATTTCGCGCGTCTCGCGGCGATCTATGAGCGGGGAAAGTCAACTTAAGCCGCTTTCGGAGTCAAAATCGGCTCGCGTTCTCAAACGCATCGGATCGTAGAACGGTAATTGCACAACGGTTGCAGTGTAGACGTCCGAACCATCAAGAACCTCTAGTACGGTTCCAAGCTTTATCGCCGATGGCACAAGCTGTACCAGGGCAAGAGACTTCATGAGATGGCGGCTGAAGGCTGCGCTTGTGACGATGCCTGCTTCCGCGCCGTTATGTCGAATCTTGGCGAGCGGCATCATGGCTGCATCCGACTTGACCTCGATCCCGGCAATGAATGTTCGCTCGTTGCCCTGACTCGCGATAAGGGCCGTCCGGCCGCGAAAATACGGCTTCGTCAAATCGACCGTCCAGCCGGCATTGACTTCCCACGGTGTTGTATCGGCGTGACGCATTTCGAACGGAAAAAACAAGAGACCTGCCTCGATGCGTGCAATTTCAAGACACGCCCACGATACCGGGATAACGCCACTCTTTTGTCCGGCCGCTAAAATGCCATCCCAAACGGCGCTTGCGTCCACCGCTGCGCAGAAAATCTCAAAGCCGCTTTCGCCGAAGAAGCCCGCCCGCGCGATCGCAACAGGCCGGGCAAAAAGCGTTGTCCGGAGATGCGTGAAATACCTCAGTCCATTTAAGCGAAGCGGAGTATGGGGCTGCAGCACACCCGCCGCCAACAGTCCCTGAATTGAAAGCAAGTGGGTATCGTCATCGGGAGAGAACGTTGCGTCGTAGTCTTTGGCGTAATCGCCCAGCACATTGTCTAATGCGCCGCTGCCGTGCGACAGGCGGAATTGGTTAGGCCCATCGCAGTAGACAATTACGTCGTCGATTAGGCCCCCCGCCTCATCGACAACATTGGAAACTTGAGATTGGCCGGCTTCAATTTTCGAGATGTCGGAAGTTAAAAGATAGTTGAGGAATTCCGTTGCCTCGGGGCCGGACACATTGATGAGCTTGTGCGCAGAGATATCGATCAAGCCGGCGCGATAACGCACGGCTGCGATTTCCTCATACACACTTGTGAGATATTGCCCCGGAACGAGCATGCCGTTCCACGATTGGCTGAGATCCGAGCCCAGCGCCCGGTGGCGGTCATTCAGCACGGACTGGCGGGACATCGAGTGGCACTCCAGCACTACGCAATGAAGTTGTATGAACCAAACCGCGCACTGCCGTTACGCTCGGCAAAACGCCCGCGAGACAAGACCCGCGGGCGTATGATTTGTTTTGACGGAAAAAACGGACCCGCCAGCCCTAGGTGATCTTATCGCCCATCGGCATAGAACGCAGCCGTTTCTTGGATGCCGCGAAGATGGCGTTTGCGAGCGCCGCATGGAACGGAGGCATACCCGGCTCGCCGATGCCGCTTGGGCGGGACGGTTTGCCGTTGATGATGTGCACGTTCACTTTCTGCGGGTAGTTCGACATCCGTGCGATATTGTAATCGGTAAAGTTGGACTGCTCCACCGCGCCATTCTTGTACGTGATGCCGCTGTATAGCGTCGTCGACATGCCCTGAACGGCACCACCCTCGATTTGCGCGCGGATGCGTTCGGGGTTAACGGCAAACCCGCAGTCGATGGCCGTGTGAACTTCAGGAACTCGGATTGTGCCGTCCTTGTCCATCTTCACACGCACGACAGTCGCGACGTACGACTGCCAGGCTATGTGCGCGGCAATGCCGAGGCCTTCGCCTTCAGGGAGTTTCTTTCCCCACCCGGCCTTTTCTGCCACGTGGTTGATGGCATTCTTCAGACGCGCGGTTTCCATCGGAAATTCTTCGATCGGATCGCCGTAGTGCCAGAAGTCTTCCGGGAATCCGAGTTCCTTGGGATTGAGCGTACGATCCGAGCCGACGAGTTCCAAAAGGAAGTCCTTCGGATCTTTACCCAGCATATGCGCCGCTTCGCAAACGGCGGAGCCGGTCGCGAACACGCGCGGGATGTTCGACACCGAACGGAACCAGCCGATGCGCGTCTTGGCCATTGCCTTGCCGTCTTCGCAACTGACGTTCGGGATTTCATATGGCATGTTCACGTGACCCATGCCTTGCTCGATAAAGAACTTGTAGCCGCTGTCGGCGACAAATGTCGAAATGATCGATGGGGCAACCGAGCGGTGACGCCAGCCGGTGCACTTACCTTTGTCGTCGAAGGCCATTTCGACACGCTCAACAGACACCGTGTGGTAGAACCCGTTGCGCATGTCGTCTTCGCGCGTCCACTGCAGAAGTATAGGCACGCCGCCCATTTTCTGGCTGACGAGCGCCGCTTCCTGAATGTAGTCGGACTTGGACTTGCGTCCGAATCCGCCGCCAAGAAGCGTCATATGGAGTGTCACGTCTTCAGGCTTGAGCTTCAGGGCGCCGGCAACATCATTCTTGGCACCAAAGGGGCTCTGTGCGGGTGCCCAGACTTCAGCCTTGCCGTCTTTGATCTGGGCAACGGCGACAAGCGGCTCCATCGAGGCTTGGCTAAGGTGCGCGGCATGATAATCGGCTGAGAACACCTGTTTGGCATTCTTGAAGGCCGCGTCAGCATCACCTTGCTTGCGGATGACTTTGCCGGGCTGTGTAGCCGTCGCGGTCATCTCTTTGTCGTAGGCGACTGAATCGTAGTCGGCGTTGGGCCCGTGATCCCACTCGATGACGAGCGCATCTCGGCCCTTGATAGCCGCATGAGTCGACTTGGCTACAACGGCAATACCTCCGAGGATGCCGTACTTGCGTGGGTTCTCGTAAACACCCTCGATTTCGTGGACTGCTTCGACGCCCGGTACTTTGAGAGCCGCCGCGCCATCCCACTTCTTGACCTTGCCGCCGAGAACAGGCGGACGGGCCATGACGGCGTATTTCATACCGGGCAGGCGTATATCCGCGCCGTAAATCGCTTTGCCCATCGTTATGTTGCGATGATCATGAGCCTTTATCTCGCCCTTGCCCATGTAATTGAACTCATTCGGGCTCTTCAGGCGAAGCGTTTCGACGGCCGGAACGGCCAACGCCATGGCAGCTTCTGCGAGTTCTCCAAAACCGAGCGACTTGCCCTGTTCCTTACCTTTATCGTCAATAAGGACAACCTTGTGGTCCTTGGCACTGCAGAGCGCAGCGTCCACGCCCCACTTTGCAGCAGCAGCCGATTCCAGCATCTGCCGCATGGCCGCACCGCACTGGCGCATAGCCTGGATGAAGTGGCGCATACTGCGCGAGCCGTCGGTGTCCTGGTTGCCGTACTTCGGCTCGTCGCCATCGGTCGTAACAATTTTGACTTTCGACCAGTCGGCTTCCATTTCGTCTGCAACGACCATTGGCAAGCTGGTTGAGATGCCCGTGCCCATTTCGGCGCGGTGCGACATGATCGTGACCGTGCCGTCCTTATCGATGGCGATAAACACTTTGGGGTTGTTGACGGTCTTGTTCGGCATGCCGTCGCCGCCGGTCGGATAAGATTTGACCACTTCGCGGGCTGATGCCGGCGAGAAATCGATTGCCAGCACAAGACCGGTCGTCGTAAGCAAGCCGCCCAAAACGCCCCGGCGGCTTACGTTCTCTATTGTGGCGCGGATCGCATTGCCGCGTTGATTGCGAAGTTCCTGCTCGAGATAATGCAACATAATTAAACTCCTCCCGCGGCAAGACGAACGGCTTCATGTATGCGCTGGTAGCAGCCGCAGCGGCAAAGATTGCCCTGCATTTCTTCGACGATCTGCGCGTCGGTCGGCGCGCGGTTTTTGCTGAGCAGCGACGCGGCTTGCATGATCTGGCCGGCTTGGCAGAACCCGCACTGGGGAACGCTGACCTGGCGCCACGCTTTCTGCACGGGATGTTCGCCATCCGCGCTCAAGCCCTCGATCGTCGTGACTTTTTTTCCGGCAGTGTCGGCCGCACTTGTAATGCACGAACGGACCGCAACGCCATCGACATGAACCGTGCAGGCCCCGCATACGCCCGAGCCGCATCCGTATTTCGTTCCCGTCAGATTGAGCTCGTCTCTCAAGTACCAGAGCAGCGGCATTGTTGGGTCGCTGACGTCTTTGTCAGCTCCATTCACGTTAATCGTCGGCATCGCTAAGCTCTCCCTTTTTGGCGAGGCGGAACTCTAGGCCGCCCTTTTTGGAAATCTAAATTCTCCGGCTCCGCAACGATCAGCAAAAACAAAAATGGAAACTGGGCTTTGGCAAAACTCCACGGTCCAATCGCTTTTGCCCAAACCGGCCTCGATGTCTCCCGTGACGACGTTCGCTGGACGGATGCAGCCTGCGTGGTAAAAAGTTTATACCACGGGCACTAGCCGGTCAAACTGTGTTACCTTAAAGTATTAGAGGAAAATCGGCGTGGGCCTTTCATCTGATTACCTTGGACTCGTGACACGTTTAAGACCGCCAATTCACAGCAGGCGCGCGAATGGTAGCTGTACGCACGGAGAAATTGGCGAACATCATCGCCACGCATCTGGAGAGAATGATCCTCGAGGGTGCTTTGAGGCCAGGCGAGAAGCTTGCGCCCGAACGCGATCTTGCACAAAAATTGGACGTTTCGCGACCTTCGCTGCGCGAAGCCATCGAAATGTTGACCACGCGCGGATTGTTGACGGGTTCTCGGGGCGGGACATATGTGGCGCAATTCCTATCGCCGATTATGAAGCCGCTCGCGAACTTGTATCGGGATAATCAGAATGCAGTTGCCGATTATTACGAGTTCCGCCAATGGGTTGAAGCACAGGCCGCGCGAGCGGCGGCGCTTCGGGCCACGAAAATCGAAAAGGCTGCCATTCGCTCTTGTCTAACTGAAATGCGCAAGGCCCATAAAATCAAGGACCCCGCAGAAGAAGCCAAGGCCGACGTCAATCTGCATATGCTTGTTTATGAGGCCGGGCACAACTTTATCGGGCTGCACGTCATGCGCGCGCTCAGCGAATTGCTGCGCAACAACATTTTCTTCAACCGCGAGCATTTGTATTTGCGCCCCGGCGTCCGCGAGAAACTATTGACCCAGCACGTAGATATCGGTGAAGCCGTAATCGAGGGAAATGCAGGCCGGGCAGAAGCGGCGGCGGCGGCTCACATCCGCTTTGTATTTGGCGCGGTTGAAGAGCTGCAGCGGGACAACAAGCGTCTCAAGACATCGCTGCGTCGCGTGCAATGCAGCAAACTCATTGTCAACGAATAGGGGTTCGAAGGGACCAAGTTAAGCAGACATGATCACAAACCCTTCTGCAATTCCCTTACAAACGCCGAAAGCCCAAGTTGCCGGGCTCTTTTTTGCCGTTCTGCAATAAGGATCGAGGAAACCTTGCGAACACTTTCCTCGATACCGGAATTCACAATAACGTAATCGTATTCGGGCCAGTGGGATATCTCGGCGGATGCCGCCGCCATCCGGCGCGCCACTACCTCGGGCGGATCTTGCGCGCGCGACTTCAAGCGCTCTTCGAGCACGCGGCCCGAAGGCGGGAGCACGAATACGCGCACAACGTCGCCCGGCATTTTCTCCGAGAGCTGCTGCGCACCTTGCCAATCGATGTCGAAAAGCACGTCCTTGCCGCTTTCGATTGCACTTGCCACGGCTGCTTTCGGCGTTCCGTAGGAATTGTCGAAAACACGGGCCCACTCAAGTAATTCGCCACTGTCGCGCATCGCTTCGAAGCGCGTGTGATCGACAAAAAAATAATCCTTTCCGTCTGTCTCGCCAGGACGGGGTTTGCGTGTCGTGACGGAAACCGACATGTGAATGCCGGGATCTTCTTCGATCAAGCGGCGCGCCAGCGTTGTCTTTCCGGCCCCCGACGGCGACGATAAAATATATAACAAGCCCCGGCGGGCGATTGGCCCGGCTGCCCCGACGCTGCTTTTTGATGATGTCTCACTCAACGTTCTGCACCTGCTCGCGGAGTTGATCGATGACGCTTTTGAGACTAAGGCCGATGCGGGTCACATCGACGGCGTTGGCCTTGGAGCAAAGCGTATTGGCTTCCCGGTTGAATTCCTGCGCTAAAAAATCGAGTTTGCGCCCTACAGCGCTTTTTTCCACGAGAATCTCGCGCGCGGCTGCGACATGTGCGGCCAAGCGCGCCAGTTCCTCTTCGACATCGGCACGCGTCGCAGCGAGCACCGCCTCCTGATGCAGCCGGTCCTTGTCGAAGGTTCCGCTGGCATCGAGCAGGCGTGATACGAGGTCTTGCAAGCGTCCCCGGATAGCGTCGGGCGTGCGCGATGGGGACGCCCGGACGTCGCCCGTCATGCGCTCAATTTCGATGAGCTGCGCGGAAATAATCTGCGAGAGCCGTGCGCCTTCCGAGCGGCGCGACGCAACGAGTTTGTCGGCGGCTTCTTCAAAGCTTTTGATCAACAGCCGTTCGTGCGCGGCACGCTGCTCGGGATCTTGAAGTCCATTGTCGCCGATTTCCAAAACGCCCTTCATCGAAATCAGCGCCGCAGTATCGGGACGCAGCCCGCCCGTCAATTCCGCGACGCGGTCGGCGGCCTTCAGAATGTCTTTCAGCACCTCTTCGTTCAAGCGCACGGCTCCGGCACCATTTTGCCGTTCGGTCGAAAGATTGATGGTGACGTTGCCGCGCGAAATGCGCTTGGCGAGCGCTTCGCGCACGGCAGCATCGATCCCATCCAAGCCCGGCGGCAAGCGCAGGCGAACATCGAGACCCCGCCCGTTGACGCTGCGCGCTTCCCAGACCCAGGCAAGGCCTTCGCCGGCGCCATCCTGGCGGGCGAAACCCGTCATGCTCGAAATGCTCATAAACCCGAACCCGCGCGCCAGATCGGGCGCCCTGTGTGACCGCTGGTCTGGGAATGATTCCCTGACCTTAGCGGCGGGCAACTTAGCGGCTCATGACGCTGGCGCCAACCCGAGAGGACGGCGGAAGGAAGCGAGTTACTGTTTTTTCGGCTTGCGGACCGGCAAAGGGATTGAGGTTGAGTCGGCTGCGGCCTTAACCGCAGCAGGTTGCCCAGCCGCCGGCTGCCCGGCAGTGCCGCCGGCTGTCACGTCATCGGCGCGCGCCGGAATAGGCGCGACATCGGGATCGGGCTCTATTGCCTTAGCCGCCGCCGCGGTCTTGTTTGCGTCCGGCACGGCATCGGCTTTTGCTTTGACTTGACGCTCGACCTCGCGCCATTTGTGAACGGCCGCGTTGTGCTCTTTCAATGTTTCGGAGAACGCATGCCCGCCGCTGCCGTCGGCGACAAAATACACGTCATTGGTCGCCGCGGGGTTGAGGGCCGCCTCTAGAGATGCCCTTCCCGGGTTGCAGATGGCGCCTGGCGGCAGTCCATTAATTTGATACGTGTTGTAGGGCGTTTTGCTTTCGATATCGGGCTTGGTGATGGCGCGCCCGAGTGATCCCTGTCCGCCTGCGAGCCCATAGACAATTGTCGGGTCGGATTGGAGCCGCATGCCTTTCTTCAGCCGGTTATGAAACACGGCCGACACGCGGTCGCGCTCTTCCGGCTTGCCCGTCTCCTTTTCTACGATGGAGGCAAAGATAATCGCTTCTTCCGGCGTACGCAGCGGGAGTTCGGCCCGGCGCTTTTCCCAAATAGGCGCAAGGAAATCTTTCAATTGCGCCTGCATGCGGTCAATCAATTCCTGCCGGCCCATTCCCTTGGAGATCAGATAGGTATCGGGAAGCAGCGTGCCTTCGGCAGGGATGCTGGTAACCTCGCCGCTCAAGTTTAAATCGGCTTTCAAGCGCTCGACGATTTGCTGGCTGGTCAAACCTTCGGGAACCGCCACTTTGTATTGAATCGACTTGCCTTCGGTGAGCGTCTCCAAGACTTGACGCATCGAGGCGTGCTCTTTGACCTCGTACTCGCCGGCCTTCAAGTCCAGGTTCTTTTTCGGTCCGAACATCGATTGAAACAAATGCCCGGCGACGAACGTCCATCGATTGGAAATGACGCCTTCGGTCTCGAGATATTCCGCAATCTGGATGCGGCCCTTGCCTTTGGGAACGACAACGGTCCGCGCGGCTTCCAAGGGGCCAGCGCGCTCATACTGGCTGTAGAGAACGACGCCGCTTCCGCTGATTGCCAGCATGGAGACGAGTGCAACAGTAAAGAGCCCGCTGACGACCCGAACGAGCCCCGTAAAGAGACGCGACGGTTCCCGCTCTTGTAATCCTCGCGGTCTCGATGGGGCCCGGCCCGGCTCAAGCCGCTCATTGGGACTGCGCGCGCCGGATGTCCGCGTCCGCGTCGTACCGTCGGCTCGTTTTTTGCGGCTGCTCATGGCGCCTCGAAGTAATGGACCCTAACCGCCGACGCTCAACGGAAATTGTGGCAAAAGCACGAAATTTGGAGCGTTCACGTGACGCGGCGGAGCACAATCGAAGCGTTGGTTCCCCCAAAGCCGAACGAATTGGACAGCGCCACGTTGATCTCGCGCTTCTTGGCCGCGTGCGGCACAAGATCGATCGCCGTTTTAACCGATGGGTTGTCGAGATTGAGCGTCGGGGGCACGATGTTATCCCTTATTGCCAGAGCCGAGAAAACGGCCTCGACCGCGCCTGCCGCGCCTAGAAGATGTCCGATTGCCGATTTGGTCGAGGACATGGCGAGCTTGCCGGAACTGTTGCCAAACAGGCGTTCGACCGCACCCAGCTCGATCTCGTCGCCCATCGGCGTCGATGTGCCGTGCGCATTGACATAGTCGATTTCGCTCGGCGCGATACCGGCACGCTTTAAAGCGGCTTTCATGCAGCGGAACGCACCGTCGCCGGATTCGGAAGGTGCGGTAATGTGGAAGGCGTCTCCCGACATACCGTAACCGATCACCTCGGCATAAATCTTGGCACCTCGCGCCTTTGCGCGTTCAAGCGTCTCAAGCACGACGATGCCCGCACCCTCGCCCATGACAAAGCCGTCGCGATCCTTATCGTAAGGCCGCGAGGCTTTGGTGGGATTGTCGTTGAACCCTGTCGAGAGCGCGCGGCACGCGGCAAAGCCAGCGAGCGCGATACGGCATATCGGACTTTCCGATCCGCCTGCCACCATGACTTCCGCGTCTCCTAGCGCAACGAGGCGTGCCGCGTCGCCGATCGCGTGCGTGCCGGTCGAACAGGCCGTGACCACGGCGTGGTTTGGCCCCTTGAGCTGATGCTTGATGGAAACATAGCCGCCGGCCAGATTTATAAGTCGGCCGGGAATGAAGAACGGAGAAACCCGGCGCGGGCCTTTTTCTTTCAGCAGCAGCGACGTATCGGCGATGCCCGAGAGCCCGCCGATGCCCGATCCAATCAAAACGCCGGACTCTTCCTGCTTTTCAGCCGTGTCGAATTTCAATCCAGAATCGGCAATCGCCTGATCGGAAGCAGCCATGGCGTAGATGATGAAGTCATCGACCTTTCGCTGCTCCTTCGGCTCCATCCAATCGTCGGGATTAAACTTGCCGTCGGACTTGGCCCCGCGCGGTATGAAATTGGCAATTTGGCAGGTGATGTCGGAAACGTCGAATTCTTCGACCCGGCGCGCGCCGTTTTGGCCCGCAAGTAACGCCGACCACGCGGCTTCGACGCCACAGCCGACAGGCGTCACGAGTCCCAGTCCTGTGATGACGACGCGGCGCATCCTAGTCTTCTCGCCGAAGGCTTATGTGAGACATGAACTCTTATGACATGAACCGGGGGCCGGTGAACCCAGCCCCCTGGCAACGCAGCGCTCTCGTCCCGGGCGGGCGAGTAAACGCCGAACCCTTGATCCGGCAGCACGTTTAAGCGGCGCTGGCATTCTTTTCCAGAAACTTGACGGCATCGCCGACAGTCAGGATGTGCTCAGCGGCATCGTCGGGAATTTCGCAGCCGAATTCTTCTTCAAACGCCATCACGAGTTCGACCGTATCCAAGCTATCGGCGCCCAGATCGTCGATAAAGCTGGCGTTCTCAGTCACCTTGTCGACTTCAACGCCCAGATGCTCAACGACAATCTTCTTCACTCGGTCAGCGACATCGCTCATCTTGGTTCTCTCGTGTCCTAAATTATGTACGGTTGGCCGGTCGTCCCGGCGCCTGATTGCTTGAAGGTCCCAGCAATCGGTCGCGCCAGCTCTCGTCACCCTTCGATCCGGCACCATGCCGATCACGAGGGCACCATGTAGACAATCGTGGCCGCAAATCAAGCCCGGAAGCCGATTTCCCCAGGAAGCACTGCCCGATGGAAAACTAAGCCCGTGCACAGCGCCGTTCCTCAGGTTTGATTTGGGGGGCGGCCCCGCAGAGAGGCCTCAGTCCGGGTCATACCCCATAAAACATGGGCACGGCCACGTGTACTGTACCCCTCTAGCCATGGGGTAGTGGGGAGGACCTGGGTAGCCCGGCCTTACGGGGAACCGTGCACTGCGACAACCGGACCGGCCCAGGCGATCCCCGTGGGGCAAGGCCCCTCACACCATCGCCATGCCGCCGTTGATGTGCAGCGTCTGCCCCGTTATGTAGCCGCCCTCATTGGAGGCGAGGTAAAGGCACCCGGCGGCGATATCCATGGGCGTGCCGAAGCGCTGGGACGGGATCATGGCCGAGATGTCCGTCTTCTGTTTGTCGTTAAGAACGTTCGTCATGGCGGTCTGGATAAAGCCCGGCGCGATGCAGTTGGCGGTGATGCCGCGCGAGGCCACTTCGCGGGCGAGGCTCTTGGTCATACCGATCATACCGGCTTTCGAGGCGGCGTAGTTACCCTGACCGGGATTGCCGAACACGCCAGAGACGGAGGCAATGTTAATGATGCGGCCGTAACCGGTTTTCGAGCGCATCATGTGGCGCGACCCAGCGCGGCACAGCATGAAGGTCGATGTCAGGTTGACAGCGATGACGTCGTCCCACTGCTCGTCCTTCATGACCATGAAGAGATTATCTTTGGTGAGGCCGGCATTGTTCACGACGATGTCGAGGCGCCCGCCGACGGCTTTAACGGTTTCGTCAATTAACTTCGCCACGGCGGCGCGATCGGCAAGATCGCAAGGCACGATATGAACGCGGTCGCCGAGTTCTTTGGCCAGCGCTTCGAGCGCCTCGACCTTGCGGCCCGAAATGGCGACCGTCGCGCCCGCTTTATGGAACACGCGCGCGATCTCCGCGCCAAGCCCGCCCGTTGCGCCTGTGACCAGTGCCGTCTTGCCTGTTAGATCGAACATGTGTCAATTGATCCTGTAATGGCGGGAAATTGCCTGCGTTTTGGGCGAGATCCGGAAGGGCGTCAAGGACCTGCCTGTCGAATCGGGACCACTGGCCATTTGAGGTCGCGCATCCAAGGTTCGATCCAGCGCTCGCTGCGCGGATAGGCCTTCTGATCCGCCGCAAATTCGGCCGCGGTTGGCGGCCCGCCTTTTTCAAACTCAGGTTTCTCCCCCAGCCCCTCCCAACCCGAGGCGAGCTGACAGGTGCCGTCCGGATACAGCATGAGTTCGGCCACGTGCCAAAACCCGCGCACCTTGTGGATGCCTTGCGCGCGCGCTTCCCGCTCGGCACGTATCAGAGGGATGAGTGCCGCCTCTTCGGGGATCGGCGGCGAGCCCGGAGGACGCTTCTTGATCTCCATACGGTCGCCAATCGCGTGCACCTGAAACTGCGTCCGCATCCAGGCGTCTTCGCCGCGCGGCATATAGCTGTCGAGAAGCTTGGCGATGGCGCGCAGGTTTTCGTTGGCGGCGATATCGCGCCGGGCGCGCTCGCCCCAGGCATCGAAGAAGGCTTTCAACGGCGCATCGTCGGGTTTGGCGGCGATAAAGTATTCAAGCGGCCGCCCCAATTTGCCGCTTATAAAGTCCGCCAACTCGGGCCGGCCGTCGGGAACACCCTCCTCGTACTCGTCGCTCCAGCGCATGTCGTAGGGCAGGGCCACGGGCATCGTGCCCATTTTCAACTCGCCGTCTTTATCGGCGCGTGCGAGAGCCCAACCGGCAAGGAACGCGTTCAGGTTTGGCGCGAGAACTTCCTGCTCGCCTTCGCTGCCGATGAGCACGATCGGCGGCTCGCCCGTCTCGCTCGCGCGAAACCATTGCGCCACGCGCGAGCCGTCGGGCAATACGATGAAAACGCCGAAGTCTGGCCACAGGTCGGCTCCGCTCTCGATCCAGAAGTCCTCCATGCGGCGTCCCAGAAAGCGCACGCCCCCCACCGACGGCCAAATCTTCAGCTTCACGTAAGTGGCAATGTCCAATACAATCTGCGGTACATTGCGGCCGTCGGGACATTGGCGCGCGATGCCATCCACATCCACGGCATGCTCATACGTCACCGTTTCAGCCATGGCGTTGCGGGCTCCACCTGTAAGTGTCAATGCGCCAAGACCCACGCGTGCTGTAAATGTCCGCCGCGTCAGCATCTCATGCCATGAGAGAAGCGAGTGCGGCGTCGATATCCGCAGGAGCACCGATACTCATGGCGTTCGCCGTTGCCGCCGTGCGCTTGACGAGACCGGCGAGCACTTTGCCCGAGCCGATCTCGTAGAAATCCGTGATGCCGTTCGCCGCCATGTAGGCGACGCACTCGCGCCAGCGCACCGTGCCGACCACTTGCTCGACGAGGCATTTTCTAATTTCGGCCGGATCGGAAATGGCCGTCGCGACGACGTTAGCGATAACAGGCACGACCGGCTTGTTCACTTTCACATGGCTCAGCGCTTCCGCCATGGCATCGGCGGCAGGTTGCATCAGCGCGCAATGGAAGGGCGCGGAGACCGGCAAGTTCACCGCGCGGCGCACACCGTGAGCTTTGCCGATTTCGGCGACGCGATCGATGGCAGTCTTATGGCCCGACAACACAACCTGCGTTGGTTCATTATCATTGGCTACCTGGCAACAATCTCCCTGCGCCGCTTCGGCCGCGACTCTCACCGCGACGTCCATGCCGACGCCCAAGAGTGCCGCCATCGCACCTTGGCCCACAGCGACGGCTTTTTGCATCGCTTGGCCGCGCAGCTTCAACAGCCGCGCGGTGTCAGAGAGCGAAAACGCACCCGCCGCTGCAAGTGCCGAATATTCGCCAAGCGAATGGCCGGCAACAAATTTGACTTTGTCCAAGAGCTTGAAGCCCTTCTCCGTTTCCAGAACCCGCATCACAGCCATGGAGACGGCCATCAATGCGGGCTGGGCGTTTTCGGTCAGCGTCAGCGTCTCCTTGGGTCCATCCCACATAATGGCGGAAAGTTTTTGGCCCAGCGCCTCGTCGACCTCATCGAATACGGCCCGTGCGGACGCGAAATTCTCAGCTAGAGCCTTGCCCATGCCGGTATCCTGGCTTCCTTGCCCTGGAAATACGAATGCCCGTGCCATGGCTGATAAGTGTCTCCCCGATGGAGCTATAGTTAGCCCCGGCTGCCCGTTGTATTGACGGTTTAGGCACTCCCGCCCGGCCGCTGTCAAGGCGGGCGGGGCTGTTAGCTTTTTGCGCAATGAACCGTTCAGGCGGCGCACGCGACAAATTGGGCGCAAGGCCTGTGTTCCAGCGGCAAGTCTAGCCGTCTCGCTTATTGCGCTCTACCCAGAACATCGCTTAAACGTTCGTATCCGCCCTTTCTACCGAGCGAGGTCAGAACTCCATGCCAATCATAGCGATACTGCACCTGCTCGTGGCCATCTTTTTTATCAATCATGCCTATAGGACCGGGCGGCCGCAGTACTGGTACTTCGTCCTGCTCTCGCTGCCACTCGTTGGTTCGATAGCCTATATTTGTTTCGAGCTCCTGCCGGAGGCCGGCCAGTCCCGGCGCGGCCGGGAGGTCAAACGCGGCATCACGGACATCGTTGCGCCCGACCGGGCCTTTCACCGCCTGCACGACGAAGCAAGATCGCGCGACACGGTCGATACCAAACAGGCGCTGGCGCTCGAATGCGAACGCAAGAGCATGTGGGAGGAAGCGGCCCGGCTTTATCAAGCGGCCGCCCAGGGCATTTATGCGCATGACACGCCGCTTCTTGTCGGCCTCGCGCGCTCGCAATTGAACGGCGGCGACGCAGAGAGAGCGCTGGGAACGCTCGAAATGTTACGCGCGGCGCATCCCGAACTCGACGACCAGGACGCGCACTTAATTTATGCCCGCTGCTTGGAAGATCAAGGACGCATCGCCGACGCCGAAAGCGAATACAGTCAACTGTCGGGCTATTACATCGGCCTTGAAGCGCGCACGCGGTACGCGCAATTTTTGCAGCGCAATGGCCATTCCGAGAAGGCACGCGACCTCTTCGACTCCGTCGTGCGCGCGTCGACGGCACGCGGCATTGTGTTGACGGACGCGGACAAGATCTGGCTCAGAATCGCGCGCGAAAATATTTGAGGCCGTGCTCGAGACGCCGAATGAAACGGGCCGTTTACGGCCCGTTCGTTATGGTCTTCGATGCGTTGCGGCGGCTCTCAGGCAGCCGCCTCCTCGTCGTGATCGACGACGAGCGTGCCGCCGACGAGGTCGAACATCACGTCGCGGCCTGCGTCTTCGGCCGCCGCAAGCGCTGCCACCAATTCGTCCGAGACGGGCGCTACCTTCAACTCAGCGACTTCTTCTTCGGAGGCTTCGACGTCCTGCATGGTGGCCAGGCCTTCCGCGCGCGCTTCTTCAGCGGTGGCGCCAACGCCCCAGATCGAGTCATCCGTATATGCAGCAAATTTCATGGAACAAGCTCCCTCAAACAGGCGCCGCCGATGCAGCGCATTGTAAGGCTGCATTAGGCCATGATTCGTGGAGAGGCCGGATGGGGTGCGTGCAAATTTTTGCGCCGGATGGGCGCTGGGCCAAGGTGGTGACTGGGCGGGAGTTGTAGAGGCGGGATGAGTATTTCGTTGGTCCTGATTTGGAGATCGACGCGCCAGCAGCGTCGCGCGGTTTTCCGCCGGCGGTATAAAAAAAGCAAAAGACGGAAGCGGAGCGGACGTGCGCCGGATCTATCTAGTTTGAAAAAAGCGGACACAGATCCGCCCCGCGAAGACTGGTGTCGGGTTATTGAGCGCCGCCACTTTCACCGGTGGGC
>JANMNH010000135.1:0-28392 GCA_031373745.1 Hyphomicrobium sp. | reverse complement strand
CCCGTTCTGCACTCGGGCCGTATTGCACCATGGCTTGCGCCGGTGCTCGCTGCTTTTTCGGCGCAATACGGCCCGGCTTAGTGCAGATGCCGGGCCTATTGCGCCCTACGCACTGGGGGCGTAATGCACCATGCCTCACGCACGAATTTTCAAACACCGGCTTTCGCATCCATGCGGCGCATTACGGCCCAGCCCGCCGCGCTGAACATCGTTGTCTCCCGGGGAATTTGCCGGGCGCGCGAGGACGCGATTGACTCTGGCCCTAGCGGCCCAAGACTTCGAGCTTTACGGGCGTTACGCCGGCGCGCGTCATGCCGAGGTCTTCGGCGGCTTTCTCCGAGAGATCGATGATGCGCCCCGGCTTAAAGGGTCCGCGATCGTTGATGCGCACGACGACACTTTTTCCGGTATCCGCGCGCGTCACCCGCACACGCGTTCCAAAGGGCAGCGTCTTGTGGGCCGCCGTCATGGCGCGCTTGTCGAAGCGCTCGCCCGTCGCCGTCATTTGATCCTGCCAGTAGTAGGAAGCAGCGCCGGAAAGCGCATGCGGGACGCCCGTCAGACGCGGGCCGGCTGCAGGCCGGTAGGCGCCGTCGCGGGCAATCGAGCCGGTGGCGATGGGGTCCACGCGCACGGAGGCAACCGTCGTAGTCCAGCCCGTTTCGATTGTGGAGGCGGCGCCGGCCTCGCGCGTAACGGTCGTTAGCCAGCCGCCCTCCGCAACGGCCGGCACCAGGAGCGCCGCCGCGAGAACCGGCAAATGTTTGACGTACTGGAGCAGTTGTTTTGACCTCCGGCCCTTGAGTGGCGTGTTCCGGTGGCTAAGCGATTCGCGGGGGCAAAAATAGGACGGGCGGCCAAAGGTCTCCCTATGGCCGCCCACCAGGTATTCAGCCGTGTGGATAAATCAGCCCTTGCCGAGCACCGCGACCTTGACCGGCACGACGCCCGAACCCTGCATCGAGATCGAGTGGGCGGCGGCTTTCGAAAGATCGATGATCCGGCCTGCAATATATGGCCCGCGATCGTTGATCGTGACGGTGACCGATTTGCCGTTGTTCAGATTGGTGACGCGGACCTTCGTGCCGAAGGGAAGGGTCTTGTGGGCTGCCGTCATGGCGTTCGGGTTGAAGCGTCCGCCGGACGCAAGCGCCTGCGGCTGCCAGTAGTAAGAGGCTTTGCCCGAGAGCGTGTAACCGCCGCTCGAACCGCTATCGCTATAGCTGTAGGACGGCTTCGACTTCTTGCCGGCTGATTTCTTGTAAGACGGCTTGGAAGCCTTGCCGCTCGAGCCGCCATCGCAAGCGAAAGCGGGGCCGGTGCATTCCCAGGAGGCGCTGGCAGGCGCCGCAGCCATCGTCAAAGCTGCAAACGCGACAGTCGCAAACGCGAAAATGGTACGCATGTTCTAATTCCTCTTGTGCTTCGTGGGCGGGTTGAGTTGCGGGGTCGAAAAAGCGGCAGTCCCGAAACAAGTTTCGCGTGACGTGCATCCGCGCTTGCGCGGGGCCGGCAGCCAAGCCAATCCTTTGGCGGGCGGACAGGAGCATCGCCCGTTTCGAGCGTCAATCCACGCCTGTGTCTTTAACTTAACAGGCGCTCACAGCTTATTGATATTGTTTGTTTTATAGAGACACAATTCAGGCGGCGCGACGGCGAGTCGCGGGCGCTAGTAAACGTTTGCCGGTTGTCGCCGTCCGATGCGGCGAACAACGGCGGCGATCACGTGGTGACCGCCGCCGCCCGAGAGATTCGATTGCCGAAATCCTCAGCTCTGAAATCCTCAGCCCCGAAACCTCAGCCCCGAAACCTCAGCTCTGAAATCCTCAGCCCCGAAACCTCAGCCCTTGCCGAGGATCGTGAGTTTCACCTTCGCAAGCCCGCCCATGCCAATGTCGTTGGCGGCAGCCTTCGAAAGATCGATCACGCGGCCGGCAATGAAGGGTCCGCGATCATTGATGCGCACGATGGTGCTGTCGCCGTTGTTGGTGTTGGTGACCTTGACGCGCGTGCCGAAGGGCAGCGTTTTATGCGCGGCCGTCATGGCCCACATGTCGTATTTCTCGCCATTCGCGGTTGTACGGCCATGGAAGTATCCGCCGTACCAAGAGGCGACGCCCGACTGATACGACTTGCCGCCCGTATCGCCATCGTCTGAGTTTTTCTTGGCGACCTTGGCTTTTTTCTTTGGCTTGGAAACCGGTTCGTCGTCGTCCTGCGCCTTGGCGATTTTCTTGACTTTCTTCGGCTTCGAAACGGCGTTGTCGGAAGTAGCCGCGGCCGGCTTCTTGGACTTCACTTTGACGGCGGTCTTCTTTGCAGGCGCGGTGGCGGCTTTGGCGGCAGGCGCCGCTTGAGACGACGAGCAAGCGACGTCGGGACCGACGCAGCTATGACGCCAGCTTTCCGTGGCGGCGTCGGCAGACGCACCGGCCAAAATCAGGGCCGGAAAGAACGCGAAAACGGCTTTGGTTAATAACCGCATGAAACAAACTCCTCTTTACGACGGCGGGAGTGCGGATTGGATGCGACCGGTCTCGCGAACGTGCATCATGGCAGCGTTAGCGCGGGGCCGCCGAAGCGGCTCCCAACAACGTCGACGGAGAACAGGGTTCCCCCCGATCATTTCAATCCGCAGCAAGACGCCAGAACTCCCTGTGCCGCCAATTGAATTCGGGCGTTAACCCGATCTGGCTAGGCGACCCCGTGCCTTGGTTAACGAGGGGGGTCAATCCGGCATTCGCGCAACACTTTAAGTCGCTAGGAGCATATGACTGCGATCGCACAAGAATTTTGTGCGGGAATTGCCAATCCGCGACGGCAGGCCGCAAGCCGGATGCCCCTCAAACAAGGACTTCTGCTATGCCGGTGCGATGGAACCTGGCCCAAGAGGCTGGGGCAGCGGACCGGGGCAAATGACGGAAAAAACAATCAAGCACGCCGCGCCCAGTTTGGCGGAGGCAACGCGCACGTGGGCCAAGATCGGTCTCACGTCGTTTGGCGGCCCGGCCGGTCAGATCGCGATGATGCACAAGATCTTGGTCGATGAAAAAAAATGGCTTGAGGAGCGCACGTATCTTCTGGCCCTGAACTTCTGCACGTTGCTTCCCGGTCCCGAGGCGATGCAGCTCGCAACGTATGCCGGTTGGCGCTTGCATGGTTTGAAGGGCGGCCTCATAGCCGGTCTCTTGTTTGTGCTGCCGGGCGCACTTCTCATTCTCGTGCTGTCGGCAATCTACGCAGCTTTTGGCAGCGTGCCGCTCGTCTCGGCGCTCTTCATGGGCGTCAAGGCTGCGGTGCTCGCCATCGTTGTCGAAGCGCTGCTGCGCATCGCGCGCCGTTCGCTGAAAGACAGCGCGGAGTGGATTATCGCTGCGCTCGCCTTTATTGCGATTTTCTTTTTCAAGATTCCGTTTCCAGTTATCGTACTTGCCGCCGCCCTCTATGGTTTTTGGAGCAGCCATGGTGCTCCAGAAAAAGCGCCGGATACCGCTAACCTTGGACCGGTTTACGCCGCCATCCCAATCGGTGATACCATGCGCACTGTTGCCGTCTGGCTCGCGATCTGGGCGCTGCCGCTGCTGGCAATCGCCTTCACGTTCGGTTTCGACCATGTGCTCGCGAAACTTGCCTGGTTCTTCTCCAAGCTCGCGGTCGTGACGTTTGGCGGGGCCTATGCGGTCCTTGCCTACGTCGCGCAGGACGCGGTTGAGGTTTACGGATGGCTGAAGCCCGGAGAAATGCTCGACGGGCTCGGCCTGGCTGAAACCACGCCCGGACCACTTATCCTAGTCAACGAGTTTGTGGGTTATCTCGCGGCCTATCGCCAAGGCGGGGAGGGATCGCCGGTCGTGATGGGCATTCTCGGCGCGCTTGTGGTGCTGTGGGCGACCTTTGCGCCCTGCTTCCTGTGGATCTTTGCCGGCGCGCCCTATATCGAGCGTATCTCCTCCATGCCGCGCCTTAAGTCGGCGCTCTCGGCCATAACGGCCGCGGTTGTCGGCGTGATTCTCAATCTGTCGGTTTGGTTCGCGCTGCACGTGCTGTTCCGCGAAGTGTCGGAGGTATCGATCGGACCGTTGCACACGAGCTTGCCGGCGCTCGCAAGTCTCGATTGGCGCGCCGCGCTGCTCGCCGGACTTGCGGCTGTGTTGCTGTTTCGGGTTCATGCCAGCATGCTCGCGGTACTCGGGCTCTCGGGCCTGCTGGCGCTCGTTATGTCGTGGCTAGCGTAAAGATTACAGCCACCCTTTGCGCCTGAAATAGATGAATGGGATGAGCGCCGAGACAAACATCAGCCCGAGCGCCATCGGGTAGCCCCACGGCCAATCGAGTTCGGGCAAATGCTTGAAATTCATGCCGTAGACGGATGCCACAAGCGTCGGCGGCATGAGCATGACGGCCATGACCGAGAACAGCTTGATGATCTGGTTCTGCTCGGTCGAGATCATGCCGAGCGTCGCGTCGAGCAGAAATGCGGTTCTGCCCGAGAGCGATTTCAGATGCTCGACAAGCGATCCGGCGTCGCGATTGGCGCTTTCGATGCGCTCGATCAGGCGTTTGTCTTCGCCGCGTTCGCGCGCGGCATCGCCGAAAAAGTGCAACGTGCGGTGAAACGAGACGACGCTTTCCTGCGAGCGCGAGGTCAGGTCTCCGGCTTTGCCGATGCTGCGCAGCATGACGTCGAGACGCCTGCCCTTGTTTTGAATTGCGTGTTTTTGCCCAAAAATCTGCGGCGCGAGCGTTTCCACGTCGTCTTGAACTTTTTCGATGTGGTCGGCTTGGCGTTGAATCAAAGTCTCAATAAGGCCAATCAGGATCTGGGTGCCCGAAGTGCACGAGGGGTCGTTGCGGCAGGCCTTGTCGGTGAAGATCTGGAAGGCTTTGGGTTCGGCATAGCGCACGGTCACGAGGCGCTGGCCGCTCAAGATAAACGTCAGGTTCGACGTTTGCGGCGACTCGTTCTCAACGGCATGAAGCACGAGAGCGGTCATGAAGTGGGCGCCGTTTTCCGAGTAGAAGCGGTTAGACACTTCGATCTCGCGCATTTCCGCGCGCGTTGGCACGTCAAGGCCGAGCGCGGCTTCGACCGACTTCTCTTCTTCGGGCGTCGGGTTGAGGAGATCGATCCAAAGCGTGCTTGTTTTGACGTCGAGCGCCCCATCGCGGCGGCTGAGGCACGATCCGCCCGCATCGTATTGCGTAATCATTGCCAGGCTCCCAGTTATCCGGCGACCGCAAAGTCTTCGCCTCTCATATCAGACTGCGGCGGCGCGCCAATCCCATAAAATGGGCGCCCCGGCAGCCAGGTTTTCTGATACAATCCAAGCCAAGTGAAACCCGGCGACTCTTGCGCGGCGTATCGGCAGTGTTGCTGAGTTCTGCCGAGCCGCGCGGGTTCGACACAAGAGGTCCCGTCATGTTCTCCAAGTTTGCAGTTTCGACTACGGCCGCTTTTCTAACTTTTGCGGCGCTGGCCCTCGGTGCCGAAGCCGGCCCACGCGGTATTCACTGCCGGGGCGGCGCCCAGCTGGTAGCTGGCAGCTACATCACAACGCCATTCTGCCAAGACGAACTGTTGGCAAGCGTTGCGCGCGGCTATGGCATGAGAGCGTCAGCAGACCGCATCCGCTACAACCCGAACTACAAGCGTGAAGTGTGCCGGTTCGTCGGCCATGATATTCGCGTGTCCGAGCATTGCCTCAACGAAGCGCCGGGCATCCGCGGACGGCGCTTCTGATTAAACTCTGGGGGAAGATGTGGGCGGGGATTTGAGCCCGAGCCTCAAGGCGCTTGACGCGCGCTGGGGCAGACCGGGCGCTGTGCGCTTCACGGAGCGTTACGGCGGGCCGGTCGCGTTGCTCCAGGCGGGCGGCGCGTCGATTGTAATTGCGTTGCAAGGTGCGCAGGTCCTCTCATACGTTCCAGCCAACATGAGCGAAGTGCTGTGGCTGTCGCCGGTTGCAAAATTCGGCACCGGAAAAGCCGTGCGCGGCGGTGTGCCGGTGTGCTGGCCGTGGTTTGGTCCGCACCCGGGCGATACAACACAACCAGCGCATGGATTTGTGCGTTCGGCGCCATGGACGGTCACAGGTTCGGCGGCCTCCCAAAACCGCGCGCGCCTCGTTCTGGCTTTCGATGCATCTACGAATTTGCAAACAGGTTGGCCGCACCGGGCGCTGGCCGAACTCGAAATCACGCTCTCAGATGCCTTGACGATTTCGCTATCGACAGAGAACCGGGGTAGCGATGACTTGGAAATCACGCAAGCCCTGCACACGTATCTCGCCGTTGGCGATATCGGCGGCGTGACAGCCGAAGGCTTTGAAGGACGGCCGTACCTGGATCAATTGGCGCCGGGCCCCATGCGGAACGACGCCGAACCCGTCCGCGTTACAGGCGAGATCGATCGCATCTATCAAGAGTGCGAGGGCCCGGTTTTCGTCACGGACGAGAAGTCCGCGCGCCGGATACGCATTGCCAAGACGGGCAGCCGTTCGACGGTACTCTGGAATCCGTGGGTTGAAAAATCGGCACGTCTCGGCGACATGGGCAAAGAAGGCTATAGGCGCATGCTCTGCGTCGAAGCGGCAAACGCAGGAAACGACAAGGTGACGCTCACTCCTGGCGAACGTCACCGGCTCACGACGGAACTCTCCGTCACCGTCTCAAAGGCAAAGTCCAAGCGAAATGATTAGCCGAGATCGGGCGTGACTTCGCTGACGTCGCGGGCGCGTCGCACGCTGCCGTCAAATTGGGCGCCTTCGGCAATCGCCAAGGTCTGTTTGACGATATCGCCATCGACGCGGGACGTGGCGTGCAGGAATACGGCCGAGCCCCTGAGCGCGCCGCGCACTTCGCCTTGAACGGCGATCGTGCGCGCGGTAATTGTACCCGTCACGTTGCCGCTTTCGCCGACGGTGACGCTCTCGCCGTGCACATCGCCTTGAATATGGCCGGCAATGAGGAGCGAGCCTTTGGTTTTCAAAACGAGCTGCTGGCCTATGATGGTGATATCGGGACCAAGCACCGACGTCGGGGTATCGGGTGCGCGCATTGCGACCTGTCCGTTCGACGTGGCTTGCGCGAACGAGGGGCCGGAATGCTGATGCGCGAATGGCGGCAGCGGGCCCGACTTCAGCGGTTGAATGGACGGCGGTTGTCCGCTTGGACGAATGGATTCAGTGACACGCGGATCAGGCGTTGCGACGCGGTTGAACATTTAAAACCCCCAGATACTCGATTATTCAGTTTTATCCCGCAACCAAGTCGACCACTAAGAGCACATTATGTCGAAATGGCGAAGAGGCTTTGTGTAAGGGGCCTCAAACAGTCCGTAATCGGCTGGTTTTGAGCCGCTTGATACGACGGCGGACAGGCTCCGGACGGGGCGTCAGTCGGGCCTCCGGACCGGGCAGTTTCATAGGCTTAGGGTCGAGGCCGCACCTCAACGGCTATCGGCGGCGCGGTCCGCGGCCGGTTCGTGACGGCCCAAAATAAAATTGGGCAAGACTGCGCTTGCGCGGCCGTCCCGCTATTGCGAGCGGCGGCGCGGGATCCAGATATCGACGAACGGCGCCACCACGTGGCGGCCATGGCGGCCGACATAAACGTGCGCAAAGGGCGCATCGACAATCACCCGGCGTCCGCTCTCGACATATGTGAATGGCGCGTCGATAACTTTCTCCCTGTGGCGGCGGTGGCGGTCGCGCCTGCGCTGCTCAGAAGTGCCGCCGTCCCAATCATTGTCATTCCGATTATCATGTGCGTCATGAACAGCTAACATGAGCGTTGGCGACGCCGCCGCAGACCTTTCTGCAGCCTGAGGTAGAGCTACGGCCGCCGATGCTGATATCGCGGTTGCAGTCCATACCGCGATAACAACCAAAGCTGCGCGCTTCACTCGAATATCCATATCTCGAATGCCCATTTGAGAACCTCCTTACCTTCAAAACCATAGTTCAAAATCATATTGCCCAACTGTAGAAGCCGGGCCATGGGGGAGGCAACCCCCGTTGTGCGAGCCGGTATGCAGGCCTGGGCGCCGTGCGGCCGGAGTGCGCACGCGCGCCACACAGGCGGCACTTCAAAACAATGTTTCATAAAACTTGCCAGACAGGTCTTGCCATCGCCCGGCGCGCGCGGAAACATGGTAAACAACTGAAGCAGGGAATCATTTTTC
Source organism: Hyphomicrobium sp. (assembly GCA_031373745.1). Taxonomy (GTDB): domain Bacteria; phylum Pseudomonadota; class Alphaproteobacteria; order Rhizobiales; family Hyphomicrobiaceae; genus Hyphomicrobium_B. The sequence goes on along the minus strand of JANMNH010000135.1, from coordinate 20,210 downwards.
AGGGGTCTATTATGGTGGGGTTCGTCAGGATATTTGGCGTTGGAGTGCTTGTTGCATTGCCTGTATTGGCGTCACCCGCTTTAGCGGCGCCGACGCGGTGCCCGAACGAGAACGCGATCGGCGTGGCGCGTACCGTCGAAATCGACACGACCGGCGGCCCGGGCTTTGGCTTCGAGCACTATAAGGCGCACGATTTCCTGCAGCAGAAAGAAGTTGTGCTGACGTTCGACGACGGCCCGCAGAAATACTCGACCGAAGGCGTTTTGGCGGCACTTGCCGAACACTGCACCAAGGCCACGTTCTTCACCATCGGCAAGATGGCACTGGGTTATCCCGAGATCATCCGCGAAGTCGCCAAAGCCGGCCACACGATCGGCACGCACACTTGGAGCCATCAGCCGGTTCGCAAATTCAAAACGATCGAGGAAGCAAAGTCGGAAATCGAGCGCGGCATTTCGGCGGTGAAACGCGCGGTGGGCGGCCCCATCGCACCCTTCTTCCGCTTTCCGACGCTGGTCGATTCGCCGGAAACCGTTGCCCATCTCGGCACGCGCAATATCGCGATGTTTTCGACCGATATCGACAGCTTCGATTTCAAGCTGCAGCCGCCCGAGCACCTCGTAAAAGGCGTGATGCAGAAGCTCGAGAAGTCGGGCAAGGGCATCATCTTGATGCACGACATTCACAAGAACACGGCGAAGGCGCTGCCCTTGCTGCTCTCGGAGCTCAAGGCCAAGGGCTACAAAATCGTGCATATCCGTGCCAAGGGAGATGTGCAGACGCTCGCCGAGTACGATGCCGCGATTGAAAAAGACGCCAAAGGCTTGCCGCAGGCCGGCGCGGAAAAAGCAACGTCCAGCATTGTGAAAACGATTGACGGCGATGTGCCGGCGTCCGAAGCGGCGCAATCGCAAGCGCCGGCAACTTCGACCGGCGCAACCAAAGCGCAGCCTGCAGATGCAGCAAAGGCTGCGGCTGCCGAGACCGTAACACCGCCTCCAGCGCCAACCGCTGCTGCGGTGGAACCGGCTCCGCGCGCGATGGAACCAACCGCTGCGGCCGCCGCTGCGGTTCAGGAGCCCGGTGGCGCCACAAAAGCCGCGCCGCCCAGCACCACATCGTCGATTGCGAGAACTGTGGACGATGGTGCGCCCGAAGGGCCAAAGCCCGCAGAAGGCGAGGGGACGGCCAAGGCCTTGTCGCTCTGGGCCAAGCAACTCTGGGACAGCTGGTTTTCAAAGTAGCGCCAGGGAATGCCGGGGAACCGAGCGGGGAGCCGCGCGGGGAAATGGCGGGGAGAATAGGTGTGGCGCATTCTCCGGGATTGGCGGCGATTGGCGGCGGCCGGCAGAACTTACCGGCGGCGAACGCATTTCGCGGCAACGCGGCACGCAAAAAAAGAAACGGGTGGCATTTAACCACCCGTTCCTTTTGGGGCGCCCTGAGGCCCCCCCGGGCCCGCCGCAAACCATCAGCGTTGCCGGAATGCATCTCTGCAAAACGGCGAATTCTTTCAGGTCTGACTCAATTCGAGATGAAATCCCAATCAGAGTCTTGCGGTGGTCTATCGTGTGAGAATTTCTTACCCCCGGCCGATCCCCCGATCAGCCGTCCCACAAATTGAGACTAGAACGGAAAGAACTTGCCATCCACAGAAATCGTATTTTTGAAAACTGATTCGAAGTGTATGTGATCTTTTGGATACAAGTCTGCGCGGCCGGGTGGAGCACAAACTGCGCAAGTGAAGCTGTTCTTGTGCGATATCTGATGCCGCTTGGCACCGCTCAAGCGTTGACTCGCATTGCTTCCCTATCAGACGCCGAATAAATTTCGTAAACGTAATGGCTCAAGCGGGGACATTGGTCCCGCCGGTGTCTTTGTTGTAAATCGTGTGGAGGGGTTCATGTCCTTTATAAAGTCTGGCATCCGCGCGCGCGGCCTTGCGTTCATGGGTCTGCTGCTCGCTATATTCCCATTTATCGATGCGATCTCAGCGGACGCCCATCCGCATCGCAAATACAGGAAGCAGCGCCATCACGCCGCCGTCACGCGCGACGTTCAAATTACGCTGACGCTTTCGCAATTGATTGCACTCGACAAGGCAGATGCCTTCAGCTCGGAAGATTTCTACGCCCGCGTCACCATCGGCGGGCAAGTCTTCAAGTCCGAGAAAGTGCGCCAGACGGATGCCATCATTCCCAACTGGAAATTTTCCGCTGTTGTGCCGAATGGCAGAACGGACGTGAAAATCGAAGTGTTCGACAAGGACATAGCCGAAGACGATCAGATCGATATCAACCGCATCGACCCGAAGCGCGATCTCGATTTTGTTGTCAATTCGAGAAGCTGCCGGGTTGAAGGCTTGGCGCAGGTCTACCGCTGCGGCACGCAAATCCGGCGCGCGGGCAGCGAGCGAAAGAAGGCGGAGATGGTGTTTTACGTCGACGTTCAGAACCGCTGAGCCGAGCCTGACATTCCTGCAAAAACAAAGAGGCCGCTCGATATGAGCGGCCTCCGTGAGATTAGTTGCGATCATCTAGCGGAAGTTTTGGTCCGCCGGGTCGCTGCTCTAGCGCTTTTTCGGAAGTGAATCCGGCGAAAGCGTGAGCGATCCAAAAATCGCAGCCTTCATAATCCCACTCGACATCGGATCACCTCCTTTCAGTTGTTGACGATGGAGTGAAGCTCTCACATTCGCGTGGCGAAGTGAAGTTAAGATTGTGAAAGATTGGGGGCGGGGGGTGGCTTATGTCCTCACCCCAACGCCATGTCCGGCTGCCAAGAGCGCGACTTGTAGGTTGGGTTAGGCGCGCACTTCACTCGCGCCGTAACCCAACAATCAGGCCCGGTGTCGGCGCATCCCCAATTACTGATGCGCCCCGATGTGCGCGCCGATATTGCTGAGTTTATTATCTGGAGAGTCAAACTTACTGCGTCGACCCATGTGAACTGATGGACTCAAATCCTGGTGGAACCGTTTGCATCCGAGTAACTCGTCGGTCTACCTCGCTCAAGGGCCACCACAAGTAATAGAGAACGTCTGTTCCTGCAGGGAATTTGACGTAGGAATTGCTGTTTGGGCGTTCCGGTTGCTCCGCAAACGTCTGCCGGAAGGCGATGTATCCGCCGACATAGAGGATCAGAAGCAACAGCCAGAACTTGCGCATGGTTGATTATATGGTCTTGCCAGTGGGCACAGGCTTCTTCTTACGCATATCGGCCCGCTTCTCGGGTGAGGCTCCATTGCGTTTTTCGGCGGGCATGCGCCCGGCTAACGTATCGGGGTCGCGGCGGCGAAGTGCCTCTTCTACTCCCCTGAAGGCGGTTTCGATCTGAGCGGTCAGTTTGTCTTGCGGCTTCGGCATTAGGGCAGCGAGCTTTCAGCTAAAGTGACGGCACCTTCCGAGCTATCATATACATACCATATATCTACAATCGGTTTGTAGTGCTTTTCTAGATAGTCCAGTCCCTGCTCAAACCGCCGGCGAATTGTGGGTTCCGGAATGCCGTGGCCACCGGCAGCGACGCGGCGGCGAACACGCTCGATGGCATGTTCGGCACGTGGCAGGCGTACGAAAATCAACACGACATTGTACCCGAGGCTCTGCCAGTTCTTGATCTTCTCGACATAGGTCAGTGCTGACAACGTCGTCTCAACTACAAAATCCAGGCGGCCTGCTGCCAGTTCCTCCATCCGTTTGAGCATTATCCGCGCCGCTTCGATATCGCGCCGCAATTGCGGACTTACCGACTCCGGCAACTTGCGCGCAATCTCGTCGGCGTTGACATACTCAAGTTGCCGTTCAGACCGTGCAAAGAATTGCTTCGCAAAACTTGTCTTCCCCGCGCCATTGGGTCCGGCGACGATAATGATTTCAGGCATCGCCGCCGTCCCGTGGCGCTAACGATCACGCCAACGCTTTGTTGCTCTTCTTCACCGCGTCGATGTCGCCGGATTTGACGCGTGTTCCTTGGGGGGACGCCGCGGCCGCGACCTTGTCTGCATCCAAATACAACTCTCCGCCCATTTCCTTGAAGCGCGCGCTCATAATATCCATCCCCGCCTGTGGATCTATTGCACCAACTTCCTCCTGGATTTCGGCAATGGCTTCGCCGACGCGCGCGTTCTGTTTGGCCGCATAGTCGCGCACGTCTTGGGTAATTTTCATCGAGCAGAACTTCGGCCCGCACATCGAGCAGAAGTGGGCCACTTTGTGCGCGTCCTTCGGCATCGTCTCGTCGTGATAGGAGCGCGCGGTATCGGGATCGAGCGCGAGGTTAAACTGATCCTCCCAGCGGAAATCGAAGCGCGCACGGCTCAACGCATCGTCGCGCAGCTGCGCCGCCGGATGCCCCTTGGCCAAGTCCGCTGCGTGCGCCGCGAGCTTGTAGGTGATGACGCCGACTTTCACGTCGTCGCGGTTCGGCAGGCCTAAGTGCTCCTTCGGCGTCACGTAGCAGAGCATGCTCGTTCCGAACCAGCCGATCATGGCGGCGCCGATGGCGCTCGTGATGTGGTCGTAGCCCGGCGCGATGTCGGTTGTCAGGGGCCCAAGCGTGTAAAACGGCGCTTTGCCGCACTCCTTCAATTGCTTGTCCATATTGATCTTGATCTTGTGCATCGGCACGTGGCCGGGGCCTTCGATCATCACCTGGCAGCCCTTGTCCCAGGCGATCTTGGTCAACTCGCCGAGCGTTTCGAGTTCGGCAAACTGCGCGCGGTCGTTCGCGTCCGCAATCGAGCCCGGACGCAAGCCGTCGCCGAGCGAGAACGACACGTCGTACTTGCGCATCAGATCGCAAATTTCGTCGAAGCGCTCATAGAGGAAGCTCTCTTTGTGATGGGCGAGACACCACTTGGCCATGATCGATCCGCCGCGCGAGACGATGCCCGTGACGCGGTTTGCCGTTAGCGGCACATAAGGGAGCCTGACGCCCGCATGAATGGTGAAATAGTCGACGCCCTGTTCGCATTGTTCGATGAGCGTGTCGCGATAGATCTCCCACGTCAGCTGCACCGGATCGCCGCCGCACTTTTCCAGCGCCTGATAGATCGGCACGGTGCCGATGGGAACGGGCGAATTGCGCAAGATCCATTCGCGCGTGGTGTGAATGTTTCGCCCCGTGGAGAGGTCCATGACGGTATCTGCGCCCCAGCGGATGGCCCAGACCATTTTCTCGACTTCTTCTTCAATCGACGACGACACGGCTGAATTGCCGATGTTGGCGTTAATCTTAACAAGAAAGTTGCGGCCGATGATCATCGGCTCGACTTCTGCGTGGTTGATGTTCGATGGAATGATCGCGCGGCCAAGCGCGATTTCCGAGCGCACGTACTCCGGTGTGATGTGCTCTGGGAGTGCCGCGCCGAAGCTTTCGCCGTCCGCCAGCGCTGCTTTTGCGCGCTCAAGAACAGCCGTGCGGCCGAGGTTCTCGCGATGCGCGACGTAGATCATCTCCTTTGTGATGATGCCGGCGCGGGCAAATTCGAATTGGGTGAGCAATCCCCCTCCCCCTTGTGGGGAGGGGTTAGGGGTGGGGGGAATCACGGCAGCTGGCAGTTGGGATTCCCCCCCTCCCGGCCTCCCCCACGAGGGGGGAGGAGAAGTGACCCCCCGCATCGGCACGGGCTTATTCGGAAAATCGCGCGCGGCGTGCTTTCCCGAAACGTTGCCGTTGTCTTCCGGTTTGATGTCGCGGCCCTTATACGTTTCGACGCCGCCCCGCGCCTTGATCCAGCCTTTGCGGATGCGAGGCATGCCCATTTCAACGTCGATCTTGGCGTTGGTGTCGGTGTAGGGACCGGATGGGTCATAAACGCGGAAGCTTGTTTCAGCCGGGTCCGTCAGCGCGATTTCGCGGAACGGCACGCGCACATCGTCATGGCCCTCGGGCGAGGTATAAATCTTGCTCGATCCTGTAATTGGCCCCGTGGTGACTTTGGGAACCATCAGGTCGGATGCGCGGGTGATTTTGTTCATCGGGGTCTCGTTTCTAGGGTTGATCGTCTTAATACTAGATCCAGCGGTAGGCGCCCGCCGTGAGGACCGCGCCGAAAATTAGTGCGGCTGCGGTTGCCAAAGGAATGATCTTGTCGTCCTGAGCGTAGGAGCGGAGCAGATCGCGGCTCCACTCGGGTGCGAGAATCCGCGAAGCGCCTTTGGCGACGGCGCCCCAGCCGATGAGCGTAATGAGCAAAGGCCAGCCCAAACTCCAGTCGTTGTGAACGCGGACGATGATCGTGCCGATGACAAGCGCCAGCACGCCGCCGAGATAGGCGAGCGCGGGACTTTTGGAGACTTCGTCGAAAAGAGACCGCATGTGCTGCTTGTGAAGCAACATGCCAAGTCCCACGATCAGATAGATGGGGCCTAAAACCTTGGCGATCAGTATGGCGTTGTCCATGGCAAACTCCGTCCCTCCGCCGGAATAACCCGGATCAGGTTCTAAGGGTCAGCACGCGGTTTCAACGCACTTCTCAGCCGGTCTGCCGGCACCCCTCGGTAGGTTGTGAGTGTCGCTGTCCCTGGCGGCAATTGCAAGGCTGCAGGCACCCCCCAAACGTCGCGCTGCCGGATCGGCTTGCAAAACAAAAAAAGGCGGCAGAGCCCTAGCCCGCCGACCTTTTTTCCTTCTCATTCTCAACAATTCAGGCCGAATACCTATGCGGCACCGGGAGCGGCGCAAGGCCATACTCTGCGGCGTGCGCGCTTGCCGCTCCTTCAAGTCCGTCCGCATCGTCCCTGAAGACGAACGGGGCCGGACCTAGCAGGACCGGTTGCTTTGGTAACTCTACCCTAACGCAACTCTCGAGACTGACTGGTGGTACGACGCTCGTTTCGAGGCTCATGGGTCCCTCCGTTCGCGAGAACTTTGATCGAGACTTGGCCCCTCCCCATGCAAACAACGATGCCTAAACAAATTCATTCCTTAGCGTGTTAAAAAAATGACGGTGTAATACGCGGCCGGAGCATCCTCCTTGACATCTCCCTCTCCCCGTTCCTGCCCTCAACGGGGAGAGCGTTGGGGTGAGGGGCGGCCGCTTGTTCGAATTTGTTGCCGCCCCTCACCCTAACCCTCTCCCCACACAAGTGAAGTGCGTGGGGAGAGGGGATTTACGCTGCCGCCGCCTCGGCAAGCTTCTCGCGCATCGCGGCGTCCGGAAGCGCGCCCATCCCGGCCTGAACATTGTCTTTCATATGGGCCGGCTTCGATGTGCCAGGGATGGCGCAGGTAACGCCTGAATGCGAGATAATGAACTTGAGCAAAAGCTGCGCCCACGATGTGCATCCAATCTCATTGGCGAATGACGGCAGCTCTTTTCCCTTCAATCGTCCAAGTGCGCCGCCGCCGCCGAAGGGGCGGTTGACGAGCACGGCGATGCCCTTGTCCTGAGCCAAGGGCAACAGCCGCTTTTCCGCCGCGCGGTCGTCGATGGCATAATTCAGCTGCACGAAATCGAGCTTTTCCGCGCGCATCACCGCTTCAAGGTCGTCGAAAGCACTCGACGTGTAATGCGTGACGCCGAGATACGAGACGCGGCCATCCTTCTGCCAGCCGCGCAGTGTGTCGAGGTGCACTTGCCAATCGGTGAGGTTGTGAACCTGCATTAAGTCCATGTGTTTGGTGCGCATGAGTTGAAACGAGCGCTCCATTTGTTCGATGCCGTTCGACTTGCCGCGCGTCCAAACTTTTGTCGCCAGGAATGCCTTGCTCCGCGATTGCGCGCTTTCGATCAATTCGCCAACCACACCCTCCGAGCGACCGTACATCGGGGATGAATCGATCACCGAAGCGCCGGCCGCGAACAGCTCCTTCAAAACGCCGGAAAGCGGCGCGCGTTCGGCCGCGCTTGTGCCGACGTCGAACGTCTGCCAGGTGCCAAGACCGACGACGGGCAGCGGCTTGCCGCTTGAGGGGATCGTGCGCGTCAGCATGGTGCTCTCGGCCTTTGCGTCGATTGAAAATCCAACGGCGGTTGCGGCAACGGCTGCCGCCGCGCCTTGCAGAAACGCCGCACGCGTGATCGGGGGCGCGCCATCGCAGTCTCCGGTGCTCGCCGCCATCATCACTCCCCAACCGAGTATCGCGAAGCCTAGCATCGCGAACGCAAACGTTAACATCTCAAACCTCAGGTCACACGTCCAACCGCCCACCTCCAAGGGCCCGATTATGCGCCCACGGGAGTAGGCGGGGATGAGTTTCAAGTGTTCAATATTTTTTGCGTGGTGTTTCAGTGCGTTGAGCGGGCCGTTCATAATCGTTTGGACGACCCGTTTTCCTTAACGGAACGGCCCCATTGATTTCGCTCGTAAAATTTTGAGACCGATTGTAGGTCGGCGCTGAGCCCTACCCGCGCCAAGCGCGCATTGAATGGGCGAAGCCCGGCAACGAGAATCTCAGTCGATGCCGTAAGCCGGGCCTGGGCCCAATGAGCAAGTTATTGATGGCAGTTGCGCCTCACGCGGCGGAAGCTTTCCACCGGACCGCAATCCCGGCAATGCGCGCGCCAAACGCCTCGGCCGTCCTTCTGTCGCTCGCGGGCGGTGCCGTATCGGCGCCCTCGTCGAAATTGGCCTGTGTCATGAGACCGAGGAACGAGCCGACGCGATTGAGATCGTCCGGCGTTGAATCTTTCTTATTGTAGCCAGGGAACATGCCGGTCCCGGCCCAGATCATGCCGTGCTGCGCGGCCAAAATTGAGAACTGTTGCAGCGTCGCGAGCTTGTCGCCCGACCAGGCGGATGAATTCGTGAACCCGGCCGCGATCTTGTCTTTCCAGCCGTGTGCGAACCAGGCTTTGGACGACGCATCCATGAAGGCCTTCATGGGCGCGGATGCCGAACCCATGTACGTGGGAGAACCAAAAATAATCGCGTCCGCACTGGCCAGTTCCGCCCAAGGTCCGCTATCGGGCGAGGCGAGGTCGGCGGCTTTGAAGAGTTTCACAGTGACGCCGGGGACGCTTTCTGCCCCTTTGACGACATGGGTTGCGACGGCTTCTGTGTGGCCGTAACCCGAATGATAGACGATGGCGACTGTGGTCATTGGCGTTCTCCGGACTTGTTGAATTAGATGAGCTGAGATAGGATGCCTTAGAACCATAAGTAAAGTACGCACCTTTTGGTAACCATGGAACCCGCCGATGGCCGACAAGACTGTGATCGGGCGAATTCCGCCGCGCGATGCCGGCGGTAAGCCTCAATGTTTCGAGCCGAACGTGTATACCGAGGCCTGTCCATCGCGGGCAATTCTCGAACTCATCGCGGATAAGTGGACATTGCTCATTCTGCCGGCCCTGCGGCGCGGCCCGAAGCGTAACGGCGATCTCATGCGGCAAATCGGGGGTGTCTCGCAGAAGATGCTGACGCAGACTTTGCGCGAGTTGGAGCGTAACGGTCTCGTCGCGCGGTTCGATCATCAAGAAGTGCCGCCGCGTGTCGACTATGAGTTGACCGGCCTCGGCCGGTCTCTGTCGGAAGCCGTGCGCAAGCTCGATAGCTGGGCGGAGAATCATATCCCCGATGTGCAAGCGGCGCGCGCCGCCTTCGCGAAACGCGACCGCACGGCACAACAGCGATAACGGTCTGCTTTTGCGGCGAGGCGTTTACGCGTCTACGCAGCCATCGCGTCTTGCGCGGCATTGAGCCACGACTTGATCTTCTCGAGGTCCGGCGGGTTGCCGTCTCTCAGAATGCGCTTACCGTCGGGCGAGGTCGCGAACTTCAAGACGTTCGCCGAAAGCGCCACCGGATCGGCATCCGCGATCGAGGCCACCGTGCGATAGCCCGCGCCCGTCAGAAGCTGCGCATGCGTGCCGCGCAACCCGGTAACCTCCATCACGAGCTGGGCCTGGTCCTGCCACTCTTCGAGCATTTCGGCATCGATGCGGCTGTCGTCAAGCAGCTCCGCCATATCGTCGGGCGATTGGCCGAGGAAATCCGCGACCGTCTTGATGCCGAGTTCGGCAAAACGCTGCGCCATCTTCGGGCCGATGGTCGGCGCGGCTTCGAGATCGTCACTGGATTTCAGATAGAGCCGGCGTTCCCCTCCCCCTTGTGGGGAGGGGCCAGGGGTGGGGGGAGCCCCAATTGCCGACAGTTCGGATTCCCCCCCTCCCGGCCTCCCCCACGAGGGGGGAGGAGTAGTGACGGTTTCTTGCGCTGCGGGCTCGCGCGGCTTTGGTTCTTCGCGCCGCGGTACGGGCGGCGGCGGGGCGATGGGTGCGGGTTCGGCCGCACTCTTCGGGGCAGCGTTCGGGATGACCGGGGGAAGATCTCGCGCCTTTTCCGGCGCGGCGGCTTTGACGATTTTGATGACGGCGGGCAACGGCTCGGCACTTCCCGGAGCGCCGGCGGATGCGCCGGGGAGAATCGGCTCCAGCGCGGCTTTGCTCCGGCGCATGACACGGCGCACGTCCGCCGGATCGCCATCGGGAATGCGCACGGCGCGTTTGTCCAGTTGAAGTTCCTTGGCGCGGTCGAGCACTTCGCGCTTATGCAAATCGCGGATGACCCGGTCGTCCTCTGGCAGCGTGTGCTCGACTTTGCCGGTCGCCTGCAGCTCGTCGTACATCGCCTGCACGAGCACGCGGTCTGCTGCGTTCGATAATTTCTTCTCGATCCATTTGGCCGGGATCTTGAGCGCCGCGACAAACGTTTCGAGCGTGAGGGACACGTCCGGCGCCGCCACGCCCGCTTCGGCAATCGCGCGATCGAGGATGTGGCCGAAACCGTCGGCGGCATACATCAGAAGTTCGGCGACGATCATGCGCGCAATCTCGTCTAGTCCTTCTTCGGGGCGCACAACGCCGCGCTTCAAATCGTAGTGCGCAATCAGCTTCTCGTAGTAGCGGTGCGAGAACTCGGCGCCGTCGCAGCTCATCTGCTTCAACCAGTTCGCGTCTTGATGGGACGCAACCCGCATCGCGCCAAATTTTTTCTCTCCAAGCGCGCGCAGATCGTTGTACGAGCGGTTGATGCTCCATTCGCAAGCGCGGTGCATGGAGTTTTCCGCTTCCGTTTGACCGGTATGGAAGGGATGCACGGGGTCGGTGTAGTAATGGCTCAACACGCCTGCTGCGTAAGCCGCGTCCGCCCATTTTTCAGCGCGCAACGCGGTGACCGTGTGGGCATACCAGGCTTCGACTTTTTCCGGTGCCCCGCCCCAATAGGCGTCGCCCACGTGCAGCACGTGGTTCTTGAAATCCTTGAAGCTTTTGTCGGGCGCTTTGGAGCCTTCGAGATACAATTCAACGTGTTGAAGGAAAACGCGGCGCCAGGCTTCCGCGTCGGCACGTTCCATGTGGTTCAGCGCGTCGAGCGCCAGTTTGTGATGCGTACCATTGGCGTGGGCTGCATACACAATTCGGAAAAGTGCGGACATGGGCAAAGCCTTTGAGCAACGTTGAATGGCTGCTCAAGGCTTACGCTGAGTCGCTTTGCGCAAGTCTATTGCGCCGCGCCCGAACAGTGATTCGTCAACCGCTTTCTCAGCTGCTTTCAGCGGCGCTTTCAGGCATCTTGAGCCTATTGAAGTCGATGACATTGCTGGCAATGCCGCGCTCTTCGGCCATGCGGCGGACAAGCTCTGCGCGGAGCTGAAGACGGACGATGTTGCTGTCGTCGGGTGCGCCGTCAAAAATGTGCGCGAGCGCACTGGCGCGCAGCCCCAAGGCACGGCCCACGGATAGCGCGTCGGAGCGCGCCGCAAAGTGTGCGGCTTCCACGTACCCCATGAGTGCGGCTGCGGTTTGCGCGCTCCCCAAGGGTCCCGTGCGCTCGACGCGGCCGAGTTCGGCGAGAACATGCTCAACGCCATCGACGGCGTCGGGGAAGCCGCCCACGAGCACCGTTGCCGCGCCGTGTTCGATTGCCGCCGTACCGCCAACCAGCGCCACATCGACAACGCCAATGCCGCGCGTGCCGGATATGCCAAGAAGCGCCTGCGTTTCGCGCGGGGTGCGGATGCCAAGATCGACGATGACGGCACCCGGCAGCATGTCCCCAAGCAGTCCGGGCCGATTCGGGCTGCCGAGCATAAGCTGGCGCATTTGGCGCGTATCGTCGATCGCCAGCATGACGATCTCGCAGGCAAGCACTACGTCGGCGGGTGTGGACGCCGCTTCGAGATTGGGTGCAAGGTCTTTTCGCGCCGTGTTCTGGAGCACATAAAAGACGATGTGCTCGCCGACGCCCGCCATGCGGCGCGCAATGGCAAGTGCGTCCGTGTCAGAGGCAATGAGGCCGATCGGCCGCTTTGTCATGCACTTCCTCCGCTGCCGGAAAGTCATCCGGCCCAATCTCGCACGGACGCCGAAGCTTAAAGGGTGTGCACGCCTCTGTCACGATGAATGTGGGCACTATGAATGCGGGGACGATGAATGTGGGCACGGACAATGCGAGCGCGAGTCTACGCTCTGTGAATGCCGATCTTATCGCGCGTTGCGGCGCTGCCCGCACAAGGCCGCATTACCAAGCCGCAACAAAACCGACGCGTCCGCCGACGTTCTTGTGGTCCATGCCCATGCCCACGCCGCCGCTCAGCGTCAGCACGTCATCGACCCGGAGCGCTGCTTGCGCGGCGAAAGCCTGTTTGTCGTCGTAGAAACCCATGTTGCCGCCAACCGCGAATGTTTTTCCCGCTGGCAGCACCATTCCGCCCATGGCAATGGCAATCGCGATGCCTTCGGTGTTCTCGTCGATCTCGCTAAAGGCCTGCGCAAATCGGGTATCTGCCGAACCCGCGACCGAATCCACATACCCCTTCGTTGCTGCGTCAGTTGCTGCGACCGGTGCGCCGACGTTTTGCACTCTGTTGCCGCCCATGGAGACCGGAGCATTCGCCGCGACCGCAACACCGCCCGTTCCGACCGCCAAGGCCCCTGTCGAAAGCGTGCCGGAATTGTTGATCGTCGCGGAGTTGACCGTCCCTGCCGAAACCGTCGTGGCGGTCACGTTCGTCGAGTTGACGTTGGCGGCGTTCACAGTTGTCGCATTCACGGTCGCAATGTTACCGGTCGCGGCATTGATTGCGTTGGATGTGACAACGCCGCCTGTGATGACGGTCCCGGCACCATCTCGCAGCGTCGCGCCTTGCACCGTTCCAGAGGCAGTGATGTTAGTGAAGCCGGAGAGACTTCCGGCACCGGTGCCCGTCAAATTCGTGACGCCGCTCACCGCGCCCGCGTTGGTGATCCCGCCTCCGTTATTGTTGAGACCGTTGGTGTTGAAAGTTCCCGTGACCGTCAGGTTGCCGCCGACGGTCGCGTTGCCGGTCGTGCTGAGCGTCCCCGTCGAAATGTTCCCGGTATTGGTGATGCCGTTCGTGCTCGTTACGCCGGCGACCGAGAGATTGGCTCCGGCACTCAAGAGCCCGGTTGTGCTTAACGTGCCGGTCGAGATGGCGCCTGTATTTGCAATGCCATTAGTCGTCGTCGCACCCGTGACGCCGAGCGTGCCGCCGACGGTCGCGCCATTGGTAACCCCGAGCGAATTCAGCGTTGCCGCGCCGGTTGAGTTCAACGTGCCGGTTGCGACGTTGCCCGTGTTTGTGATGCCGTTGGTGGTTGTGGCGCCCGTGACGCTCAATGTCGTGCCGACATTGGTCGCGCCGGTCGATGTCACAACGCCGCCCTGGACGGTGCCCGTGCCGGTGATGTTGGCAAAGCCCGAAACGTTTCCGGCGCCGGTTCCCGTTACGTTGACGAAGCCGCTGAGGCTGCCGGAGTTGTCGCCGCTAAGATTCGTGACATTGGAAATCGCGCCGTTGGTCATGTTCAGCGCGCCGTTGACGGTGAGGTTTGTCCCGACGCTCATGGTGCCGGTCGAGTTGACGGTGGCGCCTTGAACGGTGCCCGAAGTGGCTGTGATATTTCCAGATGATGACGTGATATTTCCGGAGGTCGTGGTGATTCCGCCAGAAACGGTTGAGATACCGCCTGTGCCGGTCGCTGAAAATCCAGCCGTTCCGGCAGCAGTGTAACCGCCGCCATTCGTGACTGTGAAACCCGTGATTGCAGTTTGCGCGCCCGCGCATGTCGTTGTGCTGTCGGTATCCAGTGACAGCGCGCCTGTTGCGCTGACGCAGACAACCCTCAGCCCAGCAGGGGCAGACGGCGTGACGGTGGTTTGCGCTTGTGTAAGTTCTGTCGCCGCCACAAGCATGATAGCGGCCATCGCAATTCGAGAAAGACGGCAGTTCCGAAGCATCGTGTTGCTCCCCGTGGGACTGCCGCCCGAGCACCCGAAGTGCGGGAGGTAATCAAGGCTGGAGCAATCCGTAACCCGATTCTCTCGCGCGCGGCTTGACAGTAATCACGATGCAGTTGTTCTGCATTCGCCGTTGCGGCGAATCGATTAACCGGAGAGGCGAGCTCGCCGAATCGATTCTAGGCTTATCGCCCTTCTCTCCACCAAGCCACGGCGAGCAGGAAAAGCAGTGCCGAGAGCGCGGCAAAGCCGGTGAACATCGGCGTCAGTTTCACGCCGCGCGTCAAGTGCGCATCGCGATCCTTGAGGCCCAGCCACCCCGAACCCGCAAGGATCTTTGCGTTCGAGAGCAAGGATACGCGCGGAACTTCGACGGAGGTTCCCGTGGCGCTTGCGAGTAGGCCCGACGTGCGCGTCCAGAACACGCCGCCGCCGGTCGTCTCGGCAATTTGCTTCATCTTGTCTTCGGTTGCCGTCACTTCGTTCATTTCGCGCGGGTCTTCGATGCCGGCATTAGCAACCGCCGTTAGCGTGCCGGTCGAGGCGGCGGACTCGGCTTTGTAGAGACCTGGAATTTTAACGTCGATCGTGCTGCGCCAGAGGCCCGGGCCCGCGGCTTCCAGCGTCACTTCGGAGGCTTCTCCGCCTGGGCCTAAGAGTTTCACGGGGCCGGCCTTGTCTTCCATAGATCGCCGCTCGAGCGAGAGTTTCAATCCTTTGGCGGACGCGATGAGGCGCTCTTCCTCGAGGTCGGGCTCCTTCATCAGCCAGTGCGAGAGGCGGCGCAGCAAATCGGTGTGCGGCCCGCCGCCTTCGTAGCCGCGCGCCCATAGCCACGCCTGATCCGACGTCAGCAAAGCAACGCGGCCTTTGCCTTTGCGATCCAAAATGAGCAGCGGATTTTTTTCGGCGCCGTCCATGACGACGGTGCCCTTGTTCGCGCGCACTTCGGCTTGGCGGAACCAGCGGCCCCATGTTGGATTGTCGCCGGCACCTCCCGGCAAACCTTGCGTCACGGGATGCTTAGCGCCGATTTCGGTGATGTGCGCCTTGAACGGCGTTTGGATGACGCGCCCTGTCGGCGGCGCCGGCAGCACCGGATTGAGCGGCGTTTTATAGAGGCTAAAAGTACTGGCGTAGTCGTCGCCCGCGGCAACCAGCAGCGCGCCGCCATGCTGATCCACGTACTTGGTGATGTTGTCGTAATACAAAAGCTGCAGGATGCCGCGATGCTGATAGCGGTCGAAGATGATGAGATCGAACTCTTTGATCTTTTCAGAAAAGAGTTCGCGCGTCGGAAACGCGATGAGCGACAATTCTTTAATGGGTGTGCCGTCTTGTTTTTCGGGCGGGCGCAAAATCGTGAAATGGACGAGATCGACGGCGGCGTCGGATTTGAGCAAGTTGCGCCATGTGCGCTCGCCCGCGTGCGGTTCGCCCGAGACCAGCAGCACGCGCAGGTTCTCGCGCACGCCCTCGGCCGCTATGACCGAGCGATTGTTGGCGGGTGTTAGCTCGCCGTCGGCCGTCTCAAGTTCGATTTCGACGATGTTGGTGCCGGAATGCGGGAACGGCATATCGACTTTGACGGGTTGGCCGATTTCGGTATTGACCGTTTCGTCGGGTTTGCCTTCGCGGCGGATCTTGAGCGTAACGGCGGCTGGCTTCTGCCCGGTTTTTCCCGTTTCGCGCACCGCGAGTTCGATCGGGCGCGATTGCCCAACGAGCCCGTAGCGCGGCGCTTGAATGATCTCGATGCGCCGGTCGAATTCGTTGGGCGCGCCGGTCAGTAGCGTGTGCACCGGCGCATCGAAGCCGAGGCTTTGGGCGCTTTTTGGCACGTCGTGGACTTGCCCGTCGGTGACGAAGATGACGCCCGATATCCGGTCCGGCGGCGTGTCGTTCAAGGCGGCGTTGAGATCGGTGAAAAGATTTGTGCCGGCCGCCGTCTGCTCGCCGGGCTTAGCGCCGACGACCCACTTGATGTTGAGCTTCGGGATCTTGGCGAGCTTGCCTTCGAGTTCGGTTTTGATGGCGGCTAATTCTTCCGGCCGCTTGGCGAGCTTCTGGCTGGTGCTTTCGTCGAGCACGACGATGGCGACGTTGTTCAGGCTTTCGCGTTCTTCCTCGCGCAGCGTCGGGTTCAGCAACGCCAAGAGCAGCGCGCCGAGCGCCGCGAGCCGCAACAGCGCGCCGCGCGTGCGCCGGAAGAACAGCAAACCGAGAAGGGCAGCCGCAAGCAGCGCCAGAAACCACAAAAAAGGCCCCGGCAGCATAGGAGAAAAATCGATTGACCAGTTCATACCGTGCTCCTCACTGGCCAAGGCGTTCGAGAAGGGCAGGCACATGCACCTGATCGGCTTTATAATTGCCGGTCAGTGCGTGCATGACGATGTTGACGCCGGAGCGGAACGCCATCTCGCGCTGGTCTTCGCCGCCGGGCACAACCGGGTACAACGGGCGGCCGCGTTCGTTGAGCGCCCAAGCTGCAGCAAAATCGTTGGATGTGATCATGATCGACGTCACGCCGTCGGCGACGCGCGCCTTGCGGGTTTCCGCGCCGGTGTCGGTAATGGCTTCGACCCAAAGCTGCCCGCCGTCCCAGCGGCCGGGGAAGGATTTGAGCAGGTAGAACGACTTGGTCAGCACGTGATTTTCAGGAACCGGCTCAAGCCGCGGCACGTCGAGCTTGCCGAGCAGGCGTTGCAGCGTGTTGCCGCTCTTGCCGCCGATCGGTAATTGGTTGACGCCGCCCTGGCCGTAGTCGCGCGTGTCGAAGAGGATCAGCCCGCCCTCTTTCATGTACGCGTCGATCTTGGCGAGCACGGAATCCGAGAGTGTCTGGCTGTTTTCGATCACGGGCCAATAGAGAATGGGGAAGAACGCGATTTCGTCTTTGACGATGTCGATGCCATGGGGCTGACCGGGGTCGACGGCGGTGCGCGTCGAGAGAACTTTGCCGAGGCCCGCAAGCCCGAGGCGGCTGACTTCGTCGATTTCGGCGTCGCCGCTTTGCACGTAGGCAAACGAGACTTTGTTGGTCGCCGCGATGGCCGCAGCGTCGGCCTGGCTGGTGCCGGCGGGAGGTGACGCCGGAGCAGCAGCGGCGCCGGGCGTTGCGGGCGCCGGCCGCGAAGGCGCCGCTGGTGCCGTGCCTTCAGGGTCAAGGTCCATTTCCAATCCGGGGCCGGGATTGCTTTCCTGCGCCATGACGGGGGGAGTTACGAATGCGCTTGCGGCGAGTATCGCCAATGCCAATGCCGCCGCCTGCGCCGTGGCGCGCTGGCCTGCGAGATGGCGCCAGCCGCCCGCTTGCAGAATCAAAACGGCAAGAATGTCGGCAAACAAGAGACCAAGTGCCAGCGCCAGCATCCAAGGCTTGAGCGGCGTGCTTGCCGCGTTATCGTAGGTCAGGCGCTGAACGCCGCTTGGCAACGAGGGCATGGCTAGAAGCGTGCTCTTAGGCGTCAGCACGTTGAGCGCATGCGGTTTGACGCTGTTGCCGTAGTAGCCGGGCGGATGTTCGAGGCTCGGCTGAAGCTTGGCGACTTCGGAGGATTTGACGGGTTCGGCCGTGGGCGGCGGCGGTTTCAAGCTGCCCAGGCCGTCGAGTGTTTTGAGAGGCGGCAAGATATTTTGCATGTCCGCTGCTTTGGCATCTTCGCTGCCCGTTGCGCCGGAAGCGTCCCCGCCGGCACCAATGCGGCCCATGGTCGAGATACGCCGCAGCATATCGACGAACAACCCCGAAATCGGCAAGTTCGACCAATCGGAATTGCCTGTGATATGGAAGAGCACGAGGCGTCCTTCTCCGCGCCGCGTCGAGGTGACGAGCGGCGTGCCGTCGGCGAGCCGCGCCCACACTTCAACTTCAGCCGAGATTTTGGACGGGTCGGCCAGCACTTGGCGCTTGATCGTAACATCGGGTGGAATGGTGAGACCGGCGAAGGGACTTGTTTCCTCGAACGCGGCCAGAGATTGCGGTGTCGACCACGAAAGCGCTCCTCCCATGGAGCGCCCGCCCGCGCGTAGCGGCACGGGCAGCAATTCGTCGCCGCCTTTTTCCAGTCGCGGCCCGGCAAAGCGAACAAGCGCGCCGCCCCGCTTGACGAACTCTTCGACGAGCTTCTGGCTCTCGCCCGAAATCGTGCCGATGTCGGCGAGCACGAGCACGGAAACGTTCTGCTTCAGGATGGTCTCGATGTTGGCAGCCAGATTTGCGTCCTTGGCGACTGCAAGTTCGGCGAAGGGCAGCAGCGCTTTTTGAATGTAATAGAGCGGCGCTAGAAGCGGTTGCGCCTGTTCGCGGCTTTCCCCCGAGATGAGGCCGACGCGATGCCATTGCGTTGCCGCATCGATCAGGCTGACGGCACCGGCCGAACGTTCGGCCGGAATTTCGATGCGCGCCACTTGGTTTCTGAGCTCTAAAGGCAGTTCGAACGGCACGGTAACGGCTGTCTCGCCTTGCGTGATTTTGTAGATTGTTTCGCCGAGCCGTTCGCCGCGCGCGGAATACGCGTGGATCGAACCTTCGCGCGGCGATCCGGAGGCCGACAGTACGAGCGCTTCGAGTTTGCCTTTTTCGCCGAGTTGCGCCGCAAGCCCGATGGCTTCCTCGCCTTTGGTCTCGTCGATAACCGCGAACGAGCCTTGGCCTGCAAGAGCGAGCAGCGCGTTTGCGGCGGCGCCCGCGTCTTTGTTGTGATCGAGCCCGTCATGCAGCCACACGATGCTTGGCGCGGCGGCGTTTGCGCTCTTCAAGACTGTTTCAAGCGCCGCAACAGCTTGTTGGCGATTTGGCCCATAGGGCTGCGGTTGAAGGGCAGCGGCCGTGGCGCGCGCGTCGCCGGGCGGTTCGATTTTGGGTTGCGGGTTCTTGCTCGCAGCCGCCGTCGGCAGCAGGATGACCGGACGGTTCTGGCTTTCCGCTTCTGTAATCAACCGATCGATCATGCGCAGGCGTATCGGCCAGCGCGACGCGGACGACCAGCCGTTGTCGGCAAAGATGACGAGCGGGCCTGTGCCCCTCAGCGCCGTATCCTTGGCTGGGTTCAGCACGGGTTCGGCAAGGGCCAGGATAACGAACGTTGCGGCAAGCAAGCGGATCAGCGTCAGCCACCACGGCGTTTTGTCGGCGGTCTTTTCTTCGTTTTCGAGGCCGACGAGAATGCGTGTCGGCGGAAACTCGACGCGCGCCGGGTTGGGCGGCACGGCGCGCAGCAACCAATAGATGATCGGCAGCGTGGCGAGTGCGCCAAGCAGCCAGGGGCTCATGAATGCGAGCGCGCCGAACGTCATAGTGCGCCCTCCGGGCCGGATGCCGTGTTGTCGGCGCTGCGGAAGTTGCCGCCCGCGCCGCCAAGATGCGCCAGCAGCGCGAGCATGGGTTCGGAAGCGGGCCGGTCGGTGTGATGCACCATGAACGACCAGCCGATACGGTGCGCGACTTCCTGGATTGCCGCGCGGTGCGCTTGAAAGCGCTGCACGTAGCGTTCTCGCAAACCTTCAACGCGGTCTGCGACCCAACGCTCGCTGCCGTCGGGAGACAGGAATTCCGTGCGGCCCGCATAGGGAAGCGTTTCTTCGGCAGGATCGAGAACTTGAACCAAGTGTCCGTTGGCGCCGGCAGCACCGAGCGCTTCGATGGTTTCGCGGATTTCGTCAACGGGGTCTAGAAAATCGGAGAACATCAATACGGTTGAAAAACGCGCCAAGCGGGCGACCGGCGGTTTTGAGGACTTCAACACGCCGCTCGTATCCGTGACAATGGTCTCGGCAAGGCGCTGGGTGGCGCGCCGGTTCGCCGTCGGCTGCGTCAAACCGAGAAGCGCCACGCGCTCGCCGCCGCGCACCAGAAGTTCGGCCGCTGCAAGCGTCAGCACGAGCGCGCGCTGATGTTTCGATGTCTTGCCGATGTGACTCTTGAACTGCATGGACGACGACAGGTTCGGCCACAGGTAAATGGTGTGTGCCGCCTCCCATTCGCGCTCGCGCACGTAG
>JANMNH010000126.1:0-31884 GCA_031373745.1 Hyphomicrobium sp. | reverse complement strand
GTTGTCGTAGTATTGACCCTGGGCCGGCATGTCGCCGGCGATGCGCAAGCGCTTGCGCAGGGCCGGAACGCGGGGATCGTTATCGCCTTCGCGCATCATGCGGCCCGCAGGCACGAGCGGCCAGCCGCCACTGGCGACGATCTTTTCGTAGCGTTCAATGGCGGCCGCCAAGGCGTCGATCATCACATCGCTGCGCCATGGGGTCGAATCGGGCCGTATATCGTTCAGCGCCTCGGCCTTGCGTTCGACCGGGGCCGTATTGGACTTGCGCCCGTCGCCGCCCGGCATGCCGTCAACCCAGCCCTGGGCATTGGCCACATGGGCAGCGCTCGGGACTGCCAAAACGGCAAAAGCAGCAAGCGCAATTTGCGCCGCACGGCACATCTGCGGCCAGCTTGATCGAAGCAGATTATTGGATTTCATTCCTGTCGCCCGGCCCACCCTGTCAACGATCCCCACTGCCTTGCCTTCGCCTTCTTGCCCGCGCTTGCTGAAACAGCGCCAACTCGTACATCTGCCGATGCATATGGCCAAACGGTGACCGTTTAACAGCCCCCCGCCTAGCCTGCTAGACGTTGAAAGGCACAGGAGTGTTGCTCTTGTGCTGCCCCTGCCCAATTGGCGGGCTTGAGTGTCGCGATGCCGGTCTATTGTGCGGCGTTGTGACCGGCCTAAGTTGTGACCGGCCTAACGTGCCACTCGGGAAAAATGATCGTAGCCTCCGCCGCCCAAATGCATCGCTTGCCCCGAGGCATCCAAAAGGGTGACTCCGCCGCCGGCCTCAAGTCTTCCGATTTCCGTGATTTGAACGGGAATCGCAAGGGCGATGCCGCGCATCGTCTCTAGCCTGCCGGGCGGAACCGCAAACAGAATTTCATAATCGTCGCCGCCTGCCACGATTCTTTCAGTGAACTGCGGCGCGGCGCTAATCATGTGCCGTGCAGGTGGCGACAGCGGGAGCCCGGCAAACCGGATCGCCACCCCGGCCTTTGCAGCGGCGGCCAAGCGGCCCAAATCCTTGATGAGCCCATCCGAAACATCGAGCGAGGCGGAGGCGCAGGAAAGCAGCAGCGGCGCCAAGGCCACGCGCGGGCTCGGCCTCAGATAGCGGCCGGACAGAAACGCGCGATTTCCGCTCGACAGTTCGCGGCTCAAAAAAGCCGGATCGCGATGCAAGGCAAGCCCCAGCGCCGCGTCGCCAAGCGTCCCGGTGACAAAGATATGGTCGCCCGCTTTGGCCGTCGTGCGCTGAACCATGCGGCCTTGCGGCACGCTCCCGAACGCCGTGATAGAAACTGAAAGCGGGCCGCTCGTGCGGTCTGTGTCGCCGCCGATAAGGTGGCACCCGAATTCCGTCTGTGCGGCGCGCAATCCATCCGCAAAGCTCTGCATCCACGCCCGCTCGGGCGCGTCTGGAAACGCCAACGCCATCGTATACGCGAGCGGCTTAGCGCCCTTGGCCGCAAGATCCGAAATGTTGACCGCCAGCGCCTTCCACGCGATGTCGCCGGCGCGGTGGGATTCGAGAAAATGCACGCCGGCGCGAACCGGATCGGTCGAGATGACTATGTCGGTTCCAGGCTCCGGCGAGATGAGAGCCGCGTCGTCTTGCAATCCAAACGCGCCCGGCGCGCCCGCCGCCAAGGGTGCCAAATAAGTTTGAATGAGGTCCGTTTCGTTGTCGATTCGCGCCGTCACGGGTATCTCGCTTGAAATAATCTATGCAGCCCGGAAGTGAAACTGCACTTTGCGCGCCGTTGGGGCCTCGAGCTTATCGGCAAAGACCGTCACGGCATACGTGCCATTCGGGACTGCAACGTGCGCGACATCGCCCGAGATGTAGTTGCCGACCTCAAGCCCCTCCGCTCCAACCTCGATGTAACCGGCGGCAAGCGGTAAGAGACCGGCAATTCCAGCTGCCGGCAGCCGCTCGTAACCGCTGACGGAAATCTCCACGTGCGGCGGCACGGTGCCGTTCTCATCCCAGGCGGTTGCCACGTTGATGTGGCCCGGCGCAAAAGCGACCAGCGTTCCCCCCGCGTCGGGCCCGGACATTTCGGCGCCCTTAACGAGAAGATCGATTTGATAGTGGCTGACGCTATGCACCCGCCGGTGCAGAATTTCTGGCATCGCAAACCTCGGGCGGAGCCCGCCTATTTCTTTGCTTCGAATTCTTTCGGCCGCACCTTGCGCGCGATTTTGTCGAGGACGCCGTTAACGACGCGCGGCTCATCTTCAGAGAAGAAACAGTGCGCGACATTGATGTATTCGTTGATCACGACGCGCGCGGGCACGTCGGCGCGCTCCAAGAGTTCGGCAACGCCCGCGCGCAATATTGCTCGCAGAATTGAATCGACCCGCACAAGCCGCCATCCCGTTGCCAGCTGATCGTCGACAAGAGGATCGATTTCGCGCTGGCGGCGCAGAACGCCCCTCAAGATGTCGGCAAAGAACAAGCGATCCGTTTTTGCCGCTGGAATATCCGCCGCCTCGTCGGCCGGGCCGTGCGGCACGTCGAACCGCTCGCGCATGAACTCGGCAATAACCTCGTTGAGATCCGTGCCAGCCAAATCCATCTGATACAGCGCTTGCACCGCCGCCAGCCGTGCTGCCGTGCGGGCGCTGATCGGATCTGAATCGGGTTGCTCCGGCACGGTCATGCCGTCTGACCCCCAGATTGGCCCCCAGATTGGCCCCCAGTTTGGCTCCCAGTTTGGCCCCAGAACGCGCGCTTCAATTCGATCAGCCTCAAGCACGCACGCGCCGCATCGCCGCCCTTGCCTTTAGAGCCGCCTTCGGCGCGGGCGAGTGCTTGGCGCTCGCTTTCAACGGTCAATATGCCGTTGCCAACGGGAACGTCCTGGCGCATCGCGATTTCCATAAGCCAGTGATTGGCATTGTTGCAGACGATATCATAGTGTGCCGTCTCGCCACGTATGACGCAGCCCAGCGCGATGGCGCCATCGAACGACGTGCGCCCCGCAGCGCGTGCCGCCGCGGCGGCACCCAGAACTTGCGGAATTTCAAGCGCACCCGGTACCGGTAGGCGCATGTAGGTTGCGCCCCTCGCGGTCAACTCGGCAATCGCGCCTTCGACGAGCATATCGGAAATTGCTTCATAGAACCGCGCTTCGATGATAAGCACATGCGCACGGATTTGCGGCGCGGCCTTGGCCCCCGTCCCGCCCGTCTCGTTCGACTTCACAACCATTTCATTCACTCGATAATGCGGGTGCCGGTGACCCTGAGCCCAAATGCTTCGAGGCCGACATAAACATGTCCCGCCGACGACGTTAAGAGTTCCATGTCTTTCACGCCGAGATCGGCGAGAATTTGCGAGCCGACGCCGATTTCGACTTGACGCCGGTTGCGCACGGATTCATGCGCGCCCTGCGGCTGCTGATGGCGTTCAACCCAATCGGAAACCGACTTTGGCCTGAGATCGCGGATGAGAACGATCACCCCGCGCCCTTCTTTCTCGATGGCGCGCATGGAGCGCGATACAATCGAGTCGCCGTCGGCCGCGCCACCGATGCCGAGTACGTCTCCAAACACGTTGACGGCATGCACGCGCACGAGCACCGGCGCGGATCCGGAAATCTTGCCCTTGACGAGCGCGATATGTTCCGCCGGTTCCGCCGTCGTCTCGTAAACATGCAAATCGAATTCGCCGGCAATTGCGGTATCGACCACGGTCTTCGCGACATGCTTGACGATGCGTTCCTTTTTCAAGCGATATGCGATCAAGTCTTCGATCGCGCCGATCTTCAAGCCATGCTTCTTGGCAAAGGGCACGAGATCCGGCATGCGTGCCATGGTGCCGTCGTCGTTCATGATCTCGCAGATCACCGCTGCCGGATTGAGACCTGCAAGGCGCGCGAGATCGACGGACGCTTCCGTGTGCCCCGCGCGCACGAGCACGCCGCCTTCGCGCGCGACGAGCGGGAATACGTGCCCCGGCGAGACGATGTCGTTGGCGCCTTTGCTTGCGTCGATTGCGGTTGAAATCGTGCGCGAGCGGTCGAAGGCCGAAATGCCGGTGGTAATGCCTTCGCGCGCTTCGATCGATTGCGTGAAGGCGGTGCTGCGCCCGACGCCCGCGCGCGCTTGCGATTGAAGGCGAAGCTCGTTGGCGCGCCCCTGCGTCAATGTCAGACAGATCAGGCCGCGGCCATGCTTGGCCATGAAGTTAATAGAGTCGGGCGTTGCCATTTGCGCCGGGATCACGAGATCGCCCTCGTTCTCGCGGTCCTCTGCATCGACGAGCACAACCATGCGCCCGTTCTGCATGTCTTCAACGATCTCTTCGACCGGCGAGAGAACGGTAGCCGGCTTCGTGCTCGCGGCAATTTTCGGCAGGCCCTTGCTCACGGGCGGAACTCCAAAAGGCGCGCCACGTAGCGCGCGAAGACATCGGCTTCGAGATTGATCAGGTCGCCAGGGGTTTTGGCCCCCCACGCCGTCACCGTCAAGGTATGCGGAATGACATTAACCCCAAAGCGGGTGCCAGACACCTCATTGACCGTGAATGACGTGCCATCGAGCGCAACCGATCCCTTTGGCGCAATATAGCGCGCTAAATGCTCCGGTGCCTCGAAGAGAAAGCGGCGGCTCTCGCCGTCTTCGGTAATTGAGACGATGCGCGCGACCCCATCTATATGGCCCGAGACGATATGTCCGCCGAGCTCGTCGCCCGCTTTTAACGCGCGTTCGAGGTTGACTTTACGTCCCGGCGCCCAGTCCTTGAGGGTCGTCTTGGAAATCGTTTCATTTGACACATCGACCGTAAAGCGCGCGCCTTTTGGATCGGCTGCGACGGTTGTAGCGGTCAGGCAAACGCCATCGCAGGAAATCGACGCCCCTATCGGGATAGAAGCCGCAGAATAGCGCGCCGCAATCGTAAATTGTCCGCCTGATTTGGCGATGACTTCGCCGACGTCCGTAATGAGCCCGGTAAACATGCTCAACCTTCCTTTTTCTCTGTGGCCCGGCGCAAGCGCCAAAGTCTATCAGGTCCAAGTCGTCTTTGGTCGAAAACAGCGAGCGGAAATGGGCCGAGCCAGCGTCGCGCCAGCGTCAGCGGATCTTTCGCAACGGCGCCATCGCCAGCGCCATACAATGCCACTTCGTCGACGAGCGCCGCGTCCGCGAACGAGCGCCACACACTGGGACCGCCCTCGACAACAATGCGTGTCATGCCGCGCGCGACGAATTCTTCCATGATTGCCGGTAACCAGAGTTTTCCCGCGACCTCGCTCACTTCAATTGTTTCGATCCCTTGTCGTTCTAGTTCGGCTATGCGCGCGCGGTCTGCGCCCCGCGCAGTTACGATCGTCACCGGCACGTGCCCGGCGCTCCGGATCAAACGGGCCCCTGGCGGAAAGTCGAGCGTTCGCGACAGAACCACGCGCAACGGCGAGCGGTCCTCCAGTCCCGGTAACCTGCATGTCAGTTCGGGGTTGTCGGCCTGCACCGTGGCGGAGCCCACGAGAATCGCGTCGGCCTGGGCTCGAAGCAAATGCCCGTGCGCGCGCGCTTCCGGCGAAGTGACGAACCGGGCCTTTCCACCTGCGCCGCGCGGCACATCGCCATCGGCATCGAGCGCGAGTTTCAGCGTCACAAAAGGCCGCCGCTCGGTCACGCGCACGATATGCCCGCGTGTCACCCATCGCGCATCCGCAGCACCTACGCCGCGCACGACTTCGATGCCGGCCGCGCGCAATATGTCGAGACCGCGTCCGGCCACGCGCGGATCGGGATCTTCAATTGCAACAACCGCGCGCTTGAAACCTGCCGCGACAATCGCCTCCGCGCACGGACCCGTTTTGCCGTGATGCGAACATGGTTCCAGCGTCACATAAATCGTGGCCCCGCGTGTCCGCGCACCGGCTTGCGCAATCGCAATCGTTTCTGCATGCGGCCGCCCGCCCGGCGCCGTCACGGCCCGCGCGATCACTTCGCCCGTTGCCTCGTCCGCGATGACGGCGCCAACGGATGGATTGGGCGAGGCGAGGCCCAAACCGCGCCGCGCCATGGCGAGCGCGATGCCCATCATGTGGGAGTCGAAGGCGTCAGACATCCCCCTCTCCCCATTCCACTACAGTTGGAATGGGGAGAGGGCCGGGGTGAGGGGCGGCCGCTTGTTCGAGCGTGTTGCCGCCCCTCACGTCATGTCGAAGACATGCTTCCAGCATGCCCCTCTCCCCCTCTAAGGCGAGGGGGAGAGGGGATTCCGCGCCCGCCAATTTGGCCGTCATAGACATCACTATTGCTTCTTCGCGTGTGCGCCGTCCACATCATCACCCTCTTCGGAGAACTCTTCCCCGCTCCGCCGCTCCGAAACGTCGGAGCCTATTTCGCGCACAACCGCCTGGAAATCCGAGGCATCTCTGAAATCGCGGTAAACGGAGGCGAAACGGACGTAAGCTACGGGGTCGAGATCGCGCAAGGCGGCCATCACCAATTCGCCAATATCCGAGGTTGAAATCTCGGTTTCGCCAGAGCTTTCGAGTTGGCGCACCAGCCCCGTCACCAGCCGCTCGATGCGTTCTGGCTCAATCGGGCGTTTGCGCAACGCGACTTCAATGGAACGGGAAAGCTTGTCGCGATTGAACGGCACCTTGCGGCCGGACTTCTTGACGACGACCAGATCGCGCAATTGCACCCGCTCGAAAGTGGTAAAGCGCCCGCTGCAATCGGAGCACACGCGGCGGCGCCGGATCGCGGAATTCTCGTCCGACGGGCGGCTGTCCTTCACTTGACTATTCTCGCTTCCGCAGAAGGGACAGCGCATCGGCAAAATCTCCGCGCAACAAAAAAGCGCCGGGGAAGCGAATCCCCCGGCGCTCTCACAATAGACCACTTCGTCATCCTCGCCGAGTAAGGGGTTTAATAATCAATCATTCGACACACCCAGCGAACGCCATTTCGTGCAACCCCCTCCCCCTCGCGGGGAGGGGTTAGGGGTGGGGGGACGACAAGGAACAGGTGTTCGGTCTGACCCGTGCGGGCCCAATTGTCATGGCGCTAACCGCGAAGAACTCTGTGGCTCCTCGCGGCTAGTCAGCTTGAGCATTGTTAGATGCCTGCTCACAAATCTGTTCGCTTAGCCATGCTGGCAAGGCATGCAGCTAGCAGATCGGTCCAAGTGGAGCAACCTGCCCAAATGGAGCCACGGCTGGCCCGGGGCGCGACCCGACCGCGGCGTTGCCGCCCGTCGTGTTTCTCAGGTCACCGGTGCCAAATTCCCGGTTTGACTTTGTACTATCGAGTTACAAATCACCTGCAGCGCCTCGCCCGGCCCTGTTCTTCGTCAAAAGTTTGGTCAAGGCGACCTCGCTTTCCGCGCCTTTATGCGCTGTCTATTGTCTGCGCAGGAACTCAGACAATTCAACCGCAGTAACGAATTGTCCACAGACTATAAACTGCCGCATGGCCCTTGGTTGCTATCACGCCAAGCTCTTCACCCCACCCCTAACCCCTCCCCGTCGAGGGGAGGGGGACTTGAGCCAAACTGCTCGCAGGTCAAGGATGACGCTGTTGGGAACTAAGCGTAAATCGGGAACTTGGCGCAGAGCGAAACGGCTTTGGCTTTAACGGCCGCTTCGACCGCGCCGTTGCCGGCTTCGCCATTCTTCGCCAAGCCGTCCAAGACTTCCGCGATCAGGCGGCCGATTTCCTGGAATTCGGCAACGCCAAATCCGCGCGTCGTACCGGCGGGCGAGCCCAATCGGACGCCCGACGTCACCATCGGCTTTTCTGGGTCGAACGGAATGCCGTTTTTGTTGCAGGTGATGTTGGCGCGGCCCATGGCCTTTTCGGCCAGCGTGCCCGTCAATTTCTTCGGGCGCAGATCGACAAGGATCAAGTGGCTATCGGTGCCGCCTGAAACCAGCGCAAAACCGTTCTGCACCAGCACTTCGCCCATGGCGCGGGCGTTATCCATCACGTTCTTGATGTAGACCTTGAAGTCCGGCTTCAAAGCTTCGCCGAACGCCACGGCCTTGGCGGCGATGACGTGCATCAGCGGACCGCCCTGAATGCCGGGGAAGATGGCCGAATTGAATTTCTTCGCCAGATCTTCGTCATTGGTCAGGATCATGCCGCCGCGCGGACCGCGCAACGTCTTGTGAGTGGTGGTCGTGGCAACGTGACAATGCGGGAACGGGTTTGGGTACAAACCGGCTGCAACGAGACCGGCAACATGCGCCATATCGACAAGAAAATACGCGCCAACTTCGTCGGCAATCTTTCGAAACGCCGCGAAATCGATTTTGCGCGGATAGGCCGAGCCGCCGGCGATGATGAGCTTCGGCTTGTGCTCGCGCGCGAGCTTCGCCACTTCGTCCATATCGATGAGGTGCGTATCCGGTTTCACCATGTAGTGCACGGGCTTGAACCACTTGCCCGACTGGTTGACGGGCGCGCCGTGCGTCAAATGTCCGCCGGCTGCCAGCGACAATCCGAGGATCGTATCGCCCGGCTGAAGTAGCGCGTTGAACACGCCCTGGTTGGCTTGCGAACCCGAATTCGGTTGCACGTTGGCAAAGCCGCAGCCGAAGAGCTGCTTGGCGCGATCAATGGCAAGTTGCTCGGCGATATCGACATATTGGCAGCCGCCATAATAGCGCTTGCCCGGATATCCTTCTGCGTACTTGTTGGTGAGAACGGACCCTGCCGCATCGAGCACGGCCTGCGAAACAATATTTTCAGAAGCAATGAGTTCGATTTCGTGCTGCTGGCGGCCGAATTCTTTCTGGATAGCGCTGAAGACTTCGGGGTCGGTCTCCGACAAGTGCGATTTGAAGAAACGCGAAAGCTGGGTGTTGGCGGCGGCCGGTGCGGTCGACATGGGCGATCCCTCTGCTCGGTGGCTTTTTGAGTTTTAACATACGCAAGGACGGCTCGGGTGGACCCGAACGGCCAAACCTTTCGATCATAGTATGAGGGCGGGCGGCGCGGCTCAATACCCTACCGGGTAGGGGGAACCGTGTAAAAACCGCGCGGGAACGCAGGTTTGCTGCGTTCGATCAAAAAACTTCGACGCGCGCTATTCGGCGGCCTGGCTGAGATGTGCCTCAAGGGTCAGCGGGCACTGCGACCACAGATCCGTCATGGCCGCGACCAGCCGGTCCATATCGGCGTCGGTGTGCTGCGGAGACGGCGTCAAACGCAAGCGCTCCGTTCCGCGCGGGACAGTCGGATAGTTGATGGGCTGCACGTAGATGCCGTGGACGTTCAAGAGCACATCGGAAAGCGCCTTGCAGCGCACGGGGTCGGCAACCAAAACCGGCACGATATGGCTCGGCCCGGAGATCACGGGAAGGTCGGCGGCCATCAGACGGCGCTTCAGCGTGCGCGCGCGCTCCTGGTGGCGTTCGCGCTCGACCGTGCTCGACTTCAAGTGCCGGATCGATGCCAATGCGCCGGCCGCGATGACGGGCGCGAGCGACGTCGTGAAGATGAACCCCGGCGCGTACGAGCGCACGGCATCGCACAGCGTCCGCGACGCGGCGATATACCCCCCCATGACGCCGAAGCCTTTGGCCAGCGTGCCATTGATGATATCGACGCGGTCCATGACGCCGTCGCGTTCGGCGATGCCGCCGCCGCGCGGACCGTACAGGCCGACCGCGTGCACTTCGTCGAGGTAGGTAAGTGCATTGTATTTGTTTGACAGTTCGCAAATCGCTGCAATGTTCGCAACATGCCCGTCCATCGAATAGACGCTCTCGAAAGCGATAATTTTCGGCGTCGCGAGCGGCACGCTTTGCAGCTTGGCTTCAAGGTCGCCCAGATCGTTGTGGAGAAATATTTTCTTCGGTCCGCGGCCGTTGCGGATACCGGCGATCATGGACGCGTGATTTTTTTCGTCCGAGAAGACCACGCACCCCGGCAGCAGCTGCACGAGTGTCGAGAGCGCGGCTTCGTTGGCGACAAAGGCGGACGTGAACAGGAGCGCGGCTTCCTTGCAGTGGAGATCGGCGAGCTCGGCTTCAAGTTCCACGTGATAGTGCGTGGTGCCTGATATGTTGCGCGTGCCGCCGGAGCCCGCGCCGACGCGGTCGATGGCTTCATGCATGGCAGCTATTACGTTGGGATGCTGGCCCATGCCAAGGTAGTCGTTCGAGCACCAAACCGTGATCGGCCGGCCTTTGCTCGAACCGGCGCTGGCATGGACGAAATCCGCTCTCGGAAAGTCGCCGCGGTGGCGCCTCAGATCGGCGAAAACCCGATAGCGGCCCTCGCGTTTGACGGCGTCCAAGGCATCATTCAGCTTCTGCTGGTAGTTCATGAAGCGCGGTACACTCCCGAAGATCCTTAGATGACTTTTATCGCCGGGGTTCGATCCCGATCAAAGCGTTGTTTCGTCGCGCGCCGTCCGCTTCGCGAGAATTTCGCACTTCTCCCTGCTGCATCAGGCAATTTCGAGGCGATGTAGTCTGAATCGCAGGTCCTTATCGTTGCTGAAGATCAAGAGCTGCCAGGACAACGCCGGATATTGTTTGATTATTCCAACTGCCAAGCCCAAACTGCCAAAATAACCCCATACAATCAATTACTTGTTTACATAATGTAATACTTGGCGCGACGGCCTGAAGGCACTGAAGTCCAGGAAACTCCTGGGAACTCCAGGCCGCGCGCTGTGGATGGCAAGTCTCGGCCTGCAACGCCGAAAGGCCGTAACTTTGCAAACAGGCGCGTGTGCCAACGTGGTCCCAAAAGCGGAACTTATTTCTTAGCCTCGGCCGTCACCACATCCTTACGCTGGGCTTCAAGACCGGCCATCAGTTCCCCCGACTCCTTCTCCGGCACGGCCAATTTATTGAAGGTCTCCTTGCATTCGTGCAGGATCACGTCGAATTCGCGGGCCGTGATGCTCAAGTGCGCATGGCCTTGTTTCATGTCTCTGCCGAAATAAACCTTGGGACCTCCGGTGTTTTCCATGACCCATGTCGCGAGAATGAGCTTGAATGCGGCACGTTCATTGAGATCGTGGACGGCCTTGAGCGCCGGGTTCTTATTCAACGTGGCGTTGACATAGATGCGGTCAACAAGATCGTCGGCCGCGGCGGCAACGGCTTTATAGCCGCCAATGCGCTCGTACAGCGACTTTTCTTCGGCCGCAGACGCCGGCATTGCCAAAGCAAATACACAAGCGGAAAGAACCGGCATCAGTTGCAATGCTGCAGTCTTCGATCCGAGTTTCATTTGTTCCACTCCCTGTTGCGAACTCTTTCTTGTTGGCGACTTAAGCGGTGCCGAGGCGCACGCATGTGCGGCGCAGCGGCGTCCAGATTTTCTTCCTCAAGCCGTGTTGATCGTCCGGTTACTCGTGAAGCCGTGCATGGCGATTCACTTGTGCAAAATTAAATAGCTCACTATGTAATTTCGCGCTATCGGGATTCGCGCCACGCACACGAAATTCGTCGCTGCGATGCGAAGTAGTGCGCTGCAAGCCTGGCGAAAGCCACGGCGAATTGATGATAAGAACTGCCGCCCCTACTCGGCGGCTTCCGACATGCAGTCGTTCCCGAGGCGTCCGATCAAGGCCATGAGATCGCCGCGCAGCGCCAGGATTTCCGGCTCGCTCATCCCGAGGCGGCAAGCCACGTGACGGCGGGCATTCAGTACGGCGGTTTTCAGCTCATCACCCTTTTGAGTGAGTGTAATCCTCACTTCGCGCTCGTCCTCCGTGCCGCGCTTGCGGTTCACGAGCTGCATGGCCTCGAGCCGTTTTATCAGCGGCGTGAGCGTTCCAGAATCGAGAAAAAGTTTCTGCCCAATCTCCGAGACAGTCACATCCTCGCGCTCCCACAACACCAGCAAAACAAGGTACTGCGGATATGTGAGGCCAATCGGCTCCAGCTTCTCGCGATAGGTCTTCGTAATGGCCCTCGTCGCGGCGTAAAGCGCAAAACAGAGCTGGTTGTCGAGCCGCAGGAGGTCGCCGGAGGAAGCGCCGGCGCCGATTGTGGTGGTCTTCGTCGTCACGCGAATTTATCCTTTAGGTAACGCGGAAAACAGTAGCGCTCTTAGACGTGATTCTGCGCGCATCCAATCTTTGCTGCCCAACAAACATATAGCCCGATCTTGCAGATATCAAATAGGAAGGCATAACGCCGCCGGTAAGCCCAGCTCGCCCGGCGCGTTTGCCAAGTTCAATAGTTTGCGGCGACAGCGCCGACGCCGTCGCGCTGGTAAAGATCGCGGCGGAACTGGACGACACCATCGGAGGTTGCCCAGGCGGTCACGTAAACAAAGTGCAGCGGCACAGATTTCTTCAACCGCACGTCGAGACGCTTGCCCGATTCCTTGATTTCTTCAACCCGGTCGTCGCTCCAGTCGCCGTTGCCGGCGAGTAGCCAATTGGCCAAATGTTCGATGTTGTGCACGCGCACGCACCCCGAGCTTGCCGAGCGGAAGTTGCGCCCGAAAATGGTCTCAGATGGCGTATCGTGCATATAGACGGAATGCGCGCTGTCGAAATTGATTTTCAAGAAGCCCATGGGGTTCTCTTTGCCGGGCTGCTGGCTATAGGTGTAGGTGCCGGGCGAAACTTTGTTCCAATCGATTTTGTCGGGATCGACTTTCTTGCCCGAGCCGCTGTAGGCATCGATCTTGAATTTGTGGAGGACGTTCTGTCCCTTTTTCTGCATTTCGCGCCCGCGCGGAATGAGATCTTCGGCCTCGACCGTCGGCGGCAAGCGCCAAATCGGATTGAAGTTGAGATCGGTGATGGCTGAACGCAGCAGCGGCGTCGGCCGGTCGATTTTGCCGACAACGCCTGCGTATCTCGCCACGATCTGCCCGTTCTCGACCGCTTCGATATGGGCCGAGGGGATGTTGACCATCACGTACTTCTTGCTGGTCGAATTGGCGAGTTCCTGTAAGCGGCCGAGGTTGGTCTTCAACTGCTTCAGACGGGCGGCGGCCGGCACATTAAGCGCTGCAATCGTCCGTTTATCGACGATACCCGTTGGCGTCAGGCCGTTTGACGCCTGGAAGCGCTTGACGGCTTTTTCGAGTTCGAGATCGAAGGATGCCGAGCCGTCATTTTCGTCCTTGTAGTCCCCGGATATCGAAAGCCTTGTGCGCAGCAAAGCAACCGCCGGATCCTTGATGCCGGCCTGCAACTGGGTCTCTGGAACCGGTGCCCAGCCGCCCTGAGCAACGATGTCCGAATAGACTTTGATCGCCGCCTTGGTCGGGTCGATGTTGGCTTTGGAAAGCGTGGCAAAGCCTTTGGGCGGGTTCGCCTCCCACTCGCGAATGAACTCGCGGTCGTAGGTGGAACTGGAACCTGGCAACTGCCCCGGCTGTCCGAATTGGAAAAAGGCGGTGCTGTCCTGTGCTGAAGCGCCGCTAGGCACAAGTAGTGCCGGCGCGGCAAAAACGGCGCCCAACACCAGAGCGGCTAAGTGTCCAAAGGCTCGGACCCGCAATGCCGAGATATTCAATATCGTTGCGCGCGCGATCGTTCCTGGCATCCCTGGCATCCTAGGTCGCTTCTCGTCATGGCCGCACGCAAAACAAAAGAATCTCACAGGCTCTAGGGCTCCTCGAAAACCCTTAACCAAAGGTTGCCGTCGCTTCAAAAGTCCTTGAAGTGTGCCTCCCCAGCCCACCTAGAGTAACGGGACCATGTATAGGGGCCGGGCGTCTCTGCGGCGAGCCCCCTTGATGGCGGCTCGGCCTTAAACTTGCTGCACCGCGTTCAGCGGGCCACAGTTGAACGTCAAATCCCGGTGAAAACTGCAAAAACGCGTGAGGCCATCCGGTTTTCCGGATGGCCTCACGCGTCGACCCCCATCGAAACTGCCTGCCGGCAGCCGTGTTTGGAACCAGTACTGAGTGGAGCCCGTACTGTTTTCCAGCCTTACAGTCTGTACCGGATCTGGTCGGACCAGAAACGCTCCAGACGAACAAGTGCCTTATTCAAGCCTTTGAAGTCGTCGCCCGAGATTTCGCCAACAGCCTGAACCGAGCCCAGCTGACGGTGATAGAGTTTGTGCACGATATCGCAGGCTGCCATGCCCTTATCGGTCAGGCTGACGCGTACCGAGCGGCGATCGGTGTCCGAACGCTTGTAGTGGATGTAGCCCATATCGACGAGCTTCTTGAGGTTATAGGAAACGTTCGACCCCAAGTAATAACCGCGCGACTTCAATTCGCCCGCCGTCAATTCGCTGTCGCCGATGTTGTAGAGGAGCAGCGCTTGCACGCTGTTCAGCTCGGCTTCGCCCTGACGGTCGAACTCGTCCTTGATCACGTCGAGAAGGAGACGATGCAGCCGCTCGATCAGGCGCAGAGCCTGAAGATATTCGGTGCGGAACGTTTCGTCCTGTGCCGGCGCTTTCTGGCGCGCCAAGTCCAATGCAATACTCATGACCCTGCCTCTTACCTGTTTTGACGTCTTGTCCCGATTATTCCGGGTTGCCCAACAGATACCGCAGATGAATAAAGAGCGACTAAATAGATATAGTAAAAGAATAGTAACGGGGGGTCAAAAATACGGACTATTAAACTCGATTGACCCCATTTTGCTGGTCTGGGCAATAAACAGCAAAGAGATTGCATAAAGTTTTATGCAATTGAGTGCGCCGGCCGTTAAAAGCGCGCGGCCTGCATGTCTTCGCGCGGTAGAAGCGAAAGTTCGTGCTCCCCGAGCGGCGCGAAGTAAGATTGCACGAGCTCGGGCGTCACTCGATCAAGCGACGGCGGCGACCATACCGGCCGGTTATCCTTGTCGATGAGCGCGGCGCGCACGCCCTCCGCGAAATCCGGCGCCTCCAAACAACGCCACGCCAGGCGGTAATCCTGAATAAGAGTTTGCCGCAAATCGAGAGTGCGGGCCTCGCGGATATGCCGGTCCGTAATTTTCAGCGAAACCGGCGAGCGCTTTGTTAAATCCGCCAAAGTCGCATCTGCCCAGGTTTTTGCCGCGCCTTTGGCACATCGCAGCGCGTCCTCGATCGCCTCGAGCGAAGCATGGGAAAAGAAATCTTCAATCATCGCCGCTTCGCTTTGCAGCGGCCCCCCACTTTGCACTTCATGCAAATTGTCGAGCAGCGGATCGATAGGCTCGGCCTCCGCGAGCGAGTCCGCAATCTTATCGAAATGCGTTCGCGAAATGCAGTGCGTCGCCAGCCCAAGCCAATGCGCATCCGCCCTATCGATGCTGCGACCCGTAAGACCGAGATATAGCCCTATAGGCCACGGCATTCGCGCCAGCACATGCGAAACGCCGACATCGGGAAATAGCCCGATCGCCGTTTCCGGCATCGCCCATTTGTAATTTTCTCCCGCCACGCGGTGCGTATTGTACGACGTCAATCCCGCGCCCGATCCCATGCATATGCCGTCGATCAATGAAACAGCCGGCTTGGAGAAGCAATCGAGCTGCCAATCCAATTGGTACTCATTGGCAAAATACTGCCGCGTCGCGGCCATGTCGCGCTTGGCTTCGGCCACAAGCGCGCGCACGTCGCCGCCTGCACAAAAGGCTCGTCCACCCGCAGACGAAAGAACCACGACGTAGATATCGGGATTGCGCGCGATGCGGGCGATCTCTTCGGTCAAAATCTTGCGCATATCGTCGTCGAACGCGTTCAAAACCCGTGGCCGGTTCAAAACGAAACCGGCGCGCGCGCCCTTGCGTTCGACCAGTATTTTGGGAGCGGTGGCTTGCCTTTCCGGCGGGGTATCGAGCACGGGTCCTGTCATTCCCTTTTTTAGTCTCAAGTGTTATCCGGCCGGGTATTGTGGGTAGACCCCCCAAATCCTTGCGTTGCCACATTTTATATCTATACAGGCATCGTATTCGACATCAAAGTCGAGCGGTTGATTCGCAGCTCGTCGTTGCTGGGTATGTCAAGTGTACGAGTGGAACAGGCGGGGGCTTGTCCACAGGGAAGTCTCTGGGGTACTTTCAGCTCATGGGCATCGCACGTTGCGCCGTCGCAGTTTCACTTGTATCGGCCTTGGCCGTCGCAGTTCCCGCATTGTCTGAGCCGAAGCAAATCACGGCGCCCGCCGCGAGAGTGGCCCCGGCTCCACAAGTTCCGGCGGCGCAAGTGCAAGTCCCGGCAGTAACCCCGCCGCAAACATCTTTTCCCGTGACGGTCCCCGATGCCAAGGCTGAAGCCGAGGCTGCCGCGAAGGCGCCCGAGATATGGCCTGCTGTCGAGATTGCGACTGCCAAAGCGCACTGCACCGCCATTCTAAAACGCATTCAAGCGGTCGCCATTGCGGAACCCCCGATCAAGGAAGGCGCATGCGGCACGCCCGCCCCCATACAGCTCATCAGCGTCGGCCGGAACCCGGAAGTCGCGCTGTCTCCGCCCGCCATCATCACCTGCGAATTGGCGGAAGCGCTTTATAACTGGATGAAGACCGACGTGCAGCCGCTCGCCAAAAAGCGGCTTGGCGCCGAGGTTATCAAGATTGAAACCATGAGTTCATACTCGTGCCGCAACGCCTACGGCCGCAAGGGCGGCAAACTGAGTGAACACGGCGTCGCCAACGCGCTCGACATTCGCGGCTTCGTGACCGCTGCCGGCAAGACCGCTTACGTCCTTGAGCATTGGGGTACGCCGCAGCGCGAAATCCTGGCCCGCATCGCGGCTGAAAAAGCCAAGGCGGAACAACTTGCGGCTGAACGTACCGCCGCAGAAAAAGCCGCCCAAGCCAATCAAATGGCGGCGAAAACCAAAGGCGCCGCCAAATCCCCGCCGGGCGAGCCGCCCGCCTCCGAAGCCTCGGCAACTGGGACACCCGGTTCCGGGCTCGCTAAGAACACCATCGTCGGCGGCACATCCAAGGTCACTGTCACGCTTCCCGGCGCCCGCGACGAGCACTTGCCCGATCCGGGCGACGACGCCACGTTCTCGATCACTCCAAACAAACTCGGCGGCCCAAAGACCGGGCAGAAACTTTCAAATCAAAAAACCGCTCCTGGTCAAACCGCAGCGCCTGCAGCCAATACCGCAGGCCTATCGGAGGCCGCACGACGCGAAGCGTTCATGCATGAGGTGCATGCCTCCGCCTGCCGCGTGTTTGGCACAACGCTCGGGCCGGAAGCCAATTCCGCCCATCGCAATCACTTCCACGTCGATATGGCCCAGCGCAAATCGGTCAAAATCTGCGATTGAGCGGTCCTTATCCGTTCCGCTAACTGCATTTGGCCCGTGGGCTTGTCAAAAAGGCCCGCATCCGGTCATGTGCAGGTGCAGCCCGTCTTAGCGCGCCACACCGGATCCGAGCCTCCATGTCCAACCGCAAATCGATGCCCCCTTCGCAATCTTCTGAAAAGTCTGTGCCTGCAACAGCAATGGGCAGCTACCCCGCCGTGCGCCTGCGCCGCAACCGCAAAAGCGACTGGTCTCGCCGGCTGGTTGCCGAGAACGCGCTCTCGGCTGCCGATCTCATCTGGCCCATTTTTGTCATGGACGGCAGCGCAAAGCGCGAAGCGGTATCCTCGCTTCCCGGTGTCGAGCGACTTTCCGTCGATCAGGCCGTCGAGGCCGCGAGGGAAGCGGTGAAGCTCGGCATTCCGGCACTCGCGATTTTTCCCTTTACCGATCCGTCGCTGCGAAGCGACGACGCGGCCGAAGCCTTCAATCCTGAAAATCTCGTCTGCCGCGCCACGCGCGCCATCAAGAAAGCCGGCATCGACATCGGCATCATTCTCGACGTGGCGCTCGACCCCTACACCAGCCACGGCCACGACGGGTTGTTGATCGGCGACGAAATTGCAAACGACGAAACCATCGCCGCCCTGATCAAGCAATCTCTCGTCCAGGCGGAAGCCGGCGCCGATATCTTAGCCCCCTCCGACATGATGGACGGCCGCATCGGCGCCATTCGCTCAGCCCTTGAAGGCGCGGGCCGCACTAACACGCAGATCATGAGCTACGCGGCAAAATACGCCAGCGCCTTCTACGGGCCGTTCCGCGATGCCGTCGGCTCGACCGGGCTCTTGAAAGGCGACAAACGCACTTATCAGATGGACCCGGCGAACTCGGATGAAGCGCTGCGCGAGGTCGCCCTCGATATTGCCGAAGGCGCCGACATGGTGATGGTGAAGCCCGGCATGCCCTACCTCGACATCGTGCGCCGCGTGTCGGAAACCTTCGATATTCCAACCTTCGCCTATCAAGTCTCGGGCGAGTACGCGATGATCGTGCGCGCGGCCGAAGCCGGCGCTTTCGATTGCGACAAGGCCATGATGGAAAGCCTTCTTGCGTTTAAGCGCGCAGGCGCGGCCGGCATCCTCACCTACTTCGCGCCCCGCGCGGCGAAAATGCTAAATACAACGCTTTGAACCAACGAACATGAAACAAGCTACGCCAACAGAGCTTTTTTCGACGAGATTCGTGAATAAGAATTCTGGCGAAACAATTAGTGTCGCGGTGTTGCCGCCTAAACTCGTCCCCGCCGATAACGCGGGTGCTGCATGCTGGAAATGCGAATTCACAATTTCTCTCAATGATCAGGTGCGCTCTCGCCACGAGTATGGTGAGAGTTGACTGCAGGCCATGCTGTTGGCGTACTCAGCCGCCACCACGGACATCAGCTCGAATGTATCCGAATGGGAGACGGCTGACGGACTACCTGCATGGATAGCTATCCCTAGGCTTGTACCCATCGCTTGGGACTACGACTTCTACAAGAAGATCTGCGATTTTATTGAAACTGAAGATCAAGCTTTGCAGCGCATCATAGAGGCACGACGGCGCGCACGAGGCGAAGATATCTAGAACACTAAACTCAACCCTCAAACAACTTGGGCTTGATGTCCCGGGCGCTATGAAGAATACGCAGCACGAACACCGTATTCTCTTGGATTCTGTAGAACGCAATATAGGGCCCAATCAAAATTGCCCTTCGGCCTCTGCCGAGTTCTTGGCGCTCGCGGTAAGGCGGCGCGTCTCGCGCGAGTGTTCTGACATGCGTGCGAATGCGTTTGACGACGGCGGCGGCGACACGATTATCCGCTTCTTGTACTAGATAGTCGGCAATTTCTTTGAGGTCCGCTTTGGCTGGTGCCGAGTAGCGGATCACGAACATGCTGGCTCAAAGCTTTCCGAAGCGCTTTTCGAGTTCAGCATAAGCATCTTCTTCGCCAAACGTCGCGCCCGCTTCAATTGCCTTTTCAGCCTCGTCAAGAAAGGGCCGCGCCCAGCCGAGCGATCCAATCTTACTTTCGTCTATAGACATACCGAGCACCGCCGCGCCAATAGCCTCTTCAATCGACTCGAAGTGGCCGGCGGCGACCTGCGCTTCAAGTAAGGCTTCAATCTGCGGCTTGAGGTCAATGCGCATGGCGTTCCTTGCTCCAATGCTTCTATAGCCCACAATCCAAGTATTGACAAAACTTTAGAAACTTTAGGGCCTTGTGCTCGCCTCGGCCCCCGCCTTCCGCCCTCGCCAATCTCGGATATAATGCCCCTGTTGATTAGGACTTATATCTGCGTTGGGGGCGAAAGATGTTTCGCGTGTTGTCCTCGCTGGTCTTAGCTCTCGTTTTAAGCGCGAGCGCACAGGCACAAGACGCCAAGCCGCTTTTTCCGGAACCCGAAACCTGCGCCGCGCCGCTCAACGACGGCGAAATCGGCTCAGACGAACGCGCCTCCTGGTCGGACTGCGAAAAATGGGTGTGGTCGTGCATCGTCAAGGGCGAAGAAGCCAACCTCTTCGCCAAGCGCCCAGATGCTTCAACCACCGATGGCTGCCGCAAGGCACGCTCCAAGGAAGCCTCCGAACTGCGAACAAGGCTTCGCCTCGCGGCTTTCAAGGACCCTGGCCGGTTTGAATCGGCGAACGCGATCAGCGACAAGTTCCTCCTCACCATCCTGACCAATCCGGCTTACGCGAGCCGCATCCCGCCCTCAGGCATCCGGATATTCGGCGCCTACTTCAAAGACCCGATCAACCTCGAAAACCTGACGACACCCTTCAACATCGTGCTCGACGCCTCCATCATGAAGCGCGGCCTCCGGCTCACGAACTTCAAAACCGAAAAAAACCTATCTCTCGACTATTCCAATGTGCGCGGCTCGATCTTCCTGATGAGATCGCGCATCGAAGGCTCGCTGTTCATGGAGAAGGGCGTTTTCGATTCCGTCGATCTCAACGACGCCCGCATCGGCGCGAGCTTCGAGGCCACAGGTTCCGTCTTTAACGATGAACTGCGCATTCACCGCGCCTTCGTGCAAGGCAAGGTCATCCTGCAGAAGGCCCGTCTCACGGCGCTGTCCGGCTGGAACACGCGCATGGGGAGTTCGCTCGAAATGCGCCTTGCCGACATCCGTCTCGGCGTCGATCTCACAGGCTCCTCGATCGAGGGCGACGTGCGCATGCAAGACGTGACTTTCGGCCGACATGCCTCGGGAGCGTCCGTGCGTTGCGACTGGGACCCCTCGGCCGCCTCCAATCACGTACTCAATGAACTCAAATCGTCGCTCAACGAAAAGGAATTCGACGCCGCTATCAAGGAAACCGTCGCCGAGCGCCCGAGCAAGGCCGATGGCGTGCAGCCAAACAGCTGCGAGGCGGCCGAAAAGAACGCGTCTCTCGCCGACAAGACAAATGCCCTCCTTCGCGACATGAAAATCAAGGGCGCTCTGTGCCTCGTCGATGTCACCGGCGAGATCGCGATGGCTGACGGCAGCAAATCGACGAAGCACATCGGCAAGATTTCGCTCGATGGGACAGACGCCAACTCAACCATATTGAGCTGGAAGCCTTCCCAAAGCCAAACGCTTTGGTACATGGTCAACTTCAAGACCAATTACCTGCTTATCAATCTGCAAAGCCAGCCTCTCGTGCATTACACCGATAACATCAACGTCGGCGCCATCACGCTGCTCAAGGGCGGCGACGCAGCGGCGGGCGAAACAAGGAAAACCGACGGGCGCAGCGAGGAATACCTCGTCAAAGAAAAGTGCGACGTGACGCCGGGTCCAAACACATCGCACGCCGCCGACGACCGCGATACCCAAGACCGCATCATCGGCTTCTTCAAGTCGGATCAAGCGGCCGGCGCACAGCCGTTTGCAAACATTGTCGGGCGCATCGAAGACATGGGCGTCAACACCACGCATCTCAAAATCGCCCTGAGCGAACACAAAAACCGGAATGCCTGCGCCTCGTCTCAAATGATGCGCAAGTGGAATGAATTGCCCTGGACCGGCGTCGGCGACCGATTGAAAACACTGACAGTCGACGAAGCGCGCAAGTTCGCGCTCGACGGCGTTTGTCTTGCGGGGCTTGCAGGCCTCAAATATTCCGTGTCCTACGGTCACGAGCCCCATAACCTGATTTTCTGGGCCATATTGCTGGTGTTCCTTTTCGCTGCCGCACTGCGCTTGGACCGCCGCAACCCGCACATCCTCAATCCCGGCCCGCCGCTCGGGCTGACGTATTCCCTCGACACACTCAATCCGCTCAAACCCTACCGGATCGACCGCCTGCGTGCCGAAGAACGCCCAAATAGCCGATGGCTCCGCGTTTATCTTGCGGTACACCGTGTGCTCGGCGTCGTTCTCGCGATCCTGGCCTTCTTCTTCATTTACAAGGCATCGCAATAGCGCTTGGCGCAACAGAACTCGGTGCGCACCTAACGACGCCGCAAGCGCGCGGCCAGCGTGCGCATGACGGCGAGCGCAAATCCCGGCTCCTCGCGCACCAGCGCCGCAAACAAGTTCCTGTCGATCACAACGACTTCGCTTGGCTCTGCCGCCAGTGCCGCCGCACTCCGCGGTCCTTCGTCAATCAGCGCCATCTCGCCGAAAATCCCGCCGGGACCAACGTGCTCAAGCACCCGGCCAAAGGTCAGCACATCGATCCGGCCAGAAACCACCATGTACATTTCAGTGCCGGTCTCGTGCTCGAGAAATATCTTTTCGCCAGCGTCGATCTGGCGAACAGGCACACTGCGCCGAAGCAAAAGGTCGAGATTGAATGTCCGGTCATCCATGACGCTTTAAACACATCACATTGCGTCGTCTGCAGCAAGCGGGACCGGGCACCTACTCAAGCCGCCAGAACAAAGCACGAGGGCAAACTATTCGCGCACACCCACTTGAAGCGAGCAACTCCGTTGGCGTAGCATCGCCGCGCGGCCTTTTGTCCGCGTATGCTTATTATCTGAAGACTTTTCGAGTGGGGAACTGCGT
The DNA here is from genome assembly GCA_031373745.1 of Hyphomicrobium sp. GTDB lineage: Bacteria > Pseudomonadota > Alphaproteobacteria > Rhizobiales > Hyphomicrobiaceae > Hyphomicrobium_B. The sequence continues at coordinate 9,703 of JANMNH010000126.1, read as the reverse complement.
ATGATTTTGAGGCAGACTTTCGCGGCCTTGGCGGTTTGCGTTGCCGCCGCCGCTCAACCGGCACAGGCACGAGACATCACGGACGGCGTCGCCATCACCGACGGCGCCGCGATGGACTATCTTGAAACACACGGGCTTTCGCTCAACGCACTGCTGGCCAAGGATTGGAAGCGGGGCGCCGAAACCAAAGTCTTGAACAACGCAGAACTTGCCGCCATTGCCCCGGTTGCGGCTTTGCGCGGCGTGGTGCGCCGCGAGTTCCTCGATTATCAGCGCAGCTACCTGGCGCGCTCGCCCATTCTGAAAGGCATCAAGGAACAAGAGATCGGCACGGGCACCAATCCGCTGCACCGCAAATTCGAACGCAATTATCTCGATAGCAAGGCCGCGCGCTTCAATCTGGTCGGCGTCATCAACCGCATGGACCGTGCCTTCCGCTCGCCCGGCACGTGCGGCGAAGTCCGCTTCCTCTATCGTCTCGCCTACAAAGTCACGGCGGCCGGCGTCGCCATGGACGAGCGCGGAAATATTTTCAGAAAAGGCAGCGTCGAAACAGATTCCCGCCTTCCCGTCTCCATCAATCTCGTGCTCCGCGCCAAAAATCCCGACGGCAATGCAACTGACGATGCGCAGCAATGCCAAGATCTCGCCAAGCGCTGGATGGCAGCGGGCGCGTCCGGTCTTTCGGGCAAAGACCTCGCCATCAGCCTCCTGAAACCGGCCGGCGCACTGGCTCTTGTTGAACCGTCCCAGATCGACCGCATGGAGACCAACATCCAAGTGATGCGGCTGCCGACCACCGTATCCAAAGGCTTTGGTGGCAACGCCGAGTATTTGCTCAACATTTTCAACTGGAATCCGGGAACACGCACTTTCAATCTCAAGCGGCTAGAAAATCAGATCGACCGTAACGAATTGCTGCGCAATCCAGGTAAACTACAAGCGTTCAAGCGGTGGCTGTTCACGCCGGAACGGCTGCACGAACTCGCGGAAGGCACAATCGCTATTCCCGAAGAGTACCTCGCCTACCGGGCCATCACGTCCGCGCCCGGCGGTACGGCGCGCGCCACCAACCGTCCGTTCCTCGGCCTTATCTCGGACGCGGAAGCGGAGCGCAAATTCAACGAGCTAAAAGAAGCCGCCGCCCGGCTCGATCCCGAAGGAAAGTTGCGCAACATCGAGAGCGGCATGGCCTTGCAGCAGCGCTTGACCGACATCACCTGCACCGGCTGTCATCAATCCCGCGCCATCGGCGGCTTTCACTTCATGGGCGCCGACAGAAAATCCGCGATCCGCGATCTGCCGCAGAATGCCATTTTCGTTGCCGGTTCTCCCCACTTCTACGCCGATCTGCCGCGGCGGCGCGAAGTCGTCAAAGCGTTTGCTGGCGGCAAGGCGCCGGATTTCGGCCGCGGCTTTTCCATGCGCCCGGCCGAAACCATGCGCGGCAACGCAAATTACTTCCCGAAAGAATTTGCTGGCGTGCTCAACGGCTGGGGCTCGAACTGTTACATGCTCAAACCGGGCGAGAGCGGTGCCGATCCGAGCTTCACGTCATGGACATGCGGCGGCACGCTGACGTGTCGGCCCATTCACGAGGCGCGCCACGAGCCGCATCACGGCGTCTGCGTCAATACGGCAAAAAAAGACAAACTGAAATTCGGCGATCCTTTTGTGTTTGGCGAAATGACCTACGAAGATATGCCGCTTACGCGCAGTACGGACGAGCGTGCCTACACCTATCGCGATGCCTATTGCGCCAAAACCGACATCATGAACGGCCGCGACGCGCCGCCTGGTCAATGCCTCGATCCCATTCCAGGGGAAAAAAACTCAACGCGGACCGATACCGGCACTCATGGCTATCAGGTGGGCGGCTTCTTCGGCGGCATGAAGCGCCAGCGCGGCTGCCCCAACGGCCTCGACCCAGATACGACCTGCGGCACCGAAGGCGGCGCTACGAAATTCCCCGGCAAGCCCTATCGCGACAATGCGTTCGGAGAGTGTGTCGTCTTGCTCGGAGACCAGAAGACGAGTTTCAAGTCGTGCCTATCGTCGAGCAAGTTCACCCACGATTCTTCGCTTAGAACCTGTAGCGTTCTAAAACCTTGCCGCGACGATTACGTCTGCGTTTCGACCAAGAACACACTTGAGACAAAGTCCGGCGCCTGCCTGCCGCCCTACTTCTTGTTCCAGTTTAGAACCGACGGGCACCCAGCGCCGCCAGAAGGGGCCGCCGCGCCACCCGAATGCCTGCTGCGGGATACCGAACTCAACAGCCCAAGGCCGGACTACTGCGCGCGCTTTCCAAACCAAGACGGGTGATTGCGCATAAGTTACGTCGCGATCTGGAACCGGCGCCCGACGTTCATCGCCTCACAGGGCGGCGGCGCGGGGCAGCCGCAGGTTCGTCGGGCGGCGCAGGCTCGGTCGCGGCGGGATCACCGCTGCCCTCGGCTTTTGCAGGCACAGGCGGCGCTTTTTGCGCAACGGCGTTTTTCGGCTTTTGACATTCCGTCAGCCAAACATCGACCGTTGGATGTTCGACGCCAAAGAGGCCCGGGCTTTCGGCAAACATCCAGCCGGTAAAAATGCGCTTCTGCTGGCCATCGAGCTGCACTTCATCGACCTCGACGAACGTCGTGGTTTTCGGCAACTCCGTTTCGGGGCGCGAGTAACAGGCGCGCGGCGTAACCTTGAGCGAGCCAAAGACCGCCGTCTTGCCCAGTTCGACTTCGAATTTCGAGATTCGTGCCGTGACTTTATCGAGCGCGGAAAACACCGCGACTTGGTTTTCCATGCGCTCGGCATGGACCGGCGCTGCCCAAAGCACGAGCGGCGCAGCGAGCATCAACAACAGCCGCCGTACGAGGCCATTATCTTCAAGCGCAGAGAATGTATTTTTCGCGAATTGGTTTAGCACCGGCTCGCTTAACTCCAAATTCCGAAGGTAACGACTGTGAAGCTCCTCAACTCCAATTCAATGGTGGCTGAAGCAAGGCCCTTGGCGCATTTATTCGGGTTTCCACGCTTTATAGTCGCCCGACGACTTCGCACGCGGCGCGTTCCCAAGAATGGATCCAGCGGGGCGATATGCGCCGGCCGTTCCCGTCAAATTCATTTGATGCGGCTTCTGCCAAGGCTTGGCCTGATACGCCTCTGCCGATGGAAGCTCATCGACAGTGTGGTGTAACCACCCATGCCACTCGGGTGGCACCTGTGAGGGCTCTGACTGCGATTTGTAGATCACCCAGCGCGCTGGAACGCCGAGCGGGCCATTGCCCTTGCGCTGCAGAAAATAGCGGTTGCCGAAATCGTCTTCTCCCACCTGCTGGCCCTTGCGCCAGGTGAAGAGCCGCGTGCCCCAGGTATTGCCGCCCCACCAAGAGAAAACTTCGCTGAAAATGCTCATCTGTCCGCGCCTACGGTGAGTGCCTTCGATCCAACCGGAATTCGCGTCCAGTTACCGCTATTCCGCCTTGGCTGTCCATACGGCCACCGAAAGCGGCAAGAGTGCCACACCGGCGCACCGGAATCGCATTATGATGCACACACCGGACAAGCTGGCGGCACGAATTTGCAGTCTTTCAACAGGCACTCGAATAGCCGCCCCCGCCGCTAACGCCCGAAAATACTCATCTTACCGCCGTTCACCCCACAGGTTGCCAACACCACTACATCTTGTGTTGGTTGTCGCTGCCACCACAATATAAGCTGTTCCCGCCAGTGACGGACCGCTCGAATCGGCCTAGCTTCTCTGCACGGCGGCAAGAATTTGAAGCGGCGAAATCTGCGTCTGGCACAAGCGGCCGGCGAACCGAAGCACAAGATTTCTAAACCGGTCCGGCATGTTGTGGCTGTTGCGTGCGGGTCGTGTCTTTTGAGGCCTTTTGGCCATTCGTATTCAATTTGCGGGGGGGAGTGCCCGCTGAACAAGGTGGCAACACTTTGGAGGCGGGCGAGAGGTGTGTGGACTGTAGCGTCGCCTAACAAGACTAAGGCTGTGTACCGGGGGGCCGGGGCGCGGTTCGAACCAAAAAAAACAATCATACGGGTCTTAGAAACGTATTTAGTACTTAGACCCCCGACACATCACGGGGCACTACACAAATGAAGATCTCGCGGCGCTTTACGACGGCTGGCCAATCGCCTTACGCAACTATGCCCTTCCGCAGGGCGGTATCCGAAATCAAGAACCCCGACGGCTCCGTCGTCTTCCGCCTCGATGGCTTCGATGTGCCCGAGCACTTCAGCCAGGTCGCCGCCGATATCTTAGCGCAGAAGTATTTCCGCAAGGCCGGTGTCGCGCGCCGCTTAAAGAAGGCCGAAGAAACCCAAGTACCCTCATGGCTGTGGCGCTCCGTCCCCGACGAAGCAGCGCTTGCCGATTTGACTGAAAAAGAACGTTACGGGGGCGAATCCGACGCCCGCCAGGTATTTGATCGTCTTGCCGGCACCTGGACCTACTGGGGCTGGAAGGGCGGCTACTTCTCGACGGAAGAAGACGCCCGCGCCTTCTTCGACGAGCACCGCTACATGCTCGCCATGCAAATGGCGGCGCCCAATTCTCCGCAGTGGTTCAACACCGGGCTCCATTGGGCTTACGGTATCGACGGCCCGGGCCAGGGTCATATGTATGTCGACTACAAAACCGGCGAACTCACGCAATCCTCGTCCGCTTATGAGCACCCTCAGCCCCACGCCTGCTTCATCCAATCGGTTGCCGACGATCTGGTCGGCGAAGGCGGCATCATGGACCTTTGGGTCCGCGAAGCGCGCCTCTTTAAGTACGGCTCGGGAACGGGCTCGAACTTCTCGTCGCTGCGCGGCGCCAACGAAAAGCTCTCGGGCGGCGGACGCTCGTCGGGCCTGATGAGCTTCCTCAAAATCGGTGACCGCGCGGCCGGCGCCATAAAGTCCGGGGGAACAACACGACGCGCCGCCAAAATGGTCGTCGTCGACGTCGATCATCCCGATATCGAAGAGTACATCACCTGGAAAGTGCGCGAGGAGCAGAAGGTTGCCGCCCTCGTTACGGGCTCCAAGATCTGCCAGAAGCGCTTGAAGGCCGTCATGTCGGCGTGCGTCAATTGCGAGGCCGATGCCGTCTTGCCGGAGGCGAGCCGCGACGAACGCTGCTTCGACGCCACCAAGAACCCCAAGCTCAAACTCGCCATTCGCGAAGCCAAGCGCGACGGCGTGCCAACGAACTACATCCTGCGCGTCGTCCAGTTCGCCAAGCAGGGCTACACGGAAATGTCGTTCGACACCTACGACACCGATTGGGACAGCGAAGCCTACCTGACGGTGGCCGGCCAGAACTCCAACAACTCCGTGCGCGTCACCGACGACTTCCTCAACGCGGTCGCGGACGACAAAGACTGGAACCTGACAGCCCGTCTCGGCTCCAAAGTCATCAAGACCATGAAGGCGCGCGATCTGTGGGAACAAATCGGCTTTGCCGCCTGGGCCTCCGCCGATCCCGGCATTCAGTTTCACACCACCATCAACGACTGGCACACGTGCCCGAAGTCGGGACCGATCCGCGCTTCGAACCCGTGCTCGGAATACATGTTCCTCGACGACACCGCGTGCAATCTGGCATCGCTCAACCTGCTGCGTTTCCGGCGCGAGGACAAATCGTTCGACACGGACTCCTACGAACACGCCTGCCGCCTGTGGACCATTGTGCTGGAAATCTCGGTACTCATGGCGCAGTTCCCCTCGCGCCAGATCGCGGAGCTTTCCTACCGCTACCGCACGCTCGGCCTCGGCTTCGCCAATATCGGCGGCCTTCTGATGTCGGCCGGCATTCCCTATGACTCGGACGAAGGCCGCGCCATTTGCGGCGCCATCTCGGCGATTCTGACGGGCGTCAGCTACGCGACAAGCGGCGAAATGGCGGGCGAACTCGGTCCCTTCCCGGGCTACGCACCGAACGCGCCAGAAATGCTGCGCGTCATGCGCAACCACCGCCGCGCGGCATACGGCTTCTCCGACGGCTATGAAAAACTCTCGGTCGCGCCCGTTCCGCTCGATCACGCCTCGTGCACCGACGCGCGTCTCATCGACGCTGCAAAGTCGGCCTGGGACCGCGCGCTCGCGCTTGGCGAGGAGTACGGCTACCGCAACGCGCAGGCGACCGTCGTCGCGCCGACCGGCACCATCGGCCTCGTCATGGACTGCGACACGACCGGGATTGAGCCCGACTTTGCCCTCGTCAAATTCAAGAAGCTCGCGGGCGGCGGTTATTTCAAGATCATCAACCAGTCCGTGCCGGAAGCACTGCGCACGCTCGGCTACCCCGGGCATCAGATCGCCGAGATCGAAGCTTACGCGGTCGGCCACGCCTCATTGCGTCAATCGCCCGCCATCAACCACACGAGCCTCAAAGCGCGCGGCTTCAGCGACGAAGCGCTGGCAAAAATCGAGAGCGGCTTAGCTGCCGCCTTCGACATCAAGTTCGTGTTCAACCGCTGGACTCTCAGCGACGCCTTCCTGATCGACACGCTCAAAGTGCCAGCCGACAAGCTCTCCGACCCTGCGTTCGATCTCTTCGCCCATCTCGGCTTCTCGAAAAAGGATGTCGAAGCCGCGAACGAGCACGTGTGCGGAGCGATGACGCTCGAAGGCGCGCCGCACTTGAAGGCGGAACACCTGCCCGTGTTCGACTGCGCCAATCCGTGCGGCCGCAAGGGTAAGCGCTTCCTCTCGGTCGCAAGCCACATCTACATGATGGCGGCGTCGCAGCCCTTCATTTCGGGCGCCATCTCGAAGACGATCAACATGCCAAACGACGCGACGGTCGAGGATTGCAAGCAGTCCTACATGCTGTCGTGGAAACTCGCGCTCAAGGCCAACGCGCTTTATCGCGACGGCTCGATACTGTCGCAGCCGCTGAACTCTCAGGTTCTCGGCGACGACGACGCGGACGATTCTGTCGCCGATCTGATGAGCCAGCCGATGGCGGTCCGCACGGCCGTCGTCACAGAGCGCATCGTGGAAAAGATCATCGAGCGCGTCGAGTACATCAAGCAGCAGGATCGCGATAAAATGCCGGGCCGCCGCAAGGGCTACACGCAAAAAGCAACCGTCGGCGGCCACAAAGTGTATCTCAGAACCGGCGAATACGACGACGGCCGCTTGGGCGAAATCTTCATCGACATGCACAAGGAAGGCGCCGCCTTCCGCTCTTTGATGAACAACTTCGCCATTGCCATCAGCCTTGGCCTGCAATACGGCGTGCCGCTGGAAGAATACGTCGAAGCCTTCACCTTCACGCGCTTTGAACCGGCAGGCCTCGTGCAGGGCAACGAGACGATCAAGAACGCGACCTCGATCCTGGATTACATCTTCCGCGAACTCGCCGTCTCTTATCTCGCCCGTCACGACCTCGCGCACGTCGATCCGCGCGAAATCGTCGGCGAGACGGGATTGGGATCGGGCGACGATGCGACCGACGCGCAACTCGCTCTCGAGTTGCCGGAAAGCGTCTCGAAGATGGTGTCGAAGGGTTTGCTGCGCGGCAACCCGATCGTGCGCTTAGCCAGCCGCACGGGTGGCGCGGCGTCCTCTGGCGCAGCGGCGATCATGGATGCCAATTTGAGTGCCTCCTTGGCCGCAATGCGCACCGCGCAACAGGAAGTGACCGGGCTCTACGGCGATACGCCTGTCTCGATTGGTGCGACCGCTTTGTCGCTCGACACGCAGGTGGTTGCCCTCGTCAATGACGGCACGCGCATGGAAGCGGCGGTGACCAAGTTGCAGCAGACGGAACTCTATAAGAGCGCCGCGCCGCCGATCATGACCAAAGCCGAACTCGCGAAACAACGCATGTCGGAAGCGAAACTGCGCGGCTACGAAGGCACCTCCTGCTCCGAGTGCCACAACTTCACGATGGTGCGGAACGGGACTTGTTTGAAATGCGATACGTGCGGCAGCACGAGCGGGTGTTCGTGATCGTGGCACAAATTGAAGGGCCAAACATTTATTTGGCCCTTCATATCCGAATTGAATCAACGATAGCGTTTGTGAGTAATTGAATGGCTAACATCATCGATTTTCTCGAGATCGCCCAGACCGCTGAGGCTGCGCTGCTCATTGTGAAGGACCCATCAGTACAAGAGCCGCTTGTATCCATCCGAACCGCTTCAACTGAAATAGAGCGCTCATGGTCAGGCTCAAATCTCGGCTACCATGCAACAGTTTATTGCGTTGGACTGCAACCAAAGCCGCCCAACGTCCACTTCAGCGCGGAATGGGGGCTTGAGGATCAATGGCCGGTCCATCAACCGAATGATGCATGGATGGAATTCGATCACGAAGGTGTCGTGAACGAGATACTGCGACGCGCAGGCTCTCCAGACATCGAAGCAATAAACTCTAAATTGGCTCCCATTCGGGATGAATTCCATAATCTCAAAGAGCAAGCCATTTCCGCACTGACAATTGCCAAGAGTGCGCAAAACGATGCTTTCTTTGCGCGCAAGCTTGAGCAAATTGAGAAATTGAAGGCGCACGATGTCTCGACAATGGTGAGGGGAGTACTTCCACAACAGATCATAAGTCGTGATAGCCTGGCAATTCATCAGGGAATTAAGGCCGCACCTCACCAGTGTACCGGAGCTATCCCAGTTGCCGCTTTTTCACTTGAAAAAGCCCTCTCGACCATTTCCCAGGTGTGTCGCGAAAGCGCCGACCACTCGCGACGAATTCATAGTGCTGGCGCAACAAGGAAATCAGCAACTGGCAATAAAATCTTTATAGGTCACGGGGGCGCGCGCGTGTGGCGCGATTTGAAGGAATTCATTTCAGATCGGCTTAGGTTGCCCGTGAACGAGTTCAACAGTGTACCTGTAGCTGGTTTCTCTACACAGGCTAGACTTTCCGAACTTTTGGATGATTCTTCGTTTGCCTTTCTGATTATGACAGCAGAAGACGAGCGCGCGGACGGCAAACTTAACGCACGACTAAACGTCGTACATGAGGCTGGGCTGTTTCAAGGGCGCTTCGGGTTCAATCGGGCAATAATCTTGATTGAGGATGGATGCGAAGAGTTTTCGAACATTCATGGCCTAGGCCAAATTAGATTCCCAAAGTCAAATCTTGCTCCCATCTTCGAAGAAATTCGTAGAGTGCTCGAACGCGAGGAATTGCTCTAATCGCTTGGCTGGAAGTGGGCCAATAACACACCCCCGCAAAACTCCGAACCTTCGTCCGTCACTCTGGCCGCGCGCGACATGCCCACCGCTGTCATCCCGGCCGTAGGTCCGCATCGTGATGCGGACTGAAGAGCCGGGACCCAGATTTTTTACCTTGGACACCATTTTCTTTGTTCGATGGGTCCCGGCGCTCCAAAATTGCGCACGCGCAATTTCTCCAGCCGGGATGACAACCCGTGCAATCCGGATCAGCTCACCCCCATCTGAAACGCCATCAGACTTAGCCGGGCCATTGTTGGCTGCGCTGACTGTTGCATTGGCCCGTCTAAGCCTGTGGCGTTTCTTCTTCCCCCCTCACCCGTGCCGAAGGCGCGCCTTGGGCACGAGGGGGAAGAGCCCGCCGCCCTCAGCCTCACCACCCTCATCCCTAACGCCGTTTTCAAATCACCCAATCCAAAACCCCATCAACCAAACCTCCCGGTTCGTTTTCCCCGCGCACGCACATTCTGGCATACTCATCTCACCTCGCCTCGGTTAGCGGC
>JANMNH010000088.1:0-5071 GCA_031373745.1 Hyphomicrobium sp. | reverse complement strand
AAGAGATGCAGCTTGCCTTCCGCCGTTCTCACTTCGGCAATGTCGATATGGAAATAGCCAATGGGATAGACCTTGAACTTCTTCTTCGGGGTCTTGTTGCCTTCAACATCCGGCAGCCTTTCAATACCGTGACGCTGAAAGCAGCGATGCAATGAAGAGCGGGACAGGTGTGGGATTGTCGGCTGCAGGCCGTAGAGGCAGTCATCCAGCGGCAAGAGCGTATAGCGCCGGAAGGCAACCACCAAGGCTTCCTCTTCAGATCTGAGGACAGTCGAGTGTGCCTCTTTCGGCCCGGTCTTGCGATCCGCCACCGTTTCACGGTGCTTCCACTTTGACACCGTCTTCGGATTGACGCTGTAGCGCTCTGCCAGCGCCCTTATGCTCTCTTGACTATGTTGTATCGCTCGACGGACTGCCTCAGTTGTCGTGGCGCTCCCGTGAAGAACCTGGCCCATAGTCCCTCCTTCCATTCGATAGTCAAAGTCGTACCATCAAATGCCGGGACTGAACATCTAGCTCAGTGTCCATACAAGATAGGATTTCCGCCCCGACTTGCTGCCGAACCCGCTAAGCGAGCGCAGGTTTACCCCCTTCTTCGCCAACTTCGTCAGGAAAGCGTGCAACGTGCCGGGTTTGTTAGGCATCTCTACTATTTCGGCTTTGCCTTCGGTGCACGAAATCCCCAGCTTCTTCAGTGATGAAATTGCCTTGCGGGGATTGTCTACTACGATCTGCAACACTCCCTGTGGCGCCCAACCGAACACTGAAAGAATGTTGACCTTTGCTTCGGCCAGAGCAGCAATTGCGTCTGCTACTGTTCCGGGCCTATCTTCCACTGAAAGCACGATCATCTTCGCTTTTGCCAAGGCTTCTTCCCCACGTATCTGGTTTACTTATTTACTCAATACATGCAGTGACACATATGGCACTTCACCCTCGACCCAACTGTCGTGCGGAGTGCTGGTGACATGAAAAACTGTTCCTGGACGGAGATCGAGGCGTTGCCCATCCTCGTATTGCACCACGCCATGACCTGCGACGGCGACTCCGGTATGTGGAAGGTGACAGAGCGATGTTCCTGCCCGAGAGGCGTTGTGAACCGACCACTTCCAACCCGGCTGATACGTGGCGCGTCCGAGAGTGACACCCGCAACATGAATGATCTCCATGCGACCTAGTGGAAACTCTCTGAGTTCGTCTGGATGCTCAAATGACCTGGAAAGCGATTCGTCTTTCACGCCCCGTGCCCCGTCAGTGATGTCCTTCTGTAAAATAACTAGCATAGATTGAACGACTTTGGAACACGGCGCTTTGCACGAGCCAGTGAATCGCCAATTCACGTTTTTTTCCCGCCTTGTCGCTACACCACGCTACGGGACACTGCCAACAGCCTGAAGCGCATAGCCTGCAACGGGCATTTCGTGCTCCGTAATCCGTGTTGCCGGGCGGGGGTGTCGCCTTCGATTTCATCAAGGCATGGCTCTCCCTTGCTTTTCGCTGCGACGCCTGATCGGGCGGCGTCCGCAGTTCAGCGAAAAGCCCCAGCGTATCAGAGAAGAGGTACCTCAGGATCGACCGGCGCCAGATCTCTTGATTATCCGAGCACAGAGCCACGGATGAATTCATCTTTCACTGTCGACGCGCCTTAGAATTGAGCGGAATCGGTTGCACACCGATGGGTCCTCGAAGTAATCCATTTCATGATCGATAATTTCGTCGATGGTTTCCTTTGGCCAATGCGACTTGAGCTTTGCCAGCATGTCCCGGGCCGCCAGGGCCTTGCCCAACTCAGCATAACAGACAGCGAGATAAGCAAGCGACCACGGTGTTAAGCTGTCCAGTTTCTCATAGCAGGCAATCGCCTCGCGATGCCTTCCGGCCGTAGTCAGTTGGATTCCACGAAAATCTCCGTACCACTCTACGGCAAACGGATCGCGGCGCTGAGCATCATCCAATTTACGAAGCGCCTCATCCGACCTGGACGTGAAATTGAGTAGAAGTGCGTGGACAGTAAGAACGAACGGGTCATTCGGGTTCAATGAAACGGCATGATCCAGACTGGTTTCGGCCTGTCTGAAGCGATGAAGGTACATGAGGGCGAAGCCGGTCGCGAGGTGACCGTAGGCCTCGTTTGGGTCGAGCTTCAGTGCAGTTCTGGCGATCTTCAAGCCTGTATGCAGGTCATCCTCGTTCGTGTTCCAGAAGAACTTGAGAACTTCAACAAATCCAAGCATGGCGTGGGCCGCGGCGAACTTCGGATCGAGTTCGATTGCCTGGCGCAGAAAGGGTTCGGCCTTGCAGACCGCATCATAGTCATAGTTGGCCGACAGTTGCAGCGCCCGCAGGTAACACTCGTAGGCAGACATGTTGTCGGTCAACCGGGCCCTTGTCCGCAAAGAAATTGCAGTCCTGGTCTGCCGCGCCAGGCGCGTTGCGATCATCTGGGTGATATCGTCCTGGATGGCGAAGATGTCGGTCAGGTCCCGATCGTAGTGCTCGCCCCATATATGGGCCGACATTGAGGCATCAATTAGTTGTACTGACACGCGCACCCGGTTGCCGGTCTTTCGCACGCTGCCTTCGACGACATATTGGACGCCGAGCTTCTTGGCCATCTCTGTAACGTCGCGCTCCGCTCCACGGAACTGGAAAGAGGAGTTCCGCGCGATGACGAGGAATTCCTTGAACCTGCCAAGTTCGGCTATGATGTCTTTGGTTATCCCATCGCTGAAATAGGACTGCTCCGGATCACCGCTTATATTGTCGAAGGGCAGGATGGCGATCGAGGGCTTGGGCTCAGAGGCCAGCCAACTTTCGGCCGAGCCGTTGAGCTCTTGGTTGTCAGTGTGGTTAACCGCCAGGGGTCTTGGCCCCGCATACTTGTAGCCCCGGCCTTGCACCGTAGCGATCATTCCGTCTTCGAGTGCCTTTCGCAGTGCGGACATATGCACTTGAAGCGTGTTTTCTTCGACCATCACGCCCGGCCAGACGGCATCAAGAAGGGTGGATTTGCCGACTACTTCGTCAGGCTTGTCGAGCAGTACGGCGAGAATGTCGAAGGCGCGCGCCGAAAGTTCAACCGTCCCTTCCGGACCAATAAGCTGCCGTCCCGCCAACTTCAGTCGATACAGCCCGAAGTGCAAGTCCATTCAACATGTCCCCCTGCGATCTCAAGATAACCCAAAAGCCTGCTCAAATGGAACTTCAGGAAAGATCAGAAATCTTCAGCCAGCCGCCAAGGACCTGCGCCCCGTCTCCTGTCATTCTCAAGTCATGGAAAGACACTATAGCCGAGAAGCTTTCCACGCGCCTCTAAACCACTTGATGCCATGTCAGCTTGCGCTGGAGGGAGTCATGAACCACAGGTTCACATCTACCGCCCTGGAACGGGACCAAGGGTTGCGGATTAGGTCCGTCTCAAGAGCGGAGCTAGCCAGATTTGAGGCGACCATGGCAATGGCCTTCAGCGCCGATCCCGCTGCACGTTGGGCTTGGCCCGACCCGCTTCAATTTCTGACGATCTTTCGGCCACTGGTCACCCTGTTTGGTGGAAAGTCCTTCGATCATGGGTCCGCCTATGTCGTCGGTGACTACTTCGGTGTCGCGCAGTGGTTGCCTCCGGGGATTCTTCCCGATGACGGGCCGATCGGCGAGCTCTTCGAGCGGAATATGTCCGGGCAGAAGCTCAGTGAATTACTGTCCCTTTTCGAGCAGATGGCCGGTTTTCACCCCGCTGAACCGCACTGGTACATCCCGCTATTCGGAGTTGATCCAGCGTTTCAAGGACAGGGACACGGAACTAGACTGATGCGGCACCAGCTCGCGGCCTGCGATCGCGATCAGCAGTTGGTCTATCTGGAAGCAACCAGTCCCACTAACCGGCGGTTTTACGAGCGCCATGGCTTCCGAGTGCTGGGCGAAATTCGATCGGGCGATTCACCGCCGATGTTCCCAATGCTGCGCGAGCCTCGGTAGCTCGGTATCGCGCAGTCTCTCATCTTTTGGATAACTACGAAAGAAAGGTTAGAATATGAAAGGAAGTACCGAACGCGCAATTCTCGCAGGAGGCTGCTCCTGGATCATGCAGCAGTTGCTTCGCCAACGCGACGGGGTCATCGCGACGCGCGTGGGCTGGATGGGCGGGGAAGGCGACAACCCCACCGAGAAACACCACGGTGGCCATGCGGAGGTCGTCGAGGTCACCTTCGATCCGGATCGCCTGTTCTACCGGGAGTTGCTCGAGTATTTCTTCGTCGTTCACCGTCCAGACCTTGGCGAAAGCATTGTCGGGATCATCTACCGCTCGGAGATCTTCCACACGAGCGAGGCGCAGCGGTTGACCGCGGAGGAGACCATCCGCGATGTCGACGCATCCGATCATTGGCCAGGCAAGGTGGTGACCCGCGTCAGTGAGGCTAGCCGCTTCCTGGTGGATCCACCCAGCAATCAGGACTACCTTCAGCGCTTTCCTCTTGGCTGTCCGGCACCTTTCCCGCGGAGGAACGAAAAGGCTAGCCCGGTCTATTCGTCAGGACGTTATTCATCAGCCGGCTGATCATAGTCTGCTTCTGAAGCCGCAACTCGTCCTCGCCTAGAAAGACGATGGTAGATTTTGAGGTTGGCAGGCGTTCGTGTTGACTTTCGGAGATGGCATGGGGCACTCCGCCCCAGCGGTCAGGGGCCGGCAGCAGCCAGTCGCCCGGCGATCAGCCGGAAGAGTGAGGCGTTGGGACAGGCCGAGGCGACGGCCGCACTGCGCGATTTCCATGCGCTCTGGGGCCAGCTGTTTCCCGCCGAACAGGCCCGCATCATCCAGCTGCTCGTAAGGCGCGTCACCGTCACCACCACAGGGCTGGAGGTCGACCTTCGCAAGGAAGGCATTACTGGCATCATCCGGGACATGATCACACCGCGCAAACTGGAGGCCGCCGAGTGATGACACACCCCAGCGACACGATCCGGGTCGTGATCCCGCTGAAGCTTCGCAGGAAAAACGGACGGCCACAGATTCTTCCCCCTGCGGATTACAAGCCCAGCGAAGACCGCGCGCAGGATCCGCACATCCTGCGCG
>JANMNH010000076.1:0-24796 GCA_031373745.1 Hyphomicrobium sp. | reverse complement strand
GTTGTCGGTCACGGGGCCGAAGGCGTCGAGCGCAACGATCATGCCGGCAAGGCCGAGCATCGTCGTCGTTGCGATCGCGGTTCCGAACAGACCTGCGAGATTGTAGGTCATCAAGATGCCCACAACGATGGCCAACGTCGGGAGCGCGCAGGCTTCGAGCGAAACCGCGAGACCCTGGATAACGTTGGTGCCGTGACCGGTAACGGATGCCTGGCTGATCGAGCGCACAGGTCGATAACCGATGCCCGTGTAGTACTCGGTGATCCAGACGATGAGACCGGTGAGAGCAAGACCAACGAGACCCGACAGGAACAGGTTCCAGCCAGTGATCACGAGGTCGCCAACTTTGCCAACTTCGCCAAAGCCGATGACGTACTGGGTTGCCGCGTAGAGACCAATAATCGAAAGCAAGGCAGACGCGATCACGCCGCGGTAAAGCGCGCCCATGATCGAACCATTGGAGCCGAGCTTGACGAAGTACGTGCCGATGATCGAGGTCACGATGCACGCCGCGCAGATCGCCAGCGGATAAACCATGAGAGCGGCGAGGTTCGGCGCAGCTGCAAAAAAGATCGCCGCCAGAACCATCGTCGCAACGACAGTCACCGCGTAGGTTTCGAACAGGTCGGCCGCCATGCCGGCGCAATCGCCGACGTTATCGCCAACGTTGTCGGCAATCGTTGCCGGGTTGCGGGGGTCGTCTTCCGGAATACCGGCTTCGACTTTACCGACGAGATCGGCGCCAACGTCGGCGCCTTTCGTGAAGATGCCGCCGCCGAGACGGGCAAAAATCGAGATCAGAGATGCGCCGAAGCCGAGCGACACGAGCGCATCGACGACCGTGCGGCTGCCGGGCGCGTGTCCGAGGGATTCAGTCAGGATCATGTAATAAACGGCAACGCCGAGCAACGCGAGCCCCGCGACCAGCATGCCCGTGATGGCACCGGCTTTGAACGCGATGTCGAGGCCCTTGGCGAGCGAAACTGTCGCCGCCTGAGCCGTGCGCACGTTTGCGCGCACCGACACGTTCATGCCGATGTAGCCTGCAATACCCGACAACACAGCACCAATAGCGAAGCCGATGGCCTGGAGCGGCCCGAGCAATGCCCAGGCGAGAAGGAAAATCACCGCGCCAACCATGGCGATCGTGCGGTACTGACGATTGAGATAAGCTTGGGCGCCTTCACGGATAGCGCCGGCAATTTCCTGCATCCGGGCATTGCCCGCATCCGACTTCATCACGGCGTTTGACGTCACGTATGCGTATAGGATGGACAGCGCCCCGCAGGCGATAATCCCCCAAAGAATATTGGTCATTACGAGGTCCCTTTTGGCCCGATTGTTTTCCGGATACAGACAGGCAGATCGACTTCCCCTACCGCCCCGTCCCGCCCGCCCCTTTTTGTTGCAAAAAGGCGAGAGTCGCGGCGGACCATGCCAAAACTGACCCCGCGTTGCAACACGGGCACAGATGTCTTTTAGTGCAGAACGAAAAGACCCGGTGCGCACAAAGCACACCGGGTCTGTGCAGGCCCGCCACTGAAACCCGCCATATGGGTGCGACAAGCTGACCGCTCTATTCAATTGCAGGCGTTGAGCGTCCCGTCACCACTCATAACGATCATGCCGGTTGCACCAATGGCGGCGGTGGTGCCGGACAGGTGCGTAGTACGAGTATCGCGGCCGATAATAATAGCGCGGCCGGGAATGAGAATAGTCATCGTAGTAGCTGTATCTCGGGTATCCCCAATTCCGGTAACGGGGATAACCATAACCAAAGCCGATTGAGAATCCGCCGTGACGCCCATGGCGCCAATGACCGGCTTTGATGACATCCGATTCGTGAGACACGGCGGGTTTATGCACAATGGTACCCGCTGCGTTTGCCGAGGCTGGAACTGCCGGCGCAAGTGCCAGTCCGGCTAAAGCTAACATCGCTAGAAGAATCTTATGCATTACCGTCTCCTCTCTTGTCTCTTGACCGTCCCCTATTGACGATGCGAGGGGTACGGCGTGACGAGCGGCGAAGGGGTATGGTATGCCGCTCTTGTGTGGGTGCAGCGATTTGGGCCCGAAAAACCCATGTGCACCTCGCGGATTATGGCGCTCGTGTGCCTGAACGAGAGCTGAACATGCCTGTCAGAATAAAGTAAACATCTAACAGCCTTGTACGCAAAGGCGTCATAACGTGAGCCGCTGGGGATAGTCTTGCAGATCGACCAAATCTTGAATGACGCATCGAGTTCCGCCGTCATAAAAAATCTTGCAACCGCTTTCGGGGTCGATCCGGAGCGCGCAACGCCCGCTATTGAAATTATGCTCCAAGCACTCACCGATCGAATTGAACGCAACACGCTTTCGCGCGGCGGCGTTGCCGACATGGTCGATCTTCTTGGCAAGCCAAGTCTTGGGCGCGCTTTAAGCGATCCGCAGGGCCTTGCGTCTCCCCAAGTCGCCAATGCCGGCAACTATGTGCTCGAAGTCATCTTCGGCGGCAAGCATCAGAGCCGTGGCATCGCCGCGCGCGCCGCCCGGAACTCGGGACTTAACGAAGTTGCCGCCAAACGCATGCTGCCGGCCGTCGCAAGCCTTTTGATTGGCGTTCTGCAAAGCAAAGCTCAGGGCGAGATTGCGGACAAATTTGGCGGGCTTGCCGCCGTCTCGGGCCGAAGCCCGCTGCCATTGCCCGGCGAACGCCCGCTCAATATTCCTGGCCCTTCGACAGTCGATTTCGATCTCGATTTGCCCAAACCCGGCGGTGGTTCGGGTGGCGGCATGGGTGGTGCAACAGTCGGGACCGGCAACCCACTTCCCATCCCTGGTGACGAAATCCCCGGCATCAATGACGGCGAAAGCGCGCCAAGCCGTTTCCCGCAATTGCCCGACATCATCCGCCGTGGCGGCACGCAAGCGCCCGGCCCCGGCGGCGGTTCGCTCGAAGACATCATCCGTTCGATCTTGGGCAATTTGCTCGGGTTTAAGAACGGCGGCATTATGAGCTGGATTATCAACCTGCTTCTGTCGAAATGGTTCTTGGGGTTCCTCATGCGTATTGCCCGGCGCATGCTGACGGGCCGGTGAAGCGCCAAGAAAAAAGCCGGTCGCTATGGACCGGCTTTCATATTTGCATTTCCCTCATCGAGCTCAGCGGCAAGGGCGCGCTTCAAGCGAGCAGCTCCAGCTTCCGCCCGATTGCGAGCAGGACATTCTCTTGCCCGCCGCCTTTGAGTAGTTCGCCCAGGCCGAGCCGTATTCGAAGTCCGTGAACCCTGCCCAAGAGCCAATCGCCGAGCGTTCTGCTGCCTGGCGGCTGCTCCCGCTACCCGAGCCGTAGTGGGCGTGCTCGATATAGCAGACCCGGCCGCCTTCCAGGTGCGATTCATGAGGCGCATTGGCAATGATCGCCGCCACAGATGACGCTGGCGCTGCCCGCACGGCGCGCTTTCTTTTGGCTGCGTCCACCGGGCTCGCCGCGACAGCAATGGCACAAAGCGCGCCAACGGCAATCAATGTCTTCGATTTCGGCATTTTTGCTATAGACATGGGATCAATCCTAAAAATGCTGCAAGGTCGGGCCGGACAATACCGCAGATCAGAGTCTTACAGACTTAGGAAGGCACCTCGACCTCATTGCCGACATTCGAAAACGAAATTTTTTCGAGCGCGGCAAAGGCGTCACACTCTACAATTGCGCCTTGCGACTCCCCTGCAGGGAGCCGGCCGCAAGTCGCGAAGTCGCCTACTTCGCCGCCACGACCGAGATCTCAACCAGCATGCGCGGATCGATGAGCTTAGCCTCGACGCATGCCCGCGCCGGTGCATCCTTGCCGCCAAGCCATGCCGACCACGATTTGTTCATCGCGTCGCGGTGACGGATATCGTTCAGCCAAACCGTCGCCTGCACGACTTTCGATTTATCGGTGCCGCATAGTTTCAACAGCCGGTCGATTTCGGCCAGAACTTCGGCAGTCTGCGCTTCGCAGTCCTTTGAGAGGTCGGCAGGAATCACGCCCGCAGTAAAGACAAGGCCGCCGGCCTCGGTGACTTTCGAATAAACGGCGGTCGATTCGTGGCGCGTGATCGGCATGAAGGCTCTCCTCAATATCCCTGAGCCGCCCTCTTAGCAAAGGGGAGAGCCTGTAAGAAGCCTAAAACAGTGGTGGGTCAACGTGGCGCTCGCCGCCGACAATCAGGCCCTTCAGAGCCGCCGCGCCATCAGACCCCAGCGCAATGACGGCCTTGATTGCGCCGACGCGCACTTTGTTCTCCAGCACCTTGCCCTCCCCTTCCGGCACAAAGTACTTTTCAATCCCGAAGCGCGCCGTCGCCCAAGCTTTGCCGGGTCCCGCGTGTTCATCGACCCATTCGACCCTGCCCTTCACAACAGCATCGTTCGCGGCCGTGTCCTTCGGATAACTCGCCGAAACCTTTGCAACCGACCACGCGTCGTCGCTTCCTGGTGTCATGGTGACGTAGACCTCGTCGCCTCGCATCAACCCTACCGAAAGTGCGCCGAACTTTTCGCCTGTATATTCGATCCGCGACATCGGAAATCCGAGGATGACATAATCGCCGCGAAACATATCGCGCGGATCAACGGGCGTCACTTGCATGACGATCTCGCGCCCGTGTTGGATCAGCGTGTGCCGGTCCCAAACGATCTTGCCCAGCACTGCAACCTGCACCACCGCAACGCCGATCAGCGCCAGCCATAAATACTTGCGCTTCTCTGTCACAACGCCTCCTCCGGTCTCCGCCCGCGCTCGTGCAGCTGCCACGCCATGAACGCCAGCGCCGCCACGATCAGCCCGGCCACCAGGAAGAATAGAGAGGTCGAGAGCATCGTGCCCGCGAGATTGTAGTATATGGCGAACGTTTCGATCGAGAATGCGATGTAGGCAAACCACAACAACCCGCGGTTTCGCCGATGCAGCGCGTACCAGATCGCCGCCAAGAGCAGCGCCAGAGTTAGCCCCGCCAGCATCATGAGCGTGTCGCGCTCTGGACGCTCGAAGAACTGCAGCGCAAAAAGGCCCGCGAACGCTACTACCGCCGCATATGTCAGTACGGGCGGCGCAATCGCGTCACGATCAAAACCAGCGCGCTCGTAAGCCAGGGCGAGTGCTGCAACCGCAAGCCCGAGTCCTGCAACGATGTGATGCGCGTGGCCCTTGTCGAGATAAAACCCGAGACTGATCGCGAAGTACGTGAGCGCCATTCCCGAGATATGCACACCCGGCCGCCAACGCTGCCAAAAAAACGCGGCCGTCACTGCCGCCCACCCGATCAAGAACGGCCAGAACACGCGGTTGCGCGTGCCCATTTCCATGCCCGCCCAAACGCAAACGAGCACCATTGCCAAAGCCAGCACAGGATTTGACCGCAGAGCCACGCCCGCGAGTAACGCACCCAGCCACCACAGCATCACGCCATCGGGCGGGTGCCCATCAATGTGATACATCTGCGAGATGAGCGCGATCGAAGCCCCGAACACCGAAACCGCGAACAACAGCGCAGCGTCGGCTAGCGCGGGCTTCCCCCGCGTCTCCAAAACGCCCGCGAGCAGATATCCGAGTCCCATCAAGCCCAACAACATCCCTAGCCGCGCCAGCCTTGGCATCTCATCCCAATGCGCGGCAACGAACGAGAAAACCCCAAACGCCAGCAGCACGCTTGCCAGAATGCCGAGCACGCCAGCCAGTCCGATACCCGGCGCCTTCGCCAAGTCCTTGCGAATTTCTGCCGCCCCGCCGGACGTCACCCATCCTTCGCGCGTCCAGCGTTCGAGATCGCGCTCAAGGTTGCGACGGTAGTTCCACATCTAAACCTAAATCCCGTCATTATCCCCGCCATCCAACTTTGGACGGCGCGCACTGTTGCGCGAACCTAGCCTTGCCCCAAGCCTCGACTAAGGCAAGCGGCACCACGCCTGCCTCCGCCTGCAAATAATTTTTTGCCAGCATTTTCAGTCTTTTCCACATGCCTGCGGCCTGTGCCACTTTGCACTAGCGCCGCCGCCCCACTTCCGCTACAGTTCGGAATGATTGTCATTTGCAAATAGAACTTGGCATTGGATTGAAAACCGGAGACCGCATGTCACCGCTGGACGTAGCCCGCGACGCTGAAACGACACTTGCGAGTTCTTGGCTGCGCGAACGCGGCGACGCCCCCCTTTCCGACATGTACCGCACGGTCCGCGTCGAACGCACCGGTCCGTCGTGGCGCCGCCTCCTCGGCTTCTTGGGGCCGGGCTATCTCGTCGCCGTCGGCTACATGGATCCCGGCAACTGGGCAACCTCGCTCGCGGGCGGCGCGCAATTCGGCTACACGTTGCTGACCGTCGCGCTGCTCTCAAACATCATGGCCATCGTCCTGCAATCGCTCGCGGCCCGTTTGGCCATCGGCTCGGGCCGAGATCTGGCGCAAGCCTGCCGCGACGGCTTTCCCGCATGGGCTGCCTATCCGCTTTGGATTCTCGCCGAATTGGCCATTGTTGCAACCGACGTCGCCGAGGTCATCGGTACGGCCATCGGCCTCAAATTATTGTTCGGCATCCCCCTTGCACTTGGCGTCGCCATCACCGCGCTCGACGTGTTCATCATCCTCTATCTGCAGCGCTTGGGCTTTCGCTATCTCGAAGCCTTTGTCATTGCCGGGCTCGCCGTCATCGCCGTGTGCTTCGCCATTCAGTTGGCATTGGCCGATCCCGAATGGAACGCCGTACTTGCCGGCTTCGTGCCGACGACCGAAATCGTTACCAATCCTGCGATGCTCTACATCGCGCTCGGCATCATCGGCGCAACCGTTATGCCGCATAATCTCTATTTGCATTCGGCCATCGTCGGCACGCGCGATTACGGCACCACGCTGCCGGCCAAGCGCGACGCCTTGAAATTTGCCACCATCGATTCAACCGTCGCCCTCATGCTGGCGCTGCTCATCAACGCGTCGATCCTCATCCTTGCGGCAGCTGCGTTCCACCGCACCGGCCACGCCGACGTCTCCGACTTGACGAAGGCCAACGACTTGCTCGCCCCGCTTCTTGGCTCTGCCATTGCGCCGACGCTGTTTGGCATTGCGCTTCTCGCCTGCGGCCTAAACTCGACCGTAACCGCGACGCTCGCCGGTCAAGCCGTCATGGAAGGCTTCATCAACATCCGCCTCGCGCCCTGGCTGCGCCGCCTAGTCACGCGCTTGATCGCGATCGTCCCGGCAGCAGCGGTGACCATCTGGTACGGCGAGCAGGAAACCGGAAAACTGCTCATTTTCAGCCAGGTGATCTTGAGCTTGCAATTGCCGTTCGCGGTTGTGCCGCTCGTGCTCTTTACCGCCCAGCGTTCCAAGCTCGGCGATCTCGTGGCGCCGCGCTGGTTGACGGCCTTCGCCGTTTTGATCGCGGCCCTCATCATCGCCCTCAATCTCAAGCTGATCTTCGATTTCGCAACCGGCGCCCTCTCCGGTGGCGGGCATTGATAACGCGCACCTCCCCCCACCCCTACCCCCTCCCCCTCGCGGGGAGGGGTTAGGGGTGGGGGGATGTTCAAAAGCGTTGCTTGACGATGTGGGCCCAAGAATTTCAATTTCGAACATGAGTTGCTCTTGACGCGCGCAACGCGATACAACGCCTCAATGAAACAATCCTCCCCCATCCACGTTATCGGCGCCGGCTTAGCGGGCTCGGAAGCCGCGCATCAGATCGCGAGCGCGGGCGTCCCCGTGACCTTGCACGAAATGCGCCCCACCCGCATGACCGACGCGCACAAGACCGATGGCTGCGCTGAGCTCGTCTGCTCGAATTCCTTCCGCTCGGACGATTGGGAGAACAACGCCGTCGGCCTGTTGCACGAGGAGATGCGCCGCTGCGGCTCCCTCATCATGAGCGCCGGCGATCAACACAAACTTCCGGCCGGCGGCGCACTTGCCGTCGACCGCGACGCGTTCTCAGTCGAAGTGACAGCGCGCCTTGAAGCCAATCCCCTCATCACCATTGACCGCAGCGAAGTTGCAGGCCTCCCGCCCGAAGATTGGGCGAGCACCATCGTCGCCACCGGCCCGCTGACGTCGCCCGCGTTAAGCGAAGCCGTCGCCAAACTCACCGGCGAAGGTTCGCTGGCATTTTTCGATGCCATCGCGCCTGTCATCCATCGCGACTCGATCGACACGGACATCGCCTGGTTCATGTCGCGCTACGGCAAAACCGGGCCTGCCGGAACCGGCGCCGACTATCTCAACTGCCCCATGAACAAGCCCGAGTACGAAGCCTTCGTCGACGCGCTGCTGGCTGGCGACAAAACCGTTTTTAAAGAGTGGGAAGCCTCAACACCCTACTTCGACGGCTGCTTGCCGGTTGAAGTCATGGCCGAACGCGGCCGGGAAACCTTGCGCTTTGGCCCGATGAAACCCGTCGGCCTCGATGACCCGCGCACCGGGCGCTGGCCTTATGCCGTGGTGCAGCTGCGCCAGGACAACGCACTCGGCACACTCTGGAACATGGTCGGCTTCCAGACCAAACTGAAGCACGCCGAACAGGTGCGCATCTTCCGCATGATTCCGGGGCTTGAGAACGCCGAGTTCGCGCGTCTCGGCGGTCTGCATCGCAACACCTATCTCAATTCGCCCAAGCTGCTCGACACCACGCTGCGCTTGAAAGCGATGCCGCGCCTGCGCTTCGCCGGACAAATCACCGGCGTTGAAGGCTATATCGAAAGCGCGGCCATGGGTTTGCTCGCCGGCCGTTTCGCCGCCGCCGAAGTACTTGGGCGCCCGCTCACGCTTCCCCCGCCCACAACCGCGCTCGGCGCCCTCATCAATCACATTACAGCTGGCCATTTGGTGTCTGACCCTGCTGACAAGGGGTCTGACCCTGCGGGTCTGACCCAAGGCACCGCCGGTCTAACCCCAGGCACCACACCGCGCTCCTTCCAACCCATGAACATCAATTACGGGCTCTTGCCAGATCTGCCGTCCGCGCCGACCCACGACGCAGCGGGGAAAAAACTCAAAGGCCCCGACAAAGGCCGCGCCAAAAAGCAGGTCATGTCGCGCCGCGCCCTCGCCGATCTCGCAACCTGGCTTGGCGAAACAAAAGCGCAAGCGGCGGAGTAACGCACTTCCCCCTCTCCCCATTTCTGCACTCAATGGGGAGAGGGTCATGCTGGAAGCATGTCTTCGACATGACGTGAGGGGCGGCACCACGAAGAACGCACTTGTGCGGGCCGTCATGCGCCGAAAGGCAGCAGGCACCGATATAGCAAAGAATTCATTCCGTAGGTTGGGTAGAGGGCGGCCATCCGCTTGCGCGATCGCGCCACAACACCCGCCCGAAACCCAACGCCAAAGCAAAGAATTTTTCAAAGCAAGGAGCCGATGTGGCGCGGTTCGTGCGTGAGGTGTTGGGTTTCGCGCCGCGCGCATGCGCGTGCGGCGACAGGATGACGTGAGGTGAGCCCGGGAAACATCCTATTCGCGAGAACCAGCCCCGCCCCGCTCAACAACACCGGGATCGGGATCGCCAACGGACGTGCCGCGCGCGGCATCAGCGCCGCTCGCCGCAGAAGGCGCAGCATCGGGCGGCGAAACGCTTGGCCCGCCTGGCGCCGCATCTCCACCCGGCACGACGCCACCTGGAGGCACAGCTTGCAACGCAGGACCCTGCAACTCCGGCAACACGACGCCCGGCTCTTCGACGGGCCCTGCCGGCGGCGTGTAGTCTTCAATCTGCGGCTCGGGATCGGGCCCCTGCCCGTACTTCTGCAAAACAGTGCGCGCCTTCTCGGCAACCGAATCCGCAATCGCGGCGTGCCCCTCGGCGGTTGGATGAAACGCGCCTGAATACGTTGACGCGAGCAACAGCTGAAACCACTGCAACGTCTCGAGCTTCATCACCTTCAACATGAGTGAGGCCGCGACGTGAAAATTCCCGGTCATGAACGCGTCGTTCGGCGTGCGGAACCAGCGCTTGCGCGGCACGTAGGCTTTGAAGTCGGCCGGATTATAGGGATACCACTTGCCGTCCGCCTTCCGGGGCAAGCGCAATTCCTCTGCCAAATTCTTGCCGTCACCGAAAATGCCGGAGCAAATGCCGCGATCGATAAACGCGCGCCGGTGTGTTTCAACAAACGTCCACCCATAAGTGTAAGCGCTCTCGCGCATCGAGCGGTGCAGCTTGTCGGCGATCCACGCGCCCTCGCGCAACTTCTGTTCGCTCAGCCGGAAATCCGGCACGACCTCGAGCCCCGCACGCCCGTCCTTGCACGTTTCGCTGCCGTCGCCCGTTAGCGCCATGCCGGGATAGCCCGTCAGCAGAATGCGGTCGCTCTCTTCCCACGGAATGTAGAGCAGACTATGCAGCGCCCGGTTCAGCGACTTGTAGCGCGCGTCCAATCGGGCGAGCTGGCTCGACGCCTGCGCTTGCCCGTGCACTTCGCCAATCCAGCCGCCGAGCTTCTTCAAGTACGATTGATCGGCGAGAACTGCGTTTGCTACAAGTCGGGAAAAGCCGACGTCGTTGCCGCCGATGGAAACGAACACGAGATCGATTTTGCGCGCGTAATCCTTCGGGCACTTGCGCAGCACGAGCCCGCCCTTCAGCTCCGGTATCTTGCCGTTCATGTGATAGGCTTCGGGCAAATCGTGCGCTTCGGTCTGCCGGTTTCCGCATTGCGCTTCGGCCGCCGCCGAGACTTGCGACAACAGCGGTGGATTTGGCACCCACTCGTTGCCTTTGTAGCGGAGGAACAATCCAAACGTTACTTCCGCGCCCGAGCACGCGAGCCCAACGAATGTCACCGCGCGATGCGGGTCTTCGATGGCCACTTGAAGTGCGGCGCGCATCTGATGCGAATAGAGCGAACGATGACACGCCTGGTCGTGCCAGCGCGCATTTTCCTTGATGAAGGCCGGGTCGCCGATCTGCTGCCAATCGCCAACGCGCGCGGGGTAACCTGTCAGATCCTCGTTGGCGCCGGACTTGCCGTAATCCGCCGTGCGGTCGCGCGAAAAGCGCACCGGCACATCGGGGTTGCCTTCGCCGGAACCGAAACTGTCACCAAGCGCGACAATCAACACGTCGCGCACCTTGATATCGGCTTGCAACACTTCGCGACCGCCGATTTCGACTTTGACGCCGAGGCCTGCGGGATAAGACACCTCAAACGAAACCGGTTCGTTGCACGGTTGCTCGATGACCTTGCCGCGCGTTTCCTTGCCGCCGCGCGGCGCCGTCAGCCAGCGGCAGGTGAGTTCCGACGCTTCATCGAGCCCGGCGATGTCGGCAACGACAGAGTGGCTTTCGGGGTTCATGTAGTCGGCGTACGTATCGCAGCGATAACGGTTCTCGGAGCCGTTCCAGCAAATCTTGCCAACCATCGTCGCGGCCCAGCCTTCGTTATGGCGGAGCTGCAAAGCCTGTTCGGCGGAAAGAATAGGCGTCGACTTCTGTTCCGGCCCAAGCGCGCGATAAGTAGCCCGGTGCACTTCGCTGTCGGCCGGATCTTTGAAAAGCCGGAAGGGATTTTCGACGCGCCACTTGATGACGGGGCCCGCATGCGCCGGAGACAGTGTGCCGCCACCAGCGGCTATCGCGAAGAACGCGATGATCAGCGCCGTGAACCGAACCGCGAGCACGCGTGCCATCATTGTCTTCTGCCCCGTCTAATCTCTTTGGAACCGGCCTCATATGCGGCCCGCCGCACGCGCCCGCCAAATGCGCCAAACACGCGTAATCGGCGCGATGGCGCCAATGTGACGCGACACATCGTGATCATGCCTTTCCAAAGCCTGCAAATAGGGCTCTACCAGGGCAAGCGGCAGAAGCGGCAGCTTTTGCGCTTGGCTTGCATGTGCGAATGCAGGCTTGACACGCGTAAGATGCGCGCGCGCTTCGCGCACGATATAAGCCTTGGCATCATCCGGTGCCACGTCGACCGGCAGCGGCACTCGCCCCCTCGCGAGCGCGCGGGAATAATCGAGACCAAGGCGCGCAAAGCCATATGCAACGGCCGCGTCCGCGATCGTACCATCATTTTCGTCTGCGTCAGCCTGGCCCATAACGCGTGCGGCCATCGCAAACGGAATACCTTCCAGGAGTTTCAGTTCAAGCGCCAAGGCATCCTCGCTTGCCGGTGCATCGGCATAGAATGTGTGCACGCACGCATCAAACCAGTCTTCGAGTTTGGCGCGCGGCAAGGTGTGGGTCGCGACAACACGCGCGAATTCGTCCGCAATTGGATTGCCGGATTTTTCGCCGGTTTCAGACTGCGCGAGCGCGTCCCGCCACCATTGCAATTTAATTTCTGCCAACGGCGCCTCGCGCACCTCGTTGGCGATGCCACGAATTTCCCCAAGATAGGCTGCCAGCGCAATCAGATCGCCGCGCACCTCCTTGGGCGACAAAAGTGCGGCCAGATAACGATCTGCTTCGCCTGCCTTCGCGGCAGCGCGCACAACGTCCGGCAATCCGGCATCAACATGTCGAGACATGACACTCCATCATCCTCTTTCGTCGCGCGAAACGGCCGCGCAACACTCCCGCTACGCAACGGCAATCAGCGCTGCCGCGACAACGCGGTTCTCGCCGAGCATGATGTTGTAGGTGCGCACGGCCGCGCCCGTCGTCATCACTTCGAGACCAATGCGCGTATCGATAAACGCTGAGATCACATCGACGGGCGGATAGACTTGGGTGGCCCCCGACCCGAGCAACAACACGCCAGGGCGCTTCAAATCGGCGAACACGCGCGCGAAATGTTCCCCCAAGAGTTCGGCGACGGACGCCGGTCCCCAAGCGTAAACGCCGCTCGGCAAACACAGGATCGAACCCTTATGGCTCATCTCGGCGAAGCGAAACCCGCCGTTACCGTAAGCAGTGACGGCGGCTTCATATGGATAGCGGGCGGCGGGCGCGGTCATGATCGATCCAGTACGCCGGTTTAAACCTTCGCCGTCTTGCCATCCTTCTCGACGCCCACAATCGTCTCGCGCTTGATGCCGAGATAATCGAGGATGGGTGCCGCGATAAAGATCGACGAATAGGTGCCAATGACGACGCCAAACAGCATGGCGAAAGTGAAGTTACGGATGACTTCACCGCCGAAGATGTAAAGCGCGATCAAAACCGCGATTGTCGTGACGCCCGTCAGGATGGTGCGCGACAGCGTTTCGTTGATCGACAGATTGAGGAGCTCGTTGATTTCCATCTTCTTGAACTTGCGCAAGTTCTCGCG
The DNA here is from genome assembly GCA_031373745.1 of Hyphomicrobium sp. GTDB lineage: Bacteria > Pseudomonadota > Alphaproteobacteria > Rhizobiales > Hyphomicrobiaceae > Hyphomicrobium_B. The sequence goes on along the minus strand of JANMNH010000076.1, from coordinate 11,573 downwards.
GATACGGTCCGACACGACGACCGTGTCGTTGACCGAGTAGCCGAGAATAGTGAGCAACGCCGCGACGATCGAAAGATCGAACTCCATATTGAAGAGCGAAAAGATACCAACAGTCACGAGCACGTCGTGCGCGAGAGCGACGACGGTGCCGAGCGCGAATTGCCATTCGAAGCGGAACCAGACGTACGTGATGATGGCCAGGATCGACGCCAGCACGGCGATAATGCCCGTCCGGCGCAATTCGCTCGAAACGGCAGGGCCAACCACTTCGACGCGCCGCTGCGTATAACCATCGCCGAGAGTGTCCGTCACCTTCTTCAAGGCACCTTGTTGCGCCGCATCGCCACCCGGCTGTTCTTCGACTCGGATCAACACATCGCTCGGCGCACCAAAACTCTGAATTTGCACGTCGCCAAGACCCAGCCCGCCGAGCTTCTCGCGGATCGCGCCGAGATCGGCCGGTCCGGCAGTCGATTGCACTTCGATCAGTGATCCGCCCTTGAAATCGACGCCGTAGTTCAGCCCCTTGAAGAAGAAGAGACCGAGCGACAGCCCCATGGCGAGCAGCGACAAGGCAAAGCAAATGCCTTTGAAGCGCATGAAGTCGATGCGCGTCCCGTGCGGGAAAAAGTCGAAGCCTTTGAAGTCTGGAACAATAAACATGTGTTTTCAGCCTGCTTAGATGGGGACTTCAAGGGTTTTCACATTGCCTTTGGCGTTCTTCAGCCAGAGCGACACGAGCAGCCGGGTTATCGTCACGGCCGCGAAGATCGACGTCAAAATACCGAGCGACAGCGTCACCGCGAAGCCGCGGATCGGACCGGAGCCAAGCCAGAACATGATGACCGCTGCGGCGAGCGTCGTCAGCTGGCTGTCGGCAATCGTCACGAACGCGCGCGTGAAGCCCGCGTCGATCGCCGCAATCGTGCCTTTGCCGGCGCGCAACTCTTCGCGGATCCGCTCGTAGATCAAGACGTTCGCATCGACCGCCATGCCGATGGTCAAGACGAAGCCGGCGATACCCGGCAGCGTCAACGTCGTGCCGATGGCCGTCATGAGCGCCAAAATGAGCAATCCGTGCACAAGCAAGCCTATCACGGCGTAAACGCCGAATGTGCCGTAGGCGAGGACCGTCAGAATAGCTGTTGCGGCGAGCCCGATCATACCGGCGCGGCGGCCGGCATCAATACTGTCGGCGCCGAGCGACGGCCCGACCGTGCGCTCTTCGACAATCGTCAGCTTTGTCGGCAAAGCGCCGGATTTCAGCTGCACGGCCAGCGTACTCGCACTCTCAACCGTATAGTTGCCGGAAATCTGCCCCGAGCCGCTGAGAATAGGTTCGCGAATGTTCGGCGCCGAGAGCACTTTGCCGTCAAGCACAATGGCAAACGGGCGGCCCACGTTCTCTTTTGTGTAGGCGCCGAACTTGCGCGCGCCCGATTGATTAAAGCGGAAGTTGATAACGGGCTGGCCGTTTTGCGGGTCGAACCCCGCTTGCGCGTCGGCGAGGTCTTCGCCCTGTACCACGGGGCTATCACGAAGCAGATAGTCGCCGCCGCCTTCGCTCGGATCGCCAGGAAACACTTTGAAACCGGCCGGAGCCGAAGTCAGTTTCGCATCTTCAGCAGACGTCGAGGGGTGAACCTCGTGGAACGTCAGCTTCGCCGTTTCGCCGATCAGCCGCTTCAGTTCCTTGGTATCCTGCAATCCGGGAAACTGGATCAGAATCCGGTCCGTGCCTTGACGCACAACGGTCGATTCCGACGTACCGAGGTTGTTGACGCGGCGATTGATGGTCTCGATCGAAGAAGCAGACGCCTGCGAAATACGTTCGCGAACACCCTGGTCCGTCGGCTTGATCAGGATCGTTCCGGCTTCCGTGCCTTCGCTGACATCGATATCGTTGGCGCCAGTTCCAAGAATGGCATTGCCAATCGGCTGGATAAGTTTGCGCAGTTCTTTCAGCGCTGTGTCCTTATCCTCGGGCTTCGATAGCTTGATCTGCAAGGCGGGGCCCTGCACACCGAGGCCCGAATATCCGATCTTGGAATCGCGCAGTGTTTTCCGCGCCGCATCGCGCAAATTCGACAGCCAGTCCTTCTTAATTTCTTCCGGGTCCATCGCCAGCAGCAAATGCGCGCCGCCTCTTAAGTCGAGGCCGAGCGGCAACTGCTTCTTCGGCATGAACGATGGCCAGGACGCCAGCGACTCTTTGGCGACAAAATTGGGAAGCGAAAAAATCAGCCCCGCGAGCACGGTCGCGATAATGGCGATGATCTTCCAACGCGAGAAATATAGCATGACTTGTGTTCTTCTCGGCTAACGGAGGTTTTCGGAGTCTTGCAGCGTGGCGGCGTCCTGCTTGGCGCTTCAAGCGTCTTTAACAGGCTCGCCTTTGACCCGCACATCCAGCAATGTGCTCTTGATCACGCGCACTTTGAGATTATCGGCGAGTTCGACCTCGATCTCGTCGCTCGTGTCGGTCACTTTGGTCACGCGCCCGACCATGCCGCCGGACGTCACGACCGTATCGCCCCGGCGCACGGCGTTAAGCCTGCCGCGCTGTTCTTCGGCGCGCTTCGCCTGCGGTCGCAGCACGAGGAAGTAGAAAATACCGAGCAGCAGAAGCATCATGAGCGGGAAGCTCAGGTCGGCGGCCGGGTTGCCCGTCTGGGCCAAAGCCGGTGTGATGAACATGGGGTGATCGGTCCTTGAGAATGGTATGTCAAAGTGGGGATGCCAAACAGCCGCGCACGCCCGGAACCAATGGTCCGGGGGGCAACAGCCGAATTCGGCGCGACTATAGTGTCCGGCACCCCGATTGCAACAAAAGAGGCACCTTGTCTCCAATCGGCCGTTGGCTTCCCGGCATATGGCGATTAAACACGGTTTCAGAACCCCTTGGATGCCGCCATGACCACTTTTAACGACGAAGCATTGCGTCTTGAGCGCATTGCCGCAGCACTCGAACGCTTGGGCCCTCCGGCTCAGGCCAAGCCGGACTTTGACGCCGCTCAGGCCTTTGTCTGGAGCGCGGACGGAGGCCGATTCGTACCCGTTGCAAACGTCAACCGCGTGCCCCTCGGTCTCTTGAAGGGCATCGACCGGACGGCGGCGACGTTACTCGAAAACACCCGCCGCTTTGCCAAGGGGCTTCCCGCCAACAACGCCTTGCTCTGGGGCGCGCGCGGCATGGGCAAATCCAGTTTGGTCAAGGCCGTGCATGCGGAGGTGGCAGGCTTCGCCTCTCCCCTTGGGGAGAGGCAGGCGCGGAGCGCCGGTGAGGGGGGAGCGCAGGATTTAAGGCTCATCGAAATCCACCGCGAGGACATCTCATCGCTTCCCCAGTGCCTCGCGCATCTGAAAGCCAGCCCGCACCGCTTCATCGTCTTCTGCGACGACCTCTCGTTCGACAAGGACGACACGAGTTACAAATCCTTGAAAGCCGTTCTCGAAGGCGGCATCGAGGGACGCCCGGAAAACGTACTCTTCTACGCGACGTCCAATCGCCGCCATCTGATGCCGCGCGAGATGATGGAAAACGAGCGCTCGACCGCCATCAACCCAGCCGAAGCGGTCGAAGAAAAAGTCTCGCTCTCGGACCGTTTCGGTCTGTGGCTCGGCTTTCACAACGCCAGCCAGGACGACTATCTCGCTATGGTGCGCGCTTATGTTGCGCACTTCGGCCTGAAAGTGAATGACGCCGAGCTACAGCGCGATTGCCTCGAATGGTCGACGACGCGCGGCGCGCGTTCAGGCCGCGTGGCGTGGCAGTTCATACAGGATCTCGCCGGGCGAATGGGGCAAAAGCTGGATACGTGACGTGGCGCATCGGACAACAATTGGCAGTGCGATCTTTGCAGTGAGTGCTGCCTCACTGCTTTCGTTTGCGACCGCCAATGCCGGCAGCCCAGAACTCATTGCACTTGGCGCCAAGCTCTTTTCAGACCCCCGCCTATCCAAAGACGGCACCATGTCGTGCGCGTCGTGCCACGATCCCGCGCACGCCTTCGCAAACTCGAAACCTCCTACGCGCCCCGGTGTGACGGACAAGCGCCTGCGCCGCGACGTGCCTTCGCTGCTCGGCGTCAAAGACGTGCCGCTACTCCACCGCGACGGAGGCGAACCCTCGCTCGAAGTCCAAATCCTTGCGCCGCTATTCAACGACACGGAGATGGCGAACACCACGTTCGCCGATCTAACGAGCCGGCTCGCCGCTATCCCGGAGTACGCCGAGGCGTTCGACAAGGTATTCGCGAGCAAGCCATCAATAGAGTCGCTTGGACGGGCGCTCGCGGCCTACGAGCGCTCCTTAATCGCGGAAACTTCTGCTTACGATACGTCCGTGTTGCCCGATGAGGCCAAGGCGGGCCTCGAGTTATTTGAAGGCAAAGCCGGTTGCACCGCATGTCACGCACCTCCGCGCTTCACTGCCCACGAATTCATCAACACCGGCACCGGGTTCGCGCGCGAAACCCGCCGCGCGGCTGAAAGGCCCAATGTACCAACCGACCGGGGGCGCGAGGAATTCACGCACAGCAGAGAAGATCGCTACAAATTCCGCACACCAACGCTACGCAACGCCGAACTCACCGCGCCCTACATGCACGACGGTTCGATCAAAACGCTTGAAGACGTCATTGCCTATTACAACGCGGGCGGTTCGGCGGACCCCGAGAAAGACCCGCGCATAAAGCCGCTTGGGCTTTCGGATGACGAGCAAAAAGCCCTCGTCGCCTTCCTCAAAAGTCTGACGTCAAATAGTTTGCCCGGCGCGGCGTTGAAACCGTAGGTCGGCGCTGAGCCCACTTGCGAAGCCCGATAACTGACCGGTGTCTGACCCTTCATGCCGAAGGCGTGTATTAGACACGATGGGTCTGACACCTCGTCACCCCTTCGCCTCATGCGCCGCGATTTCACTCGCCAGATCGCGGTAATCCTGACAGGCGTCGCTGCCGCATATCCGGCCGATCTCGGCGAGTTCAACCTTCGCCTTCGCCACATCGTTCTTCTGCAAATACGCTTCACCCAGATACTGGCGCGTGTTGGTCAGGTTCGGGTTGAGCGCAAGCGCCTTGCCGTAGAACCCAAGCGCTTCGTCGACACGGCCCAGATGGCGCGTCGCATAGCCGATCATGGTCAGCACATCGGCATCGTTCTGGTTGGGCAAAGCCTTCAAAATTTCGAGCGCCTTTTCATAATCGCCGGTCTTGGCCAGCCAATAGCCTTTGGCGAATCGCTCTTCGGCGCTTGAGTTCTCATCGGGCTTCAGCTGCCCCATGCACTCTTTCCACTTTTTGGAACCCTCTTTGAATTTCTTGCACGGCGATGGTGCAGGGTCGCCAAAGTTAGCAGCGGCTGACAAGGTGCCGGCCAGCGAGATGCACGCGGCAGCCGCCATGATTAGAGAAATTCTTTTGAAGCGGCGGGTTGCCATGAGCATGCCTCCTTAAATGGGGCCGGTTACAATCATGCTGTTCCAATCCAATTATAAACCCATCGCCAATTTTACGCCAGCCTATACCTGGCCGTTCACCCCACCCGGTACCCGCGCAGTCCATAATACATAATGTAAAAATACGCCGGCACCGCGAGCACCAGATAAGCCATCTGAAAATCCATATGCTGCTTTAATAGTGCGAACCCATACGGCAGCAACGCGCCGCCCGCGATGGCCATGATGAGCAGCGCAGACCCCGTCTCCGTGTGCCGCCCAAGGCCGCGAATTGCCAGCGGGAATATGGCCGGCCACATCATGGCATTGGCAAACCCGAGCGCCGCGATAAAACCGACCGAGACATACCCTTCAGTAAGATATGCGCCAATCGACAGCAACACGCCAAGCGCGGCCGAGATCGCGAGATAGCGCTCCTGCGAGACAAAGCGCGGTATGAGCAATAGCCCGGCTACGTATCCGATCAACATGGCGGCGAGCGTGTAAGACGTGAACAACCGCGTCGCATCGAGCGGCAAGCCGAAGCCCGCGCCGTATATGCCAATTGCATCGCCCGCCATAACCTCAACGCCGACGTAGAGGAACAGGCACAGGACGCCGAGCCAGAGGTGCGGGAACGCCGAAATGCCCTTGCCTTCGCCATTGTCACTCTCGTTAACAGCTTCCGGCTGAACGTCCGGCAAGCTCGACCGCGTGATCCATAAAGCCAACAGCGCCAGCAGCGCCGCCATGATCATGTAAGGCCAGTACACTTGCGCCGCGAACGCGTTGAGCAGGGCATCGCGTGCTTGGGGGTCGGCCGCCGCTTTCACGCGCGCATCGAAATTATCGAGACCCTGAAGCACCAGCGCGCCGAATACGAACGGCGCTAACAGCCCGGCAAACTTATTGCAGATGCCCATGAAGGCAATGCGCTGTGCACCGCTCTCGATCGGCCCGACTATGGAAATGTACGGGTTTGACGCGGTCTGCAGCAGAGATAGGCCCGCGCCAATCGTGAAGAGACCGGCCAACGTACCTGGATAAGTGCGCATGGTCGTGAAGTGACCGAACACGACCGCGCCCAGCGCCATGACGAATAGCCCCAGCGCCATACCGCGTTTCATGCCCGTGCGGCGCAAGATCCACGACGCCGGAAGGGCGAGAAAAAAATACGAAAGATAAAACGCCATCGGCACGAGGAAGGCATTCACATCGTCGAGGTTGAAGGCGAGCTTCACAAACGTGATGAGCGGCCCGTTGAGCCAGGTGACAAACCCGAAAACGAAGAATAGCACGCCGATGGTGATCATCGGGCCGAGGCGGGACACCGCGTGGCGGCCCGCGCCGGGTTGACTTTCGGCGTTGGTCATCGGCGCTCCCCCTGGCTGGCTAGCGTCTGATAGCGCACAGTCCGTCTTGCCTCAATGCGCACGTCGCGGCGCATCACAAGAAAAAGGCCGGATCGTTGCCGACCCGGCCTCAAGCTTCCCTCATGCTTCGCCGCGTGGCGAACTTGACTTTATTTGTTTGCGCCTTCCGACTCTCGTTCCTCGAGCCGGCCGGAAGGCGCGGAATCTTAGAGCTTCTCCATGAACGGCGTCGGATCGACAGGCTTTGAACCCTGCCGCAATTCGAAGTGCACTTGCGGCTGATCGACGGTGCCGGTCTTGCCGGCTTTGGCGATCACCTGTCCGCGTTTGACCTTGTCGCCGCGCTTAACGAGTATTTCGTCGTTGTGCGCGTAGGCCGTCACCCAACCGTTTTCGTGGCGCACGAGCACGAGATTGCCATAGCCTTTCAGTTCGCTGCCGGCGTAAGCAATGACGCCGTTTTCGGCGGCGTGTACTTCCGTCCCGAGCGGTACCGACAAATTGATGCCGTCGTTATGCGTTCCGTCCGGACGTCCGCCAAAGCCTGCGATGATCTTGCCGTTGGCCGGCCAGCGCAGTTTAGTGCTGGCTGCAGCTTGCGCGGCGGCTTGTGGTGCCGCAGCGGCGAGCCTGTCGCCTTTCGAGCCCGTGCCTTTGGTCATAGCTGCGGTCATAGCTGGCGCGGCGGGCGGGGTGTCTTTCACTTCAGCCGCGACCGTGCCGCCGTTAATAATGGTTGGCTGGGCCGGCTGTTGCGTGACACGCGGCGCGGCGGGTGCTGCAACGCTCTGCGCCGCGGCAGTTGGCGCAAGTTCACCGGCGGCAGGTTGGACTTCGGCGACCGCAACGTTACCAGCTGGAATCTTCAGCGTCGTGCCGGGCTTTACTTTCTTGGGATCGGAAATGCCGTTGACCTGCTGCAATTCCATGAATGGAACTTTGTTGGCGCGCGCAATCGCGTAAAGCGAGTCGCCCGGCTTCACCACGTAAGCGCTGTTATACTTGGCGGCAACTTCGGCGGACGGCGGCGCCATTGGTGGCGCTGGCATCTCCGCCGGTGCAGCAGTAGCCGGAGCCGCAGCCGGAGAAAGTGCTGCAGTCGTCATTGGTTGCGCGGGAGACGCAGGACGCACCATCGCGGCCTTGCCGGCGGGCAAATAGAGTTTCTGACCCGGTTTCAGATTTGGTCCGGTCAAATCGTTGACGGCCATAAGCTCGGCCAAAGACACCTGATGGCGTTTCGACAGGCCATAGAGCGTGTCGCCGGGCAGAACGTCGAAAGCTTCGCCCTTCGCGATGGGCTGACGCATGGCGGCTGCCGCTGGCGCTGCCGGGCGGTACGGCGCAGGACGCGCTGAATGTGCGGCGGCTGGCGGCGTTGCATCCGGCAAGTTTGCCATTTCAACGCCGGAAGACGCGGGCGGCGGCATACGGCCGGCACCTGCCCCATAGGGTCCGCGCGGCTGGCTGCGAGAAACGGTGTTTGGATAATCGGAATTGCTGCGCACAGACTCAACGGGCGCCGGCGCTGCGGCCGTTTCCTGCGGCGGATCGTTGAGATTGAACGACGAACTATCGAAACGGGTCACATCCGCACTGCAGCCTGCAGCTGCCGCGGAGACTAAGATTACGGTACAAAGCGCAGGTCTGAGGCCAAAACAGCCGCGCTGACCGAAGCCAGTTAAATACATCATGGTACGCACCTCTACTCGCACCAATCATTAACCGTCACTCGGTTAACGCGGGGTTAACGCCCCCAATGCGAATTCTGTTTCAGCCCTCCCAGCCGGTCCGGTCCCTTTGCCAAGCTCGCCGGTCCGGCAGCCATGCATCGATCAAAAACGAAATACGCAAAACCCGTTTCAGCCGGAAAGGCTTGAGCCTTCCTCGTAATGATCGATTGCGCTTTATTGACGGAGGGATTTCGGCAAACCGGCGGCTTTTCAAAGCCGCTTTTGGCGCTCAAGGCCTTGGCTTTTTCACTGTCGCCTCGAGGTGCGCGCCGAGAGTTGCAACAGCCTTCGCGTCCGTCAGGTCGACGCTCAGCGGTGTAACCGATATTTTTTTTGCCGCGACCGCCGCGAGGTCGGTGCCCGAAACAAGCGTCGATTTGCGCCGCTCGAATCCAAACCAAAAATACGGCGTGCCCCATGGGTCGGAGCGGCTATCGATATTGAGCAACGCCTGATCGCGAATGCCTTGGCTCGTTACCGCGACACCTGCGACGTCGGCGGGCACGACATCGGGGAAGTTGATGTTGATGAGCGTCCCCGCTTGCCACTCGGTATCGAGCAGCCGCGTGATGAGCTGCGGCGCATGCGCGAGCGGCGTATCCCAGATCGCGCGCCGCTCGCCATCCTCAAAGCCCATCATCAGCGAGAGAGCGATCGAGCGAATGCCAAGTAGCGTGCCTTCCATCGCGGCAGCGACAGTGCCCGAATAGGTGGTGTCTTCGGCGAGGTTCGAGCCGTGATTGACGCCAGATAAAACGAGATCGGGCGGCTGCTCCATCAGGATGTGGCGCACGGCCATGATCACGCAATCGGTCGGCGTACCGGCCACCGCGAATGTGCGTTGATCAATCTGGCGCAAGCGCAACGGCTCGTGCAGCGTCATCGAATGCGAGGTTCCGGATTGGTTGGTCTCGGGCGCAACCGTCCACACGTCCGGCGATAACCCGAGCGCAATTGCCTTGAGGACTTCGAGCCCCTTGGCATTAATGCCGTCGTCGTTGGTGATGAGAATGCGCATCTTCTCTCCCTCTCCCCGTCCCCTTACGGGGAGAGGGGCATGCCGGAGGCATGTCTTCGACATGACGTGTGAGGGGCGGCAACCAGTTCGAACAAGCGGCTGCCCCTCACCCTAGCCCTCTCCCCATGCAAGTGCAGAGCATGGGGAGAGGGGACTTCTTAGCTCTTCTCGATTTTCATCATACCGCCCATGTAGGGGCGTAACACCTCGGGAATTATGACGGACCCGTCCGCCTGTTGATAATTCTCCAATACGGCGACAAGCGTGCGCCCGACCGCAAGGCCAGACCCGTTCAAGGTGTGCACGAAAGCGGGTTTGCCGCCGTCCTTCGGGCGATACCGCGCATCCATGCGGCGCGCCTGGAAATCGCCGCACACCGAGCACGATGAGATCTCGCGATAAGCATTCTGCCCCGGCAGCCAGACCTCAATGTCGTAGGTCTTCTGCGAGGCAAATCCCATGTCGCCGGTGCACAAAAGGATCGTGCGGAAGGCGAGGCCAAGCCGCTTCAAAACTTCTTCCGCGCAGGCCGTCATACGCTCGTGCTCGGCAAGGCTTGTCTCAGGCGTCGTGATCGAGACGAGTTCGACTTTCGAGAACTGGTGCTGGCGGATCATTCCGCGCGTGTCTTTGCCCGCCGCCCCCGCTTCCGAGCGGAAACACGGCGTCCACGCCGTCATGCGCATGGGGAGCTGCGCTTCGTCGAGGATCTGTTCGCGCACGAGGTTCGTGAGTGAGACTTCGGCAGTGGGAATGAGCCAGAGGCGCCCATTAGACATATACTCATCGGCATCTCGCCAATTGGGATAATTGTCTTCAAACTGCTTCTGAAACTTAGAGAAGTCTGCGGCCAGCGCTTCAAGAGTTGCAGTCTTGTTTCGGTTCGCGAAAAGGAGATGAGAAAAGTCGCTGGCGAAGTCCGCCAAGTATTTCTTTGCGACGTCCTTTGCTCTTTGTTTGGCCTGCGGCAGGCTCTCGAATAAGTCTTCCGCAAACTTTGGCAAATTCCCCGTGCCATAGGCTGCGTGATCTTTCACCAGCAGCGGCGGGTTGTGTTCGGTATAACCACCGAGGTTTCCATTCGCCGCGCTCGTGTGCAGATCGAGCATGAAACTGCCCAACGCGCGCTCTAGCCTTGCGAGCGGTCCCTTTGTTACGACAAAGCGCGCGCCCGATATTTTCGCCGCCGCGTCGAAGTCCATCATGCCCAATGCTTCGCCGATTTCGAAATGCTGCTTCGGCGCGAAGTCCATCGTCGGCGGCGTGCCAACCTTGCGGACCTCCACATTGTCGTGCTCGTCTTTGCCCAAGGGAACGTCATCGCGCGGCAGGTTCGGGATAATCGCAAGTTCGGCATCTAGAAGAGATTGTTGCTTGCGCTCTTCGTCTTCACCCTTGGCGATAACGTCTTTCAGCGTCGCCACTTCGCCCATCAGGATCTCGGCCAGCGCGCCGTCCTTCGCGCCCTTGGCTTTGCCGATATCTTTGGAAACCGCGTTGCGTTTTGCCAGCGCCTCCTGCAGCCGCGTTTTAACAGCCCGCAGCTTTTCATCCTTCTCAATCAAACCCGCCGACAACGGCTCCAACCCGCGCCGCTTCAGGCCCGCGTCAAAAGCGTCTGCGTTATCTCTGATCCATTTGATGTCGAACACGGGTAGGCCTCTTCAAACCAAGGGAAATTCGTCCCCCCTCTTAGTCCGGGGCAACGGCATGGTCCAGATGGCACTTCCCCCTCTCCCCCTCGCCTTCGAGGGGGAGAGGGTTGGGGTGAGGGGCGGCCACTTGTTCGCTTGCCCGCTTTTATTCCGCCGGCTTCACGCGCTTCTCGACGTAGCGCACCGCGTAAATCGAGGCCTCATAGAGCAGCACCGTCAGTAGGGCCATGATGACCATACTCAGCGCGTCCGGCGGGGTCAGCAGGGCGGATGCCGCGAAGATCCCGACAATCGCATAGCGGCGCGCGCCGGCAAGCCCGTCGGCCGTCACGAACCCGGCGCGCGCCAACAGCGTCAGCA
>JANMNH010000047.1:0-9027 GCA_031373745.1 Hyphomicrobium sp. | reverse complement strand
GCCGCTCCCGGAATGAACGTCTTAGATCTTTGTGCGGGCGCCGGCGGTAAGACACTCGCGATGGCAGCTGCCATGCAAAACAAAGGTCAAATCTACGCTTACGACGAAGACCGGCTGCGTTTAAAGCCGATCTTCGATCGCGTACAGCGGTCGGGGTTGCGCAACATTCAGATCTTGCGCGGCGGGGATAAACAGGCGCTGTCGGCTTTGGAGGCGAAATTCGATCGGGTGCTGGTTGATGCGCCCTGCACGGGTTCGGGCACGTGGCGCCGCCGTCCCGATGCGAAATGGAAATTGAAGCCCGAAGCAGTACTGAACCGGCTCAAAGAACAGCGCGAAGTGTTGAAAGACGCCGCGCGCTTGGTGAAGCCGGGGGGGCGCTTGATTTATGTCACATGCTCAATTCTGCCGGAGGAAAACGGCGGGCAAGTGTTAGGCTTCCTCAGAGACAACGGCGCATTCTCGCAGATTCCCTATGCAGACGCGTGGCGCGAAGTATTGCCCGGCGCGCCGCCGGCGTCAGCGGACGGGAGCACGAGCGGGCTCATGCTCTCGCCTGGGAAACACGGCACGGACGGTTTTTACATTTCGGTCATGGGGCGCCAGGCTTAGAGTGCAGCACGAGTGAGTTGATGGATGGCGGGACGCGCCGATTTGGCATAAATCGGCACCGCATTAGGATTGGAGCAACGGCCGCATGTCGAAAGCAATGTCACTCGCTGCATTTGCGGTCATGGTATTCGCGGCCGCGTCCTCGGGCGCGCTCTTCATGCCGGGCGAGTGGTACGAAGGGCTGAAGAAGCCTTGGTGGACGCCGCCGAATTGGCTCTTCCCCGTTGCCTGGACTGTTCTTTACACCATGATCGCAATAGCGGGCTGGCTGGTGTGGCGGCGCGCGGGCTGGAGTCCAGCGCTAACTGTGTGGGGCATCGGGCTCGTGATCAATGCGCTCTGGTCGTACTTCATGTTTGGGCGGCAAGACATTGGCTTGGCGCTTGCCGACGTTATGTCCCTTTGGCTGGCGGTTGCGCTTTTCATCGTGCTGGCTTGGAACGTGGACCGGATGGCCGCCTACCTATTCATGCCTTATCTCGCCTGGGTGAGCATTGCGGCAGCCCTGAATTTCGAGGTTTGGCGTCTGAATTGACGAATTCTGGGGCCGCAGTAGTGGAAGCCGTGGATGAGTGGGGCCCTGTGACCGCGCCGAACGTTGCGGGCAGCAGGGCGATCCGGTAACCCCTACCTATGACGCATCCCGATAGCATCCTCATTATCGATTTTGGCAGCCAGGTGACGCAGCTTATTGCGCGGCGCGTGCGCGAGGCCGGGGTCTACTGCGAAATCCACCCGTTTCAGAATGCGGATGCGGCCTTCGCCAAGCTAAAGCCGAAAGCCGTCATCCTTTCAGGCGGGCCGGCGTCGGTCACGGAAGCCAATAGCCCGCGTGCGCCGGACGCCATTTTCAAAGCCGGCATTCCGGTCTTTGGCATTTGCTACGGGCAGCAGACGATATGCGAGCAGCTCGGCGGCAAGGTCGAAAGCGGACATCATCGCGAATTCGGCCGCGCCGTTTTGACGATTGCGACTGCAAGTCCACTGTTTGGCGGCGTTTGGGCGAAGGGGGAAAATCATCAAGTCTGGATGAGCCATGGCGACCGCGTTACGCGTCTGCCCGATGGGTTCAAGGTGATCGCAACAAGCGAGAACGCGCCCTTTGCTGCGGTTGCCGATGAAGCGCGCCGCTTTTATGCCGTGCAGTTCCATCCCGAAGTCGTGCACACGCCCGATGGCGCGAAACTCATTTCGAACTTCGTGCACAAAATTGCCGGTCTCAAATCGGATTGGACGATGAGTGCTTACCGGCGCGAGATGATTGCTAAGATCCGCGCGCAGGTTGGCAAGGGCCGGGTGATTTGCGGATTATCCGGTGGCGTCGATAGTGCGGTGGCGGCCGTTTTGATTCATGAAGCGATCGGCGAGCAGTTGACCTGTGTGTTCGTCGATCACGGATTGATGCGCCAGGACGAAGCGGGGCAGGTTGTTGGGCTGTTTCGCGACCACTACAACATTCCGCTCGTGCATGTGGACGCCTCAAAACAATTTCTCGGCGCGCTGGCGGGTGTCTCCGATCCAGAGACAAAGCGCAAAGCGATAGGCAAGCATTTCATCGACGTGTTTGAGGCGGAGGCCAAAAATATCGGCGGTGCGGAGTTCCTGGCACAAGGCACGCTTTATCCTGACGTCATCGAAAGCGTGTCGTTTACCGGCGGGCCGTCGGTGACGATCAAGTCACATCATAACGTTGGCGGTCTGCCCGAGCGCATGAACATGAAGCTCGTCGAGCCGTTGCGCGAATTGTTCAAAGATGAAGTGCGCGCGCTCGGCCGCGAGTTGGGCTTGCCCGACGTGTTCGTCGGCCGCCATCCTTTTCCGGGGCCCGGGCTCGCTATCCGCATTCCAGGCGAAATCACGCCAGAAAAACTCGATATCCTGCGCAAGGCGGACGCGATTTACCTGGACGAGATCCGCAAAGCAGGCTTGTACGACGCCATTTGGCAGGCGTTCGCCGTGCTATTGCCGGTGCGTACGGTTGGCGTCATGGGCGACGGGCGCACTTACGATTCCGTCCTTGCGCTACGCGCGGTGACGTCGGTCGATGGGATGACGGCCGACTTTTTCCCCTTCGACATGGGCTTTCTGGGCCGCGCCGCGACGCGCATCATCAACGAAGTCAACGGCATCAATCGCGTCGTCTACGACGTGACCTCGAAACCGCCCGGCACAATCGAGTGGGAATAGTTTAAACGCGCACGGCGCCCGGATATTTTGCGACGATTTTGTCGGACGTCAGTAGCGTATATCCCTCCACGTACGCTTGGGCGAGGAGTAGCCGGTCGAACGGGTCCTTGTGCAATGGCGGCAGATTCAGCGTTGCGACCGCGTGCTCGCTCGATATTGCGATTTCCTTCCAGCCGTTTGCCAACAGGCCGCGTCGCAAACTATGAGGTTCGACCTGAAAATCGTTGCGACCGAGCCCGCGTTTGATTGAGATTTCCCAGATGCTTGCCACGCTGAAGTAAAGAACCGATTTAGCGTCGTTAATAAGTCTCTGCGTACTTCGCGATAACCTCGGCGACTCTTCGGCCGCCCAAAGCAACACATGCGTGTCGACCAGATAGTTCAATCCTTCAACCCAAACATTCGTTCGATTTCGTCTTGACCCATGGTGTCGAAGTCGTCGGGCACTTTAATCTGCCCCTTTAGGAAGCCGGTGCGCCGCTGCGCTTTCTTTTCTTTTTGGTCAAGCGGCACGACTTTGACCATGGGTTTGCCGGCCTTGGCAATTATGAATTCTTCGCCCTGCGCGGCTTGTTCCACAAGCTTTGAGAGGTGCGTTTTGGCCTCATGGATGTTAATCGTGCGCATGGCAGCCTCGTAGACTTAGTTCACTAGACTTAGTTCAATAAGGTGCTGCTGTCAACTTTGGGCAGCGCGGGCGGCAAGAAAAGCCGGGGCAGACGATGTGTCCACCCCGTCCCATGCGTTGCGTAGCTTTTTGCCGGTTGGAATTACCAGTGATGGCGGCGATGGTGGCGCCCCGAGCCGATGTAAGTGTAGGCTGGGTTTCCGTTGTTGTAAGTCCGGTAGCCTCCGCCGTAACCGTAACTCGACCCATAGGAATGACGGCGATAGTAACGCGGACGATAGGAGTAGCCGCCGTCGTCATAGTAGTTGGAGTAGTAGTGACGGCGGTGATGCCGGCGATGAGAGCCGGCGATGATGAGTCCGCCGATGATGGCAGCGGCGAAGATCGCGCCACCATTCCCGTGATGACGGCGGCGGGCGTCGGCTTCGTTCGACGTGGTAATCATGGCCGTGAAGGCAACCATAACCGCCAAACACATTGCGATTAGTCTTTGCATGTCAACTCTGCCTCCGTTTACTTTCTCAGGGGAAGTTACGCGCAAATAGCGCGCTGTACTGAGCCTGGGGCTCGGCGACGGCATTATCAAGTGGGTTTGAGAAGACACAGTGTTGCGCAATGGCGCGGAAGTGAAATCGGGAAAAATTCCCGAGCAATCTATTCGATGGCTAGAAACGAAAAATGGGACAGGCTGCGGGGGCCCGTCCCACTTCTGCGCCGTCTCGAAATCTACGCGATACCAATCGAGACGTTTTGTGGCGCATGGTGCCTATCCCAATTGAGGGGAGACAGGCTTTGCCACCGACAAAATGAGAACGGGCGGGCGAGGCATATATTCCGCTAGGTTCCGGCGCATCCTGTGGAAAACTCTGGTCGAGGCCGAGACGTTCCGGATAACATTTTGAAATCAATAAAAAAAACCCCTCGCGACGGGGGGCGCGCGAGGGGCGTCGGGGCCGGGGCTGAGAGGGAGGGCAGCCGGGGCCACAAGGGGCTGAGAGGCGTGGGAGGAGAGGCTCTCGGCCCGGGAACGATAAAGACTCTAGCACCTCACTTTCCGCCGCGCTGTTCCGCAGGGAACCCCGGGAGAAGGGTTCGAATGGGCTTAGCGGCTTGGGGCATTGCGGCTCGCCCGCATTGCTTTGGTACATCTCTGTCGCGCGGCGCGCGCAAAAGGTTCATGCGGTTTTCGCTGCTCCAAAAAAAATCCCCCGGGCCGAGGCTCCCGGGGGATCTGGGACGAGCGTGACGAACCCGGCAGCGGGCAAGACTTCAAATGCCGCCGCCGGTCCAGGTGTCACCACCAGCCTTTGCACTCATAGTAACGGCGCTTCCACTTGAAGCGGCCGGTCTCTTCCCACATCTCGCGATAGAAGCTGCAATCGCGATAAACGGGGCCGGAGTAGAAGTATAGACGGTGATGATTGTGGAAGCCGTGATGGCGATGACCGGCATTGGCCGCGCCAACCGTTCCGGCAAGAGCGGATAAGGCAACCGCCGTACCGATGAGATATTTCTTTACCGACATGAAACGAGATCTCCTGTTTGAGCAGTCCGTTTGGCGTCATGACAGTTTGCGTCACGACTTATTGCGTTTGGCGCGCGAGGTTCGCGTGCTGTGAGTGGCAGCAATGGCGCTGCTCACCTGGGCCAAGGATGTCAGAGGATCGGGCGTGGCGCTGTTCCGGGCGGAACAGGGCTCATGGGCGGGCGGATATGGCGGGCGGATATGGCGTGCGGTTAGGCGCGCTGGCTCACGAGTTTTACGATATCCGCAGACGAGGTATTCGCTGGTAAGCTCTCGAAGCGGGCGTCAAACGTCAACGCACTTTCCAAGCGCGCATGAAATTCATCGCGATTGACTTCGATGGTGCCGAACTGGCGCAAATGCTCGGTCACAAACTGCGTGTCGAGCAATTTGAAGCCGCCGTGGATGAGCCGCGCAACCAGATGCACGAGTGCAATTTTGGAGGCATCGCGCTCGTAGGAAAACATGCTTTCGCCGAAAAACGCGCCCTTGAGTGCGACACCGTAGAGTCCGCCGACGAGACGGGCTCCCGACCACACTTCAACGGTGTGGCAGCAGCCCATGCCGAATAGTTCGCGATAAAGCGTGCGAATGCGTTTGTTGATCCAAGTTGAACTGCGGCCTGGGCGCGCCGCCGAGCAGCCGTCGATCACGCCGTCATAATCGGTGTCGATTTTGACCGTCAGCAGCGTCGTGCGCACGGTGCGGAGAAGGCGGCGCGGAAAATCGACGGCGTCGAGCGGCAATATCCCGCGATGCTGCGGCTCTATCCAGTAGAGGGCGGGATCGTCCGCGCTCTCGGCCATAGGAAAGATGCCGCCACTGTAGGCTTTGAGAAGCATCTGCGGGGTGATCTCGAGTGCTGGGTCGTCGCGCGACGCCATTGGGCCTCAAACCGGTTCAAAAAACAGTCAACGCGCGCAGAAAATTGCGCCTCTCGGGCATATTCTATTTCATCCCGAGATGTTTTTCGAGCCAGTGAATGTCATAAAGTCCATCGACGATGTCGGATTGCCGCACTAAGTCCTGGAAAAGCGGAATTGTCGTTTCAATGCCGTCGATGACGAACTCCGAAAGCGCACGGCGTAGGCGCATCATGCAGTCGTTGCGTGTTTTGCCGTGCACGATGAGCTTGCCGATCAAGCTGTCGTAGTAGGGCGGTATCGTGTAGCCCTGATAAGCGCCGCTATCGACGCGCACGCCAAGACCGCCGGGTGGGTGCCAATAGCTAATCTTTCCAGGCGAAGGCCGGAAGGTCTTTGGATTTTCCGCGCAAATGCGGCACTCGATGGCGTGGCCGGAGAACACGATATCCTCTTGCGTGACGCTAAGGGGTGCGCCTGATGCAATGCGGATTTGTTCAAGCACAAGATCGATGCCGGTCACCATTTCGGTGACGGGATGCTCGACTTGGAGGCGCGTGTTCATTTCGATGAAGAAGAATTCGCCGTCTTCAAATAGGAACTCGACCGTGCCGGCTCCCCGGTATTTGATTTTGCGCATGGCATCGGCAACGGTCTCGCCGATTTTCTTGCGTTGCGCGGCGTTGAGGGCGGGGGACGGCGCTTCTTCCAATACTTTCTGGTGGCGCCGCTGCAGCGAGCAATCGCGCTCGCCGAGGTGCACCGCATTGCCCTTGCCATCGCCGAAAACTTGAATCTCGATGTGGCGCGGTTTTTGGAGGTACTTTTCAATATAGACGGCGTCGTCGTTGAACGCGGCTTTCGCTTCGGTGCGGGCTGTCGCGAAGGCGAGGCCCAGATCGGCGGCACTGTTTGCCACTTTCATGCCGCGCCCGCCGCCGCCGGCGGCAGCTTTGATGAGAACCGGAAAGCCCATGCTCTTGGCGACTTTCATCGCCTCGGCTTCATTGGCAACGGCGCCATCGGAGCCCGGAACGCAAGGGATTCCCAGCTTCTTTGCCGTAACTTTGGCTTCGATCTTGTCGCCCATGATGCGAATGTGTTCGCTGGTCGGGCCGATGAAGGTGATCTTGTGTTCTTCAAGGATTTCGGCGAAGCGGGCGTTCTCGGAAAGGAAGCCGTAGCCGGGGTGTACGGCGTCGGCGCCTGTGATTTCGCACGCTGTCACGAGCGCCGGGATATTGAGGTAGCTGTCGCGGGCGGTGGGCGGGCCAATGCACACGCTTTCATCTGCGAGCCTCACATGCATCGCATCGGCGTCGGCGGTCGAGTGCACCGCGACGGTTGCGATGCCGAGCTCTTTGCAGGCGCGCTGAATACGGAGCGCGATCTCTCCACGGTTGGCGATGAGTATCTTATCGAACATGGATACGGCTTCCGTCTCGGTGAGGGTCCGGCATGATGCCGCTTATTCGATGATGAGGAGCGTTTCGCCGTATTCGACGGGCTGAGAATTGTCGAAGAAAACGGCGGTAACGGTGCCCGAGCGCGGGGCGGCAATCTGGTTCATTGTCTTCATGGCTTCGATAATGAGCAATATCTCCCCCTGCGTAACCTTGGAGCCGACTTCGCAGAACATGGGCGCACCCGGCTCGGGCGAGCGGTAGGCGGTGCCGACCATGGGCGACTTGACTGCGCCCGGATGCTTTGAAGGGTCGGCGGCCGCTGCCACCGGCGCAGCTGCTGTCGCAATTACTGCAGGGCCCGGAGCAGGGTTATGGGACATGGACGCTGGCGCATAAGCAGCGGCTGATACCGTGACCGAGCGTGCGACGCGGATCTTCAAGCCGCTTTTCTCGATTTCGATCTCGGTGAGCCCGGTATCGTTTAGCAGCTCGGCCAATTCCCGGATAATCAGGCCTTCGGCGCTGGGCTTCGCCCCTTGGTCTTTCGCCGTCATCGTCGTCCTTCCTGTTGCGTCTCTATAGATCGTTGCGGATGTAAATCAATTCTATGGTTTGGCGCTGCGCTGAAGCACGTCGGCTATGGCTTCAAGAGCCAATTCGTAACCCTTTGCGCCAAGGCCGCAGATAACGCCCGTCGCGGCGAGTGAAATGTAAGAGTGCTGGCGGAACTGGTCGCGGCGGAAGATGTTTGAGAGATGCACTTCGATCACGGGTAGTTCGGCCGCTTGAAGTGCATCCAGTATGGCAACCGAAGTGTGGGTATAGCCGCCGGCGTTCAGAACGATGCCTTGCGCCTTGGTGCGTGCTTCCTGGATCCAATTGACGAGTTCGCCTTCGACGTTGGATTGGCGAAAATCGACTGTGAATCCGAGGCCTGCGGCGCGCGATTCGGCGCGGGTCTTGATGTCGGCCAGAGTGTCGCTGCCATAGATCGCAGGCTCGCGCGTGCCGAGCATGTTTAGGTTGGGACCGTTCAGGACATAAATCGGTTTGGCCATCGGATGGGCGGGTTATCTGTCTTGCGGGTGGACGGGCTGCGGACGCTCGATTTAGCTCGTTGTCTCAAGCGGTCTACCAGCTTTCACGCACATGCGAAAGGGCGCCCATCGACACGATTGCCGATGGGCGCCAAGCAAACTAAACGACTGTAAAATATCGGTAAAAAGTTAACTGCGCGCTCGAACTAGCAGGTGGTGCAGCCGGACTTGCGGAAGTCTGCGATCAGCGTCTTCAGCTGTTCGTGCAAATCCTCGGGCGCACCGGGAATCGACTTGTCGCCAACCAGGAAGTGGGGCGTGCCGTTGATACCCATTTTCTTGGCGAGTGCCTTCATGCCCTCAAGCTCGTTCTTTACGGCGTCGCCTGCCATGTCTGCTTTCAATTTTGCCATGTCGAGGCCGAGAGCTTCGGCCGCTTTAAGCGATGAAGCTTCGTTGGCTTGGCCTTTTGACGAGAGCATGGCTTGGTGGAATTCCCAGTACTTGCCCTGACGCTTGGCGGCGAGTGCGGCTTTGGCAGCTTCTTCCGAACCCTTTGACAGGATTGGCAGCTCTTTGAATACGACGCGCACCCGCTTGTCGCCTTCGACGAGTTTCTGGACCTCGGTCATGCCGCGTTTGCAGTAACCGCAATTGTAATCGAAGAACACAACGACCGTGATGTCGCCGTTCGGGTCGCCCGCAACAGGGCTATCGGGATTGCGGTAGATATCCTTGGCATTCTGGGACATGAATGACTTTAACTTCT
>JANMNH010000030.1:0-2224 GCA_031373745.1 Hyphomicrobium sp. | reverse complement strand
TGCCAAAGTCTCGAAGGCGCTTGAGCAGCGCGCCGACAAGCCCAACCCGGAAGACGTTGCGCACTTCTTGATGCGCTGTCTGTTCACGATGTTCGCCGAAGACGTGAAGCTGCTGCCGGAAAATTGTTTCCGCGATTGGCTCGAACGCGCCCGCAACAACACGACGATGTTCGAGCATGAGCTAGCCGGGCTTTGGGAAGCCATGGACAAGGGCGGCTACGCCACGATTGCCCAAGATAGGGTCAAGCGCTTCAACGGCTCATTCTTCAAATCGCCAACGGTTTTCGATCTAGGACGCGAAGAAATTGGCGAACTCTATGAGGCTGCGAAATCCGATTGGAAGGAAGTTGATCCCGCCATCTTCGGCACGCTGCTCGAGCAAGCGCTTGATCCGAAAGAGCGTGCGAAACTTGGTGCCCATTACACGCCGCGCGCCTATGTCGAACGCTTGGTTGTCGTCACGATCATGGAACCGTTGCGGCAAGAATGGGCGAGCGTTCAAGCGACCGCTGAGCGCTATCGTTTTCAAGCCGACGCACTGAAGGCCGATGCAAACGCACGGGCGGAAGACGCACTTAAATCGCGTGATCGCGAAAAGTTGGACCGGCTGTCAGACTTGCGAACGGAATCTGAGCGAACACGACAGCAAGGCATCGAGACCCTTCGCACGTTCCACAAAAAGTTATGCGAGACGCGCGTGCTCGACCCCGCGTGCGGCACCGGCAACTTCCTCTATGTCGCCATGGAGATGATGAAGCGGCTGGAAGGCGAAGTGCTGGACGCACTGCTGGACCTTGGCGGCCAAGAAGCGCTCGCACTTGAGAAGCAATCCGTCGATCCGCATCAGTTTTTAGGGATAGAACTCAACCCGCGTGCGGCGGCTATTGCGGAACTCGTGATCTGGTTGGGCTATCTGCAATGGTACTACCGCACGCAAAAGAGCACGCCCAGCGAGCCGATCCTGCGCGACTTCCAAAACATTCAATGCCGCGACGTGGTGCTGGATTGGGATGGCTATCCCGCACCGAAAGTCGAGACCAGAGACGGCGCACGCATTGAAACCTATCCGAACGCCCGCAAGCCCAAGTGGCCGGAAGCCGAATACATTGTCGGCAACCCACCGTTTATTGGCGGCAAGGATGTGCGCGCTGAATTGGGCGGAGCCTACGCGGAAACGCTTTGGGCCGTTCATAAAGACATCAACGATAGCGCCGACTTCGTGATGTATTGGTGGGACCGCGCGGCAGGCCTGCTGACGGCGAAGGGCACGAAGCTCAGGCGCTTGGGCTTTGTGACGACAAACTCAATCACGCAAGTCTTCAGCCGCCGCACCGTTGCCAAACATCTCGAAGCCAAGCGGCCGATTTCACTCCTGATGGCCATTCCCGATCACCCGTGGCGCAAAAAGCCAAAACGGGAACCGGGTAAGCCAGTTGATCCAAACGAGAGTTACGCCGCTGTGCGTGTGGCGATGACCGTCGCGGCGGCCGGACGGCACGATGGCGTGGTACGTGATGTGACACACGAAAGCGCGCTCGATACCGACGAGCCAAAAATCGAACTCGACGCCAAGCACGGCAAGATCAATTCGGATTTGACGGTGGGAGCCGATGTCACCGGCGCAATCGAACTTACTTCAAACGAAGGGATATCGTCGCCCGGAGTGAAGCTGCATGGTGACGGGTTCATCGTGACGCCTGCCGAAGCCGAAGCTCTTGGGCTGGGAAAGCGACCGGGATTAGAAAAACACATCCGCCACTATCGCAACGGCAAGGACCTAATGGCGACGCCGCGCGGCGTGATGGTGATCGATCTGTTCGGTCTCGAGGCCGATGACGTGCGCAAACGCTTCCCGGAGGTCTATCAGCACGTCGCCGCTGAGGTGCGAGATAAAATCGAGATCGACAAGAAGACAGGGGAGAAAATTTACTCGGGGCGCGCTTGGAATAATCGCGGCACCTACAAAGACAACTGGTGGATTTTCGGTGAGCCTCGCAAGGACCTCCGCCCTGCACTCGCAGGCCTTCCCCGCTACATCGCGACCGTCGAGACGTCCAAGCATCGCGTGTTCCAGTTTTTAGATGCCAGCATCCTGCCGGACAACATGCTCGTCGCGATTGGCGTTGATGATGCCTTTCATCTCGGTGTTCTGTCGTCGCGCATTCACATAACATGGGGACTTAGCGCAGGCGGAACGCTTGAGGATCGGCCTCGTTATAACAAA
>JANMNH010000070.1:0-18228 GCA_031373745.1 Hyphomicrobium sp. | reverse complement strand
TTGAGGGAACCGGTTCCCAGCTCGCCCATGGGCGGACTGCCGTCTCGAGTGCGTGCCCATCGACAGAAATAATGTTCCCGTTCAACCCTTCGATCGTGACTTTCACCACCGAATACGAAGCATTGAGCATGCGTATCAGCACCTTTTCGCCAGACTTGGCATCGATGCGCACGCTGCTGCTTGCCGGGCACTTCGTATTTTCCACGCCGTTCACGAAAAAATACTTAGGCTTGAAGACGTTCAGTCCAGCATCGTCGCCGCACAACCCGGCATTAGCTTCTTTTGTGTGCCAGATGGGATCGATGTCATCGAACACCCAAAACCGTTCGCGGTTGTAAAATGGACCGCCCTTGTAAGCGTTAACCCGGCCGGACGCATCGGGTTTGGGATCGACAACGAGTAGGCCGTAGAGTCCCATCTCGAAATGCAGCACCGTGTTCTTGTGGCAGTGATAGAACCATGTTCCAGCGTGCCTGGGCTGCCATTGATAGACGTAACTATCGGAGACCTCGAACGTCACATGCCCGACGCCGTCGTTCATCGGCGTCGGCTCGATGCCGTGATGATGAATCGTATGCGTATTAAATCGCGATTCCAGCTTAACGTGGACCATATCGTCTTCCTGTACGCGGATGAGCGGCGACGGGAAGGGCTTTTGGCCTTTGGCTTTCAAGCGGTCTTCAAAACCCCAATACTTGAGCACTTTCCCATCGGACATCGTCATAAGCCCGTCGTTGAAGGTCTTGCGTTCGAAGTACGCGTTCGACGTTTGCCAATCCGGCGTGTAGGTGAAAAGCGGGCCGGGTACCTTGCACCCGAACGTATCGTAGTTTTCCCCTGCAACGCCTGTCGCTGAAAAATCGACCGGAGCCGAGTTGTTGAATCCGGGTGTGTTTACAGCAGTCGTCTTCGGGCCTTGGACCGGCACGTAGTCGGACGGGACTGCAAACCGGGGAGCATTTAGAAAAGCCATCACAATCACCTTTTGGGCAGGCGGCGCGTTTTTAGTTCGCCCTAATTTTCCTGAAAATCACGTTTTTATGCCGTCTCGCGTTATCAGCCGCTCGACCCCCCGCCGCCGCCCGCAAGCAACGCCCGGCCGCCGAGACCACCGACGATCTCCCAATGCGAAACCATTCCTTGCGGATAGTTTCCGCCACCAGCCGTCGTCGCCATTTCCGTATGGTCGTGCATCACATATCGGAGCGGGAACGGCTCGAAGTTCGTTATCAGCGGCGCGGGCTCTCGATCAATATTGATATTTCGCGCCACCATTGCCTGGAACTGGGGCGGCTGCACCACTCCGCCACTCTTAATGTCGTATGGAATGTCGGGCGGCTGTTCGTACGGCAGCAGCATGTCGCATCGCTGCATGGGCCACATCGGCCAAATGTCGCGTTCAAAAATATTGTTGAGGACTTTTGGGAGACCGGAGTTTGTTCCACGGCCCATACTGTCGAGAACCGGCTCTGCCTCCGCCAATTCGAACACGTGATTACCATGGATGTGATTAGAGTTATGAGCCAATCCAACGTTGATGCAACGGATGAGCGTTGGTTCGCCGATGTAATTCTTGCAGACTACGTCTTCATGCTCCGAAAGATCGAACCCGCTCCTGCCGTTTATCGTAAAGTAGCGTGGCGCGAACGTTTCCCACATGTTGCCTGTCAGTGCCGAGTTGGACGAGATTGGGGCGCTATCAACTCCATCGAGAAGTGCGTTGAACCGGGGATCGACTTGGGTCTGAAGCCAGATTTTCTCTTGGTACGAAAACGGCTGATCGATGGCACACGGCACCCACTTGCCGCCGGGGAACCGGCCGTTGACTTTTGTCACGTCGCCGAGCGCTTCAAAAACTGACTGTACTTGCGGCGTCAATTGCGAAGTGGCGTACGGAGTGATAAGCGCGCCGGGTGCGAGCGCGGCATAATCTGGCTGCACGATGAAGGCGCCGTGCAAGCCAAGTATCCGGTACAGCGGCGAGTTGCCGAGGTTGTCGTGGTAGATGAACGTGCCCGTCTGGCTGGCAACGAACGTTACGGAACAGCAGCTATTCGGTGCAATTTCGGTTTTTGAGTCCGGGAAACCCGTAACCTCGAACCCGTGCGGTTCGGCGCGCAAGTTGTCGATCGTGATTTTGACGCGCTGCCCGTGCTTCACCCGCAATACCGGCCCGGGGATGCGCGCGCCCGAACATGTGCTGTTGGGATCGCCTGGAAACGCGGTGCATAAGCCGCCACCCAGGTCTTTATACCCGAGCATCCAGAATCTTTTACCGTCCACCATCTCGACGCGCTGGCGCATGATGGCGAGATGGATTTCTACATCCGGAACGTCGCCAGCGCTTCCCGCACAGGGGCCGCAAACTGTGTCCGCAAGGGCTCGAAGGGGATAGGTATTCACGGCCGCCACGAGGGCGCCGTAGCTCGTGTATTTGAGGAGATCGCGACGTCTCATGGTAATGTCGCCTTATCTAAGGTCGGGTCCGAGACTCTGGCTACGGCAGTTACGACCGCCCAGATGTTTCAAAAAATTGTGCGCAACTAGAAAAATGGTTTGGCGTGTACCCTGGAAAGGGCGGCCCCAGATACTTCGGAACGGACCTTTGAGAGCTATTTGGATATTGCGCTTTGCTAGCTTTTTAGAAAAGGGACCTCGGTCGTGCCCTTAGGTATTTGACGTTAGGTGCCAAGGTCCGGCCTCCAGGCCAAACTTTGGTCTGATGCGAGCCTGACTTGGCCAAATTTTATGCAACCCGATTCGCAGCGGCGCCTGTCTTTCCGGCACGGTGCCGTTGACCGTGAAGCCACAGCCCGGCCCGAATTGTCGCCGCCGGTCCAAGACTGTGGGAAATCGCGCGTCTTGGTGCCAGAATGTGATCTAAGACTTGTCGTGCACGCGCAAAGAGCTCTGGAGTTCGTGTGTACGTTCACCATTTTTTTTCAGAGGATACGCTTTTTGCGTTACAGCCGGACAGCGAGCACAGTTCTAAGTCGAGGCCGGACATTGCTGATTGTTCTCAGCACCGCCGCGGTTGGCGCTTGCTCTCTTGCGTCGGAGCAACTGTCTTTACCAAAGCCTATCGGATCCGCTTCTCCCGGAAGCCCGATCGGAGCGGCGGGCCATCGTCCTGGCGTCCTCTTGTCTGATCCCGCTGACGCGGCAACGGCAGAGGCCCGCGTCTTCAAGGGTTCGGGCGTCTTCACCGGCGAAGCCGGTGCGACGGGCCAGACGCGCGGGCCCGTGAGCGCGGTCGCAAGCGAAGGTGCGGCCGGCGTAACGCTCAACCTCGCAGGGGCCTCGGCCGCAGAAGCCGCAAAGGCTATTCTCGGCGATATCCTCAAAGTCAATTACACCGTCAGCGAGAAGGTACAGGCCAAGGTTACGATGAATACCCCCGAGCCCGTCTCGAAAGACGCGCTGCTCGGAATATTCGAGTCGCTGCTTCGTTCGGAAGGCGCGGCCCTCGTCGTCGATAACGGCCTCTATAAAATCGTGCCATCTAACGAAGCCGCCGCTTCGACTCTCATCACCAGCGGCACACCGCCGACGCGCGCGGGCCTTGCCACGGAAGCAGTCTCTCTGCGCTATGTGTCCGCCGCCGAGATGGAGCGCATCCTGAAGTCTGTCGCGCCGCAAGTTTCGATTGCCCGCGTCGACGCGGCGCGAAACCTGCTTATGCTGTCTGGCACGCCGTCGGAACTCGCCTCTATGCGCGAGACGGTTTCCGTGTTCGACGTCGATTGGATGCGCGGGATGTCGGTTGCCATTCACCCGATTGAAACGTCCGATCCGGATGCCATAGCCCAGGAACTCGACACCATCTTCGCAAACGATCGCGAAAGCCCGACCAAAGGGATCGTGCGCTTCGTTCCTAATAAGCGCTTGAAGTCGATTATCGTGATCTCGTCCCGGCCTGAATATCTGAATAAGGCGGCGGGATGGATTAAGCGTATCGACCTCGCCGGAGCCGAAGCCGAAAAACAAGTTCACGTCTATCACGTGCAAAACCGTCCGGCCGCCGAGCTCGCCGTGATCCTGCAGAAGGTCTATGTTTCGCAAGGTCAATCGCGCGCCCAACAGCCTTTGGCGCAGTCGCCCGGCGCGGACCCGCTTGTTTCGCTATCGCAACCCGCCGATCAGCCAACAGACCGGGCTCCAACCAGCTCCGGCGGATCGACCGTCGGCCTCCTCGGCGAACCGCAGCCGCTGCCGACTTTTGCAACCGAAGTGCGTTCGCCGAATACGTCCCGGCCGCCTGCGGCTTCGAGCGGCACCGACCCGGCGACTTCCGCGCCGGCCGCAACCGCTATCGAAACTGCATCCATTCAGCGCGCGCCCGACGATCGCACGAGCGGCATTCAAATTGTGGCCGACGAACCGAACAATGCTTTGATTATTACCGCGACATCGAGCGAGTTTAGGCGCTTGAAGCAGATTCTGTCACGCGTCGACGTTGCGCCAAATCAGGTCCTCCTTGAAGCAACGATTGCCGAAGTCACGTTGAACGACAATCTTAAGTTCGGCTTGCGGTGGTTCTTCAAGCACGGCAACAACCAGTTCAAACTGACCGATAGCCTGATCGGCGCCGTAGCACCGGCCTTGGCCGGGTTTTCGTACTTTCTGAATACGCCGAACGTGCAGGTCGCCTTGAACGCCCTCTCGGCCATCACCGACGTCAATATCGTCTCGTCGCCCTCGATGACCGTGATGGACAACAAGAAGGCCGTGCTTCAGATCGGCGCCGAAGTTCCAATCGTGACACAACAGGCCGTCAGCGTCATTGCCCCGGCCGCACCCATCGTTAATGCCGTCTCGTTCCGCAACACCGGCGTTATTCTCAGCATCACGCCGCGCATTGGCGACAACGACCGCATCCTTCTCGATATCGAGCAGGAAGTGAGCGAGGCCGTGCAAACGCAGTCGTCGGGGATCGACGCACCCACGATTACCCAGCGGCGCATTAAGACGACTGTTGCCGTCGGTAACGGCGAAAGCATCATTCTCGCCGGAATGATGCAAGACAAGACCACCAACACCAAGCAGCAAGTGCCCATCGTCGGAGACATTCCAGTTCTCGGCAATCTTTTCAAGAATAAGGATAATACGATCGCCCGCACCGAGCTGCTGATCGCCATCACGCCGCAAATTATAAAGGATCCCAACCAAATGCGCGCGATCGCGACCGAGTTCCGCGATAAGATGAACTTTACGACCCGGCCCCAGCGCCAGACGCCGCCCGACAGGCGCGAAAATATCGATCGCGCTTTGGTTCGGTAGTTCCTGACGCGCGCCGGCTCGGTTTTTTTGATTTTTGCGAGCCGCGCACCATGGCAAGCGACGTGAATTCAGCCGACCGCGGCTTCACCATGATCGTCGTGCTGTGGGTCATCGCCTTGTTGACCCTCATCCTCATGGGCTTCCTGCGCTCGGCCGGGACGCACACGGGAATTGCCGCCAACGCGGTGACAAGTGCCCGCGCAGAAGCGCTTTCCGATGCGGGCATTCATTTAGGCGTGCTCGACTTGATCCAAGCTTCTGGCACCGGGACGGTGGCGGCAGCGACGGCCCGAAATTTTGTAACTAAGACCTGCCGCGCCGGTCCCGGCGAGACGATCTCAATCCGGATCCAGGACACCGCAGGGCGCGTCGATCTCAATGCAGCAAGCCAAACCTTACTGGCAGCGCTCCTAGCAGGCGTTGGCGCAAGCGCTACGGACGCGGCCGCCGGTGCCGCCGCTATTGTCGACTTTCGCGATCGCGACAACGAGCCCTTGCCCGGGGGCGCGGAAGCCGCCGCCTACGCCGCCAGCGGGCTCAAGATTTCAGCCAAGAATGCGCCCTTTGATACTGTGGAAGAACTTGAACACGTTTTCGGATTCACACTTCCGCGCATCAAGGCCTTGCTGCCGCATATCACGGTTCATTCGGGCATCGCCGGCGTCGATCCTTCAGCCGCTTCTCCAAGTCTCATGTCGCTTCTCCAGGCCGGATCTCTCATCGTATCGCCGGCCGGCCCCGGCCCTAGCGGACAGGCCGGCCGGTTGCCAACGGAATTCGCCGGTACCTCGCCGCGCCAGACATTCATTGTGACGTCCGCCGCCGAAACGCAAAACGGCGGGCGTTCTGCGCGCGAAGCAATCGTCGATTTGAGCTCGGGGCGAACGCCGAATTACACATTCAGGACATGGACGCGCGCTGAAGCGTTTCCCGAAAATGTACCGGCCGCCGCCGACCCGCCGGCCTGCACCGGCCTCACTGGTTGAGCAGCTTGCGCGCGAGATTGAGGTTATCTTTGAGACTCGCGCCTGAGGGCTGCGCCTTGGCGAGCAGGCCGTACTTGTCCACGAAGAAGACCTTCAACGTGTGATCGATCGTGTAGTCGCTTCCGGACGGGACTTTCTCGAAAAATGCGTTGAACGCAGCCGTCGCCGCCGTCACGTCGATGACCGGTCCCGTCAACCCAACGATACGCGGATCAAACGACTCGAGGTAATTCTTCAATGCGTCCGCGGTATCGCGCTCTGGATCGACCGTCACAAATACAACCCTGATCTTATCGCCGCCGTCCTTCAATTCCTTGAGCAGCTGCCCCATCTCGACCAGCGTCGTCGGGCATACGTTCGGGCAATGCGTGAAACCAAAAACGACAATGAATGGCCGCCCCTTGATGTCATCTCGCGTGAAAGGCGCGCCGCTATGCGACTGAAGCGCAAATAGCGGATCGAGCGTCACGCCTTGTGCGCGGCCCGCATGCTGCGCCATCGCCGCACAGGCAGAAATCCAGCACCAGAGGAGCGCTGCAGCGCCAATGCGAAGTGTTCTCATGCAGGTAAATCTAACGCAGCCGCCGTGTTTTGCCTAGCGACCAAAGGCTGGCGAACGCAGGCATCTTTAAGGCCAAAGCCGCATTGAGTTAACGCGCTGTCCGCTACGGACTTACCAAGTGCACACTCAGGCCGTTCGTTGCACAACACTGGTGAAGTGAAGATCAAATACTGGGCACATCACACTTCTAAAATCGATCAATCTGCACCAACTTCAGGCACCTGTTGCAACGCCGTTGTCCGTTGCCGCCGAAGCGTTGCCGTCGTTAGATTCCCTAAGACAAATAGGAATTTGTCTCATAGTTTCGCGCTCGCCACGCGGAACGCCACTCAAACCGGATCAAGTTTTGCACTCAACTCAAAAATTAAACCGGCAAGCAAGAAACGGCGGGGCCGCTTGCGAAGCATTCCGTCATTGCGGCGTCCAAACGGAAGCACTTCAAGAAAGACATTCGGCACATGACCACTCACCTTCGCTTCCTGTTGATGGCCCTGATACTGGCGAGCCCAAGCGCTACCAATGCGGCTGACCTCGGCGGCGATTGCTGCGCCGACCTTGAGGAGCGGATTGCGGAGTTAGAATCCACAACCGCGCGCAAGGGCAATCGCAAAGTCTCTCTGACGATCTCCGGCTATGTCGCCCAAGAAATCACGTGGTGGGATGACCGAGGCGAGAGCAACGTTTACCTGCACGGCTTAGGTCCGACGCAAACTTCCCATTTCAAACTCAATGGCCAAGCCCAGATCGTGCCGGGTTGGACTGCGGGCTACATGCTGCGCATTCAGAACCTCGACGACAATCCGTTCGGCCGCGATGCGGCGGGCAACGCCATCAATCAAAACTCCGATAATTTTAGCCAAGGCCTGAACACGCAAATGTCTTACTGGTACATCCAGAGCAAGGACCTCGGAAAGCTGAGCGTCGGCCGGCAAGCCCACGCGGCGAAAAGTGCCGCCATGTTTACCGATCAATCTGGAACGCAGGTCTTCGACAACTATACGTTTCTCGCAGGCTTCCCGCAGTTTTTTCTGCGCGACGGCACAACCGGCGCACTTTCGGGCGTCACATGGGGCAACCTGTCGTTCTGTTACGCACAGGCATTGCCGCTTGGCGGCGACTGCAACGGCATCGTTATGAACGGCGTGCGCTACGACACACCGGCATTCGCGGGCTTCACTGCATCCGCAAGCTGGGGCGAAGACGATTTCTGGGAAGTCGCGCTGCGCTATAGCGGCGAATTCGGCGGGTTCAAAGTGCTGGCAGGCGCTGGTTACTCGGAATTCTCGGATGAAACGACGACGGGCCCGTCGGTCTCGCCGTCCAAGAATTCCGACGTGTTCCAGGCAGGCGGCTATATTCAGCACTTGGCGACAGGGCTTTTCCTGCACGCGGCCTACGGCATGGAAGACAACAACGATACCGTCTTAAACAATGGAAAAACCGCGTTGGACAGCAGCCACTGGTACCTGAAGAGCGGCATCCGTCGGAAATGGACCCCGCTTGGTGCCACCGTCCTCTACGGCGATTATGCCGAATACGACGACCAGCTTGGCCCAGGCGCGCTTGCAGCGGGCGCAACGTCCGGCACGCTCCGGCGCACTGGCGGCGGCATCGCTCAAGAACTCGATGCGGCGGCCATGACCATCTACTTGAAGTACCACCATTTGACCGCGGATGTGGCGGGCGCACCGGCTCTCGGCAATCTTGAAGACGCCGATTTCGTGAGCTTCGGCGGAATCATAAACTTTTGACCGGAGTGGATTGTGCACACACTTCCTTCAGCTTGCCGACACCGCATCCGATAAACCAACGCCGCCGGAAGCGACTCCGGCCACGGAGCTTACGTTTAGCTCCGGGCCATTATGTCCGCCGCAATGCGTTCCGCCCAGATATCCGCCGCGCCGCCGGCCGTCACGCGAATGTCGAAACGATCGGGCGCAACAAATAGCCGGTTAGTGTCTGCAAAGCGGCCTTCCGCGATCCGGTCCACGAATACGATGAAGGCCGATCCAAACGCGGTGCGGGTCTCGGGCGTTGGGCAAACGAAGTCGGCGATTGCGTTGCGCCCGCGTTGTAGCGCCTCGTCACACAATGCACCCATGCGCCGCGCCTGTTCAATGCGGTCGGCAACGGAAAAGCCGAGATCGCGGCTGATTGTGGCGCGCACTTCGTCGGCGTTAAAATGTTCTGCGGCCAACTTCGGAGCCAGACACCGGGCGAGCGTCGTCTTACCGGTGCCAGGTAGTCCCATGATAAGGATTTTCTGTGCCGACACGTGTGTTGAGATCCTTGATTGTCAGGGGAATTGAGGCTTGTAGCCATACCCGTCCGAAGGCCGTTGTCAGCCGAATGTCAGCAGCAATCGTGCAATTAAATGAAAATGGAGCCCAAAGCCATAGGGGTGGCATCTCAAATGGACGCAAACCCTTTACGCATACTCGTTGTCGAGGACGAGCAGAGCGTTGCGCAGCCGATGCAAAAGCACTTGCGAAAGTTCGGTTACGCAACCGGCATCGCCCATGACGGCAAAGAGGCCTGCCGCCTGGGCGAAGCAATTGACGATGCGGCCGTCATTCTCGATTTTGGATTGCCCGAACTCGACGGCCTTTTGGTTCTGCGGCGCGGCATCCGGCTTGACGAAAGCGTGCCGGGAACAGGACTGGGACTCACGATCGTCAAGGACATCACGGACGCCTGTGGCGGCGACATCGAGCTTTACGAAGCTGCAGCAGGCGGCCTTGGCGTCCGCCTGACCCTTCCTAGAGCCGGCGCGGGGATTGCGTCGCAATCGGCCGGCGTTTCGCATAGCGCCCTTTCTGCCGCAAAACAGGGCCGATCCGGCGCGACACGCCCGGTAGCAGTCGCAACAGCGGGCGCGGCACGCATCGATATGTCTTGAAAAAAATTGGTCGGAGCGAGAGGATTTGAACCTCCGACCCCCAGTCCCCCAGACTGGTGCGCTAACCAGGCTGCGCTACGCTCCGATGCGCCCCTTTTGCCTGCCCCGGGCCCCAAGGTCAACGACCATCGTCGCCACGCGGCATCAAGCACTCATAAAGGCTGATTTCGCGGCGGAACGTAGGGCTTCACGGCCAAATGCTCCGGCAATCCGGCGCCCGCCACACTGGCACAAAACCCTTGGCCCAATTGCAAGTCCCGCACGTCGAACTGCGGACGCGACGCTTCGTTACCCTCCAGCGCCGCCGCGTCCGCTGAACGCGCCGGCAAAATCCCCGGCGAACCGAGCGTGTGCAAAACCCCGCGGCCATCCGCCTTGGACAAGGCTTCGACGCGCGTCCAGGCCTGCAAGAAGCGCCGGTCCGCATCGTCGGGCAACGGACGCCCGCCTGCAATGGCGAGAGCAATCGCCTCGATTTTTCGCCGCCGCTCTTGTGGAAAAGCGCGTGCATGGATCGCTTCGATATCGACACCAACCGGGCCGGCGCGCGAGATACCGATCAAAGCGACGTCAGCGGTATGCGATAAACTGAACGAGACCGCAGGATCGCCCACAGTATTGGCCACGCCGGTTACGAGTTCAGGCGCAAGCCCAGGCGCAAGCCCAGGCGCAAGTTCCGGCCGCCCGCCAACTTTAAAATCAAACGGCACGCGCCGCAGGGCAGGGCCAAAGCATCGCTCGAGAATGTCGCGCAGTGCGATGTGGGACGCGCGCCACAGCCGGCGCCGATCGAGGCCGTCCATTCTTTCAGCGCGAACGAGTTCGTCGGGCGACAATCTCGGGCAGCGGCGCTCTTCGTCCTCAATGGCCTCGAGATCGCGGCCAAGATCGGCAAACCAAACGTCATAGCCTTGGCCCGTCAAGTTTGCGCTTGTCGAGGCTTCCGTCAATGCCGATGGTCGACCCGTCACGTGCGCCCGCCAGCCCGCACCTGTTTCGCCGGTTCCGCGGCGCGTGGCGCGCGTTCGCCTTTCAGAAGGGCACGGCACGCCTCAAGTTCGCGGATCGCAGATTTCAATACGTCGGCCTTGGAAGCCGTCTGGGCCGGACCCTTGGCCCCCGGCGCACTGTCCCTGAGTGCACGCTCATTCGCGTTGGCGCCAATGGGTCTTGCAGGCGCGCGCTCCGCGCCAACCCGGTCATTCTGCGCCGGTGCCGACGCCTTTACGGGTTTTTGCAAGCCGGCTTTCTTGGCAGCTCCGCGTGCTCCGGCCGCCTCGATCGCTACGCGTGCAATCGTTTTGACCTGATCGATGCCCTGTTCGCGCAGAATCTTTTGCACTCCCTTGATCGTATAGCCCTCGGCGTGCAGCAGATGGCGGATACCGCGCAGCAGTTCCATATCCTCAGGGCGGTAATAGCGGCGTCCGCCACCGCGCTTCATCGGCTTGATTTGCGGAAACTTACCTTCCCAAAAGCGCAGCACGTGCTTGGGAACAACTAGCTCGTCCGCTACCTCGCCAATGGTGCGGAATGCATCGGCTGATTTGTTCATAACAAAGACCTCGCCCTCTTTGATTTGAGGCCATCGGCCGCCTCGCGAAAAGGAGGCGCGCGTCCGGGCGCAATTACAGTGCGGTGATCAAATTTCAAAACACCGGCAACAGGCACCAGCAACAGGCGTTGCCCGGCCCACACGCAAACTTTGATGGCATGGCTTATATCAGACTGACGGACCCGCGTCCCCATCCCACTGCGCCGGTCCACATCGCGCGCAGGGCCGCCGTGTGTCCCTGCGGCTCAAACGATTGGCACGCTATCCGCGGCGCTTGCCCTGGCCTTGATTGATCCGGTCCTTCATGATGTTTGAGGGCCGGAACACGAGGACGCGGCGCGGCGTGATGGGAACTTCTTTTCCGGTTTTTGGATTGCGGCCGATGCGCTGGCCCTTTTGCCGGATTCCGAACGATCCGAACGACGAGAGTTTAACCGTATCGCCGAGCGCCAAACTTCCCGAAATCTCCTCCAAAACCCGCTCGACCAGATCCTGGCTCTCATTGCGCGGCAATCCCACCTTTTCGACCACCGCTTCCGCGAGGTCGGCGCGCGTTAAAGTTTTGCCTCCCATATTTGGCCTCCCATGATTTATCCCCTATAGCCGCCGTATTTTTGAGCGGATGCTAGCGGGCTAAATTGCCGGGGTCAACGCAAAGAGCGAACAAGCGCCTGAAATCTCTCGGAATTTCAATCTCGCGCCGCACAAAAGCAGATTTTCTGCACGAGACGCTCAATTCTACCAGCGCGCCAACACCGCGCCCCAAGTGAACCCGCCGCCCATGGCCTCCATCAGCACGAGGCTGCCTTCCTTGATTCTGTGATCTTCAAACGCTTGATTGAGTGCCAACGGGATGGACGCCGCCGACGTATTGCCGTGCTTATCGAGCGTCATGACGATTTTCGCCGGATCGACGCCCAGCTTTTTGGCAATGCCGTCGAGAATGCGCTGGTTCGCTTGATGGGGCACAAAAAGATCGATCTCGTCCGCTGCATAGCCGGTGGCAACGAGCGTTTCTTCGATCACACCCGATATTTTCTGCACGGCATGGCGAAAGACTTCGCGCCCATTCATCCGCAGATGACCGACCGTCTTAGTCGAACCCGGCCCGCCATCGACATATAAGAGATCCTCGAAGCGGCCATCCGAGCGGATGCGGGTCGATAGAATCCCGCGATCGTTCCGGCCATTGTGTTGCGGCTGCGCTTCGAGCACAACCGCACCCGCGCCATCGCCAAACAACACGCAGGTGCCCCTGTCGGTCCAGTCCAGAATACGCGAAAATGTCTCGGCACCGATAACAATCGCGCGGTGGAACTGCCCGGTTTTCAAAAAATTGTCAGCCACCGTCATGGCAAACACAAATCCCGAGCACACGGCTTGAATGTCAAACGCCGCGCCCTTTGTTACGCCCAGCATTTGCTGAATGCGGACGGCCGTTGCCGGAAAGGTCCGGTCCGGTGTTGCGGTTGCACAAACGATGAGGTCGATATCGACAGGATCGATCCCAGCGCGCACCAGGGCCTGTTTCGCGGCGGCCGCACCCAAATCGCTTGTCAGCTCGTCTTCGCCCGCAATGTGGCGCTGGCGAATACCTGTTCGCTCGCGAATCCACTCATCCGTCGTATCGACGATTTTCGATATCTCGTCGTTCGTCATAATGCGCTTGGGCAAATGGGCGCCGACGCCACGTATGACCGATCGAATGACTGCCACGCTTGCGTCCTTTCCTGCCTTCAGCTCGCGGCACTTACGGAGCGAATGTTTTCTGGTCCCGCCGTTTCGAGCTTATGATGAAATGCGTCGAGATCGGCGGTCAAACGGGCGATCAGTCCAGAATCGGCCATCTCGTAGGCGAGATCGACCGCACTCGCAAAACCGAACGCGTCCGTGCCGCCGTGGCTTTTGACCGCGATGCCCTTGAGGCCAAGAAACGTTCCGCCGTTCAAACGGCGCGGGTCCATTTTGGCTTTCAGCACCTTGAACCCGCCCCGCGCCAGCAGGGCGCCGAGCTTGGTCACAGGAGAACTCGTCATCGCCCCTTTGAGATAGACCCCGATTTGGCGCGCGGTTCCCTCCGCCGTTTTCAAGGCTATATTGCCGGCAAAACCTTCGACGACCACGACATCGACGGCGCCGTGACCGATCTGATCGCCTTCGACGAAGCCTTTGTAATCGATCGGCAGGTCGACTGTACCTTTGAGCCAAGCGTGCGCATCGCGAACTTCTTCGACACCCTTGATGTCTTCGACGCCAACGTTGAGTAGGCCAACTGTCGGCCGCTCGATATGAAATATTGCCCGCGCCATGGCCGCGCCCATGAGCGCGAATTCCGATAGCTTTCGTGCCGTCGCACCGATATTCGCGCCAACGTCGAGCACGATACATTCTGCGCGCACGGTCGGCCAAAGGGCGGCGAGCGCGGGCCGGTCGATCCCGGATATCGTGCGCAGGATGACCTTGGCCATGGCCATCAGTGCGCCCGTGTTGCCGGCCGAGACGGCGGCGTGCGCCTCGCCGTTTTTGACCGCTTCGAGCGCCAGCCACATGCTGGACCCCTTGCCTCGGCGCAGAGCCTGGCTCGGTTTTTCGTCCATGCCGATGACATGAGAGGTGTGCACGACTCGCGACTTTGCTCGCAAGCTCGAATGCGGGGCGAGCGCCGCTTGAATGCGCGCTTCATCGCCAAAAAAAATGAAGCTCAAAGTGGGGTGGCGCTCAAGCGACAGGGCCGCGCCCGGCACGACAACTTCCGGCCCGTGATCTCCGCCCATGGCGTCGAGTGCAATCGTTTTGGGGCTCGCCATATGTCTGTGCTGGCCCTTGATGACCTAGTTGTTTCGCCGCACGGCGCGGCACTCTTTTTTCTCTTGGACGGGACCTGGAAAATACGGGGCCAAATCGGGTGGACCATAGCCGTTTTGGGTTTCGAGACAACCCGAATTCGCCCCTCTACGGCCGGTTGCCGC
This sequence comes from Hyphomicrobium sp., assembly GCA_031373745.1. Taxonomy (GTDB): domain Bacteria; phylum Pseudomonadota; class Alphaproteobacteria; order Rhizobiales; family Hyphomicrobiaceae; genus Hyphomicrobium_B. The sequence goes on along the minus strand of JANMNH010000070.1, from coordinate 3,977 downwards.
ACTCCGGCACTTCAGGCAATCAATCTTTTTCCTTGAGTTTCGCCAACACCGCGAAGGGGCTCATTTTTGCGCCGTCCACAGCGGCTTTGTCCTGCCAATCGAACGATGCGCCGCCTTTACGCGGATAGGGGTCGAGTCCGGCGGCCAGCGTTTCAAACACGACGCGTCCTGCGGCAATCCCGTTGCCGTCGAGTGGCTCGATGTCGGGCCCCTCAAGCACGCTTAAGTCGCCGCCCGATTCGCTCGCAGGCGTCTCATGCAGAAATTCGACGTCGAACGTCTCTTCCAAGTGCGCCGGAACGGGTTCGAGCGTCACGATACAGGATTGAACGACGTCGGCAGATATGCGTCCGGCAAGCCGCCATGCTCCGCCCGAAATACTTGTGATGCGATAGCTCGCGGCAAGTTTGTCGAGCGAAACCAATTTCAGTGCGCGCGCAATTTCCACGCGTTCGGCGTCATTAGCCGCCCGCTCGCGCGGTAGCCCTCGGTCGGGGATGTCCGCCGTAGCGTGCGTCCAATCCAAGAGTGGTGTCCGTTCGCTCATGTCTTGTTCCGAGCCAATAAGAGATTGTTTAAGTTAGGCCCATCCAAATCCGCGTCGTCCGCCCGCGCAAGAGCCAGAGCAACGTCACGCGAATAAGATGCCATGGCCCCGTTATCGCCCGCAAGCTGACCGGCAAATAAGAAGCGCCGCAGCGCGTCTTCAAGCTCCCGGCCGCTGGCATTTGCCACCGCGCCTTTTGCGGCCACCGCAAGTCCGGACCGATAGTGCCCCGCCCTCTCATAGAACGCCGCCGCAGCCCGCTTCACCTTTTTGGACACCGTCAAGTCGCCAACCCCCATCTCCCGCATGCAGTCGTCCATATCGGTCACAAAGGCCTCGATCGCCCCCTGCGCCAGCGCCTCCCCATCGGGCCTCAACCGCTTTACACGCTCCAGGACCAAGAAAAGCATCAGCGCAACCATTTCGAACCGCCCCTCCGGGGTATCCGGGACACGGCAGTCCCGGTAGAAAACGGGTTGGCGGGCTGCGGCCACGACCACGCCATAAATTTCACCTGCTTTACGCCGGATATGGGACCGGGATCTCAGCCACTGCAACATCGGGGAATATTCCTTGTACAATGGCCGGCAAAACGCAGTTGGCTGGTTCGATAGTCTCGGCCAAATTACTGGGGATGACCTAGCACAGTGCGCCGATAAGCGGCCCGGCCCGATTTGCAAGCGGGCACAAGCTAGCTTAATCGGTTTATGCGCCCGAAGAGAAATGATTCTTAGCCAATGACAGAGCCAACGCGCCGATACGTTTTGCCGCTTCGTGAGGCCCGCCCCCTGCTCGGCGCCATTGCGCTTGGTCTGGCGCTGGCCCTGACGGGGTGCAGCGAGACGATCACCAAGCACGGACATCAGTTTCACGACACGGACTTACAAGCCATTCAGCCCGGCATGAGCCAGGAGCAGGTGCGCACCACACTCGGCTCGCCCGCCACGACCGCAGTCGTCGGCAATGGCAACGCTTTCTATTACATCTCGAGCACCATGGGTCAGTCGTCGTTCATGCTGCCCAAGGAGAAAGACCGCCAAGTCGTCGCGGTTTATTTCAATGAAGGCGGCTCGGTCGATCATGTCGCCAATTACGGCTTGAAAGACGGCAAGGTGTTCGACTTCATCTCGCGCTCGACGCCGGCGCCCGGCGCCAAGGACGATGGCATCTTGAAGTCTATGTTCCGCAATCTCGGCAAGAAAACCTTCGGCGGAGATGGGTACTGATTCGCTTAAAGCGCCTGCCCCGCCGACCACCCGCTCGACCAAGCCCACTGGAAATTATAGCCGCCAAGCCAGCCCGTGACATCGACCGCTTCGCCGATGGCGTAGAGGCCGGGCACATCGCGCGCTTCCATCGTCTTCGATGACAGGTCCCGGGTATCGACGCCGCCAACCGTCACTTCGGCCTTGGCATAGCCTTCCGTATCTGCGGGGCAAATCTCCCAGCGCTTCAGACGCGCTGCGAACGCCCCGAGCGTGCGATCCGGGATGTTTGCCATTTCGCTTGCCGGCAAATGCGCGGCCGCCAAGTGTTGCGCAAGCCGTGCGGGCATGAGTTCGGCGAGCACCGATTGCGGCGCAGATTTCGCGCGCGACCGCTTTCGCTCAATCAGCAGCGCGGCCGCATCCTGATCCGGCAACATGTCGATTGAGATTGCCTCGCCGCGTTGCCAGTAGGATGAGATCTGCAGAATTGCGGGCCCCGAAAGACCGCGATGCGTGAACAGCACGGCTTCGGGGAATCGGCGCTTTCCAAACGACACAACTGCTTCAAGCGACACGCCCGCAAGCGCCGGATCGAAGCCGCCGGCCGCAACGTCGAGCTTGAACGGCACAAGTCCGGGCCGCCGCTCCGTCACGCGCAACCCAAACTGCTGCGCGACGTCGTAGCTGAAACCCGTCGCACCCATTTTCGGGATGGACAACCCGCCCGTTGCCAAAACAAGCGCCGGCGCAACAAACGAACCGGAATTGGTCTCAACGCGAAACGCGTCCCCGCGCGTCACGCTAGAAACCGTTTGCCCGGTCCGGACATCGACCCCCGCCTCCGCGCATTCCTGCATAAGCATCGCAACAATCGCCCGCGCCGAGCCATCGCAAAACAATTGCCCCAACGTCTTTTCATGATAGGCGATGCCGTGCCGCGCGACGAGGCTGATAAAATCCTTTTGCGTATAACGACTCAAGGCGGACGTGCAGAAATGAGGATTTTCTGAAATAAAGCGCTTTGGCGTTGTTTCAAGATTGGTGAAGTTGCAGCGCCCGCCGCCGGAGATCAGAATTTTCGCGCCAGCCTTATCCGTCTGCTCCAGTAGCAGAACGCGGCGCCCGCGCTGTCCGGCCGTCAACGCGCACATCAGGCCCGCCGCGCCCGCGCCCAAGACAATCGCGTCGAATTTTTCTTCCCGCCCCGTCATCGCTTTTTTGAAGTTCGTTTGGCGGCGCTCGCGATCAGCAAGTCCTTCCCTGCGCGCGTCAGTTGTTTGATGCGAAACTCTTCTTTTGAGGCGTCCGACCGGGTCTCAAACTTCGCTTCGTAGACGAGGCTGACAGGCCGCCGCGCCGAGGTGTAGCGCGCGCCCTTAGCTTTGCCGCCCGACGGCTCGCCGTTCTTCCCAAGTCCGTTATGTTCCGCCACCCGGCGCGCGGCGTCCGTCGCAATGCCCGTGTAGAGCGTGCCATCCGCGCAAGCGACGATGTAGAGCGTATATGCCATCTCGCGGGCTTACTTGAGTTGGCTCCAAACATAAAGGCCCCGGAGATCGCTCTCCGGGGCCTTCGCAGTTCCAAATCGTCCGCGCCGCTTAATAGTGCGCGAGAACGGCCAGCATCAACAACGCAACGATGTTGGTGATCTTGATCGCCGGGTTGACGGCGGGGCCAGCGGTATCCTTGTAAGGGTCGCCAACCGTGTCGCCGGTGACGGACGCCTTGTGGGCTTCCGAACCCTTCATGTGCTTCACGCCGTCCTTATCGACGAAGCCGTCCTCGAACGACTTCTTCGCATTGTCCCAAGCGCCGCCGCCCGAGGTCATCGAGATGGCAACAAAGATGCCGGTGACGATAACGCCCAAGAGCATCGCGCCCACGGCCGAGAACGCTGCGCCTTTCCCTGCAACCGCGCTAATCGCAAAAAATAGTACGATCGGCGACAACACGGGAAGCAACGACGGAACGACCATTTCCTTGATGGCCGCCTGCGTCAGCAAGTCGACGGCACGGGCATAGTCGGGCTTTTCAGTACCCTTCATAATGCCGGGCTTTGATTTGAACTGACGGCGAACTTCTTCAACGACAGAACCGGCAGCACGGCCTACAGCGGTCATCGCCATGCCGCCGAACAGGAACGGGATCAGACCGCCAAGCAGAAGTCCAACCACGACGTAGGGGTTAGCCAGAGAGAAGTCGACCGTCACGCCCTTGAAGTA
>JANMNH010000023.1:0-101603 GCA_031373745.1 Hyphomicrobium sp. | reverse complement strand
GGCGCATCTTCCATTCTCGGTGCCATCAACTTCATCACCACTATTTTCAACATGCGTGCCCCCGGCATGACGCTGCACAAGATGCCGCTGTTCGTGTGGTCGGTTCTCGTCACTGCGTTCTTGCTGCTTCTCTCGCTTCCGGTGCTTGCCGGTGCCATCACGATGTTGCTGACGGACCGCAACTTCGGCACCACGTTCTACGATCCGGCGGGTGGCGGCGATCCGCTGCTTTACGCGCACTTGTTCTGGTTCTTCGGCCATCCGGAAGTGTACATTCTCATTCTTCCCGGGTTCGGCATGATCAGCCACGTCGTCTCGACCTTCTCGCGTAAGCCCGTGTTCGGCTATCTCGGCATGGCCTACGCCATGGTTGCGATCGGTCTCGTCGGCTTCATCGTCTGGGCGCACCACATGTACACAGCGGGCTTGAGCGTCGATACGCAGGCCTATTTCATGTTCGCAACCATGGTCATCGCGGTACCGACAGGCGTGAAGATCTTCTCCTGGATCGCGACAATGTGGGGCGGATCGCTCCAGTTCCGCACGCCGATGATGTGGGCGCTGGGCTTCATCTTCTTGTTTACGGTTGGCGGCGTCACAGGCGTCATGTGCGCCAACGCCGGCATCGACCGTTCGCTGCACAATACCTACTACGTCGTCGCGCACTTCCATTACGTGCTGTCGCTCGGTGCCGTGTTCTCGATCTTCGCGGGCTGGTACTACTGGTTCCCGAAAATGTCGGGCTACATGTACAACGAGACGCTCGGAAAACTGCATTTCTGGCTGACTTTCATCGGCGCCAACGTGCTGTTCTTCCCGCAGCACTTCCTCGGTCTCGCCGGCATGCCGCGCCACTACGCGGATTATCCGGATGCCTTCGCCTACTGGAACAACATCTCGTCGATCGGCGCGTACATGACAGCCGCCGGCACCTTGGTGTTCGTTCTGTCGATGCTCTACGCCTATCTGATCCGCAAGGAGAAGGCGGCCGACAATCCATGGGGCGTTGGTGCCACGACACTCGAATGGACGCTGCCGTCTCCGCCGGCTTTCCATTCCTACGAAAAGCTGCCGCGCATTGCGGCCGGCGATCATCACTGATCGTTGCATGAGACGGCGCGATGAGCATGGAAAAACCTGCCCATCGCGCCTCCTCAACTTACCGTGAGATCCGGGGCCTAACCCCGTTCCTAGGACGCGAGCGAGTATCCACATGGCCGACATCGGAATGAATGCAGACATGAGCGCGCACGCCGATTCGTCCGAGGGGTCGGTCGGCGACTTCATTCAGTTGATGAAGCCGCGCGTCATGTCGCTTGTGATATTGACGGCGCTGACCGGCATGATCGCCGCGCCCGGCAACATCCATCCTGTGATGGGCGTTATCGCCATTCTCGCCATTGCCATGGGCGCGGGCGCGTCGGGCGCACTCAATATGTGGTACGATGCCGACATCGACGCCAAAATGGCGCGCACGGCGGCGCGGCCTATTCCGCGCGGCAAAGTAACGGCCGAAGAAGCGTTGCAGTTCGGCTCGGTTCTCTCGGTCTTTTCGGTGCTGACGCTCGGTGTGCTCGTCAATTGGGTGGCTGGCGCTCTGTTGGCTCTGACAATTGGTTTTTATCTCTTCGTCTACACCATGTGGCTGAAGCGGCGGACCCCGCAGAACATCGTTATCGGCGGAGCGGCCGGTGCATTTCCGCCCATGATCGGCTGGGCTGCCGTCACGGGTAGCGTCACCATCGAAAGCGTCGTTCTATTTCTCATCATCTTCATGTGGACGCCCCCGCACTTCTGGGCGCTCGCCCTTTATCGCTGCCGCGATTATGAGCGCGTTGGCGTGCCGATGCTGCCCGTCGTGGCCGGCCCTGCCGAGACGCGCCGCCAGATTGTCCTCTATTCTTGGGCGCTCGTGCCCCTGGCAACGCTTCCCGCCTTCATGGGATTTGCCGGCAATCTCTATCTCGCGACATCGGTCGTCTCGGGCGCGGTTTTTCTTTACTTCGCCGACAAGGTTCGGCGCGTAACCGAGGGCCGCGAAGGCGACCACGCGGCGAAGCAGCTGTTCTTGTATTCGATCCTTTATCTGTTCTTGTTGTTCGTCGTGCTCCTGGGAGAGCACACGTGGCAACGGGTGATGGGATGAAGGATTAATGAACGATGACAAAGACAAGAGCGATCAAGACAAGGCCAAGGGCGCGAGCCACCGCCGCTCAATCGCGATCGCACTACTGCTCGGCCTGATGGTGTTGCTGTTTTACGCGGCAACGATCGTCCGGCTCGGCGGAAATGTCATGAATAAGGGGCTCTAGGAGCTCGGAACACGTGGAAGCAGATTTTGATGACGCGTGACGAACCAGCGTTGACGCCCGGCAACGGTAACAACCGGAAGGTTGTGCTCGGGTGCCTTGCTGCGCTTGCCGTCATGGGCAGCGTCACTGCGGCGTCGCCCGCGCTTTACAAGATTTTTTGCCAGGTCACTGGCTATGGCGGCACCACGCAGCGCGCAACGGCACCTTCGCATCAGGTGCTCGACAAGGTCGTGACCGTTCGTTTCGACGCCAACGTGTCGCCGAGCCTCGCTTGGAAATTCGAGCCCGTCCAGGCAACGATGGACGTCAAAATCGGCGAGAACGCCTTGGCGTTTTTCCGCGCCACCAACCTTTCGGACAAGCCTCTAAAGGGTACGGCCGCGTTCAATGTGGCCCCCGACGTTGCCGGCATTTACTTCAACAAAATCGAATGCTTCTGCTTCAAGGAGCAGACGCTGCAGCCAGGACAATCTGTCGAAATGCCGGTCACGTTCTTCCTTGATCCCAAGATGGTGGAAGACCGCGATACGGCCGGCTTGCAAAATGTCACACTAAGTTACGTGTTTTACCCTTCGGAACGCACGGCAGAAGCGCCGCGTAAGGCCGAGGGCGGCTGAGACAACAAGAAACAACTACACGGCATGGGGACGACGGAGATTTAAATGGCAGACTCGCACGCAAAACATCACGACTATCACTTGGTCGATCCGAGCCCATGGCCGGTATTGGCTGCAACCGCCACGCTCGCCACCGCAATCGGCGCTATTGCCCTGATGCGCACCAATGTGGACGGCGCCGGCATTTTCGGCATCACGGGACCTTGGCTCTTTGGCGCCGGATTTACCGCGCTCATCGCCTGTGCGTGGATGTGGTGGCGCGACGTCATCATTGAAGCAAACAAGGGCGATCACACGCCCGTCGTGCAGCTTCACCTGCGCTACGGCATGATCATGTTCATTGCGTCCGAAGTGATGTTCTTTGTCGCTTGGTTCTGGGGCTATTTCGACAGCGCATTGTTTCCGGCCGGCGTACATGATCTTCCCAACAACGTCGGCCGTCTTGTCGGTCTGACGTCGCGCAACGAACTCTTTGGGGGAGTTTGGCCACCAGTCGCAGTTGGCAAAGCTGGTGAGGCCGGCTACTTCGGGTATACGTTCGATCCTTGGGGCTTGCCGCTCGTCAACACGCTCATTCTGCTGACCTCGGGCTGCACCGTCACCTGGGCGCACCACGCGCTTTTGAAGAACGACCGCCGCGGCCTCGTGATTGGCTTGTTGCTCACCGTTATTCTCGGCATCGCCTTCACTGTCTGCCAGGCTATCGAATACAGTCACGCCGGTTTCAGCTACGCCGGCCACAGCTACGGTTCGACGTTCTTCATGGCAACGGGCTTCCATGGCGCACACGTCATTATCGGTACCATCTTCCTGTTGGTCTGCTTGATTCGAGCCATGAGAGGCGCATTCACGCCGCAGCAGCACTTCGGCTTCGAAGCGGCCGCCTGGTACTGGCACTTCGTTGACGTCGTCTGGCTGTTCCTGTTTGCCGCGATCTACGTTGCGGGCGCGGGCGCAGGCGGAGAAGCTGCCGCAGGCGCTGCCGGTCACTAAGTCCGTTTGCGCGAGACTAAATTCAAGTAAGGCGGCCTCGTGCCGCCTTACTTTTTTCTGGATCGGATCTCCGGAATGGCCAATGCGCCAGTAGTAGTTTCGCCTGTCATGGCCGGACTGAAATGCCGCTGCCCGCGATGCGGCAAGGGGCCGTTGTTCAAGCAGCTGCTCAACATGCGTGATACCTGCTCGTCTTGCGGTCTCGACTATAAGTTTGTCGATACCGGCGACGGTCCGGCGGTCTTCGCCATTTTCATTCTCGGTTTTCTCTGCATGGGCGGCGCGCTCATTGCCGAGTTCAAGTTCGGCGTGCCGTGGTGGGCCCATGTGCTGCTGCTCGGTTTTTTCACGCCGCTGTCGGCCGTATTTTTGTTGCGCTTTCTCAAAGCCACGCTGATTGCCCTGCAATTCAAGAACAAGGCCGAGGAAGGCCGCTTGTCGAAGGAGTGATTGAGATGTTTGCGCGGCTACGTGCGGCCGGACTTGTTATTCCCGCTTTGATGACGCTTGCCATGCTGCCGGTTCTGATTGGTCTCGGAACGTGGCAGTGGCAGCGCCTTGCGTGGAAGCAAGACCTTGTTGCCAAGATCGCGGCACGCGCGACCGCCGAACCCGAGTCCTATATCGCCGCGCTCGCGGATTTCGTTCAATCTGGCGACGTCGAATACAAGCGCCTGCGCGTTACCGGAACATTCGATCACAACGAAGAGCGCCATCTTTACGCGCCAACAACCGGCAGCCAGGGCTGGCACGTCTACACGCTTTTCACCCCTGAGGGAGGCCTGCCGCCGCTCTTCGTCAATCGCGGATGGGTGCCGGATTCCTTGCAGGACCCTGCGAAGCGCGCCGAGGGACAAGTGACAGGCGTCGTTACAGTGACGGGTCTTGCACGCAGCGATCAGTCGAGGGGTCTGTTCGCGCCCGCCGACGACGCAAATGGCAACCGCTGGTACACGCGGGACACCTGGGCCATGCGCTGGGGCGCGGAGGGTCCGCCGCCACCCGATAAGCTCGCACTCATGCGGCTGCAGGGCTATGCGCCGTTCTCGCTCGATGTAGAGGCGGAACCCGCAAACCTCGGTGGCTGGCCAAAGGGCGGCACGACCGAGATCAAAATCTCCAACCGCCACCTGGAGTATGTGGTGACATGGTATGGGTTTGCCCTCACGCTCCTAGTGGTCTTCATCGTCTATGCCCGCCAGAGACTGGCGAAACTTGCGGATGACACGCCACTACAACATTAGACAACTTTTGGCGGCTGCCACTCCCGCTCTTGCCTTAACTTGTCCGGGCGGCGCCATAACATTAGGGTTCGTCCGGGGTGCCAGAAGCTCGAGAGAGACAAAGCGACAGTGAAGTATATTTCGACCAGAGGCCACGCGCCGAAACTCGGCTTTGAGGATGTACTGCTCGCAGGCCTCGCCCGCGACGGCGGACTATATCTGCCGGAAAGCTGGCCGCGGATTTCCCCGGAGATGATCCGCTCTTTCGCGTCGAAGCCGTTTGCTGAGATTGCCGTCGAAGTCATACACCCGTTTACCGGCGGCGCGATTTCGCGCGATGCGCTGCAGCGCATGGCGGACGACGCCTATGCCACGTTCGGGCATCCCTCTGTGACGCCGCTCGTCGAACTCGAGTCCGGTCACTACATCCTCGAACTGTTCCACGGTCCAACGCTCGCTTTCAAGGACGTCGCCATGCAGCTCCTGGGCCGGCTCATGGATCATGTGCTGGAAAAGCGCGGGCAGCGCGCGACGATCGTTGGCGCCACGTCTGGCGATACGGGCGGCGCGGCCATCGAAGCGTTCCGATCTTCGACGCGTGTTGATGTGGTCATTCTCTTCCCCGATGGCCGCGTGTCGGACGTGCAGCGGCGTATGATGACGACGCCGACGGAGGCGAACGTGCATGCCGTTGCCATCGACGGCACGTTCGACGATTGCCAAGCCCTCGTCAAAGCCATGTTCAACGATCACGCGTTCCGCGATTCCGTCCGGCTCTCCGGCGTCAATTCCATTAACTGGGCTCGCATCGTCGCTCAGATCAGCTACTACTTCTATGCGGCGGCGCAGCTCGGTGCCCCGGATAAATCCGTTTCGTTCTCCGTTCCAACCGGAAACTTCGGCGACATTTTCGCTGGATACGCCGCGCGGCGCATGGGCCTCGACATCGACAAGCTGATCATAGCGTCAAATGAGAACGACATCCTGCCGCGCACGGTCGCGAGCGGGATTTATGAAATGCGCGGCGTCAAGGCCACGTCTTCGCCATCCATGGACATTCAGATTTCGTCGAATTTCGAACGCTATTTGTTTGAAGCTTCCGATCGCGATCCGGCAAAAATCCAGGGTTTCATGCAGGCATTGAGCAAAGATAAGCGCTTCGATCTCGGCGACCTGTGGCCGGTTCTGAAATCGGACTTTTCAGCCGCAGCGGCAACCGAGACAGAGGTAGCGGAGTGCATCCGGACGACACAGCAGAAGCACGGTTATATGCTTGACCCGCACACGGCGTGCGGCGCCGTCGCGACGCAACGGCTCAAACCGGCCGGTACGACCGTAACGCTCGCAACCGCGCACCCTGCCAAGTTTCCCGACGCCATAGAAGCCATCACGGGGTTGCGGCCAGCCTTGCCCGATCGCCTATCCAATTTGATGACAGATCCGGAACGATTTGAAGTTCTGCCGGCCGATCTGAAATCAATTCAGTCCTTTGTCGAAAAAGTCGCCGGTGTGCGCAGGAAAACGTGAGAAACATGGGATCGCAAGTCACGACGCTCGCCAATGGTATCCGGGTCGCGTCGCACCGCAGGCCCGAGGTTGAAACGGTTTCGCTCGGGGTTTGGGTTGCCTCCGGCGCGCGGCACGAGCAAGAGCACGAGCATGGTCTTTCACATCTTCTCGAACACATGGCTTTCAAGGGCACCTCGTCGCGTTCGGCACGCAAGATCGCCGAGGAGATCGAAGAGATTGGGGGCGAGCTCAACGCCGCGACGGGTCTCGATTCGACGGCGTACTTTGCCCGGGTCCTGAAAGGCGATGACAACATCGCACTCACCCTGCTGGCCGACATTCTTTTGGATTCGTCCTACGACACGGCCGAACTCGATAAAGAGCGCGAGGTCATCCTTCAGGAAATCGCCGGAACGCGCGACAGCCCCGACGATCTGGCCTACGAAATGCTCCAGGAAACGGCGTATCCGGACCAAGCCCTGGGCCGGCCGATACTCGGCACGCCTGAAAGCGTGAAATCAATCTCGGCGGCCGATTTAAGAGCCTTTATGGACCGGGCTTACCGCCCCGGCGCAATGGTCTTTTCAGCGGCCGGCGCTATCGACCACGAAAAATGGGTTCGCCACGTTGAGGCCCTATTCGGGGGGCTCACTGCCGGTCCACAGGGGGAAGAGGTTCCCGCACGCTATATTGGGGGCCTCTCGGCGTCAGAAAAACCCTTTGAGCAAAGCCACTTACTCATAGGATTTGCGGCGCCGTCTTTCCTCGATTCGGACTACTACACCGCGCAGGTGTTCTCGGGTCTTTTTGGCGGGGGCATGTCGTCCCGATTGTTCCAAGAGGTGCGGGAGCGGCGCGGCCTTTGCTACGCCATCTACTCGAGCATGTGGGCATTGAAGGACACAGGAATGCTGGCGGTGCACGCAGCAACAGGCCCAGAGATGGTCGAAAATCTCGCCCGTGTCGTGACGGCCGAGTTCGCGGATATCGTTGAAGGCGGACCTTCGGCCCCGGAACTGCAGCGTGCCAAGGCGCAGTTGAAGGCCGGGCTATTGATGGCGCTTGAGAGTTCGTCCGTGCGCGCCGAGCAGATGGCGCGCCATCTCATGGCCCATGACCGGTTCGTGTCCGTTACAGAACTTATGGATAAGGTCAACGAGGTGAACGCGGAGAGTATTCAATCGCTGGCGGCTCGGATACTGAGGAGTGAGCCATCGATCGCGCTCGTTGGTTCGGGCCGGCGGTCCGCAAAGCAGGCGAAGGCGGCGGCGGCCGCGTTGGCGGCAGAAGTTGCGGCCAATACGGCTGTTAGGGCATGAGGGCGCCATGGCATTCCTGAGGTCGGCGCTGCCTGAAGATTTCCTGGAGCCAATTCCGGGACACGGCCTCGTCTTGCGTCCGCCTACAACCGGCGACTACCCCGAGTGGGCGGAGCTAAGGGCACTGAGCCGCGCTCATCTGACGCCATGGGAGCCGTCGTGGTCGCGCGACGAGCTTTCGCGCTCGTCCTACCGGCGCCGGTTGCGCGCTTACGGTCAAGATGCGCGCGACGATCTCGGCTATTCGTTTTTTATCACCGGCGCTTCTGCCGGCACCCTCCTTGGTGGCATGAACATATCGCACGTGCGCCGGGGCGCGGCCCAATCGGCGTCGCTTGGATACTGGATTGGCGCACCTTATGCCGGGCGCGGCACGATGCAAAACGCGGTCCGCACCGTTTTGCCGTTCGCATTCCGCTCTCTGCACCTGCACCGGCTCGAGGCCGCGAGTATGCTCTCTAATATCCGCTCTCAGTGCGTACTGGAAAAGACGGGTTTCAGCCGCGAAGGCCTTGCGCGACGCTACCTGAAAATCAACGGTGCATGGGAAGATCACGTTATTTTTTCCCGGCTTGAGGACGATGCTCTCAGCCCCGGCACGATAACAACAGGCAGTCAACAGGGGGCTCGGGCATGACCGGTTTCAGCCACCCGCCACTCCGCCGTTGTTGGCCCCCGGCCGCAACCTTGCTTTGCACGGTTCTGTTGCTTCTCGCGGCAATGGTCACAAATGCTGCTGCGTTGACGCCCATCGTCGTTGCACCCGATCAAGAGCGCGTCGAGATTACGACGCTCGGCGAAGCCTACGAAGGGCGCGGCGACAGTTTGCAGGTAGAAACCGCCCCTGGCGCCGATGGCGTCACCGGCCGGATGACGGTTCGCGCGACGGCACCCGGTGCCAATCCCAATTGGATGGTTTTTGCGCTCACCAACAAGACCGACAAACCCCTTGAGCGCTGGCTGACAGCGGATCGCTACAACATCATCGGCTCGGGCACGATTTGGCCGGATCTGGACGCGCGCCGCGTCGATAGCGTCACGCCGTCGATCGGTTTCGTGCCGGAGCGCGTCAAAAGCGATCGCGCCGATATCTTTCGCGTCACGCTAGAGCCCGGACAGACGATTACGTACGTCGCCGAGCTGTCGTCCGAGCGCTTTGCGCGGCTCTATTTGTGGAAGCCCATCGATTACGAAGTCAAGACGCGCGACAAGCAGCTTTTCAATGGCGCCATGCTCGGGCTGACCGGCCTCCTTGCCATTTTCTTGACCGCCGTTTTCGCCGCCAATCATAAGATCATCTTCCCGGCCGCCGCGCTCGTTTCCTGGTCGGTACTGACTTATCTTTGCGTCGACTTCGGCTTCTTCCACCGCCTGTTCAACCTGCGGCCGGAAGATAACGCGGTCTATCGAGCGGCTGGCGAAGCGGCCATGGCGGCGAGCCTTGTCATATTCCTCACGACGTTCTTGCGGCTTGGGCTGTGGCATGGGCTAGTGCGCATGCTCATTGGCGTGTGGGTCATAGCTCAGCTCGCCCTTGTCGCCGTTGCCGTCATCGATCCGCGGCTTGCCTCAACATTCGCGCGCATGTCGTTTGTGCTCATTGGTGCCGTCGGCGCGGTGTTCACGTTGTTCCTTGCCGTTCGCGGCCAAGACCGCGCTTTATCCCTTATCCCGACGTGGGTGTTGTTTCTGGTCTGGATCTTTGCCGCCGGCATGACGCTAACCGGGCGGCTCTCGACAGACGTCATTGTCTCGAGCCTCGTCGCGGGCCTTGTGCTGGTTGTCATACTCATGGGGTTCACGGTCACGCAGTTTGCGTTCCGCTCGCTTGACCCCATCTACGCCGGCGCGCCGACCGAATTGCAGGCACGGTCTTTGGCGATCTCCGGTTCGGGAGCTTCGGTTTGGGAGTGGAACATCCGCCGTGACGAATTCAAGTTGGGGCAGGAGATCGAGAACGCGCTTGCGCTTATGCCCGGGGAACTCTCCACCAAGGTCGACGACTTCGTGAAGCACGTCCACCCCATGGACCAGGAGCGCTTTCGCGTCATGCTGCTCTCGGCGCAGGAGCGCGCCGGCGTTAAGATTCGCACCGATTTCCGTATGCGCCACGCCGACAACAGCTGGCGCTGGTTCGAACTTGAAGCGGCCAGCGTGCCAAATGCAGACGGGCGCACGCTGCGCTGCGTTGGACTCGTGCGCGACGTTTCCAATTCCAAGCGCGCGTACGAGCGCTTGCTGCACGATGCCGTGCATTGCAGCCTGACAGGGTTGCCAAACCGCGAACTCTTTCTCGATAGGCTGCGCGGCGCGGTGGCGCGTGCAAAAACCGACAACACAATCCGTCCTTCGGTCGTTTTCATCGATCTCGATAAATTCAAGAGCGCAAATTCCTCGTTCGGTATGGTGCGCGGTGATAGTTTGCTTCTGACGGTCGCCCGGCGGCTGCAGCGCCATTTAGGGCCGCACGATACGGTCGCGCGGGTCGGCGGCGATCAGTTCGCCATGCTCTTCGTTGCCGAGCAGGATGCGCGCAATCTCGCGGCTCTCGCCGAGCGTGTGCGCCGATCGCTGCGCGCGCCGATACCGCTCGCCAATCAAGAAATCGTTCTCACGGGCTCCATCGGTCTGGCCATTTGGGACAACACAAATGTCGGCGACGACGAGCTTCTGAAAGAAGCGGAACTCGCCATGTATCGCGCCAAGCGCGGCGGCGCCGACCGCATTGTTGCGTTCGAACCGGGCATGCGCAAGGATCGCGACGACCGCATCCAGATCGAAAGCGATTTGCGCAAGGCGCTCGACCGCAATCAGCTCAAAGTCCTCTATCAACCGATCATCTATCTGCCGACCAAGGAACTTGCCGGCTTCGAAGCGCTTGTCCGGTGGGATCACCCCAAGCTTGGGCTGCTCAATCCGATTTCCTTTGTTCCCGTCGCGGAGGAAAGCGATCTCATCATCAAGCTAGGTTCGCACGTGTTGCTTCGCGCGGCGCATGACGCGGCTCGCTGGCAGACGGAACTCCCGCGCTCCGAACGCCCGCTCTTTGTCAGCGTCAATGTCTCGAGCCGCCAGATATTCCGGCCTGAATCGGTGCAGGAGATCCGGCATATCTTGGGCCGAAACATCGTTCCGCGCGGCGTGTTGCGCCTTGAAGTCACTGAAACGCTGGTTATGGAAAATCCCGAACAGGCAGCCGAGGTTCTCGAGACGTTGCGCGGCGCGGGCGCCGATTTGGCTCTGGACGATTTTGGAACCGGTTATTCCTCGCTCGCCTACCTGCAAAGGTTCCCGTTCGATACCATCAAGATCGACCGCGAGATCGTGCGTGGCAGCGCGACGCCACCGGGAGCGGCGATCCTTCGCTCCATTGTTGCGCTCGCGCATGAGCTTAGCAAACGCGTGGTCGCGGAGGGCGTGGAAGAAGCAGAACAAGCAACCTTGCTGCGTTCCATCGGTTGCGAGTATGCCCAAGGCTTCCACTTCGGCGAACCGATTCCGGAGCGCGACGTCATCCAGCTCTTGAAGATGGTGCGCAAGTCGGAACGCAAGATGCAGCCGCGCGGGTTCTTCCGCCCCAAGACGCTGAGTGCTCGGGAGACAATCGCCGCAAGCGATACGCCGCCATCCAAAAAGAATGGCACCGGCAAGCGCGCGAGCGGGGTGCCGCAGCCGCAACAGGGTCAAACGCAACCCCCGTTGCAGCCGGTAGAAGAGCTTAAACCGCAGGTTCTTGGCAACACCACCGTTCGCCACCGGCAAAAGCCGTCGCCCGCCCAAGCGCTGGAGGCGGAAGTCAAAAAGCCGGCTGCTCTGGCCGCGCCGAAGTCAGAAAATACTTTGCCGCCGGTCACGATGCCGAAGGGCCTTCCCGCCGTTCCTGGTCCGCTCCCTGGGAACGGCAGTCCGGGGCAACGCGCACCCATGGCGATGGCTGCGCAGATCGCCAATCCGTCAGCCAGGAGCGCACTGGACATGTCAGGAAATGTCGCCCGGCCGAATTCGTTTCTGGTACCCGCAATGCCGGGCCCCGTGCCGAAACAGCCTCCTCTTCCGCCGCAGGCCGCAATGCCGCCCATGCAGCAGGCGAACCCGATGCAGCAGGCGAACCCAATGCAGCAGGCGAACGTTGTGCGCCCGCTCGCCGACGCACTCTCGCGCGCAATGCCGCCGTCCGCCCCGGTCAACGGCAGTCAAACGCGAACGATGGCAACCGCCCCAACGGCAGGTTGGGCTAACGGCACAGCGCCGCCGCCGCCGCTTCCTGCAGCCGCGCCGCCGGCACTCATCACACCGGATTTGTCGAGTTTGCCGCCGGGTGTTGCGGCGAGTCTTGCGCGTCTCGCTGGGGTGAAACCTGCCGCCGAAAAAAAGCCGGACGATCCGGCTTCGGGCGGGCCCGCGTAATAGACGTTTTCAAGGGTCGTTGCGCGTCACGCGTGACCGGCGTCGCTCACCAGATGCGACAAGTCGATGCCGATCTTGGCCATGGCTTGGGTATACTTGTTTTCGAGATCGCCGCCAAATATGAGGTCGGGATCGGGCGGACAATGCAGCCAGCCATTGGCTTGAATCTCGCTCTCGAGCTGCCCCGGCGACCACCCCGAATAACCAAGCGCCAGAATCGCGCGATTGGGGCCGCGTCCTTCGGCAATCGCCTTCAAGATATCGATTGTCGCGGTCAAGCAGAAGCCGCCCTCGATGTTCAACGTTGAGTCTTCGGTAAAATAGTCGCCGCTGTGCAGGACAAATCCCCGTCCCATTTCGACCGGGCCGCCAACCTGTATTGGCAGCGACAACACTTCGCTGGCAACCTCGTCATCGCCGGATCGCGTATCGATGCCAAGCCGCTCCAAGAGATCGGGTGCCGAAACGTTGCTCGCGCGCTGATTAAGGATGAGGCCCATGGCGCCCTCTTCGGAGTGCGCGCAAAGGTAAATGACCGAGCGGGCAAAGCGCCGGTCCGTCATGCGCGGCATGGCGACCAGAAGCTGGCCCTCAAGATAACTGTGGCCGCTCCGGCGGCGGCGTTTTGGTCGCTGAAGTTTCATTCGTGCCAGACTAACTCCGATTTGGGGCGGCGTGAAGCCGGTCCGGAATTTCGCTTCCCGCGCGCGAATTTGGATCCCTTCAGGAACTCGTGATTGGCATGCGGCTCGTCAGGAGTTAGAAGGTCGTGTCATGAAACGGAAAATGAACATTCGATGTGCTCTCGCGGCCCTCTATGGGCTGATGGCTGCCATGGCCCTTGCCGCCGGCGTGAATATAGCGTGCGCCGCAGAGTCCGCGCAATCGCCTTGGGTTGAGGGATTTAATAACAAGGTGCGCTTGATCGCGGGGCGATTAGAGAGCGAAAAATCCGCCACCTTCGCGGGTATTGAACTGCAAATGCCGAAAGACTGGAAAACCTATTGGCGCAACCCAGGCGAAGCGGGCGGCATTCCGCCTGAGTTCGATTTCGCAGGCTCGGAAAATCTGGAAAGGGCAACCGTTCTCTATCCCGCGCCGCACCGCCTCGTTGATCCCAAGGCCGGAACGAACATTGGTTACAAGGATCATGTGATTTTTCCGGTGCGTGTTACGGCCAAGGACAAGGCGAAGCCCGTCGCGCTCAAGGTCATGGCCGCGTACGGCGTCTGCAAGGATATCTGCGTGCCGGCCGAAGCCGCGCTTAAAATCGAAATTCCAGCGGACGCGACGGCCTCTCCCGAACTTGCTGCGGCTCTCGCAACTGTGCCCGCCAACGCGGCCGATCCCGCCAAAGATCCCGCGCTCCAGCGCTGGCGCATCGATGATGCGGACGGCAAGCCGAAGCTTGTGCTGGAAGTCAAAGACCCGGGCGGCGAAGGCGCGGATGCTTTTCTGTTTTCGCCCGACGGCCTGTACATGCCGATGACGAAGAAAACGTCTGACGCCAAGGGCGCGGCCGTTTTCGAGGTCGATCTGACAGACGGCATCGAACTCAAGGATCTCAAGGGCAAAACGATTGTCCTGACGCTTGCGGGCGCCAAAGGCCAGTCCGAGACTAATATTCAGCTACCTTAATCGACGAGCCTGAAATAGGCTGCAAATTCTGTATCCAAAGAAGAGGAAGAGCAACCATGACCATTAAAGCCGGAGACAAATTGCCGGACGCCAAGTTTATGACCATGGGGCCAGAAGGCCCAACGGCCAAAACCACGGCCGAAATTTTTGCCGGCAAGAAAGTCGCGCTGTTCGCAGTGCCGGGCGCCTTCACGCCAACCTGCCATCAGCAGCACTTGCCGGGCTTCATCGCGCGCATCGACGACTTGAAGAAAAAGGGCGTCGATACTATCGCTTGCACCGCCGTCAACGACGTGTTCGTCATGGATGAATGGTCCAAGGCAACGGGTTCCGCCGGGAAGATCGTCATGTTGACGGACGACAGCGCGGCGTTCGCTAAAGCCATCGGCCTCGACATCGATCTGACCGGCGCCGGCATCGGCCTTGGCGTGCGCTCCAAACGCTATGCGATGATGGTGGATGACGGCGTCGTCAAAGTTTTGAACGTGGACGAGAGCCCGCCGGTGCACGACAAGTCGAGCGCTGACGCCTTGTGCTCGATGATTGATCGCTCGATTTGAGCTGGGCACAGGGTCTCAAACTCAACTCTCAATGACGCCGGTCTGAATTCTTGCAGCCGGGAGACATGTATCTCCCGGCTGTTTTTTGTGGCTGGTTGTCATTGAATGAGTAGTGGCGCGGCGGGTATCTTTTTGTGTCAAGGCGAAAGTTCCGGGCATATATGTGTTGGCGGCGAGTCATGATTGAGTAACGGAGGATGGGGCGCATTAGGCCCGGCAACCGCACTTAGCCGGGCCGTAATGCGCCGCACGGCAACGAATGCTGGCCTTTGCGATTTGGAGCAAGCAGTGCGTGAGGCCCGGTGCATTACGACGCGCCCGAGCCCGCAGGCCTCAAATCCAAAGCAGCAGAGCGCGTCTAATGGCTCCCTACAATTCTTGGCTTTGATTGATCCGTGCTACGAGTGCTACGCTCCGCGACGACCGGCGTTCAACTGGACTTGGATTGGTAATGCTGAGTACAAATTACAGTAAGGAGTTCCATTGATGCGCCGTCTTGCCCTCTATCTCGCTCCAATAATCGCTTTGGGAGCTTCGATTGCAGCACTCGCCGAGGCCCCGAGTCTACAGGATGTGGCCAAGTCGACGGAGGTCCTGCCGCCAGTCGTTATCTACAGGGCCAAAGAGATTGTCACGTTGGATCCTGCAAAACCGGCCGTTGAAGCCGTAGCGGTTGTTGGCGACCGGATCCTCGCCACCGGTTCGCTCGCCGATCTCAAGGCCGCCGCGGGTTCGCAGCCCTACACAGTCGACGATACTTTCGCGAACCACGTGATCGTTCCCGGGTTCATCGCGCAGCACGATCATCCGCTGCTCGCGGCCCTGACGATGACCGCAGAGATCATCGCCATCGAAGACTGGGTTCTCCCGCAAGGAATCTCAAAGGCGGCCAAGACTCGTGAGGAATACCTGAAGAGGCTGGCGGAGGCCGATGCGAAGCTCAGTGACCCCGATGAGTTCCTCTTAACCTGGGGGTACCACCATTACTTCCACGGCGAACTCAAGAAGGCGGATCTTGATTCCATCAACGCCACGAGGCCGATCGTCGTTTGGCACCGTTCTGGCCACGAGTTCTATCTGAACTCCGCGGCCGAAAAGAAGTACGGGGTCACAAAGGAGTGGTTTGAGAAGCAGAGCGACAGCGTCAAAAAGCAGTCCGACTTCAACAACGCGCACTACTGGGAACAGGGAATGTTCTCATTGCTCCCGCTGCTCGCACCGTCCATCGCCAGCCCCGCGCGCCTAAAGGCAGGGCTCGAGTTTGTTGAGAGCTACTTCCACGCCAGCGGCGTGACGATCGGGTCAGAGCCCGGCGGTATCGCTTCTAAGGCATTGCAGGATGCGCAGAACGACGTCATGAGCGACTCGGCCTCTCCGCTCCGTTACTATTTCATTGTCGACGGTAAATCCGTCACTGGCGCGTTTCCAGACGACAAGGTGATTGAAGAGAGCGAGAAGTTTTTGAGCTGGGGCGACGGCATGACCGCGTACCTGCCCAGGCAAGTGAAGCTGTTCGCCGACGGGGCCATCTTCTCGCAAGCCATGCAGTTACGCGACGGCTACTCCGACGGGCACAAAGGCGAGTGGATGATGGACCTCGACTTCTTCGCCCGCACCATGCGCATCTATTGGGACGCCGGATACCAGCTACACATCCATGTAAACGGCGACGCCGGGCTCGATATGGTGCTCGATCAGCTCGAACTCAACATGCGCCGCAAGCCGCGGCCTGACCACCGCACGGTAATCATTCACTTTGCCGTTTCCAGGCTGGAACAAGTGGAACGCATCGCACGTCTCGGTGCCGTCGTGAGCGGCAATCCGTACTATCCCGTAGCACTCGCCGACAACTACCGTAGCAATGGCCTTGAGCCCGCGCGCGCAGACAACATGGTGCGGATGGGAGATGTCGAGCGCGCCAGAGTTTCATATTCCTTCCACTCGGATATGCCGATGGCGCCTGGCCAGCCCCTGCTGTTGATGTGGGCTGGCGTGAACCGTATCACCAATGACGGCAATCTTCGCGGTCCTGATCAGCGCGTGAGCCGTTTGGGCGCGCTGAAGGCGGTTACATTGGATGCCGCATATTCCCTCCGGCTAGAGAAGGATGCCGGCAGCATTACACCAGGCAAGCTCGCCAATTTCACGATACTTGCCGAGAACCCGGTGACCTCTGATCCAATGAAGATCAAGGATATTGCCGTCTGGGGTACCGTTCAGGAAGGTCGCGTCTTGCCGGTCAAGTCCCCGGAGGGTGCAAAGCCGGTACGCCGAACTGACATTGAACCGGGCAAGCTTGAACCGGCTGCACTAATTCGTGCCGCGACCGGGAGGCCCAGGCTTCTGTCGCTCACATCCAACGAGTCCCGGCTCGCATATAGTCGAATGATGAATGACCGTGGGCTGTGCAGCAGCGATCACAACCAGATCGTTCGCGCGTTGCTCGTAGTGCCGAGGTGAAGTAAATATGGCTCTCTGCTGGTTGGTACATGCCGCCCACCCTACACCTTAAACGGCGCCATACCCTCGCGCGCCAACTCGTCGGCGCGCTCGTTCTCGGGGTGGCCGGCGTGGCCTTTGACCCAGTGCCAATCGACATGATGTTCTTGGGCGAGCGCGTCTAAGCGTTGCCAGAGTTCGACATTTTTGACGGGCTTCCTGTCAGCCGTCTTCCAGCCGTTCTTCTTCCAGCCATGGATCCAGCCGGTGATGCCGTTCTTGACGTAGGCACTGTCGGTATAAAGCTCGACGTGGCGTTTGCCATTTAAAGCTTCGAGCGCGGATATCGCGCCGAGCAGCTCCATGCGGTTGTTGGTCGTCAGCGCTTCGCCGCCACATAATTCTTTGCGGTGCTTGCCGTACATCAGCACTGCGCCCCAGCCGCCGGGGCCGGGGTTACCCGAGCACGCGCCATCCGAAAAGATGACGACTGGCGCGGGCTTCGCGGCATCTGGCTCCGCTGCTTTGGGCGCCTTCTTATGTGCCGCAATCTTGTTCACAGATGGCTTGCGAGGAACCCTCATGCCTTCGCCTCATAGCCGTAGTCGCGGATCGACTTGGCGCTTTGATGAAAGCGCAGGCGGCGCACATAATCGAACGGGTCCTTGCGCGCGACGAGCGCGTTTTTCGGCGTGTTCAGCCAGTCGTAACTGCGCGTCAGCAAAAAGCGCATGGCAGCACCCCGCGCCAACATGACCAGCGCGTCTTTCTCTTGATCGGAAAGAGGGCGGATGTCTTCATACCCCTTGAGCAGCGCACGCCCCTTGGTGGCGTTGAACGAAAAGTCCTGTTCGAAACACCAGGCGTTGAGGCATACTGCAATGTCGTAGCAAAGTGCGTCGTTGCAGGCGAAATAGAAGTCGATCAGCCCTGAAAGCCGGCTCCCGATAAAGAACACGTTGTCGGGAAAGAGATCGGCGTGGATGACCCCTTCGGGGAGCCCTCGCGGCCAACTTGATTCGAGCACCTGAAGCTCAGTGCCAATCAGTTTTTCGAGTCCCGGCAAAATCTCGTCCGCACGGTTCGCGAATTTATCAAAAAGCGGCCGCCAGCCATTGGGTCCAAGCGCATTGCGCCGCTGAATGGCAAATCCATTCGACGCGACGTGCATTTGCGCCATGGCGCGGCCAACTTCATGGCAATGCTCTGACCTAGGCCGGCGCGGCCAAACGCCATCCAGGAATGTGCAAAGCGCCGCGTAACGCCCCGACAGCATTTTTAGGTTCTGTCCTTCAGCGTCGCGCACCGGCAAAGGGCACGTCACGCCTTTTTCAGAAAGGTGCTCCATGAGTCCCAAAAAGAACGGCAGATCGTTGGGATCGACGCGCTTTTCGTAGAGCGTCAGAATGAAAGGGCCCGATGTCGTTTGCACAACGTAGTTGGTGTTCTCGACACCTTCCGCGATACCCTTGTAGGACAGCAATTCGCCAAGCCCGTAACTCGCGATGAAGCGCGCGAGATCCTCGTCACTGACTTCCGTATAGACAGCCATGCCGCCCCCGCTGCGCGCCGCCGTTTGAGTTCCGGCGCAATTCTTTAACGTTGGGCCTCGGCCCGAAGTTCACGCGGCACATTGAAGACGACGTGTTCCACAGCCGTCGTCACCACGTCAACGGTCACCTCAAAACGCGCGCGGAACGCGTCCATAACTTCTTCGACGATGATTTCGGGTGCCGAAGCGCCGGCCGTCACGCCGACTTTTCTGAGAGGGCCCCGCGTCAGTGGCATAAGCCGTTCCCAATCGATCTGGCTCGCCCGTTCGATCAAAAACGCGTCGCGGCATCCCGCCCGTTCGGCAACCTCGACAAGCCGCATGGAATTCGAACTGCGCGGGCTGCCGACAACGATCAGGCAATCGACACGCTCTGCGATGGCTTTGACGGCGTTCTGGCGATTGGTCGTGGCGTAGCAAATGTCCTCGCGAATGGGGCCGGCGATTGCGGGAAAGCGCGTCTTCAAGATCTGCACGATCTCTGCCGTGTCGTCGATCGAAAGTGTTGTCTGTGTAACGTAGGCGAGCTTATCCCGGTTTAGAGGAGCAAAAGCGCGCGCTTCCCCTGCGGTCTCGATAAGGGTTACCGCGCCCTCGGGCAATTGCCCCATCGTACCGATCACTTCTGGGTGCCCTCGATGGCCGACGAGAACGATGTCCCGCCCCTTCTCATGATGCCGGGTTGCTTCCATGTGGACCTTCGACACGAGCGGGCAGGTGGCGTCGAGCACGAACAAGTTGCGTTGTTCCGCCGCAGCCGGCACCGATTTGGCCACACCGTGCGCCGAAAAGATAACCGGTTGAGCGGTTTGAGGGATTTCCGACAGCTCTTTCACAAAAATGGCGCCTTTAGCCTTGAGAGAATCAACCACGTAACGATTATGGACAATCTCATGCCGGACGTAGACAGGCGCGCCAAACTTGACCAGAGCCTGCTCGACGATCTGGATCGCCCGATCGACGCCGGCACAAAAGCCGCGCGGCGCCGCCAGAAGTATCGTGATCGGCGGTTTAGGCAGCTGGTTGGCATTAAGGTTGGCGACAGCCATTATGGTAAAAAACCCTTATGTTTCAGTGGAGATATCCCCAAATGCGCCTAGACAGGGCCGGTAGGGATGCTACGGTGCACCGGGGACAATACAAGGGGTCTGGGGTCGAGCCCAGGGGGACCGCTTTGAAAAAGCACGTGACCGTCACTTTATCTGTCGCAGCAGCGGCTTTGTTGCTTGGCGGCTGCGGAATGTCGTCTTTGACGTCGGGACTTGGCGGGGGCATGTTCGGCGGTTCGGCGCAGAAGGCTGACTCCGACACGGTGACCGAAGCCGATTTGCTGGTGGCTGCCAAGACCAGCGATCCGTCTGCAACCGGCAGCACGGACGTTGGCGAAGTGGCTCATGGCTGCCCGCGTTTCATCGTGCCCTCGCGCGACAACAACATCACATTTTATGAGCCGGGCCGCGCGGGCGACGGCCTCGCGATCATGCATCGCGGCGAAATCACTAAGACGGCGCGCGAATGCCAAATCGAGCCTGGCCGCGTAACTGTAAAATACGGCTTCTCGGGACGCGTCTTGCTTGGACCCAGGGGTAAACCGGGAAACATCACGCTGCCCGTCAACATCGCCGTCACCGATTCCAAGCGCGCGCGCATCGCCGCCGACGCAATGAAAGTGGACGTAACTGTTGGCGAGGATAAGCCCATCGGTTACTTCTCGGCCGTACGCACGGTGACTTTCGCAATTCCCGAAGGCACGCGGCCCGGCGAATTCGAAGTCAACGTCGGCTTTGACCACAAGGCCGCGGGTGCGGGCTGATTTGCGGTACTTTCCTCTTTAAGTTTCCGCGATCCGATGTAGTTAGCTGGACCTGATTTCTGGCTGACATACCATTCTACTGCGGGAGCACACGCCCATGAAGCTCGTTCGATTTGGCGAAATTAGCGCCGAGAAGCCTGGGCTTGTCGATGCGCAGGGGAAAATCCGCGATCTCTCGGCGCATGTCCCGGATTTTTCGGGCGCCCATTTGAGCCCGGCGTCCCTCGATAAAATCCGCAAGATCGACACCTCGACTTTGCCGCTTGTGCAGGAGGGCGAACGGCTGGGCGCCCCAGTTACAGGCACGCGCACGTTTATCGCCATTGGCTTGAATTACGCCGACCACGCCAAAGAGACGGGGCAGGAAATTCCAACCGAGCCCATTCTCTTCAACAAAGCCGCGACGTGCATTTGCGGACCCTATGACGACGTCATGTATCCGAAGAATTCCGACCGCATGGACTGGGAGTGCGAGATCGCGTTCGTGATCGGAACGCGCGCCCGCTACATCGCGGCCAAGGACGCGGTCAAATACATCGCCGGTTACACGATTTGCAACGACGTTTCCGAGCGGCGGTTTCAGATGAAGCGCAACGGGCAATGGGTCAAAGGCAAGTCGGCGGAGACATTTGGACCTTTGGGCCCCTGGCTCGTCACGCCCGACGAAATTCCCGATCCCAATAATCTCGCCATGTCGCTCGACGTCAACGGCGCGCGCAAGCAGCAAGGTTCAACCGCAACCATGATCTTCAAGATCCCGGAGCTTCTTGCTTACGTCACGGAATTCATGGTGCTGGAGCCGGGTGATGTCATTACCACCGGAACGCCGCATGGCGTCGGCGCGGCGATGAAGCCGCCGGAATATCTGCAGGCGGGCGACGTGATGACCCTGCAAATCGAGAAGCTCGGGCTTCAGCGCCAGCAGGTTGTGGCGTTTAAACTTTGATGTTGGTCAATTGGCCCGTCAATGGCTGGGCTCCACTCTCTCCACCCGCGTTCCCGGCCGACGTGATGCAGAGAGCATCACGCAGAGCCGGGATCTTTCGCGTTGAATACTTTTGTTGTGACGCCGCGACGGCTAAAGGTCCCGGATAGCCGCGCTGGATTGAGCTGTGGTCATTTTCTACCGCAGCGCCTGCGCGGCTTCCGGGAATGCGGGTGCGTGGCGCGCTTAAAAACAATTCGAGCCGGCGCGACCCGTGCGGAGGTCTGCCAGCTCGAAAAGCACGACTGAGTGCGGCGTAAAGTATAAGACTTAACCAGCGCTCGCGGAGATTGGCGCGGAACCAGCCCGCTCGGCATCCTGAGCGCCCGCAGGCTCGATTGGTAGCAGCAACATGCTAACAGCCAGCGAGGCGGCTGCAAGAAGCGGGATACCGAGATAGCGCGAGATGGTCATGGCCGGGAACTCCGGTTTGGGATTTCGATGCTCCCCATCTAATGCCCGCATTGGGCCAAAGCGGGCTCACGGTTGGGCGGAAATTAGAAAAAATATGGCCCTCGTGTGTTCTGCTCACGAGGGCCTTAAATATTCTTGTTGTGAGGATTCGCCGCCGCAGTTCACGGCTTTCCGGAATGTGACGCTATTTCAGCCTTCTATGCCGCCGGGTCCGCCTTGCCGGCGCTGACCGAAGCGCAGCACCTTAGGAAGGCTCGGATCGGAACTCGAAACGAGGCTTTGCTTGATCTCGGCCCATGACGATGGGTCGGTAAGGTCCAGCCGTCCAAGCGACGCCTGCACAATCTTCATACGCTCTTTCAGCGTCTCTTCGTCGGGGCGCAAACCGTCATCGTGCTGGGCGGCTTGTTCCATCTCATGGATCAAATTGTCGATCAGATGCATCTCGGGCAGCAACAGGTAGAACGTGAGATCGTTCTGGACCTTGTTGTCCACGGCATCCAGAACGTTGGTCTTGCGCTCGTCGCCATTGGCGTTGCTTCTCAATTGAGAATACATATCGCCGAGCGCCTTGTTCTGGTGCTCGACGAACGCTTTGAGCAGACGCCCCAGCAGATCGTTTTTCTTGCCATGGATATCGAGCGCGTTCCAGGCTTGCCGCATGGCGTCTTGCAGGCCTGGTGCCGAGAGGCGCGGATCGATGAGATCGCTCTCAAGTCCGATCGCCTGCAGGAGTTGCTCGCGATAATGAGCTGATAACTGCGCGACTTCGGCAGCCGTAAGTGCCGCAAGCTTGGGTGTTGCCGGCGCGATGCGTGCCTGTGCCGGTTTCTCGGCAATAGGCTGACGAACTTCGTTCAAGCGGCCAGCGTCAATCGCAGGCGCCTCTTGAATGCCGAGGAAGCGGCGGCGCTCGAATTCGAAGTTTGCCGATTCCGGTGCCGTGGCGCGGATGGTAAGCAACGTTTCGTAGAGGCTCGGGCGGATATAATAGCGGTCGTCGATTTTCAAGTCCGGTGCCACGGCTTTCAGTGCTGCACCGGCATTCATGACACGGCGTACGACGCGCGTATCATAAGCGTTGTCTATTTCATTCAAGGATACCTGGGACGTGAAACCCTCCGTCTCGCGGATAGGCTCCAGCGTGTGCAGCACGAGGTCGGCGTGTTCGCGCGGATGCGGCTCAAGAGCGGCGCCGACCAGCTGGGCAAGGCGCGCCTTGTCCTTCGCCGTCGCATCCGTCTTGAAGTGCTTATCGCAAACGCCCGAGAGATACTCGCGCAATTCGCTGCGTACCCGGTAGCGTTCGGGATTGACGCTTGCCGTTTCAACCGCGCCGATATCCGCGCCCGCCGTCAGCACCATGCGGATGCGGTCGGCCGTCGGCTTGTCAAGCACGCTCAGATCGGCAATCGCTGAGAACCCATCGCTGTAAGTCATGGGTCGCAATGCATTGAGTGTCATCCACGCCGTCTCATAAGGCTGCGGCCCGAGCGCGGCGTTGATGGTCGATTCGAGCTGGGACGCCGAGCGCGCCTTGAAGGTCGGCACGTCTGACAAAGGCGAGCGCGTGGCGTTGGCGCCAAAGAGGCCCGACATGAAGATCAAGCTATCGATGGCAATGGCGATGGCGAGCGCCAGATAAGCAAGACGGTTGCCGTCCGTGAAGGCATTCCAAGTTACGACGAAACGGTGGGCCTTGTCGTCGCGTGCGAGTTCTATGCCGTTGATTTTCGTGCGTAGCGCGTCCGTGTCTTTGCTTGGCAAGGCGCTGTCGGCGAGGCATTTGCGCGCGAAACCGAACAGGTCGTCCGCCGTCTTGTTGGCCGCCAGTTTGTCGCCGCCCGCGCACGTCGCGCCGAAGACTTGAGTGCCTGCCTGCAAAGCAAAGAGACCAGCCGCAGCTTCGGCCGTATCCTTGGTATCGCAATTGATGCTGCCAAGTTTTTCCTTGGTTTCGGGCGTCGACGAGAGCGCACCATAGATATCGCCGCACAGGCCCTGCACCTTGGCAAGCCGTTCGGTCGAAGGCACCTCGCGAAATTCGGATTTGGCTTTTTCAAATGCCGGCATGAGGCGTGCCGGATCCAACATCGGCCCCGTGTCGTCTTTTGCAGTATCTTCGGCGAGCTTGATTCTCTGGTCCGCCGTCTCAGCCTCGCCCTTGAGCTTAGCGAGGTCGCCATCGATGGCCGCGAGTTCGCGGTCGATGACGGTCATGCGCGTATCGACAGCTGCCAATCGCTTTTGTGCGTCCTTCATGCGCTCTTCGGCGATCTTGTACGTGTTCTGCAACAGTCCGAATTCCGCTATGCGCTGGCGATAGACGGGCCCGCGCCCTTCCTTGCCGGTGCCTTCGACGCCTTTATCTTCAGCCATGGCTTCGACGCGCTTGGCGTCGATGTCTTTCGCCTTCAAATCAAGTTCCGATTTCTTGGCGGCGAACTCCGTCGCGAGTTCGGGGCGCTGCGTGGCGAGCCGGCCCTTCTCCTCCGTCAGCGAGATTTTCTTGCCGGCTAAGCCCGCTTGGCCCGACTGCGCCGAGGTCATGCGCTCCTGTTGCTCTTTGACGGCACGGCGGCGGGATTCGATCTGGCCGTTGACGTAGCGTTCAATAGCGCCCTCGGATTCGGCCGCCACCTTGGCCAGCCCATTCAGCTGTCCTTCGTAAGTGAGCCAAGCTTCGCTCTGGAACAGTGCGTCCGCTTCGACGCTCTGGCGCTCGCCGATCGCCTGCGAAATGTCGGTGACTATACCGGCAACCTGGTTCTGGGCGCGAAGTTCCGCGGCGCGTACGCGTTCCGATTGCGGAAAGATGGAGGTGAAGAGCGAGTCGAACGAGAAGAACACGCTCGTTGCCATACAAGCGAGGAACATCACCCACAGCATCGAATTGCGGATGATGACGCGGCTGCCCTGAATGTAAGGGCGGATGAGATCGCTGGCGGCATAGAGCGCAAAGAGCGCCACCATCAGCAGGCCGAAACCGAAGATCAACAGCTTATCGCCTGTTTTCGACCACGAAAGATTGTCTGTGCTGGCTTGGCGCACATCGGCTTGCCCCGTCCACTGCATGACGAGGGCTAATCCGGCAATAAAGAGCAGGAGGCCAATACCCGTGCCGAGCCATGTCTGAATGGCCGGGTTCACGAGGCGCGACTCAGCACGCTGACTTTGCGTGTTCATGCCGGTCGCGAAGCTTTCGCCGATGAGCCACGCGACAATGAGCATGACGCCCTGGATGCCGAACGTGATCATGCCTGAGAGTAGCGGCTCGCCGGTAAAATTGCGCATGCCGTCCCAGGTCGTGTAGCCGGACGCGAGCGAGAGGATGAGACCGGTCAGACCCAACAGGCCAAGCTGCCAGTTCGAGAACACCGTATCCTCGATTCTGGCCCAGACCTTTTTGGCGGTATTTGTGCGCACCAGCAGCGCCACAACGCAGAACAGGAAGAGCGCGGTGCCGAGGGGGCGGGCGTTGACGGCCAGACCTTCCAGCAGTCCGTCGATCAAACTCTTGAGTTCCATGTCCTTGAGACCCTTCGAAAGCGTGCGGCTAACTTGTGTTCCCGGCCTTCACATTGCGCAAAGGTCCCGGCTGATTGGCGGCAAGAATAAGACGAAATGTGCTCTGCGCATGAAATTGTTTTAATAAGCAGCCTTTCTGGCAAGCACATCTCGCTTTGTCCTAGGGTGTTGTTGGCCGGGGCAAAGCGGATATTGTGCGGTGCAGCAACTCGAGCTTGTTGAATATGGGCTCGGATCTTGATCCAACAAGACGATGTGTCCATCGATTGTTGCGTTGACGATGAAGTGCGCCCGCCTGTGCGGGACCCGAAATGTGTTCTAGTATTGATCGTGACTGATCCAGATGCGGGCAAGAGGCCCGGCATAGCGAGCTGGGTTTTGAAAGGTTGAAATGGCACCTGCTGCAACTGAAGACAGCCGTACCAAGGACCGCGTTAAGACGTCCGTCGATCGCGCCACCCAGATTTTCACCGAAAAGAGCCTTCGCTTCACCGACCTGCGCCGCAAAGTCTTTGAAGAAATCGCCTCCACTCAAGCCAGCGTCGGCGCATACGAGGTGCTGGACCGGCTGGCCAAAAAGGGCACGCGGCTGGCGCCCATTTCGGTCTATCGCGCGCTCGACGCGCTGTTAGAGGCCGGAGTCGTGCACCGCCTTGAAAGCAAAAATGCTTATTTTGCCTGCCGCCGCCTGCACCAGCCGGGCCCAGAGCGGCGCCCGATTTTTCTCGCCTGCGAAAAATGCGGCAACGTCTTCGAGGGCGATGGCGACGATATTTTCGATACCATCGATAAAAATGCCCGCGCGCAGAAATTCGAGCCTCGCGTGCGCTTTGTCGAAGTCACCGGCACATGCCATGAGTGTGCTGCAAAGCACAAAGATTAAGTCCCGGCAATGCCGGTTAGAACCGACGGAGTATCGGACGTGACGGGTCACTCGGCGCATAGCCAAGATACGCACAATCCGGGTGCGACCGCATGCGGCTGCGGGCATGTGCACGCCTGTCCGCCGGACCGAAGCGCGCTTGTCTCGGCCCGCGGTCTCTCTCTCGCCCGCGGCGGGCGCGACTTGATTCTGGGCGTCGATCTCGATGTCCGTCCCGGCGAAATAGTCACGCTGATCGGGCCGAATGGTGCCGGAAAATCGACGCTCGTCAAACTCATCCTCGGCATCGAACGCCCCGATAGCGGCACTATTCTCAAACCCGCAACGACGCGCATAGGCTATGTGCCGCAGCGCTTCGAAGTCGATCCGGCGATCCCGATGACGGTCGGCGGATTTCTGGCGCTTGGACACCGCGTTTCGGGCGCGCAAGTTCTCGCCGCCTTAACGGAATCGGGCGCCGGGCGGCTCGTCAATCAGCAGCTTTCGCGGCTCTCGGGCGGGGAAACGCAGCGCGTCTTGATTGCACGCGCACTGCTTCGAAATCCAAATTTGCTTGTACTGGACGAGCCGGCGAGCGGCGTCGATCACGCGGGCGAAGCCGATCTCTATCAGCTCATTAGCGATCTGCGCGACAAGCGCCAACTCGGCGTCCTGCTCGTCTCGCACGATTTGCATGTCGTCATGGCGCGCAGCGACCGTGTGCTGTGCTTGAATGGTCATGTGTGTTGTTCGGGTAAACCGGAAGCCGTGGCGCAGCACGCCGAATATGCGCGTATCTTCGGTCCCGGTTCTGGCAGAATGCTGGCGCCCTACCGTCACGATCACGATCACACGCACGGAATTTCAGGCTCATTGCAGTCCGAAGGCTCGTTGCATTCCGAAGACAGCACCACGCCGCGAGGCGGCGCGTGAGCGATTGGCCGGAACCGTTCGTCCTACGCGCGCTCGCGGCCGGCCTCGGCCTCGCGCTTATAGCTGCGCCCTTGGGTTGCGTCATTGTTTGGCGGCGCATGGCCTACGTTGGGGAAACGCTGGCGCAAGCAAGCCTGCTCGGCGTCGCGCTCGGTCTTGCTTTGCAGATCAATCTCACACTCGCGGTTATTCTTGCGGCGGTAGCGGCGGCGCTCGTCCTGATAGGCTTCGGGCGGCAAAAACTCTTGGCGCTCGACTCGGTACTGGGCCTCATGCATCATGCCGCGCTGGCGCTCGGTATTGTTTCAATCGCGCTGCTTAAAGGTCCGCCGGTCGATCTCTTAGGATTCCTTTTCGGCGACGTTTTTGCCGTTACGCAAGACGATCTTTATTGGATTTTCGGCGGCGGCGCGCTTGTCCTCGCGCTCACACTCTGGCTCTGGCGCCCGCTCGTGCGCTTGTCGCTGCACGGCGATCTGGCGACCGCGGAAGGCGTCGATCCGGTTTGGCCGCGCGCGCTGTTCGATATCTTGCTCGCCGTCACCATTGCGGTTGCCATGAAAATCGTCGGCATATTGCTTGTCATGGCTTTTCTCGTGGTGCCGGCCGTTGCCGCCCGGCCCCTCGCCTCGACGCCCGAGCGCATGGCCGTTTATGCCGCCATTATTGCGGTTCTCGGCGTGCTTGGCGGCATTACGCTCTCGTTGAATTTCGATACGCCCGGCGGGCCCAGCATCGTGCTTTGCATGAGCGCGCTCGCCGCAATCTCCCTCCTGGCGGCGGGGCGGCTCAGGCGGTAAAACCACTTCACTCAACAAGGAAACGTCTGCAATGACGGTGCATCAAAATATGGGCCTCAAGGCCCGGCACAAATCGATTGCCGTCGATGTCGGCGGGGTGACCGTCGGCGGCGGCGCACCGGTCGTTGTGCAATCGATGACCAACACCGACACGGCCGACATCGCCGCAACCGTCAAACAAGTGGCCGATCTCGCGCGCGCCGGTTCCGAACTCGTGCGCATTACGGTCGACCGGGACGCCGCCGCGAAAGCCGTGCCTGCTATTCGCGATGCTTTGCGCAAGCAGGGCGTCACCGTCCCGCTCATCGGCGATTTTCACTACATCGGCCACACGCTTCTCGGCAACAATCCCGATTGCGCGGAGGCCCTCGACAAGTACCGCATCAACCCCGGCAACGTCGGTTTCAAAGACAAGAAAGACAAGCAGTTCGGCGCCATCATCGACATGGCACTGAAATACAAGAAGCCCGTGCGCATCGGAGTCAACTGGGGCTCGCTCGATCAGGAATTGCTGACCCATTTGATGGACGAGAACGCCGTCGCGCCGCAGCCCAAATCCGCGCGCGCCGTTATGCACGAGGCCATGGTGCAATCGGCACTGATGTCGGCGCAACGCGCGGTCGAGATGGGTCTTGGGCCCGACCGTATCATCATCTCTGGGAAAGTTTCCAACGTCCAGGATCTCGTCGCGGTTTACGCCATGCTCGCCGCACGCAGCGAATTCGCGCTGCACCTGGGGCTAACCGAAGCTGGCATGGGTTCCAAAGGCATCGTCGCCTCGTCGGCGGCAATCGGCATACTTTTACAACAGGGCATCGGCGACACCATCCGCTTTTCGCTGACGCCCGAGCCCGGCGGCGACCGCACGATCGAAGTGCGCACCGCGCAAGAACTCTTGCAGACGATGGGATTGCGTTCGTTCGTGCCCGTTGTCGCCGCGTGCCCCGGATGCGGGCGCACGACCTCGACCGTTTTCCAGGAACTCGCGCGCGACATTCAAAACATGATCCGCGACCGCATGCCGGATTGGAAAACGCGCTATCCCGGCGTGGAAACGCTGAACTTCGCAGTCATGGGCTGCATCGTCAACGGCCCCGGCGAGAGCAAGCACGCGGATGTTGGCATATCGCTTCCCGGTACAGGTGAAAGCCCTGCCGCGCCCGTCTTCATCGACGGCAAAAAAGCGCTCGTCCTGCGCGGCCCCAACATCGCCGGCGATTTCAAAGCGATCGTCGAAGATTATATCGAGAAGAGGTTTGGCGGAGGTGCCAAGGACGCGGCGGCGGAGTAGAGGGAAAAAAATTGAAGCGACCCAAGCCGGTCATTGCAACGCTGCTTAGCTCAATTGCGTTTCGCCGCTGGTGCCGGATGAGAATGCTCCAGAAAAAAGCGGATCATCTCGCGTGAGGCGTCGGGCCCTTTTGGGTCTGTAAAAGTCCCCTCACGGCTGCCGCCAGACCATGCGTGCCCAGCTCCATGAACCACCCACATCTCAAGCAATGTTCGCCCCTGCGCATCTAAATGGTTGTTTCGGCTGTACGTGCGCCCACTGGGCACATGTCCGTGTTGCGTCACCGATCTCAACGCTGAAAGCCCGGCCGGGCGGGATTGCTCGATGACGTGATGGCCGTTTTGGGGATGCACGGTCGCGTCTCTGTCGCCGTGAAAGACGATGGTCGGAACAAAACGGTCGCGCCCATGCAATCCAGAAGATAATTGCGACCGCTTGGGGCCGCCGGAGGTACCCTGCCGCATGGCCGAGAGCGCGGAGGAAAGATCGCTGGCCGCACCGCATGCAAGCCCGGAATGGACACCGGCCGCCGCATAAATGTCAGAGTACGTTGCAGCCATGATTGCCGCAGCCGCCCCGCCCGCAGAGAGTCCGGCAACGTAGATGCGCTGCGGGTCGATCGCGTATTCAGTTGAGATCTGGCGCGTAATTCCCGCGATCAACGCTGGCTCCCCCCGGTCACGCTGCTGGTGGCCGTTGTTGAACCAATTCCAACATCTCGAGCCGTTCGCGGACGCCGGTTGTACCGGGTAAGCGACGAAAAAGCCGCGATCTTCTGCCAACAGATTCATGCGCGTACCTGCAGCGAAATCGTCGGCGGACTGTGTGCAACCATGCAGCATGACAACCAGAGGAAGCGGACGCCCTTGGTGGCCACTTGGGATGTACAATTTGTAGTCGCGCTTGCCCGCGTGGTCTGTGAAAGTAGCACTCAAAAACTGGCCGCCACTTGCTAGCACACCGGGGACATCGGGTGCCGAAAGGCCGGGTTGTGTGCCGGAGCCCGGCGCTATCGCTCGACGCTCGCCAAATCTTGCCATAAGCCGGCCCAGCCTTCCGGGCTTTGGCGGCGGCGCGCGGTCACTTGATTTGTCTGGCAGAACGTCAACCGGGCCGGCATCTACCCTGCCTTTGGACGGAGATCGTCGAATTTCAGGCGCCTTGAGCAATTGAGGCGCGAGCTCGATGACTTGCGATGCCCCATGCGGCGAAGACCCGCCGGTTTTTGCGTCGGGTTCAATTCCGCTCTGGAGCATATTTTGGATGAGGGCCATGGCCTCGTTCAGGCGTCCTTGGCGCGTTAGCCGTGTTGCTTCGATCATATCTCGATGCATGGTCATTTTCATCGCCAGGTTCCTATCGACTTTCAAAAATTGAAGACTCAACGGTGTTGAGTTGGGCCCTGCGCCTTGCGCGACGCAGTGGACTTGGTCTGTTGCCTTCCGAAACCATCACGGTTCAGCGGGTCCGGTCGGAAAGTGCGGATTTCACCGCCGCGCTTGCGTGCAGCGCTCCCAAGACTTCGATCGATTCAATCGTCGCCCGGGCAAGTTCGGGCGTCACGTCATCTGCGATGCTGGCAAGGCCGAGTACATGAATCTGCAGCGTTTGCCCCGCCGCACGGACCTGTTCTAGATCCTGGCGCGTGTAGTGCCGCAGGCCAAGATCCAAGGCCTTGCGGGACACCGTTTGCTTGGTGGCCTCGGCATGACGCTCAAGCTGGTTGCGGATTGCCGTGCGGATGAAGTCGGTGCGGTTGGAGTAAAACTTTTCCGCCACCAAAAGGTCGATGTGGCCCAGATCGACATATCCCAGATTGATGGTGATCTTTTCAGAGTCGCCTGCCTTCGTGCGCAGCTCGTGAACTGTTGCGGACATTTAACTTCTCCCTTCCATCCATGTGGATGGTATATGGATGGTCGAT
This sequence comes from Hyphomicrobium sp., assembly GCA_031373745.1. GTDB lineage: Bacteria > Pseudomonadota > Alphaproteobacteria > Rhizobiales > Hyphomicrobiaceae > Hyphomicrobium_B. Next base: position 70,484 of record JANMNH010000023.1, on the reverse strand, counting down.
AGCAATACGTCAAGGGCGTTGGTTTGGTGTCAAACCCGACGGGTCAGACACCTTTTTGCCGGGAATCGTAGTTCATGGGTCAACACTACCCTGCGAACTCCGGCACCTCTGCAATAGGCCACTGGCCTTGGCAATAAAGTGCTCAGCTCCGTTCGGCCTCAGCCTGCATCCCACTTCCGCACAACAACGTGACCTGTAAGGGCGCAGTGGTGCAGTAACGTATCTTGCGCGGAGGCCTTGATGGTTCGCATGACGACCAATTTTAGTTTTGCGTTTTTGATTGAGAAGGTAGGCGATGACAGCAGGAAAAATTCCCCACAACGCTCTCGTGGTTGTGGCCGATGGCACGGGCGCACGTCTGTTCCGCAATTCAGGCCAGGAAAACAAGGTGACGTTGTCGGCCGATGGCGAGTTCAAGCCTTCTCATCTACTCGATGACGGCCCGGCGGGGCACCGTCCACCAGAGTCATCCGGCCAGGAGACGGACGAAGCCACCTTCGCAAAGCAGCTGGCAAAAGAACTCTATCGCCGCGCCCACAGCGGAGACTTCAAGGCTCTTGTCTTGATCGCCGACCCGCAGACCTTGGGTCAAATCCGCCCGTCATTGCATAAAGAGGTTCGCGACCGGCTGGTGTCCGAGGTGGCCAAAACTCTGACGAAGTCGTCCATCGCCGACATTCAAAAAGCGTTGAGCTAGTTTACCCGTTCGCGTTTAAGCCGCGGTGAAGTTGCGTCGCTAGCCTCTTCGAGTGGAGGAGCAACGGGCCGGTATCGCCCCAGCTGCGTTATCGCTTCTTCTTCAAACTCTGCAACGCTTCTGCAAGATTGAAAGCTTGGCTTGCATCGTCCGCCGCCGGATCATCGACGATCTCGACGCCGAACCGGTTTTCGTGGATCCACGCCACGCGGCAGCGGAAGGTGCCGATTTGGTCGAAATCGACGTAAAGGGTGCTGTCGACGCCAAGCGTTAGCGCTGCTCCGGTTAACCCAAAGCCGCCCTCGGAAACGTTAACGATCAAGGCTTTGAAGCGTTCGCCGCCTTCCGCAAAGCAGGCAGCTGGCCATGACACAGAATGGCGCGTGTGGCGGCGTTTCTCGTGGCCCGCCTCTTGGTAGCCTGAAGCGGCTTCCGCCCGTGTGTGGTCAAGCATGGCGGTCCTAGCTGCTCGCGCCGGCGCACCGTCGCGCCGGAGACCAAGCTAAAAATATAAAGTTGAAGAGACGTTAATATCTCAACTTGGGATTGTTTTCGCCATCATGGTCGGGTTCCGGTGCCACAAGACTGGAACCGAATGCATTCAACTCTCCCGGCGCCCCATGAAGCGCGCGACGTCGGCGAGCACCTCGGCCTTGTCGCCAAAGGGTGCGAGCGCGGCGATGGCTTCGTCCACGACCCGGTCCATGTGCTCGCGGGCGCGCTTGACGCCGACGAGCGAGACCAGCGTCGCCTTGCCGGCAGCTGTGTCCTTGCGCGTTGCCTTGCCGACGGCTGCGGCTTTGCCTTCCGCGTCCAACAGGTCGTCGCTAATCTGAAATGCAAAGCCGAGATTTTCGCCGTAGCGCACGAGCGCCGCGCGATCTTGTGCGCTCGCTTTGGTAAGGATGGCACCCGCTTCGCACGCGGCACAAATGAGCCGGCCGGTTTTCATCGTTTGCAACAGCGCGATGTGCGTGATGTCGGGGGCCGCCCCTTTGCGCAATCGTTCCGCTTCGAGATCGAGGGCTTGCCCGCCGGCCATGCCGGAAGGGCCGGCGGCTTCCGCAATAACCGCGACAAGCTCGCTGCGTACCGCCGGGTCCGGGTGGCACGTTGGCCGCGCCAGCAATTCGAAGGCAAGCGCCTGCAAGGCGTCGCCCGCGAGGATGGCGGTCCACTCGTCGTAGGCCTTCCAAACGGTCGGCTGACCGCGCCGCATCTTATCGTTGTCCATCGACGGCAGATCGTCATGCACCAGCGAATAGCAATGGATGCATTCGAGCGCGGCTGCGGCGTGGAGAGATTCGGCAGAGGCAAAACCGAACAACCGCGCGCTCTCGATCACAAGCAGCGGGCGCAAGCGCTTACCGCCCCCAAGCAGCGCATGCTCCATGGCACTGAGCAAGCGATTGGGTGTTCCACGGCGGGCCTCGGAGGCCAGCACCTGCTTCAGGTACGCGTCCAGCAGAGCTGCGGTGTCGCTTAGCCGTTTCGGAAAGTCCGGCAATGCCTTAACCTCTGCGTTGAAATATCCTGTAATTGTCCCTCAACATGGCCATTGTTTCGGGCTAGTCGCGGGGTTTCGGGCTAGTGGCGCGTCCGTAGCGCATCGGCGGGCACAAGGAAAGTATGGATCGTTCGGACCAGGAGCTGGAAACCTCAAGTGAGCCGCAAACGCTGCGAACCGGCCCCCCGGCTGGGAGCGCCAAACTGCGCCCTGCTCCTTCGGCAAGTCAAACGGCAACGGCGCGTCCAACATTCGACGTGGCGCAGCTCGCCACGCCCGCGTCGTCATGGCCTCCGTTGCATGGGTTTGATTTGTGGCCAGACCCGGCGTTACAGGACCCCGCACTTCGGGTTTCTGAAGCGGATAGGGTGTTGCCGCCGTTGCAAAGCGCGCCCGGCGTTTCAATGCCGGATAGGACGCGCGGCGCAACACCGGCGCTCGCACGCAGGGCGCTGCGCATTACGGGTCTCGTAGTTGCGGCCTGGCTCGGGGCTACGCTTGCACTCATTGCCGCGTACCGATTCGCCGATCCGCCATTCTCGATGTTGATGCTGCAGCAGCGAGTGTCGGGCGAAGACGTCAATCAAGCTTGGGTGCCGCTCGATTACATTTCGCCCCATGTCGTGCGCGCGGTTTTACTCAGCGAAGACGGGCGTTTCTGTCAGCATTGGGGAGTCGATCTCGACGAGATGCAAAACGCAATCGAGCGCGCGGGCGATGGCATGCCGCGCGGCGCCAGCACAATCTCGATGCAGGTGACGAAAAATCTTTTCCTCTGGCAATCGAAGAGCTATCTGCGTAAGGCGATTGAAATTCCGCTGACCTTTGCGATCGAAGCCGTTTGGCCCAAGCGCCGCATCATGGAAATTTATCTCAACATCGCCGAATGGGGTCCGGGCATTTTTGGTGTCGAAGCGGCGTCGCGCTATCATTTCAACAAGCCGGCCGCGCGCTTGAGCGAACGCGAGGCTGCTCAACTCGCCGTCGCCCTGCCAAATCCCATTCGCCGGGATGCCGGCGATCCGGGTCCGCAAACCAGGCGTCTCGCGAGCGACATTCAGGCGCGCATGCGGGCCGCGTCTCCGGGTGCGACGGCGTGCGTAAGGGCGCGGCCGCTGGCGCGCATTTCCGCCCAAAAGAGCTGATCCGCAATGCCGCAGCGAGCGCCCTGGCGGGGGACTGGCGTTTCCGGATTTTTGCGCGTATAAGCCCGGCTCATGGACGGACTGCCGGGCCGGAGGCCCGCTAACCGCACCCAACCCTTTGAACTTAAGCTGAGTGCCGCCGGGAGGCGGGCCCTGCACTGATTTCGGGCTGACGCAGCTATCTATCTGGAGCGTTTAAAATGGCAGTCCCGCAAGGCAAAACCTCGCGCATGAAGCGCAATCAGCGCCGGTCGCACGATGCGCTGACAGTTCCTGTCTATGTCGAGGACAAAGAGAGTGGCGAGCGCCGCCGTCCGCATCACATCGATCTGAAGTCGGGCAAGTACCGCGGCCGCCAGATCCTTGAACCGAAAACGGACGTCTAAGTTCCGAGCCGGGGCTTTTCATAGAATAAACGTTTTGAGGCGGGATGCTTTCGGGCAGGCCCGCCATTTTGCGTTGCGGTTTTGCGTTGAGTGATCTTCTAATACCCCGCAGTTCTGCGGGCCGCGCTTGGCAAATCAGACGCCACGTGGCACAAGTCCCCGTCTGCCCGCAGGGGCGTCTTCGACCGGAGGAGCACAATGTCGCTCAGAGCCATCCCGCTCATCGCTATCGCCTTTTTCCTGTATTGGATGATCGTCGCTGCGTCCGGTGAGGAAGGTCTTGCCGCATCGATCATGGAACCGACGCTGCTGAGCGGCGGCGTTTGGAAGTTCACCTGGGGCGACCTGATCCTGCTCGCGACGCTGATCTTGCTGTTCGTCGAAGTGGTCAAGGCAACCTATACATCCACATCGACGATGATCGATCACGGCTTGTCCATGGTCTTGTTCATCATCTGCCTCATTGCCTTCTTGATGGTTCCGCAGGCGTCGAACTCCGTGTTCTTCTTGATCCTTGCTGCAACCCTGATCGACGTGGTGGCAGGCTACACGATCGGCATCCGCGTGGCGCGCCGCGATCTTAGCATTGGCGGCGGAGACAGTTGAGACCGGCGGCGTTCTCCACGGCAGACCTTAATTTGTGTAAAGACGGCCGGCTCGACGAGCCGGCCGTTCCTGTTAGCGCATGGCACTCCGCTTCGAGCCATCTCTTTAATGGTTGTTAGCACTTTACCTCTAGCTTCAAATTGTAAATCTTCAGCCAGCGCCCTCCCTGTCTACCGTTGCAGGCAGCGCCCGAATTCGAGGTCCGCTGGTGGCAAATCCGCCTCCACGCCAAAGTCAGCGCCAGATCGCCGGCGACGCACCGGATGCGCCGGGTGCCGCGCCGCGCGTCCCTGCCGATCCGCTGACCGAATCGGAAGGTTTGGATCTCGTCGGCATCCTCTCGGCTATCGAAGAGACGGCTTACGTCTGGGACATGAAGTCCGATCGCATCGATTGGGAAAGCAATGCCCCGCAAATTCTGGGTCTCACGTCTGAAAGCTGGATCGCCACCGGCATCGCTTTTCAGCAGCTGATTGCCCCGGAGCATAGCGGGCGCCGTACCGATGCGTTCAATGTCAAAGCTTCCGATAGCGTGCGCGGTGTGCCGTACCGCTTCAACTACCGCTTCCGTCCCGCGGGTCTTCGCGGCGATATTTCAATCTGGATCGAGGAACACGGCCGCTGGTGGCCGGACGCGGAGGGTGTGCCCTCGCGTGCGCGCGGCGTGCTGCGCATCATCAGCGACCGGTATTTGGAAGAACAACGCCAGCTTTATCGCACGGACCTCGACGAGCTCACCGGGCAGCTCAATAGAATCCGTCTGACCGAGGCTTTGACCGAGGTTCTCGAACGCTCGCAAAAAACCGGACAGCCTTGCGCGCTCCTCGTGGTGGCGGTCAACAATCTCGCCGTCATCAACGAGACGTTCGGCTACGATATCGGCGACGAAATCATCTCGGCAGCCGCAACGCAGATCAAGGGCCGCCTTCGCGGCGGCGATGTTCTCGGCCGCTACTCCTCGAATAAATTCGGCATCGTGCTGCAAGATTGCGGCGCGGGCGCCATGCGGATTGCCGCGGAGCGCTTCATGAAAGCCGTGCGCGATTCGACCATCAAGACATCTGCGTGTCAATTGACGGCAACGCTATCTATTGGCGGCGTCGTGGTGCCGGACCAAGCTCAGACCGTTCAACACGCGCTGAATTTCGCCATGCAGGCCCTCGACCGGGCCAAAAGCAAGCGCTTCGATTGCTTCATGGCTTATGAGCCGTCGAGCACCCAGGAGAACACGCGCCGCAGGAGCATCGAAGTCGCCGACGAGGTGATCGAAGCGCTGGACGACAACCGCATGCGGCTGGTGCTCCAGCCGATGGTCGGCGCGAAATCGGGCAAGGCGGAAATCTACGAGTGCTTGCTGCGCATGGAACGCCCGGACGGATCGATCGTGTCGGCCGGCGAGTTCATCCCGATTGCCGAACAACTCGGATTGTCGCGCCTCATCGACCGGCGCACGCTCGAAATGTCGGTCGCGCTTTTGAAGCGCCACAAGGGTCTCACCCTTTCGGTCAACGTATCCGGCCTGACTGCCAGCGACCACGAGTGGCTCGTGGCGCTGCAGCGCTTGACGGGCGGACGGCGCGATCTGACCACCCGCATGATCATCGAGATCACCGAAACGGCCGCCATTGAAGATCTCGACCAGTCGATCAACTTTGTCGATACGCTAAAAGAGCTCGGCTGCCGCGTCGCCATCGACGATTTCGGCGCCGGTTACACCTCATTCAAGAATTTGAAACTGCTCAACGTCGATATGGTCAAGATCGACGGCGCTTTCGTCAAAAATCTCGCCGACGATACGAGCGATCAGATTTTCATCAAGACCATGGTCGAGCTGGCGCAGACGTTTGGCATGGAAACTGTGGCCGAATGGGTTGGCGACCAACGCTCGGTCGAGATGCTGCGCGAGATGGGGATCACGTATCTTCAGGGCTTCTTCTACGGATTGCCGATCGACGCGGCAACGTATGACTCGGCGGCCTGAAGTAATTTGAAGGCAGCGCCGCGAACTCGGTAGCTCGCTATGGCTTCGGCTGTGTCATGTTCTCAATTTTTTGCTGCATAGCAGCGAGTTGCGCTTTGAGTTCGCCAAGCTCGTCTCGCATCGGTGCTTGCGGTGAGATTGGCTTTCCGTTGGCGTCGTGCGTTGGCTTTGGCCCGCCGGCCGCTGCACCGAAAGCGCCCCACATCGACATGGCTTGCTCAAACATGGCCATGTTCTGCTGCGCTTGTTTTTGATAAAAATCGAGCGCAGCGGCGGGATTTGTAAAGGCGGTGGCAAATTGCTCGCGCAAGCGCCCCTGCTCCTTGGCGAAGTTCTCGATTGAGAATTGCAGGAAGCTTGGCACCATGCGGGCAAGACTATCGTCGTAGAAGCGGATCAGCTGGCGCAGGAACGGGATCGGCAGAAGCGTTTGCCCGCCCTCGCGATTTTCCTGTTCGACTATGATTTGGGTCAACACCGTGTGGGTGAGGTCATCGCCATTCTTGGCGTCGTAGACCACGAAATCGCGGTCGCCACGAACCATCTTGGCAAGATCTTCCAAGGTGACGTATGTGCTTGTCTCAGTATTGTAGAGACGCCGGTTCGCGTACTTCTTGACGACAACGGCTTCCTTTTTGGGTGCCGTGCTTTCCGCGTTGGTCAACATCGCTTAGAAGTTCTCTCGACTGATCGGCCTCATTGTGCAGTGCGGCAGCGTACCACAGCCGGGCCGCACCGTGCTAGACGTTTTTGCCAAATCTTGCCGCAGGCATAGTCAACACGTCGCAATTGCTCAATTTCTGCCATTGCTGCTAATAGTCATCACGCGATAAGTCAGCCTTTGTTCCAGCTGTGAGCTGGCTGCGGTTCAAGAATTCACAATATTTCTGCCCAGGGAGGGCCATTGATGAGCCAAGATGCTTCGACGATTGTCATTGTCAGTGCCGCGCGCACGCCCGTTGGATCGTTCAATGGTTCGCTCGCAAGCCTCCCGGCCCATAAGCTTGGCGAAGTTGCAATCAAGGCGGCACTGGAGCGCGCCAAAGTTGCTCCTGGCGATGTGTCGGAAGTCATTCTCGGCCAAGTCTTGACCGCGGGTCAGGGTCAAGGTCCGGCCCGGCAGGCGTCCGTCGGTGCCGGCATCCCTGTTGACGCACCGGCATGGAGCATCAACCAGATTTGCGGTTCGGGGCTTCGCGCGGTTGCCATCGGCATGCAGCAAATCCAGACAGGAGCGGCGACCATCGTCGTTGCGGGCGGTCAAGAAAGCATGAGCCAATCGATGCATGCCTCGCACATGCGCGACGGCACCAAGATGGGCGATGTTAAATTCACCGACACCATGGTGAAGGACGGCCTCTGGGACGCGTTCAACAATTATCACATGGGTACGACGGCCGAGAATGTTGCGCGCCAGTGGCAGATCACGCGCGAAGAGCAGGACAAATTCGCCGTTGCTTCGCAGAACAAAGCCGAAGCGGCCCGCAAAGCCGGCAAGTTCAAAGATGAAATCGCGCCTGTGACCATCAAAGGCAAAAAGGGCGATACGGTCGTCGATACGGACGAGTACATCAAAGACGGCACGACGCTCGAAGGCATCGCCAAGTTGCGTCCGGCCTTCGACCCCAAAGAAGGCTCAGTGACAGCGGCCAACGCTTCGGGTCTCAATGACGGCGCGGCCGTGGTCGTGCTCATGTCGCTCGCGGAGGCCAAGAAGCGCGGCATCACCCCGCTCGCCCGCATCGTCTCCTGGGCAACGACCGGCGTCGATCCTTCGATCATGGGCACGGGTCCGATCTCGGCTTCAAAGAAGGCGCTCGAAAAAGCCGGTTGGACGCATGGCGACCTCGATTTGATCGAAGCCAACGAAGCATTTGCCGCCCAGGCCATTGCCGTCAATAAGGGCATCGGCTGGGATACGGCTAAGGTCAACGTCAATGGCGGCGCCATTGCCATCGGCCATCCGATTGGCGCATCGGGCTGCCGCATTCTCAATACGCTTCTGCACGAAATGCAGCGCCGGAACTCTAAGAAGGGCCTGGCTACGCTGTGCATCGGCGGCGGCATGGGCGTGGCGCTCTGCGTTGCCCGCGATTAAGCCCAAGACTTGAAATACTTCAAAGCCGCCGGATGTTCTGGCGGCTTTGTGCTAAGCTTCCAGCCCATCGTCTTCAGCAATCACAAAAATTCCGGGAGAAAACACTATGGCACGAGTTGCCCTCGTTACTGGCGGCACACGCGGTATCGGTTACGCGATTTCGATCGCTTTGAAGAGCTCAGGCTATCGCGTTGCCGCAAGCTACGCCGGCAACGATGCTGCAGCCCAGGCGTTTCAGGTTGAGACCGGCATCCCCGTTTACAAGTTCGACGTCGCGAGCTTTGAAGCATGCGAAAAGGCCGTGAAGCAGATCGAAAAGGACGTCGGGCCCATCGACGTTCTGGTCAATAATGCCGGCATCACCAAAGACATCATGTTCCACAAAATGACCAAAGAGCATTGGGACGCCGTCATCGGCACAAACTTGAACGGCTTGTTCAATGTGACCCGCCAGGTTTGGGAAGGCATGCGCACGCGCAAGTTCGGCCGCGTCATCAACATCTCGTCGATCAACGGCCAAAAAGGTCAAATGGGCCAGGTGAATTACTCGGCCTCCAAAGCCGGCGACATCGGCTTTTCCAAAGCGCTCGCCCAGGAAGGCGCGCGCGCGGGTATCACGGTCAATGTCATCTGCCCCGGTTACATCGGCACCGAAATGGTAAAGGCGATACCGCAGGATGTTCTTGAGAAGAGCATTCTGCCGCACATCCCGGTCGGCCGTTTGGGCGAACCCGAAGAAATCGCGCGCTGCGTGGTGTTTCTTGCCTCCGACAATGCCGGCTTTATCACTGGCTCGACGATTACGGCGAACGGCGGCCAGTACCTCTCTTAAGTGCGATTTGCGGCTCGGCCTTGTGCTCTAACCAGACCCAATAACCAGGGCCAATCGCGTACCATACAAGAACCGCTGCAAAAGTATTTGCTGCGGTTTTTTTCTGGGCGATTGCCGCGTTGCCGGAAATGGGCCAGACTATGATCCCAGATAAAAAATCAAGTGATGCGCGTTCGCTTGAGGCGGGCACGGGAGCGGCGTAATGCGAAATCTAAGCGGCGGACTTTCGGCTCTTGTCGCGCTCGGTTTTCTGGCCGGGTGTTCGGGTTCGACGCCAGGATTTATGACTCCAACCAAGCCGCGCAGCAGCAGCGAAGATCCAACATTGGACCCCTTCGAACGGGTCGGTACGCAATTGAAGGAAAAACAGTCGTCGTCGTCTCCGCCCGTAACGGTACCAGCAGCGACCGCTGCAGCGCCTCAGCCCGTGTCTTCACCCCAACCCGTTACCGCTCCGGCGCCTGCCGCACCCGCAGCCAAAGCGGCGCGATAGAAGCCGTACCGTTTCGCGGCCAATCAAAATGAGAAATTGCGCGTCAGGCGTGTCGTGAGCATGCGCTCTGGACTATTTCCAGTTGCGCAGCCGCGCAATATAGCCTCGCTTGAGCGAGAGAATTAACCCTGTTGCGCATGATCGCTGTGAACATAACCGGTTAGCAGATACGCGAAACAGATGCGGCCGCCCGCGCTTTGGGTCATGCCGGAAATCCAACAACGAACAAGTCTCGCAACGATACCGGCCGTGGCGTCTCGCTCGATCTAGGCGTGTGCGCCGTTGCCGCTTGGACCCAAGGACTTGATCACAAGCATACGAAAAAAATGCGCGTTAAATTTGGAAACAGTTTCTTGCGCGGGAACGAGGTTCTTGTCCGCATCGGTCTTGCTGCGGAATATCTGCGATGTTAGGTTGCCTACGTCGTTTCAGATGCGCGTCAGGTTCGCGTTCGGCGTTTGGTTACGTCCCCTGGCTTCCTAGTGTTGGACCTTGATTATGTTCGCGTCGCTTCGTGTGAGTTGTGTGCTGGTACTGTACGCAACTTTCGTTGCCGCAACGGGCTTCGCTTGCCGTTCTCTCTTCCACACAACGGCAACGAATATCTCCGCGAAGCCGCAAACTAAGACGGCGGCCGCCGCGCCCGCTTATTCTCGCGTCGAACTGTGGCGGCAAAAGCAATCTAGCGCCGCAACAAAACCAGCGACGCTCGTCCAGGCAGCCGGGCAGACCGTAGTTCCAGCCCCCGAGCGCGATTTGGCACATGCAATTGTGTTGGCGGCCGCACTGGACAGTGCCGAGCATAATCTTTCGCAACCGGAAAAGTCATATCAGCCTCGCGCGCGCTCCTTGCACCATCGCGTTCGCGTGCCGTCCTGCTATGAGCTCTCGTGCGATAGCAACTCATTGTTGCCGCAGGACGTTGCTGGATTGGAACGGCATGCAAAGCCTCGGGGCACAGCCAAGGCGCTTCCCGATGTTGCAAAACTAAACAAGCCGGCCAAGAAAGCGCTTCAGCGCAGCGCAAAAATAGCTGGGTTAAAAATTGCCGGCAAGGCACCTGCAAAATTGCAGAAGGTGGCGGCACGAAGCAAGGCAAACGTCGAAGCCCGGGTGAATTCCGAGAGAAAAATCGCGTTGCTGCGATTTAAAGAGACACCGGCGGAGATTTCGTACCGGAGCTTTGTGGGGTCGTTCGTGCCGGCGTCGTAATCCGGCCAGCGCAGTCATGAGTTCGAGATTTAGCCAGTCGTGCAAGTAGTCAGGCCGGTCCTTATGTCAAAGCGTGAATTCACTTCGGCTTCGCTTTCTGTCTTTCAGACGGTGTTCTGGATCGCTGTTTGCGGCATTTTCCTTTCCGCACCCGCGTTGGCGGACTTAACGGCCCGCACGCTTGAAGCCCGACCTCTCGAATACAGTCTGCAAGATAAGATCTCTAGTCTGTCGGAAAGCTTCAACCGGCCCGACGAACGCGATGCTCTGAACACGTTTTACGCCAATCGCCAATACCGTCCCTTATGGGTTGACGATTTTGGCCCAACGCGGGCGGCCCTGCGTCTCATCGGCGAACTGGAACGCGCGGAGGATTGGGGTCTTGATGTGCAAAGTTTCAAATTGGAGGCTGTTTACGTCCCGCTGCATCGCGGACGCTGGACTGCGGCGCAAGCTGCCGCTGCGGAACACGAGATTTCGACTGCCATTTTAAGGTACGCACGGCAAGCGCGCGGCGGCCGGATTACCGAACCGGCCCGGATGTTGTCGTCGTATTTGGACCGCCGCCCCAGCATGCTGGAACCTGCCCTGATCCTAGCCATGATAGCGGCAAGTTCGGAACCGGACGGGGTGTTGCGATCGTTCCATCCCCCGCACGAGCAATTTCACAAATTACAAGCGATCTATAGGACGTTGCGCGCGCAGCAAAAGTCGGCGGATGCCGCCGAACGTGTCCCGGAAAAGGGTCCGCTCCTCATGCCGGGTCAGAAGCACGCCGACGTTGTGGCCTTGCGCAACCGTCTCGCCGTCCCGGCGAGCGGCGCGGATCCCGGCCTCTACGACGATGCGCTCGTTGCGGCGGTGGAAAAATTTCAAGTATCGGAATCTCTTAAATCCGACGGCATTGTCGGGCTTAAGACCCGCAAGGCGCTGAACGCCGGCGTTGGCGACAAGATCAAGTCCATCCGGGCCAACATGGAACAGTGGCGATGGATGCCGGAAGACCTCGGCGCGACGCACGTGTTTGTCAATTTGCCGGCCTTCACGGCCAAGCTCGTACAAGACGGTGCCGTCACGTTTGAAGAGCGGGTTATCGTTGGCAAGGGCACGACGCAGACACCCGTGTTCTCCCGCAAGCTGACCTCCGTGGTTCTAAAGCCGTTGTGGCAGCTGCCGGAGTCGATCAAGGTCGAGAAGCTAATCGATGCACAGCGGCGCGGCAGCTCAATCGAAGACGAAGGCTACGTCATCAAGAAGGGCGAAAAAATCGTCGAAAGCCGGAGTGTCGATTGGTCGAAGGCCGAGCTCACCGCCTATACGTTTTTCCAGCCATCGGGCGAGGGCAACGCACTCGGCAGAGTGAAATTCCTATTCCCCAACAAGCACTCGGTTTACGTGCACGATACACCTAACCGTTCCCTTTTTGACGCTTCCGAGCGCCTCTACAGCCACGGCTGCGTGAGACTGCGGAACCCGTTGAATTTTGCCCAGCGGCTGCTCAACATTGCGCAGGGCGCGAACGCCATCGATGTCAAAGGGAGCGTCGAGGACGGCCCTGAAAACAATCAAGTTGCGCTTGAGAACCCAATTCCCATTCATCTCGGCTACTTCACCGTTTGGGTCGATGAAAATGGCGCGGCCGAATACCATGGCGACCCCTACGGTCACGAGGAAAGGGTTGCGCTCGCACTCGAAAACAAATGGGCAGAGATTGACAAGGGCGGCGATCACCTAGCTTCCGTCGATAAGCAAAAATTGAAAACGGTAAGCCTTGAGCCGACGGGGAAAACGGTTGCCTTGTCGAACCGTGTGGCCCGGTCCGAGGCGACGCCGGTCCAAGCTAAGCGGCGCCTGGCGCCTGCCATGGGGGTTACGGGAGTTGTGTATTTCCCAAAGTTCAAACCGGCGCGGATCTATGCGTCGGCACAACGGGTCCACCGCGTGACTGCCGGGGACCTGATGCGGCAAGCTTTCGGGCGTTAAAGTGCTGCGGCAACCGGCGCATAAAAAAAACGCCCCGGTCTTTCGGGGCGTTTTTCGTAAATTTGTGCTGCGCGTGATCAGCCTCTGAGCCGCGTCCTTACAATGCGCGGGAACTCTTCTTCTTCCTCGAGTGCGTTGAAACCGCTTTGCGCGCGTTGTTCGGCAATGTGCTGGCGACCTTCTTCCAGGCTCCACCATCGTTCGCTGACGGGTGCCTGCATGGGGCTTTGCTGAGGTGCCATTTGTGGTGCCATTTGAGGTGCCATTTGAGGTGATTGCGGCGCCGGCTGCTGCAGGGGTGCTGCCATGCGGCCGTAAGCCGGACGCGCTTGTTGCGCCGGCTGAGATGAAAACCACGCCTCGACGAGATCGAGCTCGTCGGCTGAGAGGGCAAGTCCCTGGGTGCGGCAGCGCGCAACGACGAAGTTGCGGAAGCGGCCGGCGAAGAGATTGGCCGACGCGCCTTGTTCGAACCACGGATCGCTCTCGCTCACCACTTCAAGGATGAAGCGGAGATCGTCGCGCTTGAGATCAAGCCCGAACTCGCGGGCCCGCTGCGTGATGTTGCCCAGCGTCTGGGCGCCTTGCAGCCCGTTGGCCGAGATTTCCTGCGCCATGACGTCGAACAGAACGCGATATTCGGCTGGTGCCAAGGCCGGAGCTTGGCACGCCTCGTGGATGCGCGCGATCGATTGCTGGATCGCGGTCGCTTGTTCGGCTGAACGCTGCGGCGGCGCGGGTGCGGCTGGGGGTGCAACAGGGGCGCTAGCGCGCGGGGCTTCGCGGCGCGGTTCCATTTGCGGCGCCATCGGCTGTTGAGCGATGTGCGAAGCTTGAGACGCTGTCCTCTGCATCGGCTGTTGATGAGCCTGTTGCGGGGCCGGCGCGGCGTTCTGCTGCGTAAAGCGCGGAGCTGGCTGAAACTGACGCTGCGGTTGTTCGGCAACCGGTTCCGGACGCAACATGCCGTCAGGCGCTGCGATGGTGTTCGTGGCCTGCGGCGCGGCGATTTGCGGCGCAATGAGGCCCGTCGCGGAAATATGCCGGTTGGCATCGAACACAGTATAGGGTGGGGTATCGCTCAAGTGGATGTCGTCGGGAAGTCCGGCGAGCAGAAGCTCGCGGAAGGACCCGTAACCGCCCCACTGGGTCCCAACTGTCTTCTCGTGACCAACCATGCGCACCGCGCGGTCTGCGAGCGTTTCAAGCGGCACGGCCTGGGGTGCGACGCGCACATGACCAACGACTTCGCTGAGGATGGCACGGCGCGCGGCGTCAACGTCGATAACCTGGGCCGCGGTGCGGGGCGCTGCAATTTCACGTGCTGAGCCCGTGGTGATTTCACTTGCCGCGCGCCCATTGAGCAAAAGGCTCAGGAGATTGCTTTCGCGTATCTCGCCGTCGCTGATGGCCGTGTACGGCGCGGCCGTGTGATCGTTGGCGTAAACAACCGTGCGCCGCGCGTGGGCTCTCAGCCGATGCAGAACCGGCGTAAAGTCCGCGTCACCCGACATGATGATGAATTCATCGAAGTATGTGTCGTGGGTCAGGATATCGCGAATGTCCATGACGATGCGGATATCGGCCGAGTTCTTAAGCTGCGCCGTCAGCGGTGGGCAATCGATGACCTCGAAACCCGATTTCAGGAAATGATGCCGGATAAACGGAAACGAGTTCATGTCGGTGGAATTATCGTGCGAGTTGCGCCGCGGAACCGGATTGCCGTAGCAGCGGTTCATCACAACGCGGCGTTCGCCCGGCGGCATGTATCCGGTCGTCGGCGTAATAAGTTCGCCCGACAAGATTCCCTGCAGCCACACACTGCTGTCCTTGGCGAAGCGCTTTGCAGCGTCGTCATTCTTGCGTTTCAAAGACAGATAGATGTTGTCATAGTCGACAAACACCGTAGTCAAAATGGGTCCTGAGGACTCGCGCTTCATCGACGGCAACCCCCGTTAGCCGGCCCCCTTGAGCCGGAACACTGATTCGCCCACACTGTTCATGAGTCGCGCGGGAGCGGCAAGAGACGCGTTCAAGTTGCTCTGGGGAGAAGAGAATTATGCTCCGCCACGAGGGCGTTCACGCCACTCCGGCAGCTCCCCGCCGGCAAGAATTGCGGGGACCTTGCGTGCGCAAAGCGTCGATCGGCTTGGTTGTCGCCAATTGGCCGCCACGTTATAGTTTTGCGCTTGTTTCAGGCTTCATCACGCCTTGTTCTTCAACTCGCGCAACCGCGCAAAAACCTTCCAATCCGGAGCAAATTGAAGCCCAAGCCGCGCCCGGATGGCGGGCGAGCCGGTGCGCAGGAACGGATTGGTGGCTTTCTCGGCGGCCAGCGTCGTCGGCAGCGTCGGTTTGCCTTGCCCCCTCAGGGTTTCAACTTCGCGGACGCGCGCCTGCAGGGCCTCGTTTTCCGGTTCTACCGACAACGCAAACCGGCCGTTGGCGGCGGTATATTCGTGCCCGCAGTAGATCTGCGTGTCGTCCGGCAGTGCCATGAGTTTCTTGAGAGCGGCCCACATACCCTCGGCGTCGCCTTCAAAAATGCGGCCGCAGCCGAGCGAAAACAGTGTGTCGCCGGTGAAGGCGATCTTGGCATCGGGGATTACATAAGCGATGTGGCCAAGCGTGTGGCCGGGCGTCTCGATGACGCGCACGTCGAAGCCCGCAAATTTCAGCGCCGATCGCTCCGAAACAGCGTAATCGATCAAAGGAATGCGATCGGCCTCGCCTTCCGGCCCGGTGACCGTGCAGCCGTACTGGCCCTTTAAAGCCGCAATGCCACCCGTGTGGTCGATATGGTGGTGGGTTACAAAAAGGTGGCTGAGGCGCCATCCTTTCTGGTCAAGCGCGCCCGCGATTGCCTTCGCGTCCGGCGCATCGATCAGCAGGGTTTCCCCGGTCTCGGATGCATGCGCAATCACCGCATAGTTGTCCGCGAGGCAAGGAATTTGAACGAATGTGAGCTGGTTCATCGAACGAGTGTGAAGCGCCGCGCGGAACGTGTCAAACGGGTCACTTAGCGTGAAAATGCCTCAGAACGCCCCAGTAGAACTATCCGTGTCGTGATTTTAAATGCGCATTATCGTTTAAAAATTCTATTGATTCGCGCCGCTTGGTGGAGTGGTGGCATAAGTGTTTCAACCCCGTGCCGGCGCCACATCCTAAGAATCTTAGTCAATTGTAAACAGTTGGAGCGCGATGTGGGGTACCCCATTTCCGTGATTTTGGGTACATCTTAGGTTGTGACTGTTGCGTTGTTGCGTCTTTTTGGGGTGGGTCACTGCAACAAGGCGGCATAGCATGCGATTACACTACTTATGGTCCGCAACGGTACTTCTCGGTGCCTCTCTCTTCGGTGGATGTGCAATTCATCCCTTACCCCTCTCCGACGCCGAGCTCCAAACCTCGGCCAGCACAAACGCGGGGAACGTCGCCTCAAATCAGGAGCCTATCACAAAGGGTGTAAGCCTCTATGAGGCCATGGCGCGCGCCCTCAAATACAATCTCGATCATCGGGTTGAAGAAGCCGAGGCGGCCGTCCGCGTCGCAGAGCTCGACCTCGCCCATTTCAGCCTGCTGCCAAACGCCGTTGCCAACAGCGGCTACGCCGGCCGCGACAATTATAACGCCAGCTCCAGTTTCAACATCCCGGAGCAAAGACAGAATTTCGGCGAGTCAACGAGCCAGGAAAAGAGAATCAAAAGCACCGACATCGGCTTCAGCTGGAACATCCTCGATTTCGGTTTGTCGTATGTGCGCGCGCGCCAGTCGGCCGATAAGGTCCTGGCCCAGGAAGAAATGCGCCGCAAAGTTATTCATCGCGTTGTCGAAGATGTGCGCACGGCCTATTGGCGCGCCGTCAGCGCCGAGCGCTTGATGAATCGCCTCGTAACGCTTGAGGGCGAAACGAAAAAAGCATTGGAAGAAACGCGCACGCTTTACAAGGAACGCGAAACCTCGCCGATTACCGCCCTCACCTACGAGCGCGAATTGGTCGAGATCAAACAGAAAATCGCGGAAATCCAGCGCGAATTGAACACGGCCAAAGCGCAGCTTGCTGCACTCATGAACTTGACGCCCGGATCGAACTTCAAACTTGCCGGTGCCAGCCGTCAGCAAGGCAACTTGACGCTGAAAGCCGGCTTGCAAGACATGATGTCGACCGCGATCTATAACCGCCCGGAGCTGCGCGAAGTCGAATATCAAAAACGCATCAACGTGCGCGAAGCCGATGCAGCACTTCTTGAAATGCTGCCCGGTTTGCAGATCTACGCGGGCTCCAACTACGACAGCAACAAGTTCCTGCTCAACAGCGACTGGACCAATTGGGGTGCTAAGGCGAGCTGGAACCTGCTCAAAGTCTTCGCCTATCCGGCACGCGAAGGCGTGATCGATGCGCAGGACGAGATGTTGAACGAGCGGTCTCTGGCCTTGACCATGGCGGTCATGACGCAAGTTCACGTGTCGCGCATTCGCTTCTTGCACGCCAAGAAAGAGCTGCAAATCGCCGGCGAATATCGCGACGTTCAGCGCCGCTTGCTCGATCAAATGCGCACGGAAGCGGCGGCAGACCGTATCAGCAAGCAAACGCTGATCCGCGAAGAGATGAACACGCTGGTAGCAGAAGCCAAATACGACGTTGCCTATGCGTCGCTACAGAACGCGTATGCAAACCTGTTCTCGTCCATGGGGCTCGATCCCTATGCCTGGGAGCTCGACCGCTCGCAAAGCGTTGGCGCGCTGACGGCGTCGTTGAAGCAGCTTTGGTTCGAGCGCGGAGATCTTAACGCGGGCTGGTCGCGCCGCATGGCAACGGCGGCTGCGAATTAGTTCGCTGGTTGCCGGGCACTGTTCAATTTCTCGCGAAATGCAACGCATCCCGGGGCGATGCTGATGGATTAGACCACGAATCAATCCATAGAATGCCTGCGGTCCGGTTGTTCGTAGAGAATTCAGCCGCCGGCCGGGAGGTCGCATGTCGAGCCAATCGCGAGCCGCTCTTTGCGCCTCGTTTATCGCGATCCTATTTCAAGTGGCGGCCGCACATGCCGGGGCTGACGAAACCGCGCGTGCGCAGGACGCGGGCGACGAAACCAAAATTCCAGTTCGTGGGGTGGTGAAAGCTGTCGATAAGGCCGAGCTTTCGACAGATCTCGCGGCACGCGTGACGGCCATTGGTTTCCGCTTCGGCGAGCGCTTCAAGAAGGGCGATATGCTCGTCACATTCGACTGCGACAGGTACCGGGCAGAGGCCCAGTCGGCGGACGCCGTTCAGCGCGAAATGCAGCTGACATTGGACAGCAACCAGCATCTGGAGAAATTCCGCGCCGTCGGCAAACACGATCTTGAGATTTCGCGCGCGCGCGTCGCCAAGGCCGAGGCAGAAGCCCGCTCGCTCAACAGCCGTTTGAAACTGTGCGAGGTTCATGCTCCCTTCGACGGCCGGGTTGCCGAACTGACCATCAATGCTTTCGAGCAGCCGCAGGCCAATAGGCCGTTCCTCGTGATCGTGGGGGAAGGCCGCCTAGAGGTTGAGCTCATCGTGCCGTCGCATTGGCTGAGCTGGTTGAAACCGGGCGCGCCCTTCACCTTCGGCGTCGATGAGACCAAAGGGTCTTACGACGCGCGCGTGAAACGAATTGGTGCGGCGGTCGATGCGGTCAGCCAGATGATCAAAGTCATCGCCGAATTCGAAACGCCGTCCGGCGATATCTTGCCTGGCATGAGCGGCGTGGCGCGCTTCAACGAGCCGAACGGGTGAGCGCGGCGTGAACAAAACTCCGCCAAACATAGGATCGGCCCCCGCCACCGCCGGTAAAGTAGCGGCAGCACGCGCGGCTGCTCCTCCGGTTTCCAGTACCACGGTCGCGACAACCGGCCAGAAGGCGAATGCAGTTGCGCCCAATCCTTCGGCGCCCAATCCTTCGGCGCCTAAGCAAGCGGACGGTCAGCCGGCGCTGCTAGCGTTGCTCAAAGTCGAAGCGGATGCTCGCGACGCCCTGAATGAGCGCGATCTGGTTCTGCTCATGTCGAACGAGACGCGCAAGTTAACGCGCGCGCGGCAGGTCTTCGTGCTTCAGCCCGGAATGAGCGGGCGGCTTGAAGTGCGCGGCATATCAAGCGTGCCAAGTGTCGATCGCACGACGCCGCTCGTTGCGCTGATCGAAGATGCGGTCAGAGCCGCAGCATCGAAGTCCGCGGTTTCCGGCGGCGGCACAATCGCGTTTGCCGGCGGCGCGGCTGGTACGGGAGCGGAAAGCTATCCCTTCCGGTCGCTGTATTTTCTCCCGCTTCGCCATGGCAGCGCTCCGAGCCGGGGCGGTCTCGTGCTTGCCCGCGAAGAGCCCTGGGGCGAACAGGACCTGGTGGTCGCCAAGCGCTTATCGTCCGCCTATGCGCATGCGCTGGGTGCGCTCAAGGGGCCGGCCAAGAAGCGCTTGTGGACTCCGTCGCGGTTGCAAACATTGCTACTTTTCGCGGCGGCGCTCGCGGCACTGCTCTTTATCGAGGTGCCATTGAGAGCGCTGGCACCCGTCGAAGTCATCGCCCGCGATCCTTTCGTCGTCGCCGCGCCCATCGATGGCGTCATCGAAGCCATTCCCGTCGAGCCAAATCAGAAAGTCAAAGCCGGCGACATCCTCGTCAAGCTCGCGGATACGACCCTCAAGAATAGGTTTGAAGTGGCGGACCGCGAGGTACAGGTCGCCGAAGCGCGCCTGAAACAGTCCAATCAAATCGCCTTCAGCGATTCGCGCGGCATGCACGAGATCGGCATTGCACGCGCAGAGCTGTCGCTGAAATTGGCCGAGCGCGATTTCGCCCGCGATCTACTTGCCAAGACACAAATCGCCGCGCCGCATGAGGGGCTGGCGATCTATTCCGACAGACGCGACCTCATCGGGCGGCCCGTGGCGGTCGGCGAACGGATCTTGGAAATCGCCGAACCGGCGAAGATCGAAGCCCGCATCGATCTGCCGGTTGCAGACGCTATCGCTTTGACGCCGGGTGCAAGCGTAAAGCTGTTTCTTGATAGCGATCCCTTACGGCCCTGGCCCGCCACGGTGCAGCGCGCGGACTACAAGGCCAAAATTGGCGAGAACGATATCGTGTCGTTTCGCGTTGTCGCGGCTGTGACGGCGCAACCGGACCGGCCCCTGCCGCGCCTTGGTGTTCGCGGTACGGCGCAGGTCTCGGGCGGCGACGTAAGTCTCGGTCTCTATCTCTTTCGCCGCCCAATCACGTATCTGAGACAATGGATAGGGCTGTAACATGCAGCCTGAAGCAAAGCCGCGCGTTCTGCCTGAGTTGCGCCAAGAGCTGAGGCTGGAATCGGGAGCCCCCGGACCATCGGGTCAATCGACGTGGCTGATCGTCGATCCTATTCAGCATCGTTATATCCAAGTCGATGATGCATCCTATGAGTTGCTGTCCTATTGGCAGCCGGGCGCGACGTTTGACTCCTTAAGCCAAGCGATGGCAACGGAGTTTGGGCGCAACGTGCGGATTGAAGATCTGGCCGCGTTCGTCAAATTTCTTGAAGACAACCATTTGACCGCAGAGCCCGCAAGCGACGGTTGGCGGTCGTATGCGGCAGCCGCCAGCCGTGCCGAGCATTCGTGGTTCATGTGGCTGATCCACAATTACCTGTTCATCAAGATACCGTTGTTCAAACCCGAAGCGGCGTTGCGGCGCTTTCTGCCGTTCGTTGGGCCGTTCTATACGCGCACGTTCTTTGCAGCGATTGCCGCATTCGGCGCGGCGGGCCTCTATCTGGTCTCGCGCCAGTGGGATGTTTTCTGGTCGACATTCCAGCATTTCTTTTCGCTCGAAGGTGCGGCGACTTACGCTGCGGCCCTCGTAGTCGTCAAAAGCGCGCACGAGCTGGGACATGCATTTACGGCCGTGCGCTTTGGCTGCCGCGTGCCCAGCATGGGCGTCTGTTTCCTCGTCATGTTCCCGGTGCTCTACACCGATGTGACGGACGCGTGGCGCCTCAAGAGCCGGAAGGAACGATTACTGATCGGCGGCGCGGGCGTCACGGTCGAACTCGTGCTTGCGTGCCTTGCAACGTTCGCTTGGCCGTTCCTGGCGGAAGGCCCGCTGAAGAGCCTGGCTTTTTCTATTGCAACGGTCGGCTGGGTGCTGAGCCTTGCCGTCAACCTCAATCCGTTAATGCGTTTTGACGGATACTATTTGTTTGCCGACGCACTTGGCATCGACAACCTGCAATCTCGTGCCTTTGCGCTCGGCCGCTGGCGCATGCGCGAGGTGCTGTTTGGATTGGGCGCCCGCCCGCCCGAACACTTCGACGCAAGAACTACCCGGATACTCGTTGGCTTCGCTTGGGCGGTGTGGATTTACAGGCTGATCTTGTTTACCGGCATTGCACTCCTCGTCTACCATATGTCGTTCAAAATTCTTGGGCTCATACTGTTCGCGGTTGAAATCGTCTTTTTTATCGCTTTGCCTGTGGCGGGCGAACTGGCTCATTGGTGGCGCGAACGAGGGTCCTTTACCGCCGGCCCCCGCGCAAAGTTGACGGCCGTCATTCTTTCCGCCGCGCTCCTTGTTTGCGCCATACCGTGGTCGGCGCGGGTTTACGTGCCGGCCGTCCTTGAAGCGGAAGTTCTTGCGCGCGTCTATCCGCAGCGCGCCGGGCTCGTGCAAGACGTGCGCGTCAAGCCGGGTGCGGCCGTGCGGGCCGGCGACGTACTGGCGGTCCTGGCCTCACCTGAAATCGACCTGCAGATGCGCGTCGCGCGCCGCCGCATCGCGCTCGTCACCATGCGTCTCGCGCGCCGGTCGTCGGATGACGAAGACCGCACCAGAAGTCTCGTGATGGAGCGGGAAGTTCTTTCCCTCCGCAGCACGCTCGCCGGCCTCGTGCGCGAGGCGGAAGAGCTTATTATCCGCAGTCCGAGCGATGGCTTTGTCGCCGAACTCAGCCCTGAGTTGCACTCGGGCCGCGCCATGGGCCGGTCGGAGTTTGTGGCCTTGGTCCGAGGGCCGGGCGGACTGGTGGCGCGGGGGTATCTTGCCGAGCGCGACATCATGCGGGTCGGAGCCGGCGCCAAAGGCCGCTTCATCCCCGACCTTGCCGGTATGCCGGCCATTGCCGTCACACTCAAAGACGTGGCTCAATCGGGCGCGAGCACGATCGAATTGCCGGAGCTTGCGTCCGCACACGGCGGCGCCATTGCCGTCAGGCCGAAACAAGCCGGACATGGATATACACGGCTGGCGCCCGTTGAAGCCCAATATCTCGCCGTTATGAGCGCAGATGCGGCGGCCATTGCGCCGGTATTCGCCGTGCGCGGCGTCGTCCAATTGGACGGCGAGACGCGGAGTTTTATTGCCAGGGCGTGGCGCCAAATAGCGTCCGTTCTCGTGCGCGAAAGCGGTATTTAATTCCTTTTTAATTGTCACGTTATTGAGTGTATGTGACGCGCGGCAGCGTCACAAAGCATTAAAATAGAACATTGTTATCGATAGCAACTTTTAAAAAACGGGGAATGAATGAATATAAATAAATATTATTCGATCATGAATCCGACGGGCAAATTCCAGTGCCCATATACGCCGGGGAATAGGACTTAATTCCAAATGCGTTCAATAATGCGGCGTATCTCAATCATTCGATAACGTCTGAAGCGCGATAGGTAGGGCTGAAAATGCCCGGAATAGATTCGGGCCGAGCCTTTGCCAGCGAAAGCCCGTCCCATGAACAAAATCGTTCGCCCGTCGATTTTCTCCCGCGTGCGCCCGATTCAGAAACCGGCCGATTTCAATGGCGAGTTGCATTCGACGATTTCATACCGGACGCTTGAGCCTCGCATAGCTTTCGACGGCGCGGCGGCGGCAACGGCCGCAGCGGCGGTAGACCAGCAGCAGGCAGACACTACGGCAGACGGCAGCATCGCGGCAACTGGCGAACCGGCAGCGGATGCAGGTGTAGGCAGCGCCGAGACGCCTGCCGATAACCAGGTCTCACAAGCAGCGAACTTGCAGCCGTCGGCCGATAGCAGCGTGGATCTCTCGGAATCGCTCGCGGTCGCGATTGCAGATATTGGACCGCGGCCGCAGGGACAGACCATCGTCTTCATCGATAGCAGCGTCGAAAATATCGATCGGATCTTGTCCTCTATCAACCCAGATTCCGAAGTCGTGCTGATCGACGGCCAATCGAGCGGCCTCGATCAAATCGCCGCCCATTTGTCCGGTCGCTCGAACATCGATTCGATCCACATAGTTTCGCACGGCGAAGCAGGAACGCTTTACCTTGGCGGGGCGACCTTGAATTCGTCCAATCTTGCCGGGCACCAGGCGCAACTTGCACTGATCGGCCAAGCTTTGAGCGAGAGCGGCGACATACTTCTCTATGGCTGCGAGATTGCCAGTGGCACAGGCGGCATGGACTTCGTGCGCGCATTCGCGGACCTGACCGGCGCGGATGTTGCAGCCTCGACGAATGATACTGGCGGCGATGAAGCCGGCGGAGACTGGGTACTCGAGGCGACCGCCGGTGCAATTGAAACAAGCACGCTCAACGATCCGTTTTATGCCAGCGTTCTGGCAAAGACCAATACGGGAGCCTGGTCGATATCCGGCCTCATGGCGTCGAACACGGCCGACGGCATCACGACAAAGGTGACATTCGCGAACGCAGGATCGAGCACGTGGTCGACGCCAACCAATGACACACTGAACAATGTGGCCGGCGGATTGCTTGCGACGACGTTCGATAACGGAGCGGTGGGTGGCGCGTCGCTGTCCACAATCTGGAATTCTACCAACACGACGGATGTGGGCACCGTTACGATCACCTTCAGTACCGCAGTGACCAATCCGATTTTGCATCTCGATAGGCTTGGCGGTGTTTCCGGCACGTCGAATAGCTCGCTTTGGACTTTGACGACGGCCGGCGCAACCTTGACCAAGGTCTCGGGCGTCACGCATTTCCTTGTCGACACGGCGGCAGGCACGATCACCGAGCAGCTGGGTCAAGCGAGCCTTGGCAGCCAGTCAAACACAAACATCGCTAGCGGCTCATCGGCCGGCAGTGTGCGCATCAACGGCACGTTTACGACGATCACGTTCAACGTCAGGATGAATCCAGGCGCCGGAGCAGGTATTGGCGATGGCTTCGAGCTTGCATTTGCCATCGACGCGCCGCCGGTTGCCGTCACTGACACGTTCACGACGGCTCATGACACACCCGTCACGATCAACGTGCGCGCTAACGATAGCGATATTCGCGGCGACGCCTTGAACGTGACCCAAGTCAACGGCGCGGCGATTACCGCCGGCGGCGCGGGTGTCGCCGTCACCGGCGGCATGGTCACGCTTAATGCCGCCGGGAACTTGGTTTTTGCGCCAAACGCGAACTACTTGGGCGCGCCAAGCTTCACCTATACAATCGCCGACGCCAATGGCGGCACGTCAACGGTGGCCGTCAGCGGCACAGTCACGAACGTCGCTCCAGCCTTGGACCTTGACTCGTCGGGTGCCGGTTCGGGTTGGACCGCTACATTCGGCGAGAACGGTTCGGCCGTCTCCATTGCGGACATCGACGCAGCCATAGCCGACATCGACGATTCCAACATGGAATCGGCAACAATTACTTTGACGAACCAGCAAACCGGCGACCGCCTTTTGGTCAACGGATCGGCTGCGGCTTCCGGCACGCTTGCGAGCGGCATCACGTGGACGCGCACCGATACGGCCGTGACGCTTTCGGGTTCGTTCACCAGGGCACAGTTCACGGCTGCTATTCAGCTCATCCGGTTCGAGAATACGTCGGACACGCCGTCCGCAACGCCGCGCATCATCAATACGATTGTCAACGACGGCCATGTCAACTCGAACATCGCCGTTACCACGATCAACGTCGATCGCGCGCCCGATCCCGTCAACGACGCCTACTCGGGCAACGAAGACGCGGCTATATCGGGAACCGTATTGACGAACGACGATCTAGGCGACACCCCGATCGCATCGGTCACGATCGCATCGGGTCCGGCAAATGGCACGCTCACTGCGTTCAACACCGCAACCGGCGCATTCGTCTATACGCCAGGCGCGAACTTCAACGGTTCCGACACGTTTACCTACACGGTGACCGACGCGGACGGCGACACCAAGACCGCAACGGTGACCATCACCGTCAATCCGGTCAACGATCTTCCCATTGCCGGAAATGACACGTTTACGACCGTTCACGATCAGCCCGTGACCATCTCCGTGCTAGCAAACGATTCGGATGTTGAAACGCCGGTTCTCTCGATCACGCAGATCAACGGATTGCCCATAACAGTTGGCGGACTGGGTGTCGCGGTGACGGGCGGCGTCGTGACCCTCAATGCGGGTGGCACCCTCACGTTTACGCCGAACGCCGATTACGCCGGATCGCCAAGCTTCACCTATACGGTTGCCGATTCAAATGGCGCCACCGCGAAGGCGACCGTCTCGGGCACCGTCACAAACGTTGGTCCCGCCCTCGATCTCGACGCTTCTGGAGCCGGCACCGGCTGGACCACGACTTTCACTGAGAATGGCGCGGCTGTCGCCATTGCCGACCTTGATGCGGCCATCGTAGATGCCGACGACGCGAACATGTCTTCGGCAACCGTCACGCTCACGAACCCGCAGACGAGCGATCGGCTCTTGGTCAATGGTTCATCGGCCGCTTCGGGCACGCTGGCCAGCGGCATCGCATGGACGCGCACGAACTCCGTCGTGACGCTCTCCGGTTCGTTCACAAAGGCGCAGTATGCAGCCGCTCTTGCAGTTATCCAGTTTGAGAACACCTCTGAGACGCCGTCGACGGTGCCGCGCATCGTCAACGTCATCGTCAACGACGGCACGGCTAACTCGAAAACGGCCGTCGCAACGGTCAACGTCAATTTAGCGCCGGACCCGGTAGACGACGCGTACACGGGCAACGAAGACACGGCCATTTCAGGCAACGTGCTCGCCAACGATACGGATTTGGGCACTACGCCCAGCGTCGCCAATCCGCTCTCTGTCGACTCCGGCCCAAGCAACGGAACGCTGACCTCGTTCAACACGGCAACGGGCGCTTTCAGTTACACGCCAACCGCCAACTTTGCCGGCACCGATAGTTTCGTGTACCGCTACACGGACGGTAATGGCGACAGCAAAACGGCGACGGTTACGTTCACGATCGACGCGGTTGACGATATCCCGTTCATCGACCTCAATTCTGAAGCGGCACCCGGCGACAAGGACCGGGATTTTGTCACGGAATTCGCGACCGGCAGCGGTACGCCGATAGCAATTGCAGATATCGATGCCGATATCTTCGAAGACGGCGAAGACGACGTAGTCAAGGTAACGATCGTCGCCGGCGGCAAAGGCCTCGATGGTAGCGATATCCTCACGATCGCCGGGCAGTCCTTTAAGCTCGATTCCGACGCGGCCTTTATTGGAGTAGGCTACGGCGGCTCCAGTCTAGATATTGTTTACGACGCATCGACGCGCACTATCACCGTGACCTACTCGGGTGATCCGTCAAAGCCAATTCCCCAAGACGAATTCGACAAACTCGTTCGCGAGATCACGTACCTCAGCACGTCGATCACGCAACCGCCAACAAACCGGACCTTCGAATTCACGGTTACGGATGCCGGCAAGAATACGTCGCCCGCGGCCGTTGCCACGGTTGTTTTTTTGCCGCCGCCGGATGCGGTGGACGATGCGTTCACGACCGTGCACGATACGCCGGTCACAATCGACGTCCTCTCGAACGATAAAGATCCGCAAAGCGACCCGATTTCCGTCACCCACGTCAATGGCACGGCCATTGTTGCCGGCGGTGCGGGCGTTGCCGTGACAGGGGGTGTCGTCACGCTCGACGGCAGCGGTAATCTCGTGTTCACGCCAACGGCCGGTTACGCAGGTTCGACGTCATTTACTTACGCCATCGCCGATATCACCGGAGGTCAGGACACCGCTACCGTGACCGGAACGGTGACGAACATTGCCCCGACGCTGGATATAGACGGCACGCCTCCTTCGAATATTTCTGTGACAGGCGGAGCCGGGCCGGCATTCTCAAACGGCAACGGCGGCGGAACGCATGTTAGGGCCTTCGACCTTGGCACCGGCGGGGTACCTGAAACAGCGCAGATCGTCGTGGGACTGACTTTCGTCGACAACTCTTTCAATATTATCTTGAACGGCCAATCGATCACGTCCGGCAGCGCTATTCAGCTTGAGGGCGCTGCGGGTGTTGGACAGGTCAAACTGTCATTCGGAGGTAGCGATATCTCCACCCCCTGGCTCTCCAACCCGAACGGCCCGCGTATCCGCGTCGTCATTACGGAAGCAGGAATATCGTTCGAGGGTCTGCGCACGACCTCTTCGACGGCTTACGAAACGATGACGATCACCGGCGGCTCGCTACTGCTTGCGGACATTGTTTCGGGCTCGAACACCATCACAGTTGTCAATCCTGACGAGAGCGGGGCGGACGCAATGGCCGGCACTATTGCAGTGACGGCCGAAGAACCCGGTAACTTTACGACGACCTTTACAGAGAACGGGGCCGCAGTATCTATCGCGGATACCGATGCTATTGTTTATGATAGCGACGACACCAATATGGAATCGGCCACGGTCACCCTGACCAATCCACAGACCGGGGATCGCCTTCTGGTCAACGGCTCGTCCGCAACGACCGGCGCCATCGGTGCCATCACCTGGACTCGTACCAACACGACCGTCACTCTGAGCGGCCCCGCAACGAAGGCGGATTACGCAGCCGCGATCAAACTCATCCAATTCGAGAACGCCACGGATACGCCTTCGACCACGCCGCGCATTGTCAATACGATCGTGAATGACGGCACCATCAATTCCAATACCGCCGTTACGACGATCAATATCGACATCGCACCCGATCCCGTCAACGACGCGGTTTCCGGCAATGAAGATACGGCGATCGGCGGCAATGTGTTGACCAATGACAGCGATCACGGCAACACGCCGATCACATCGGTGACCGTTTCCGTGCCACCTGCAAATGGCACGCTCACGTCGTTTAACACCGCGACCGGCGCCTTCGTCTACACGCCTGCTGCGAATTTCAACGGCACGGACACGTTCACCTATACGCTGACGGACGCCGACGGCGATAGCAAAACGGCAACGGTGACGATCGCCGTTGCGCCGGCCAATGATGCTCCTGTCAATACGGTTCCCGGTGCCCAGACGACAAGCGAAGACACGCCGCTTGCCATCACGGGCGTCTCCGTCGGCGACGTCGATGGCGCGGGCGTCGCGTTGACGGCCACGCTGTCGATTCCGGCGGGATCCGGTGCGCTCGGTATCGCGTCGCTTGCGGGCGTGACCGTGACCGGCGCCGGTACCGCCAACATGACCGTCTCGGGCACGGCAGCGGCCATCAACGCGGCCATTGCCACGATCACGTACACGCCGCTCGCGGATTTCAATACCGGCTCGCCCGCGACACCCATAAACTTGACCGTCTCGACGTCGGACGGCATCGCGCCGGCCGTCGCTAACACGGTTGCTATCACAGTGACGCCTGTCGCCGATATCGCGGCGAATTCCGTAACGACGAACGAGGACGCGCCGGTTACGTTCGCCCCGCTGGCGAACGACTCGTTTGAGAATGCAGGCCGCACGATAACGGCCATCAACGGCACGGCCATTTCAGCAGGCGGCCCAGGCGTCGTGCTCGCCGGCGTTGGCACCGTAACGCTCGACGCATCGGGCAATCTCACGTATACGCCCGTTGCAAACTACAACGGTACGCCGTCGTTCAATTATACGGTCACGTCCGGCGGCGTAACGGAAACGGCAAGCGTCAATCTGACGGTGACGGCCATCAACGACGCGCCGGTGCAGACCGTGCCTGTCGGGCAAACCACCAACGAAGACACGGCCAAGGTCATTACAGGGGCCAGCGTCGCCGATGTCGATGGCGGCACGCTCACCACCACGCTGTCCATTCCGGCCGGCACGGGCACGCTTTCGGTTGTTACAGGCGGTGGCGCGGCGATTTCCGGAAACGCTTCCCGAACGGTATCGATCTCGGGCACGGCCGCCCAAGTCAACGCGGCAATTGCCTCGATCACATATATCCCCGAGCCCGACTACTTCGGCACGGCACCGATGTCGATATCGACGACGGATGGCACGGCAACCGCGGCAAGTACGGTGGCAATTGCAGTTGCTCCCGTCGCCGATGCAACAGACGATGCAGTCACGACCAACGAAGACACGTCGCACACCTTCAACGTTTTGACCGGCACCAATGGCGCGACCGCCGACACGTTCGAAGGTGTGGAAGCCGTCACGGCAGTGACCCAGCCCGCCAACGGCAGCGTCGCATTCGCAGCCGGCGGTACGATCACCTATACGCCATCTGCCGATTTCAACGGAACCGATACCTTTACGTACACGGTCACGTCCGGCGGCGTCACTGAAACGGCCACAGTCACCGTCACGGTCTCCGCCGTCAACGACGCGCCCGTCAACACCGTCCCCGGCGCGCAAACGACGAGCGAAGATACAGGCTTGGTCTTCAACGCCGCCAACGGCAACGCGATTACAATCGTCGATGTCGATAGCAACGTCACAACGACCCTTACAGCCGCCAACGGTGCGTTGACGCTTGGTTCGATTGCGGGCGTCACAGTCACCGGAAACGGCACCGGCACGGTGACGGTCACGGGCTCCTCCGCCGCCGTTACGGCGGCGCTCGCCGGCCTCGCCTTCGGCCCGGCCCCCGACTGGAACGGCGCGACAACCCTGAACATCTCGACTTCCGACGGCGTTGCCCCGGCCACGGTCAGCGCCGTCGCCATCACCGTCTCTCCGGTCGTCGATATCGCGCCGAACAACGTGACGACGGCCGAAGATACGGCAAGCACGTTCAACGTTCTGACGAACGACAACTTCGAGAGCGCAGGCGCCGTCGTTTCCGCCGTCGCGCAACCGGCTCACGGGTCCGTCACCATCGGCGCAGGCGGCAACGTAACCTATACGCCGGCTGCCAATTACAACGGCACCGACACCTTCACGTACACCGTGACGTCGGGCGGCGTCACCGAAACAACGACGGTGACGATGTCGGTTCTCGCCGTCAACGATGCTCCGGTCGCCTCTCCCGCCGCCAATCAATCGGGAACGGACGGCGCCGCGGACAGTTACAATGCGGGCGCGCTCTTCTCCGACGTTGACAACGCCACGCTGACATTTGCAGCAACGGGTCTTCCCTCAGGTCTCAGCATCGATCCCGCAACGGGCCTCATCTCGGGCACAATCGGTCAACACGCGTCGGTCGCCGTTCCAGGCGGCGTCTACTCGGTCACCGTGACCGCGACAGATGCGTCCGGCGCACTCGCTACGACAACGTTCAACTGGACCGTCGCAAACCCTGCTCCAGTCGCGGTCGACGATTCCTACACCGGCTCGGAAGACAATGCCATCACCGGCAACGTGCGCACCAACGACAGCGATCCCGACGGCGACGCGCTGACTGTCAACACGACGCCGGTTGCAGGCCCCGCGAACGGCACGCTGGTTCTGAACAGCAACGGCACGTTCACCTACACGTCCGCCGCCAACTTCACCGGAACCGACACGTTCACCTATCAAGTGACGGACGCAGACGGCGCGACGAGCACGGCGACCGTCACGCTTTATGTCAACCCGGTCAACGATAGTCCGCTCAACACCGTGCCTGGAAATCAATCGACGGCTGAAGATACCCCGCTTGTCTTTAAGTCTACAAACGGTAACGCGATCACAGTCACCGACGTCGATAGCCCGGTTGTCGAGACGACGCTTTCTGTCGCACACGGTACGTTTACGCTCGGCTCGCTCGCCGGCGTTACCGTTGTCGGCGACGGCACGGGCAGCGTGACGCTAACCGGCAGCCCCGCCGCGATCACGGCCGCTCTAAGCGGTCTCCAGTACGTCAATAACCCGGATTACCACGGCTCCGACACGCTCAATATCGTGTCAAGCGACGGCGTTGCCACAACGACAGCGAACCTCGCGCTGACGGTCAGCCCCGTCGCCGATATCGCCGCCGATACTGTCACTACGAACGAAGACGCCGGCATTTCATTCAACGTCCTAACCGGCACCAACGGCGCGACGGCCGACACGTTCGAAGGCTCGCCAAACGTCACCGGTTACACCCAACCCGCCAACGGCAGCGTCACGATCGATGCCGGCGGCAATGTCGTTTACACGCCGAACGCTAATTTCAATGGCACCGAAACGTTTAGCTATACCGTGACGTCCGGCGGCGTAACGGAAACAACGACTGTGACAGTTAACGTCACGCCCGCGAACGACGTGCCAACGCTTGCAGTTCCCGCGGCCCAGAACGCACCGGAAGATACCCCGGTCATCTTCAGCGGCGCGAACGGCAATCAGATTGTCCTTGGCGACATCGACTCGGGTGCCGCGCTGACGACAACGATTGGCGTGCCGGCGGGCACGTTGACGGCGATCTCTAATCCTCTGGTCACCATCATAGGCAACGGTTCGGGCACCATCACGATTTCGGGCCCGCCCGCCGCCATCACGGCCGCACTGAACGGCCTGACTTATACGCCGGTTGCCGACTTCAACGGCAGCGTCTCCATGTCGATCTCGACGACCGACGGCATCGCAGCACCCGTAACGGGTGCGGTTGCCATCAGTCTGGCGCCCGTTAGCGATATCCAAAACGACAACGCGCCGACCAACGAAGACAGTGCCAAGATCATCTCCGTGCTCGGCAACGATACCTTCGAAAACGCCGGCGCCGCGGTCACCAGCGTTACCAACGGCGTCAACGGCGTCGTCGCGATCAATGGTGACGGCACGGTGACCTATACGCCGAACGCGAATTTCAACGGCTCGGACAGCTTCACGTACACGGTCACGTCTGGCGGCGTGACCGAAACCGCGACCGTGACCGTTGTGGTGTCACCCGTAAACGACGCGCCGGTGCAGACGGTACCTGCTGCGCAAGTCACGGCCGAGGACGCCGGACTCTCCTTCTCGCCCGCAACCGGCAATGCCATTACCGTCGCCGATCTCGACGGCGATACGCTCACAACAACCGTCTCCGTCACCAACGGCACGATCGATCTCGGCGCCTTTGCGGGCGTAACGGTCGGCGGCAACAATACGGGTACCGTGACAATCACGGGTTCGGCTGCGGCCATCAACGCGGCACTCGACGGGCTAACTTTTAACCCGACGCCCGATTATCACGGCGGCGCGATCATGTCGGTCACAACGTCGGACGGCACCGCATCGGCCTCGAACACCATTGCACTGACGGTCACAACCGTAACCGACATCGCCGCGGACGCGATCGCGACGAACGAAGACACGCCCGTGACCTTCAACGTCATGACAAACGATACGTTCGAAAATGCGGGTGCGGCGATAACCGGGGTGACACAACCCGCGCACGGCACGGTGTCGATTGGCGCCGGCGGCCAGGTGACGTACACGCCGGCTGCGAATTACAACGGCCCGGATAGCTTTACCTACACCGTCACATCCGGCGGCGTCAGCGAGACGGCGACCGTCGCTGTCGCGGTTGCCTCTATCAACGACGCTCCGGTAACGGTTGTACCCGGCGGGCAAACGACGAACGAAGACGCTGCCCTTGTCCTCTCTAGCGCCAATGCCAACGCTATCACGGTCTCCGATCTCGACGGCGATACGCTGACTGTGACGCTCTCGGGCACCAATGGGCGTCTCACGCTCGGATCGGCGCTCGGTGTTATAGTCTCTGGCGACGGCACCGGAACCGTAACGGTTACGGGCTCTGCTGCGGCGATCAATACGGCCCTCAACGGGCTGACCTTCGCGCCAACGGCCGATTACAACGGCACAGCCGCCATCAACGTCACTACAACGGACGGAACGGTGACAACCAGCAAGACAATCGGCATTACCGTTAATCCGGTTGCCGATGTCGTCGCCGACACCGTTTCGACCAGCGAAGACGTGCCCGTCACATTCAACGTCTTGTCCAACGATAATTTCGAATCGCCGGGCAAAGCCGTGACCGGCATCACGCAAGGCGCGAGCGGCACGGCCAGTTTCCTCGCTGACGGAACCCTGGTCTACACGCCCAATACCAACTTCCATGGAACAGATACCTTTACCTACACGGTCACCTCTGGCGGCGTCACCGAAACCACAACGGTCACGGTCACCATCGGCGACGTCAACGACATCCCAACCACGACGGGCCTTGCCGATCGCTCGAGCCTCGACGGTCAAGCCGTTTCGGTCGACGTGTCGGCGAGCTTTGCAGACAGCGACGGCGAAATCCTCGCCTACTCTGCCTCGGGTTTGCCGGCGGGTATCAGCATCAATCCGGTGACCGGCGTCATCACCGGAACAATCGACAAGTCCGCGTCGCAGACCGGGCCTTATACGGTCGTCGTAACGGCGAGCGACGGTCATCCGGGCGGCTCGGTTTCAACCAGTTTCACTTGGAATGTCGCGAACCCAGGCCCAACCGCTGTCAACGATACGGCGACGGTTGCCGAAGATACCCCGGCCGTCATCAATGTGCTTGCCAACGATACCGATCCCGACAGCGACCCCTTGACGGTCGCGGCCGTCACCGCTGGAAACGGTACGGTTACGATCAATGGGGATGGCACGATCAACTATACCCCGGATGCGAATTTCAACGGCTCCGACACGATCGTCTATCAGATTAGCGACGGCAACGGCGGCGTATCGACCGCGAGCGTGACTGTAACGGTGACGCCCGTCAACGACGCGCCAACGCTGGCAACTTTCCCCGGCGTGCCGGCTGGAGAACTGCCGGGCGTGATCGATTCCGACGGACAAGATGTCAACATCGATATTTCGAGTGCGTTCAGCGATCTCGATGGCGACGCTTTGACGTACTCGATCTCGGGGCTTCCTCCGGGCCTCTCGTTCAATCCGGCAACCGGGCAGATCACGGGAACGATCGATCCCAACGCATCGAACCCGTCGGGCGACAAGGACTATCCCATAACCATCATTGCCAGCGACGGCATGGGCGGAACCGTCACTGCGACGTTCACTTGGAACGTGCTCAACATCCCGCCGGCGGCGTCGAACGATGCGGTCACAACGCCCGAAGACACGCCGGTCGTCGCGACCGTTCTGTCCAACGATTTCGATCCGGATGGCGATCCAATCTCCATCACTCACATCAACGGAACGCCAATTTCGCCCGGCGACACGGTCAACACGGCGCACGGTCAAGTCACGCTGCAAAAAGATGCGTTCGGCAACCAGGTTCTGGTTTATACGCCTAACGCCAACTTCAACGGTGTCGAATCGCTCGTATACACGATGAGCGACGGCAATAGCGGCATCGATACTGCAACGCTGACCATTACCGTCACGCCGCAGAACGATGCGCCAGCCGTGGATACTCTCGCTAACTTGACAAACAACGACAGCGATACGCCAAGCATCGATGTCAGCGCGTTCTTCCACGACATAGATACGCCCGAGGGCGACACGTTCGCGTTCTCGGCGATTGGTTTGCCGCCGGGACTATCGATCAACCCGGCGACGGGCGTTATTTCCGGGACCATCGACGCAAGCGCGTCCCAAAGCGGACCCTATACCGTTATCGTTATGGGAACGGACGATGGCGGGGCCTCTGTCAGCCAGACCTTCACGTGGACCGTCAACAATCCTAAGCCAACCGCCGTCAACGACTCGCAGATTGTCACCCAAGGCACCAACGCCGACGTTGACGCGGCGAGCGGCATTCTCGGCAACGACAGCGATCCGGACAACGATCCCCTGACCGTCAGCGCGATCAATGGATCGGCTGCTGCCGTCGGCACGAGCGTCGCGGGTTCGAGCGGCGGCCTCTTTACGGTTCAGCCCGACGGCTCTTACACGTTCGATCAGAACGGCGCTTTCATCGACCTTCAGGGCGGCGAAACGCGCACGACGCTCGTCACCTACACGCTGTCCGACGGAAATGGCGGATTGTCGACGGCAACGCTTTCGATCACCGTGACAGGTGTCAACGATGCGCCGGTCGCGACGCCGCTCGACCCCGTTTCAACTCTCGATAATGCGCCGCTCACTCTCAATGCGGCGGCGGCGTTTACCGATGCCGATGGCGATACGCTCAAGTTCGCGGCGTCGGGTTTGCCGGCCGGCCTTTCTATCGATCCCGATACGGGTCTCATCACGGGCACCATCGACAAAGCTGCCTCGCAAGGCGGCGCTGGCGGCGTCTATACGGTCACCATTTTCGCTGACGACCAGAACGGCGGCATAACACCCGTCACGCTGACGATTACGATTGCAAACCCGGCGCCTGTTGCCGCGAACGACGTCGCTCTCGTTGTCGAAGACACGCCTGCAACCGGAAACGTTCTTAGCAACGATACAGACCCCGACGGCGACACTCTCTCCGTCAGCGATTTTTCGATCGCCGGCGTTTCAGGCACATTCTTGCCCGGCGATATCGCGGACATTCCCGGCGTCGGTACCATCGAAATTAACAGTACGGGCGCCTACACCTTCACGCCTGCGCCGAACTACATCGGCCCAGTTCCAGAAATTACCTACACGGTCACCGACAACAATGGCGGCTCGGCTACCGCGACGCTCAATCTCGGTCCCGTCTCGCCGGTCAACGACGATCCAACATCGACGCCCATCGCGGCCAATTCGAGTGCCGATAGCGCGTTGGTGTCCGTCAACCTCGCGTCCAACTTCGCAGATATCGACGGCGACGCGCTGACGTTCGTTGCAACCGGGCTGCCGCCGGGACTGTCGATCGATCCCGACACCGGAATGATCACCGGCACAATCGATCATTTGGCGTCCGCTGCAGGCGGCACTTATTCGGTCACCGTCACGGCAACCGATCCGGATGGAAGAGTTACCAGCCAAGTCTTCGTCTGGACCGTGACCAACCCCGCGCCCATCGGACCGGATATTCCCGATGCGGGCGGCGTTGACAACACACCCGTTAGCATCGCGGCCGGTGCCGGCTTTAGCGATCCGGATGGCGACACGCTTGCATTCGGCGCGACGGGTCTGCCCGCGGGCCTCACGATCAATCCGGCAACCGGCGTAATCTCGGGCAGTTTGACCAAGAATGCCTCGGTTGGCGGCCCGCTGACGAACGGCATCTACGAAATAACCGTCACTGCCACGGACAGCCAAGGCGCGACCGTTTCGAAGACCTTTACCTACACCGTCACCAACCCGCCGCCGGCCGCCGGCAACGACACTTTCTTCGGCGTCGAAGATGCGCCAATCACAGGCTCGGTCGGCGGCAACGACAGCGATCCGGACGGTGACGCTGTGAGCTACGTTTTGGTGACGGAACCGGCGCACGGCACGCTCACGTTCAATCCGGACGGGACCTTCACCTACATTCCAGATCCTGACTTCAACACCGGTTCGGCGAGTGAAACTTTCACTTATCTCGTCTCGGACGCGAATGGCGCCACCGCAACGGCGACCGTCACGCTCAACATTGCTCCTGTCAACGATGCGCCCGCAGCGCCAAACGTTATCACGACAACACCGGAAGAAACGCCGCTCAACGGCACGCTGACGGCGTCGGACATAGACGGCGACATCCTCTCGTTCGCGAAGGCGTCCAATCCTTCGAACGGCACGGTTGTCGTCAATTTGGATGGTACCTACACCTATACGCCAAATCCAAACTTCACCGGCACGGACACGTTTACGTTCAAAGTCTCCGACGGCAACGGCGGCACGATTATCCGCTCCGTTACCGTCACCGTCTCGGGCATCAACGACGCGCCCGTCGCGGTGAACGACGCGTTCTCCGGCAACGAGGATACGAACCTCACGGGCGATGTGACTCCCGGCACCTCGGGCCAAGACAGCGATGCCGACGGCGACACGCTTGTCGTCTCCGATGCCGACGGCAACGCGGCAAACGGCATCACGCCGGTAACAGGCCCTGCGCACGGCACGCTCGTGCTCAATGCCAACGGCACGTTCGTTTATACGCCGCAGGCAAACTTCACCGGCACGGATAGCTTCGTCTACCGGATCAGCGACGGCAATGGCGGATTTTCAGAAGCAACGGTGTCGTTGACGGTCAATCCCGTGAATGACGCGCCCGTTGCCGCCAACGATGCGCTGACGACCAAAGAGGATCAGCCGTTCGCGGGTCAACTCCCTGCCGCCACCGACGCCGAGGGCAATCCCATCACTTACGCAAAGGGCTCGAACCCTGCGCACGGCACTGTCGTCGTCAAAGCCGATGG
Organism: Hyphomicrobium sp.; assembly: GCA_031373745.1. Taxonomy (GTDB): domain Bacteria; phylum Pseudomonadota; class Alphaproteobacteria; order Rhizobiales; family Hyphomicrobiaceae; genus Hyphomicrobium_B. The sequence goes on along the minus strand of JANMNH010000023.1, from coordinate 33,245 downwards.
CACATACGTCTATAAGCCTGCGCCCAACTATTACGGAACCGATAGCTTCACTTACACGGTCTCCGATGGAAAGGGAGGGGTTAGGACTTACACAGTCACCATTCTGGTGACGCCGGTAAACGACGCGCCCGTCGCCCATAACGATACAGGCACGGTGCGGCCCGGATCGAGCGTTAGCATTCCAGCCGTCGGCAACGACACGGATATCGACGGCGACAAGCTCACCGTCACCAAGGCCACAGCCGGCCAGGGCACGGTTCGCATCTTGCCGGATGGTTCGGTCGGTTACACGCCGCGGGCCGGCTTTACTGGAACCGATACGATCACATACATTGTCAGCGATGGCCATGGCGGGTTCGCAACGGCAACGATCTCGATCGTTGTTGAGGATGCGGGCTACGCCGATCAGCCGGTAGTCTTTGGCTTCGATGGCCCTTCCATCATGCCGGTGAACGATAACGCAACTTCGGCCGGCGGCTACCCGAGTATAGGTGCTGAAGGCGCGGTCCTTGATGCGGTCTTCGATATGGGCTCGCTGCGCAGTTTGGCAGGGCAGCTGGGTACGAACGGCATCGTCCTCGCTGCGGCCAATGGGGCACGCAGCCTCAGTGGCATCGGCTGGCTCGGAACCAATGGCATCATTACCGAAACGACCCGTGCCGAGCGCGCACGTGAAATGATGTCATACGCCGGCCTCGATTTGCGCGTCTTTGGCGGAGGCATCGACGGATTGACCGGCTTCTCGTTGCGTAACAACGTTCCTGGAAACCTTAGCGGGCTCGGCAGCGAAGAACAGCTCATCATCGAGAGTCTCGTTCGCAACAGAACTCTGATTATCCAGATCTCGAATACGATCGATCCCGGCACCAAGCGCATTGTCGATTACAAGATTACGCAACCCGACGGAAAGCCATTGCCTCAATGGCTTGATCGCGCGGGCCGCGACTTGTTGATCGGTGAAAGATCGGCCGTCGAAGAATTCGTCAAGATCCGCGTGGAGGCCATATACTCCGACGGCAGTGTCGTGGTCGAAGAGGTCAAAATCGAAACCTCGACCGGCGAAATCAAGCCTCTCAACCCCGGTAGACAAGGAAGCCTTGCACCCGCCCTCTTTGGCGACCAGTTCAGGGCCCGGCCGATGTTGTCGCCGGACCAAGTTCACGGCCTCGCGCGCGCAATTGCCCGCTAAGGGCCAATTGCCACGTGTTAGCTTTATTCGCTAAGCCGGGCCGGGTAACCGGTCCGGCTTCTTCTTTGGCTCGGCCAAATAGCGTAAAGAGACAGCTGTTTCGCACCAGCTGAGGCTCGTTTTTTCTGTCCATGCAACTCGACGCTGCGCACTTGAGAGACTTTTATCGCACGCCCTTGGGGCAGGTCGTGCGGCGGCAGCTGGCGTCGCGCATTCGCTCGCGCTGGAAAAAGCTCGACGGTCTCACCGTGTTTGGAACGGGTTTTGCCGTCCCCTATCTCGGATCGTTTCGCGCCGAAGCCAAGTGCATCGGCTCGCTCATGCCCGCCCGCCAGGGGGCGCTGGTTTGGCCGCAGGGCATGCGCTGTCATTCGGTTCTCGTCGAAGAGCATCATTGGCCGCTGCCGGACAACAGCGTTGATCGCTTGCTTGCCATTCACACCCTTGAGGCGGCTGAGCGCACGGGCCCTGTCTTGCGCGAGATGTGGCGCGTGCTTGCTCCCGACGGGCGGCTGATTTTGATTGTGCCCAACCGGCGCGGAGTTTGGTCGCGGGTAGATGCGACGCCGTTCGGGCACGGGTTGCCTTTCAGCCGCGGCCAGCTCGAACAGCAGCTGACGAATGCCCTCCTCACGCCCATCGATTGGAGCGGCGGGCTTTACTTTCCGCCGGTCGGCAATCGCTTTGCGCTGCGCATGGCCGGAACAATCGAGCGTACGGGCGCAAAATTCGCCAGCGCCGCTGCGGGCGTCATCATTGTCGAAGCGCGCAAGGAGCTCATGGCACCTATTGGCGGCGGGCTCAGGGCGCAAGAAATTAGAGTATTAAAGCCGGCCGAAGGCGGCAGCCACGGGCGCAACGCACAGTAATCTCAGCGCTTGGATTGGCCCCGGCCCTTCATCAGGAAAACGGCCTTTTCGCCGAAAAGATTCTGCATCGACAACGACCATTTTATCGGCAGGCGCCGCCCGGAAGCATTAAACGCAACGGCTTGTTCTACGTCCGCGCCGATGTCTTCGCACAAATCCGCGAAGTCGCGGATCGTGCACAAATGCGCGTTCGGGCTCATGTACCAATTGTCCGGCAAGTTGCGCGTGACCGGCATGCGCCCGGCCCACAAAAGCCCGGCGCGTATTTCCCAATGTCCAAAGTTCGGAAACGACACGATGGCGCGCCGCCCGATGCGCAGCAAGTTCTCGAGCACCGTGCGCGGCGAGCGCGTCGCCTGAATAGTGAGCGACAAGACGGCGTAGTCGAAGGCTTGATCGGGATAGTCCGCTAGGTCGCGGTCGGCGTCGCCTTGAATAACGGATAGTCCGTGCGCCACGCAGGCGTTGACCTTTTCGCGCGATATCTCGACGCCCCGGCCGTCAACGGCCTTGGCGCGTGTCAGTAGCTGAAGCAACTCTCCGTCGCCGCAGCCGACATCGAGAACGCGCGATCCGGGCTCCACCATTTCGGCGATCAGCAAATGATCGACGCGCGGCGTGGCGCCGGGCAGGGGTGCGTCCGATGTCATGCCTCAAGGCTCCCTGCGGGCTTCAAGCCGCGCTTGGTTGCGGCCGCATTGATAAAACCGCGTACCGTCGTCAAGAATTCCACTTCTTCGAGAAGGAACGCGTCGTGACCCTTGTCGCTTTCGATTTCGACGAACGAAACGTTGGCGGCCACTGCATTCAAAGCGTGCACGATTGAGCGGCTCTCTTTCGTCGGATAGAGCCAATCGGACGTGAACGACACGACGCAAAAGCGCGTCTTGGTTCCCCTGAACGCGTCCGCGAGAACGTCGCCGCGCTCGGATCTGACATCGAAATAATCCATCGCTCTCGTAATGTAGAGATAGCTGTTCGCGTCGAACCGGTCGACGAACGACGAGCCTTGGTGGCGCAAATAGCTTTCCACCTGAAAGTCTGCATTGAACGAAAACGTCAGTTGCGAACGGTCTTGCAGACTGCGCCCGAATTTGCGGTGCAGCGCCTCTTCCGAAAGATACGTGATGTGCGCCGCCATGCGGGCGACGGCCAAGCCGTTGCGCGGCACCTTGCCTTCGGCGATGTAGCGGCCCCGGCACCAATCGGGATCGGCCATCACGGCTTGGCGCCCGACTTCGTGGAAGGCGATATTTTGCGACGAGTGCCAAGCGGCCGTTGCAATCGGCACGGCTGCGAAAACGCGGTCCGAATAGCGCGCCGCCCATTCCAGCACCTGCATGCCGCCCATCGATCCGCCGACGACGGCAAACAACTGTCCGATGCCGAGGTGATCGATCAGCCGCGCTTGCGCTTCCACCATATCGCCGATGGTGATGACGGGAAAATCCAAGCCATAGGGCTGCCCCGTCGCCGGGTTCAAAGAGGCGGGCCCCGTCGATCCCATGCACCCGCCCAGAATGTTCGGGCAGATGACGAAGAAGCGATCGGTATCGACGGGCTTGCCGGGTCCCACCAGCGTTTCCCACCAGCCGGGTTTGCCTGTGACGGGATGGACGTTGGCGACGTGCTGATCGCCCGTCAGTGCGTGACAAATCAAAATGGCGTTGGATTTGCCGGCGTTGAGCGCGCCATAGGTCTGGTAGGCGATCGTAAACGGCGCCAACTCCAGCTGACAGGCAAGCTTCAAAGGTGCCGTTTCCGGAAACCTGACAAACAGGCTCGACGGCGTGTGGACCTCGTTCAAGCGCGACGCAGCAGTGCCGGCAATGTCAGGGATCGCGGAAGTCATGCCTTTTTGGGCCCAGCCTTGCTCGAAGTATGCGCGTTGTAATTGGTTGAGCCGTTAGCTAGGACGTAGGGGCGGAAAGTCAACTTTAATCTTTGATTTCAACAGGCCTTGCCCCTATTGATCGGGCGCTGCTCCGGGATGCCGTTCGGGGTGTTGTTCGCGGTCCTAACCGTTCCTCAAATCGCATCAGTGACTTCGAGACCAACCCATGAAAACCGCCGGCCTAAAACCAAACCCAAGTATTCTCGAAATCGAAGCCTACGTGCCGGGCGAAAGCAAGGTGCAGGGCGGTATTAAGCCCGCCAAACTCTCGTCGAACGAAACCCCGCTCGGCCCAAGCCCCGCTGCCCTCGCCGCGTACAAATCCGCCGCCGCAGATCTCGAGCGTTACCCGGATGGGCAAGCAACACTTTTGCGCGCCGCAATCGCGCGCCGTTATGGCATCGACTCGTCGCGCATTGTTTGCGGCTCGGGGTCCGACGAAATTTTAGGGCTGCTAGCGCGCGGATTTCTTGGACCGGGCGACGAAGCGATCTACACGGCGCACGGCTTCCTCGTCTACCGCATTGTCATTCTAACCAACGGCGCAACGCCCGTCATTGCCCCGGAAAAGAACCTGACGGCGGATGTGGACGCTATTCTCGCCCGCGTCACAGACCGCACGCGCGTCGTTTTCCTCGCCAATCCCAACAACCCGACCGGCACGTATATTCCCTCCCGCGAAGTACGCCGCCTCAGAAACGGCTTGCCGGACAATGTGCTTCTCGTTCTCGACGCCGCTTACGCCGAGTATGTCGGCCGGAACGATTATGATGCGGGTCTTGAACTGGCCGCGGCCACGTCGAACACGGTGATGACGCGCACGTTTTCGAAAATCCACGGCCTTGCAGGCCTTCGCATCGGCTGGGCCTATTGCCCGGCAAACGTCGCGGACGTGCTAAACCGTATTCGCGGACCCTTTAATTTGTCTTCGCCGTCGATTGCGGCGGGTGCTGCCGCGATGGATGACGCAGGCCACATGGATGAAGCCAAACGCCACAACGACGAATGGCTGCCATGGGTTTCCGAGCAACTTTCCGGGCTCGGCTTCGGCGTGACGCCAAGCGTCGCCAATTTCGTGCTGTTCCACGTGCCAGGCGGCGGCAAATCGGCCGCCGGCGCCGACGAATATCTCAAATCCAAAGGCGTCATCGTGCGCAAGGTCGGTGCTTATGGCTTTCCCAATGCCCTGCGCATGACCATCGGTTCGGGCCAAGACAACAAGCGCGCCATCGCGGCATTGCAAGAATACATGAACGGGGCAAAGGCATGAGCACGGCGGCAAGCACAATCATGTTCGACCGTATCGCGCTCATCGGCATCGGCCTCATCGGGTCCTCGATCAGCCACGCCGCGCGCCGCGCCGGTCTCGCGCGCGAGATCGTGGGCTCGTCGGCAACGCCCGCGACGCGCGCGAAAGCTTTAGAACTCGGCCTGGTTGGCAAAATTTTTGATAACGCAGCAGATGCCGTCAAAGGCGCCGATTTGGTCATCCTGTGCGCGCCCGTCGGCGTTTACGGCAAAATTGCCGAAGAGATCGGTCCGCACCTGAAAGCCGGTGCCATTCTGACCGACGTCGGCTCGGTCAAGGCGGCTGTCGTGCGCGACGTCGCGCCGTTTGTGCCTATGGGCGTCCATTTCATACCCGGGCACCCGATCGCGGGAACGGAAAGATCGGGACCGGAGGCCGGCTTTGCCGAACTTTTCGACGGGCGCTGGTGCATTTTGACGCCTGACGCCGCCGCCGCCCCCATGGCCGTCGCGCGGTTAGAGACCTTCTGGCAAAAGCTCGGTTCCAAGGTTGAGTTCATGGCGGCCGATCACCACGATCTTGTGCTTGCCATCACCTCGCACGTGCCCCATCTCATCGCCTTCAATATCGTCAATACGGCGGCCCATCTGGCGCGCGTCACGAATAGCGAAGTGGTCAAGTTTTCGGCCGGCGGGTTTCGCGACTTTACCCGCATTGCCTCCTCCGACCCCGTTATGTGGCGCGATGTGTTCTTGAACAACAAGGACGCCGTGCTTGAGATGCTGGGGCGGTTTTCCGAAGATCTTGTGACGCTGCAGCGCGCCATCCGTTTTGGCGACGGCGAAACGCTCGAGAAGTTGTTTGGCGAAGCCCGCACTGTGCGCCACGGCATCATTCAGGCCGGACAGGATACGGCCGTGCCGGATTTCGGCCGCCGGACACCGCCCGGCAGCTCGCAGAGCTGATGTTGCGTAAGTTGTTAGCTGGCCAAACTTAGCTGGCCAAACTTAGTTGGCCAAACTTAGTTGGATAGAGCCGCGAATTGCGCGGTTTTGAGGTCTACTTCGACCGCCTGGCTTTCGTTTGCAGACGTTGCCAGCAAATGAATGTGAACTTCGTCGGCGCCAAGCGTCGCGCCGCGCTGACGTATCTCGGCAAGATTGAGCGACGACGACTCGCCCGTCAGGCGGCCGATTGCGAGTACGGTGCGCTGGGATTTGCTCTCGCGGCGCACGAGCACGTAGTTGGCGACGCCGATCGGCGGACAATCGAACAGGCTATAGACGGTGTGAACGTAGCGCTTGCCGGAGGCTCCGGTCCAGAAATGGAAACGGGTTCCCGCTTCAACGTCGCTGGTTTGCACGGGCGTCGCGGTCTTCGCCGGCGAACGGCGGACACGGACGTCGGCTAGCTGAATAATCTCGGCACTCATACGCAACACCCCTGGATCGGCACATTGGCCGGACGCCACCCTTCTTGTGGCATCCATTTATCCCGCGAACAGTGAATGAACCCGAAGCTTCGAGCTCAAACTTGTCCCCCCAGAGGCAGATTCTTGGATATGGTCAAAAATCTGTTGATCGTTGCCTCCTCCCGGCAACTCTCATGGGGAGCACATCGCCATATCTGGAAGAATTGTAAAGAGCCTTTAAGAAATAAACTCCCTCAGGGCTTGAGGCACCACACTCAGCCGGAGCCTAGCGGCGCTTGTTCCAGGCAAATTTTACCCGCAGTGCGAGTAATGGCACGTCGTGCAGGTCCAGCAGCCTTCGACACGGTTGAGACTGCGGTTCGCGCAGCGCGGGCATATTCTAGCCCCCATACCCGACGACGGCCCAGCACTCGTCCCCGAACCCGGGCCAGAACCCGGGCCAGAACCCGGTCCAGAACCCGGTCCAGAACCCGGTCCAGCACTTGAGTGCGTGTTTGGCTGCCGACTGGGTTCAAAGCCCGGCCCAGAAACCGGCCCAGAGACCGGCCCAGAGACCGGCGATGTGCTTGTCCGGGCGGATGGCCCGCCCGAAGATGCCGATGGCGCGGCGGCACTCGATCTCGACGCGCCCCCGCTGTGTGTTTGCGGCAGAGTTTGCTCGCGCCCGCCGTGCGTATCAAGGCCGGGTTGCGCCACAACGGCCTTGCCGCCCTCATCGTGGTCCGGACCGGGGGCTTCTTCCGGCACCAGAAAACCGGTGCGGATCATATGCTCTTCGATCACGCCGCCAATGGCTGCTAACAGGCTTGGAACATAGCGCCCGCCCATCCAGCGTCCGCCTTCCGGATCGAAGACGGCTTTGAGTTCCTCGGCGACGAAGGTCACATCCCCGCCGCGCCGGAACACGGCACTGATCATGCGGGTCAGCGCCACCGTCCAGGCAAAATGCTCGAGATTCTTGGTGTTGATGAAGATCTCAAACGGGCGGCGGCGCCCGTCGCGCTCGATGTCGTTGATGGTGACGTAAAGCGCGTGCGGGCTGGCCGGCCATTTGATCTTGTAGGTCAAGCCTTCGAGTGCCGCGTCGCGCTCGAGCGGTTTGCTGAGATAGACCACGCCGCCTGCCTTGGCACCGTCGCGCATGAAAACTGGCGCCGGTATGGCGCTCCCGGCCCCGTCTGCAGGTGCCGCCATGGCCACGAGAACCGCGCCGGTCACCGGGTTTGGCCGGTATGTGGTGCAGCCTTTGAGGCCCTTGGCAAAGGCTTCCGCGTAAACATTGCGGAATTCTTCAAAGCCGATCGTTTCGGGGCAGTTGATTGTCTTGGAAATCGCGCTATCGACAAAGGGTTGAAGCGCCGCCTGCATAGCCACGTGTTCGCCGGGCGAGAGGCGGCCCGCGACCACGAATGCCGCCGGGCGCGGCGCATCGGGGCCGTGGCGCGTGCCAAACAGGCCGGCGGCAAAATCCTCGACGTCTTCTTCGCGCGTGACGCCGCCATCGCCCAAGACGCGGCGCCGGTAAGCGAATTCAAAAACCGGCTCGATCCCGCTCGAGACGTTGCCGGCCAGCAGCGAAATGGTGCCCGTGGGCGCGATCGAGGTCAGGCAGCCGTTGCGCAAACCGTGCTTGGCGATTTCCGCCTGCACGGCTTTGTCGAGCCGGAGAACGTTGGGACGGGCGAGAAACGCGTCGCGTTCGTAGAGCGGGAACGCGCCTTTCTCGGCGGCGAGGCCGGCGCTTGCCCGGTAGGCGGCATTCTGGATGGTTTCCATCCATCGAGCCGCCTGCCGGCGCGCGTCCTCTTTGCCATAATGGAGGCCGCAGAATATCAGTGCGTCGGCGAGCCCGGTGATGCCAAGGCCGATGCGGCGCTTGGCGCGCGCTTCTTCGGCTTGGGCGCGAAGCGGAAAGCGCGAAACATCGATGACATTGTCGAGAAAGCGCACAGCCGTTGCCACGCGCTCCTCCAATTTTGCCATATCGAGGCCCGCCTTTTCCGAAAATGGATGCTCGACCAGGGCGGCAAGATTGATGGAGCCGAGCAAACACGCGCCATAAGGCGGCAATGGCTGCTCGCCGCACGGATTCGTCGCCGCAATCGTCTCGCAATAGTTGAGATTATTTTCCGCGTTGATGCGGTCGATGAAGATGACGCCGGGCTCGGCATAATCGTATGTCGCGCGCATCAAGCGGTCCCAAAGTTCGCGCGCACCAACCGTTTTGTAGACCTTGCCGTCGAACACCAGGTCCCAGGGTTTGTCCTTGCCGACGGCCGCCATGAACGCGTCCGTCACGAGCACCGACAGATTGAAGTTTCTGAGCCGCTTGGCATCGGCCTTCGCTGCGATGAAATCTTCGATATCGGGGTGGTCGCAGCGCAAAGTCGCCATCATGGCGCCGCGCCGCTGACCGGCCGACATGATGGTGCGGCACATGGCGTCCCACACGTCCATGAAGCTCACAGGGCCCGAAGCGTCCGCGCCGATGCTCTTGACCAGTGCGCCTTTGGGGCGGAGTGTCGAGAAATCGTGCCCGATGCCGCCGCCCGCTTGCATCGTCAGCGCCGCTTCCTTGACGGCGTCAAAGATGGAGCCGAGGTCGTCGCCGATTTTTCCAAGAACGAAGCAATTGAAGAGCGTCACGCCGCGCCCCGTTCCGGCGCCCGCCAGGATGCGCCCGGCCGGAAGAAAGCCGAAATCGGCCATCGCGCCCTGAAACGCCGCCGCCCATTTTTCCTGCGCCCGCTTGCCGCCATTTTCGACCGCCGCCGCCGCGCGGGCAACGCGCCAGAAGGTGGCATCGAGCGAAGCGTCCGCCTCAAGCCCATTGCCGCCGCTGAAGCGATACTTGCGCTCCCAGATCTCTTTCGAGATGGGCGCCAGGAACTGCGGAACGGGTGCAGGATTGCGAGCCATATTACGAACCAAACAGGACTATGCGGACGATGTGTAAATTTGCCCGCAGAATAAGCTTTCGCACGCCCGCTGTCAACAAAATGTTCCGCCTATGTTCTAATTTTGTTTACCACGTCCACCCGGTGCTTTGCCACGTCCGGTAGCGGCGGCGGATCGGGTGCCGAAGCCGCCTCTGCGAGCAGCCGGTTCGACGCTTCTTCGATCGCGACTTCAACCCGACGGCGGAACTCGGCGCGCGGCAGACCAGGCGGGATGGGATCGAGAAACTCGACGACGATGGTTCCGGGGTAACGCAAAATGCTGCGCCTCGGCCAATAGAGCCCCGAGTTCAAAGCGAGCGGTACGGCCGGCACGCCCAACCCTTCGTAAAGCGCGACGTAGCCGGGTTTGTAGCCGGGTGGCGCGCCCGGCATGGCGCGTGTACCCTCGGGGAAAATGATGATTTCGCGTCCCTCGGCGGCGCGCGCGCGCGCATCGCGGATCATGGCTTTGAGCGCAGACGCCGCCTTGTCGCGCTTGACCAGGATGTGCTCGAACTTGAGACAGAACCAGCCGTAGAACGGGATCCACTTGAGTTCGTCCTTGAGCACGATTGCCGGATCGCGAAATAGCGGAACGAGCGCGAACGTGTCCCACATCGATTGATGCTTGGAAACGACGAGGCAGGCGCCTTTGGGAAGCTTCTCTTGCCCGCGCACTTCAACACGCGTGCCGCAAATTGTCTTCAAGAGCCACAGACTGATTTTCGCGTGCAGCACCAAGGCGCGCATGGCTAAGGCGCGCGGCGCAACGAGAAGCCACGAGCCGAGAAACAAGAAGAGTGCCGTGACGATGTAATAGACGGCCGCAAAAATCCACGAGCGTAAGACTACCACGGCAACGGCCTCGATTGCCCGGGATTACGCGCGCATAAGCTCGTCATTCTCTCAACCATCGGAGGCTTTGCGCGTGCCGAGCGCGACCGAATGATCCTGCCTCCAGCCGAAAAACTGCTGTGTCCTCAAACGCGCAACGGCCGGCAGATACTTGACGTACTCCGAAAACAATATCCGCGCCGTCGCAACATGCAGCCACCAGCCGCTTTCGGGGAAGCTCTTCGGCGTCACGACATGCGGCACGAACTCCGCGTCCGGCATCACGAGCGCGAGTTCGGCCAAGCTGCGCGGCATGTGATAGCTCGACGTCACCACGATCAGTTTGCGAAATCCGTTGGCATTGGCCCAGGTGCGCGTCTCGTCTGCATTGCCAACCGTGTCGAGCGCTTCGTAGCCGAGATCGACGCAGCACGTGAAGTTCTTGTGATCGAGACCGGAAAGCCGTTCGACGTCTTCTTTCGGCGTGCGCCGGTTGACGCCGGAGATCAGCATGCGCCGCCCGTGCCCCTGCTTTAAGAGTGCGGCACCGGCTGCGATGCGCGCTTGCCCGCCTGTCAGCACCACGATGCCATCGGCTTTTCCGGCGTCTTGGCCGCGCTCGCGCATCACGTGCGTTGCAAACAGCACAAAGCCAAACGCAAATGCACTCGCAGTAAGGGCTGCGATAACAACAATTGCGCGCGAAAAGACCCGCATGGCCTTGTCAGTGCTCCTTGGTTCCGGGCCTCGGCGTTGCCCCGGTCCTTGTCCCTCTCAGGAGACTAACCGATTTGGCCTCTGTTGTGACCGGCCGGGGAACGAAATACTTCAACAAAAAGTACGTTAATACTCTGAAGTCGAGCAAATAAAGCGCGTTTGACCCTCAGTGCTGACTATTCAAAATACGATAAACGCCGACCCGCGAGGTGATCATACAGAGCCCTGCTATAATAACCACGACCAGCAGCATCAGGAAATATCCGGCCGCGTCCAGAGACCCGGTTCCGATCAGGCGCTGCATTTCAACCGCGCTGACCGCCCCGCCGCCGAGCAGTTCCATGATGGCCGGCATGCCGAGAAACACCAGCATGGCCAGCACCGCACCAACGATGCCGGATTTGACGCCAAGCCGCAGGAAATGCTTCTCGAATTCGCGGGCAATGAACTTGTCGGTGGCGCCGACAAAGTGCAGCACTTCGACGATATCGCGGTTGGATGCCATGGCGCTTTTCGTGGCCGAGACGATGACCGCCGTCGTCGCCGCCGCAACGAGCAGGAAAATAGCGATGCCGCCAAGCGCGAACGATCCCGTCACTGCCCTGATCTGCTGCTGCCAGCGCCGGTGATCGTCGAGCGTCACACCCTTGAACTGCTTGGCGAGCGACGCGTTGATCGCATCTAGATCCGGAGGATTGACCCGGTCGATTTCAATGGCGATGAGGCGCGGCACGGGCAGCGCCTTGAGCGCGTCGGACGATCCAAGCCACGGCTCCAGCAGACTGGCAGAGGCTTCGAGACTTAAGGGCTTTGCCGCCCTGATACCCGCTTGCGTTTCCATGTAGGCGACGACATCGAGTACGGATTTGTCGGTATCGATTTTGTCTTTCGGCTCGACCTGTACGGTGACTTCGCTGGCGATGTCCTTGAGCCAGGCGTCGGCCGATTCCTTGATCATCCAAACCGCGCCCGCCGTCAGGCAAGCGAGGAAGCACATAATGGCAATCACCAGCGTTAACGAGCGGCCCGTCACGGATCCGGGCGGCACCACGGGGGCGGTCGCTTTCATGCGCCGTCCGCGGTCTTTCTCTTCGCGGCTCGGGGCGTACATTTCGCGCGTCGTGTCTTCGATTTGCGCTGCTGGACGATGTGTATCGGCCGGCGTTGCGGCGTAAGCCGGATACGACGCGCGGCCGGCCGCACCCGTTGGCGGACCCGTCGCAGGTCCGGTTACGGGATCTCCATAGGGGTCGTACTCCACCACCTGCGGGCCCGCTTGTTGCCCTAGCGGGGGCCCCAGCGGCGGGCGCCCGGAGAAGCGTTCATATGATCCGGACATGGCCCTTGTGTACCTCAATGCGCGGCGCCTTGAACTGCCGCATGAGTTGATGATCGTGGGTTGCGATAACGACGGACGTGCCGAGCCGGTTCAATTCGACGAACAAGCGAAGCAGCCTGCGCGCCATTTGCGGATCGACGTTACCCGTCGGTTCGTCCGCTAGCAAAACTTCCGGCTTGCCGATGACGGCACGCGCAATCGCCGCGCGCTGTTTTTCGCCGCCCGAAAGAACTGAAGGGTTAGCATACATGCGGTCGCCAAGGCCCACCCATTGCAACAGGTCCGTCACGTCTTCGCGGTAGTCGCTTGGCTTCTTGCCAACGACTTGAAGAGGAAGAGCGACGTTTTCCCAAACGGTCAAATGGTCGAGCAGGCGGAAATCCTGAAACACGATGCCGATCCGGCGGCGCAGCTGGGCGCGCTTTTGCGAGCTGACCTTGCTGACGTCGTCGTTGAACATATGGAGCTGGCCGCGGGTCGGATGCAGCGACATGAAAAGCAGACGCAGAAGCGACGTCTTGCCCGCGCCGCTCTCGCCATGAAGGAAATGGAACGAGCCGGGCCTCAAGTGAAAATTGACATCCGAGAGCACTTCCGGCCCCCGGTCGTATTTCAGCGAGATATTGGAAAGACGAATCACTTCGGCAGTATCCGGACTAGGGTCAAAGACGTCTGTAAGCACTAGCGCAAAGACTGGGGTAAAGTTAGAGACTCAACACCCCACTCCGTGTTTCAATAGCCACAGGTTATGTCCCGCGATCAATCGATCACGATTGTGGCGGGCTCGTGTACACAGTTTCTTGGGTTCCCGGTAAGCCGTGTTCTCCGGGCAACGCAATAACCAGAGGTCCATATGGGCACCACTAAGACCGCAAACCGGATCGAAATCGTCTATCCTGCCGACGCCATAGCCCGGCGACTCGACCAGCTTGCGGGCGAAATTGCGGCAAGACAAATTCCAGGGCTCTTGGTCATTGCCGTTCTCAAGGGTTCGTTCGTTTTTGCCGCCGATCTGATCCGGGCCTTGAACCGGGCGGGGCTCGCGCCCGAAGTCGATTTTCTGACGCTGTCGAGCTATAAGAAAAGCCGCGTCTCGTCCGGTCAGGTATCCATTCTCCGCGACCTCGATCTCGAGGTCGAAGGCCGCAACGTTCTCCTTGTCGATGACGTTCTTGATTCCGGCCGCACGCTCGCCTTCGCCAAGGATTTGATCGCCGCGCGCGGTGCCAAGGATATTCTCACCTGCGTCCTGCTCGAAAAGGAAGTGCCGCGTGCCGTCAACATCTCGGCCGACTTCCGCGCGTTCGTTTGCCCCGATACGTTTGTTGTTGGCTACGGCATGGATGTCGCGCATCGCTACCGGGAGCTGCCCTACGTCGGGCGTCTGATGGATTGAGTGCGGATCCCCCTCCCCCTTGTGGGGAGGGGTTAGGGGTGGGGGTCTCGATGGAAGCGTGATATTGAAAGCTGCGAAGATGCTTTGCGCTGACTCGTGATCACAACAGATTTTCCGCCAAGCTCGTCACCCCACCCCCAACCCCTCCCCGTCGAGGGAGGGGAGTCGTGTTACAATACGTGGGACATTTTGCGGCGAGAGAGTTTAAGGAAAACGGTATGGCAACGATACTTCTCGCCGACGACGATGCTGCCGTTCGCGATCTTGTCAGGCGCGCGCTGACGACCGATGGGCACACAGTGCATGTCACGGAAGATGGGGCGGAAGCCCTCGAGTATCTGCAGGCCCACGCAGCAACAATCGACATTCTCGTGACCGACGTCGATATGCCGGCCCTCGACGGCATCTCGCTATGTGAGAAAGCAATCGAATTAAAACCGCAACTCGGCATCGTCTTGATGAGCGGATTTTCCGATCAGCTCGATCGCGCCAATGCCCTCAAAGCCAAACGCCTCACCTCGATCCCGAAACCGTTCACGCTCGAGCAGATCAAAGCCAAAGTGCGCGCGATTTCGGCTTAGCTGTGTAAGCACGTCATCCCCGCGTCGCGCTAGCGATCGCAAGTGTAGCGGCGACAGGCGGGGACCCGTCCAAGTGTCAGTCTGGCTCCGGTTCATTGAATAAGCGCTCGACCTCGGCAGGACCAAAAGCGATCTCGCCCGTCGCTGGATCATAAAGGTTTTGCCAGTCCGGATTCATCTGTTCGATTAGGCGATACTTCCATTCGCGCCGCCACCTCTTCAAGAGCTTCTCGCGCTTGATCGCCGCGTCCATCGTCTCGTGGTGCTCGTAGTAGACCAGCATCTTGATGCCGTACTTTTTTGTGAAGCCCTCGATCAAACCTTGATCGTGCTCGGCCATCCGGTCATGCAAATCGCTCGTCACGCCGATGTAGAACGTGCCGTATTTTTTGCTTGCCAGGATATAGACGCAAGGATGCTTCATCCAAATTGGTTATCACATTTTTTTTTGCGGCCTGGACGGGTCCCCGCCTGTTCCCTCGGGCCTGCCGACGCAGACCCTCGGCGCGGGGATGACGGCGGCGGGAGCGTCGCGCATCATCTTGCAGTTTGCGAGTGCCGCTTGTTAGAGATTCGCCATTTGGCGTCATCCCCGCGTCTGCGAAGCAGATCGCAAGCGAAGCGGCGACAGGCGGGGACCCGTCCAGGCCAGTGAACTGATAACAAATGGCAGCTTGGATGGGTCCCGGCCGGAGACCCGTCGCAGCGCATGCGCTGCGACAGCGCCGGGATGACGGAGAATCAAAAAACCGGCTCGCGACAACGAACCGGTTTCTCCAATGCCCTCTTCGGCAGTTTGAGCAATCTACCACAAAGGAGCGCAACGCTCCAAACACAATCAGCGTTAACGCCGGTCGCTTAGAAGATTATTCGGCCTACTGCCCGCTGCCGTCTTCACGCGCGCGGGCTGATAAACCGTGCAATGGCCATCGCGATCAGCGCCGCAATCACGAATAGAATTGCAAACCGCGATTGCGCTGCGGCGAGCCCCGTCGCGCCCGCCCAAAAGATCGATGAGAAAGCTTCCGCGAACGTTGCAGCTTTGGACGCCATTTGGCGGCGGCGGAATAGCGTGCGCCGCGCCGTCACCTTGAACCACATCTGGATCACAATGGCCGACGCGCTCGCAACCGCGATGCCTAGAGCCGTGACGCCCGCCGCCCAAGGCGACAAGAACGCAAGTCCGAACAGGAAAGGCGCCGCACCAGCCACGACAACGGCAAGCACGGCTTCATTCTTGGCGCGCACAAGCGCACGTTCCGGCACGGGCGCCGTTGCCACGAGATCGTGCGCGTCTTCGCCAGAAATTGCGAGCCACGCGAGCCCGCCTGCCAATTGTCCGAACGCCATGACGAGCACAGGCGCGAGCACGATGTGAACTTGGGCACTGGGTCCCATATCGCGCAACAGAAGGAGCGCGGGCGGGATGAGATACAAAACCTGCATCAACGATTGCGAAAGGAGCCAAGGGTCGCGGGCCAGCAGTTGCCACTCTTTGGCGCGCAGCGCCTGCTTGGCGGTTCTCGGCACAAACGCGCGCTTCGCGCCCGCATTCGTTTCTTTCTCATCCGAGACGCTGGCCGTTGCAATCGCCTGTTCGGCGAAGCGGGGCGCATAGCGGCGGATAACAAAAACCAGGAACAAAATCCCGGCGCTAACAAGGGCAAGCGCGGCGGACGCGTCGCCAAGAATGGCTTTCGCCGGAATCCACCACAAACTTTCCAAGCCCGGCGCCGCATCGAGCACGGCTTCGGAATTCAGAACCTCAAAGCGCGAAAGATTGCCATAGGTCATCACGGCCACGGCCTGAATGCCGATGAGAAGGGCTGCACCAATCACGGCGGCGACGATTTGCGCAATGAGGCGCGTGCGTTTTGGGCCGACCGCGTTGTAAAGCGCAACGGAGGCCATCACGGCGAGACCTGTCGCAAACGCGCTCAATGCCGCGATCACGGCGTAGGCGGAGAGCCAGCGCGGCCCGTCGAGTGCTGCCGCCGTATTGATAAACGGTGCGCCCAGAAGCGACGTCATCAGCATACCGGCAAAGGCAATGGACGCGATTCGAATCGCAAAGAGATGTTCGGCGGGCGCGGGCGACGACAAAATGAGATCGAGATCGGCGCGGGCATAGAACGAGCGCGTCACTTGCTCGATCGCCTGCGACAGCATCATGGAGAACGTCAGCAGTAGCGTTGACGTCAACATGACCAGCGCTGGGATGGTGACCGCGACGCCGCCTTTCAAGACGGGGTTCAAAATCGCATACGCCAGCCAATGCAGGAATCCAACGAAGCCCAGCGTCATAAGCGTGACTAGCCGTTCGCGCGCCGTGCGTCCGCCCGCCATCATGGAGGCCCAATCGCGCCAGGCGAGCATCAGCTCGTGGCGGGCGAACCAGGTCAATGTTTGCGAGGCGATCATGCCGCCACGCTCTCGCCGGCAACCAGCGTCAGGAAAATTTCTTCGAGGCTCGTTTCGCCCACTCCCGATTTGGGTCCGGCCTTTGCGCTCAATTCCTCAAGCGTGCCTTCGGCGATCAAGCGCCCGTGCGCGATGACGCCGATGCGTTCCGCCATGCGTTCGGCAACTTCCAGGATGTGCGTCGTCATGATGACCGTCGTGCCGGCCGCAACGCGATCTTTCAGTACGGCTTTCACTTGCCGCGCGGAACCCGCATCCAAGCCCGTCAGCGGCTCGTCGAGAATGATCAGTTGCGGATCGTGGATCAGCGCGCCGGCAAGAGCTACCTTCTGCCTCATGCCCTTGGACAATCCCTGGCAGCGTGTCGAGGCGTGCGCGTCGAGCCCCAAGATCTGCACCAGCTCGCGCGCCTGCCGCTCGGCTTTGGCAGCATTCATGGCCCAAAGTCCGGCGACGAATTCCAAGTATTCGATTGGGTCGAGCTTGTCGTAGATCAAAGGTTCATCCGGCACCCACGCCATGACGCGTTTGGCCTCGACCGGTTCTTTGACGGCGTCGATGCCGCAAATCGAAATGCTGCCCGTGTCGGGTTTCAGTAGCCCTGCGACCATGCGCAGCGTCGTTGTCTTGCCGGCGCCATTGGGCCCAAGCAACGCATAGAACTCTCCGCGCTTGATCGTGAGGGACAAGTCGTCGACGGCAGGTTTGGCCGCAAAACTCTTGCGCAGATTGGAAATCTGCAACGCTGGGAAACTCATGGGAAATGTGACTCGTAAACGAACGGTTAAGTCAAACTTCGCCAAAGCTACCCCAATGTCGTTGAGTAACGGTGAACCCTCCCTATCGCTGGCGGCGCAAAACACGTTCCCGATGCACGGTATATAGCCCGGCCAATGTCACGATGGCGATGCCGAGCATCTGCAACCCGTCGGGGATTTCGCCCCAGACAAGCCAACCCGAAATAAGCGCGAACAGGATCACCGCATAACGGAACGGCGAAATGACCGCGACATCGCCCGCCCGCATGGCGACAATGATGAGTGCGTAGGCGAGGGTCAAAAACAGTCCGCCCGCGAGCAGCAGAACGATTTCGCGCGTTGCCGGCCAAAGCCATAATTCAAATGGCAGCAACAAAAACCCCGACGGCGCGACAGCCGCCGCCGACATCAACGTCAAGGTTAGCGTTGGCACGGCATTGGTGATCTGGCGTGTTAAGAGATCGCGCGCGACGACAAGTCCGACCGCGATGAGAAGCAAAACTGCGGCGGGTGAAAACGCCGTGGTTCCGGGCCGTGCAATGAGGAGCACGCCAATAAGGCCAACGAGCGCCGCCAGCCAGCGCCGCCATCCAACCGGCTCTTTCAGAAACACTGCCGCCGCTGCCGTCATGGCGAGTGGCGTGAACTGGGCAATGGCCGTCGCGTCGGCGATGCGCATGGCGATGAGCGCCGACAAGAAAAATAGCGTCGAGAGAATTTCCATCACCATGCGCCATCCAAGAAGGCGCATTGGCGGATCGGCGGGCAGCGTCAAACCGCCAAACACGGCGGCAAAGGCGAGGATGTAAACCGTCGCGGCTGTGTTGCGCAGCAGGATCAATTCGCCGAGCGGCAACGTTTCGCCGATGAGCTTCACGCATGTATCGTTTGCCACGAAAAACGCCATCGACGCGAGCATCGCCAGAATGCCGATGGTGTTGGAGTGGCGCACGGATGCGTGGGTGTCGGCAATAGGCATGATGTTGCGAAATCTAACCGGGTTGTGCGGTCCCGCTCTATTTCATGCTTCGCGCGCTATGGGAAGAAATATGAAAAATCCTAGGGCTTAGCCGCTTCGATAGGCGCCGGCGCAGCAGCTGCCGCTGGCGCCGCAGGCACGGGTTCCGGCGTTTTCGCACCCGCTGAAACGTCCGCTGGTGGAGCAACGGCCGGAAGAGCAGGCGCGGGCTTGACTTCCGGCCGTACACACGCCGCCTTGATGCGCCGCTCGGACGTTTCCCGTCCTTCGGCACCAACCTTCGTCGCAAACGGAACAAACGACAGCTTCGTCAACTTGTAGAGTTCGTTCGTAAACGTCGCGCCGCAATCAAGAACGAACTGGTGCGTCTCGGCCATGTGGCACTTATCAAACTCGGCTTTGGGATCGCCGTTCGCGAGCCGCGCGTCGTAGGCCTTCGTCAAGCAGCGATCGACGTCCGCCATGGCCAGAACTAGACCATCCTCATAATACTTCTCAAGTCCCGAAATCAGATGTTCGCCCGTCACCTCGCGGATGGCGAAGATGTTCTGCATCACGTTCTTGTTCCAGTCGACGTAGGACTCGTCGTAGGCGCGCTTCCTATAGCGAATCTCGTCGATTTCGGCGCCACGCTTCAAGGCCGACGTCACCATGCCCGCGCGCGTGCGCCGCTCGTAAACGAGATGCACTAGGCTTTCTATCGATTGCTTGCGTGCCTGATACTTGGCGTAGGTTTGCCCAAGCCACGCACCAACGCTCGCGGTGATGACGCCATTCAAAACGGCCGACGTCAGCGCAAAAGCAATCAGCTGCTTGCGGGTGAGGCGTGCGTGATCGAGAAGACCGCGTTGAGACATGTATTCCCCTCTCCCCTTCACCCTATCCCACTCCCCATGCCAGTGCAGAGCATTGGGGAAAGGGGATGGTGATGGGCACTACCTCCGCTCCCGCCACGACGTGTTACGCAGAAGCCCGTTAAAGTTGGTGCAGGTCAAGCCTTCCTTGCCGCAAAGATATGGGATTTTGGGGTTGGTTTCTTTGCCCCGATCCTCTTCTGTCACGACAGTGAGAGTGGGGGTGAAGGTTTGGGCTAGAGCGATAACCCACGGATCTGCAAAGTTGCGGCCATCCCCGACGGATGCGATGCGCTCGTGATTGGTCATCAGCAAAGTGAGCTTATCTTGTTGAGCGTCATCGATGGTGATGAAGAGCTCTTTGCGCTCTTGACACCATGCGTGGATGGCATCGTCCTTTTTTGCAATTTCGTGGAACACCTGTTCAGTGATCGCAATGGTACCGTCACGCCAAAGGCTTTCGATGTGATCCCAAATGGACGGAAACAGGTCAGGTTGATAAGTCTTGTTCCAAGCGTTTATGAGGCAGCTGGTATCGATACTGTATAGTGGCAAGCTACACCGTCCCAAGGGCTTGTTCGACGGTGGGCAGGTAGTTAACTTTTATGCCAAGGTGGCCAACAGCTTCGCTCAGTGTTAAACGGCCGTTGTGGTAGGTCTCGAGAACAAGTCGGGTGAAGGCGCTACCCAGCAGGCGGACGCGCTTCTCTCCAGGGTTCTCATAACCAGACTTCTTATTTTCAATCCATTCCCGATTGCGCGCGAAATATTCGCTCTGCTTGCGTTCATAGAATGCACGATTGGCACGACCATGCGTGAGTAGCGATCGGACGATAACAAGACGGCTGACGCCGTAGCGGCGGGATAGTTCAGCGATCGTGTCTTCCGGCCATTCACGAGGCCGAGCAGGATGCATGGCAATTTCTGGCTGGCTGAGCAAATGTCGCTTTGGGACAAGTATCTCAGCCGCGACACGGTTGCAGAAAACTTCTGTCTTGAGGTCGATAGCCGCGCGCGGCGACTCGTCGTCAAAGTCGCAGACAGAGCTGCTGCGCAGCATAAGGTGGGTGAGTTCGTGCATGAACGAGAAAACGCGGGCGCGTGGGCTCTCATGGTTACTGCGGTTCACAGCCATGATAGGAAGAACCTCATCAGCAATCGAAAAGCCGCGCATTTCGGTCGGTTTAATGCCGGAGACCTGAAACACAAGGATGCCAAGGCCTTCCAAGGCCTGTCTCCATTTTCGGAGAGAGAGATACTTGTCATTCCAGCCGGTCTGGTCGTCGATGCTTATGCCGATAGCCTCACGTGCCCGCGCAGCAACGGCCTCGATATTCTCCTCAAGTGTGGCCTTGAGTTCGAAGTGGGGCGGATCCTCCTCGAGTTCAGCATAGAGCCGCAAGGCGGTCTGCCTGCGCTCTTGGGCGAGCCGGATTTCAGCGAGAAGTTCGGGAGAATATGCAGGCGGCCCCATGTCGGGCAGACGGCGGAAGTCGTGTGGAACTGGAAACCCGCGTGGGGGCTTGGGCAAGTAAAACACGGCCATTGGCCGCTTGTAGATCTGAGTAAGCTCCCTGAGTTGGTTCATCGTCGGGCGGTCGTCGCCCGCCTCCCATGCCGCGAGACGGGTCACTTTGAACGTCTTGCCGATTTTGCGTGCGGCCTGTTCTAGAGTCATGCCTGCGCTCTCCCTCGCCCATATGAGGACGGCGGGGTTCACTTTGGCTTTGACGGGTGCGGAACGAGCCATGCGGAAACACTAGCCGAAAATCAGCCTCCCGTGAATCCTCTCACTCAAAAATGATGGTAGTGTAGTGTTCTGGTAAGAAAGAAGCTCTGGAATGGTCTGGTTTTGCCTTTAACCGGTCTGGAATTGCATAGACCTAACAAACGACTTCTGGCAGGCTACCCGTGTCGTTTCACCCCCCCGTCACACTCATATGCCGTGCGACCGCCGGCTTCTTGGTGCGCCGGTCGATGATGATATCATGCCCCTTGGGCTTTCTGGAAATAGCTTCGCGGATGGCCGCATGAACTGCCGTATCGTCGCTCGACGCCCTGAGCGGCGCGCGCAGGTCCGCCGCGTCGTCTTGCCCGAGGCACATGTAAAGCGTGCCCGTGCACGTCAATCGAACGCGGTTGCAGCTTTCGCAGAAATTATGCGTCATGGGCGTGATGAAGCCGAGCCTGCCGCCCGTTTCCTTGACAGTCACATACCGCGCCGGTCCGCCCGTGCGATACGGATTGTCTTCGAGCGTAAAGCGATCCATCAGCCGCGCACGCACAACCGAGAGCGGCAAATATTGATCCGTCCGGTCGCCATCGATGTCGCCCAGGGGCATCGTCTCAATCAAAGTCAGATCGGCGCCGCGCTCATGGGCGAAGCGAACCAAGTCTTCGATCTCGTCTTCGTTGATGCCTTTCAGCGCCACCGCGTTGATCTTGACCTTGAGCCCGGCCTTCTGCGCCGCCTCGATACCGTTAAATACAACGCCGATTTCCCCCCAGCGGGTGATGGCCTTAAATTTGTTAGGGTCAAGTGTGTCGAGCGAAACGTTGATGCGCTTGACGCCGGCGGCTTTGAGTTCGCCCGCGTACTTCGCAAGCTGGCTGCCGTTGGTCGTCAGCGTCAGTTCTTCGAGCGCGCCCGACTCGAGATGGCGCCCAAGCGACTGGAACAACCACAGGATATTCTTGCGCACCAACGGCTCGCCGCCCGTGATGCGCAGCTTTTTCACGCCTTGATGCACGAACGCCGAGCACAGCCGATCCAACTCTTCGAGGCTCAGCAAATCCTTCTTCGGCAGAAAGCTCATGTGCTCCGACATGCAATAGACGCAGCGGAAGTCGCAGCGGTCGGTCACCGACACGCGCAGGTACTCAATGCCCCGGCCAAAAGGATCGATCAAGGGGGTAGAAACGTGCGCACGCGCACTATCACTCGGCATAAACTTATAGCTCCAAGGTGAGGCTTTGGCGTAACCTAACATCGCGAGCCCCGAGTGCAAGGGCAAGCGCGCAAGAGCACGGCCCGCTATTGGCCTACTCGAGCCAAAAATGCCGCTGCGGCCGTTCGATAAAGCCCGCCCTCGTGCGTTTGGGCGCTTGCTCGGGCATGGGCGCCGCCAGTCTGACGATGCGCTCCTTGAAAGCCGCGCCGCGAATATGCGGCTCAACCGCGAGCAGGCGCGCCGCCAGTGCCGCCGCACGCGCAAGCGCGATGCGCGACAAGTTTGGGTCATTGGGCAGGCTAGCGCCGTCTTCGACCACAAAATGCGACACCACATCGACCGCCGACCCGCCCCAGTTCGAGTTCGCCGCCAACACGCCTTTTTGATCGCAAGCTGCGACGACCAGAAGATTAGCGGCGCGCGGGTAGTGTTCGCCAAAGCGGGCATTGAACGCAGGATCGAGATCCGTGCCACCTTCTCCTGACATGCGATCTCCCGCCATGCCATCTCCCGCCATGACGATGAATAGGTTTTCGCGATAGTGATGTGCGGCTGAGTTGAACATTTCCAAGTCGATGGGCGTTACGAAAGCGCGATCGATAGCGATTATGCGAGCCGGGCTTTGGGCAGCGAATTTGATGGCTTTGGTGAGTGTCACCGCGTCTGCCATTTCAGCCCTCACGGCAATCAGCGTCGCCGCTTGGCCTTCGCCGGTGACGATTTCCGCCAGGCGGGTCCCGGGGCCCATTTCGTTTGCCGCAACTTTTCCTTCAAAAGGCCGGCGATCATCATCGATGAAATCATAGCCCGTAATTTCGCCTTCGCCGTCGCGGGCCAGCATTTGAGCGATGTGGGGCAGCGTGTAGTCGATACCGGGGCCGATGATGGCAACAGCAATGCCGCCCGGATCGCGGCCAGGTGGAACGGGCGGGTCTTGTGATTGCGCTGTTGCTGGCAAAGCTGAAAGGACAAGCGCTAAGGCCATCCCGAGGCCGCGCCGGTGTCCGCTTCTTCGCATCGCGTTACGCCCGCTGCTGCAACGCCGGAAACGGTCCGCAGGTCTCTTCGATCAGTTTCGCAAGACCCGCAACATCGTTGAGATCGAACACCGGCTTGCCGTGTCCGTCGATGTCGTAGTCGGCGGCGATGCCGATCACCATCGGGTCGGTTGCAGCCAGCATCCTTTCGGCGGCAACCGCCGAGCGGCGCACTTCGATCTTCGGGATGGCAGCGGACTTGTAACCTTCGACAAATATGATGTCGGCGGGCTTCAGACGTGCGGCAATGTCGTTGAGGGCCGGTTCGCCGCGCGTATCGATCTCTTCGATGACAGCAACGCGCGTGCCCGACACGATCGCCGTTTCGCTGGCGCCCGCGCGGCGGTGGCGCGCCGTGTCGCTATCCTGCTTGTCGATTTCGAATTTGTGATGCGTGTGCTTGATGGTGGCGACGCGCAGGCCTTGTCCCGCAAAATGCGCCGTCAGCTTTTCGATGAGCGTCGTCTTGCCCGCATTCGACCAGCCGGCAACGCCGATCATGGGCGCTTCCATGGGGACTTCGCTGCGTGGCGGCTTTTTGGAGGCTGGCATGGTGTCCCTCTCTGCTCTTTTTAACTCTGGACGCCGAGCAGCGCGCGGGCCGCTGCTAAGTCGTCCGGTGTGTTGGCGTTAAAGAACGGGTCCACCGTCCGCCCGCCAATGTTGCCCATCGGGAACGAGACTGCAATCGCGCCGTGGCGTTTGGCGAAGGCGTCCACACTCAGATCGCCGCGTTCGAGCGTTTTCCGGGCTTCGCCTTCCAGACCAATCGGCCAAAGAGCGATTGTCGGATGGCGCCGCGCGTTGGAGACCGCAAGCGCCGGCCGGTCCTGATTGTCCGCGCGGGCGGCCGCCAGCCGTTGAACCAGGTCCGGCGGTAAAAAAGGAACGTCGGTCGAGACGGTCGCCAACGCCGTCATGTCACCAGCCTTCGCCGCCCAAGCCATCGCCGCCACGAGCCCGGCAAGCGGCCCGTGTTCGCCGGGGCCGTCATCCGCGACGACATCGAGGCCGAATGCGGCGAACCGCGCGGGATCGCCGTTGATATTGAGGACGAGGCGCGACACCTGCGGGCTGAACCGGGCAACGATGTGCGCCAGCATCGGCTGGCCGCCGAGATCCGCGAGGCCCTTGTCGCCGCCGCTTGAGCTCTCGGTGAAAAGCCGCCGCGCCGAACCGCCCGCGAGGATAACGCCTGCGATGGTAGTGTGTGTGGTCATGGAGGGGATTTAGCGCAATGGCGTTAGCGCGCAATAGGCCCGGCAACTGCACTCTACCGGTTGGGGGCGGGGCCGTATTGCGCCGAAAGGCAGCAAACACCGGAGCAATCCTTGCGGAGAAGGCCTCCGAGGGGGGATGAGGGGCGTGATTTCGGCAAACCCGAATCATTGCTATGCTCTACCACTGCGTGCTCGCGTCAAAAAAAGAAGGCTGGCAATATGGAAACCAACGTCTCCAATCTGGACCGGGCCGCACGATTTGCGATCGGATCGCTGATGTTCTGGCTTGGCTGGAATTCGCCCGAGGCGACGCAACTCGCACCTTGGCTCTTTTATGTCGCCGGCTTTCCGACACTTATGACCGGCATTTTTGGCCACTGCCCGTTTTACAGGTTGCTCGGCATCTCCACCTGTCCAGGGCGGTAAGTTCAGTTCCGGAAGGAATGCCCTGCCGCAGACTGCAATCGGCAGCAGGGCCGCTGGCGATCGGATCGTTGCCGCCCTGAGCCGCCAGCCAAAATGACACCTGCGATTTGAGAATGAATAGCCATGCTTTTGCTATGTAAGGGGCCGCGCAACTTGGGCAAGTGCCTGCTCGCCAGCGCCGCTCCCAAGCACCACCCAGCGTGACAACCGCTAGCCCCTCTGCCAAAGTAGGACTGCCTGCTCCTCCAATGCCGCATCATTGCCGCATCCGGGGCCTTGCGCGCGCGCCTAAAGGACGCCATGTGGAGGGTCCAGATTAGGCCGCGCGGCGGAGTTCTGGTTCATCTATTCCCAGGAGAATTCCGAATGTCGTTTGAGAAGGCCGATGTGCTTGCCAAGTTGAAGCGTATCAAAGGCCCCGACCTTAAGGGCAACATCGTCGATCTCGGCATGGTGTCGGAAATCCTGATTAAGGACGGCCGCGTTTATTTCTCGATCACGGTGCCCGCCTCCCGCGCCGAAGAATTGGAAGATCTGCGCAAAGCCGCCGAAGTCGTCGTCACCGAGATCAAAGGCGTGTCGGGCGTCACCGCGGTGCTGACGGCCGAAGTCTCGGGCGGCTTGCAGCGCGCTCCCGCACCCGAGCCGCTACGCAAACCGGCCGCGGAAGTGACCGACCTCAAAGAACACAAGCGCGTTGCAGATGCCCGCGCCAAGGGCGCAACGGGTGACGGCGCCGGGCCGCGCCAAGCGGCAGCTCAAGCTCAGCAGGGTGCCAAGCCCGCCGCCCAAGGGATTCCCGGCGTCAAACACGTCATCGCGGTCGCGTCCGGCAAAGGCGGCGTCGGCAAATCGACGGTCACCGTCAACTTGGCGTTGGGCTTGAAGGCCATCGGCCTCAAAGTCGGCATCGTCGACGCCGATATCTACGGGCCCTCGCAGCCGCGTCTGCTCGGCGTTTCTGGCCAGCCGCAGGTTGCGCACGGCAAGATCATCAAACCGCTCGAAGGTTATGGGCTCAAGGTGATGTCCATGGGCTTTCTCGTCGATGAAGCGACGCCGGTCGTGTGGCGCGGCCCCATGGTCGTCTCGGCGCTTGGGCAAATGCTGCGCGAAACGGATTGGGCCGGCACCACCGGCGATCTCGATGTGCTCGTTGTCGATATGCCGCCCGGCACCGGCGATATTCAGTTGACGATCTCGCAGAATGTGCCGCTTTCGGGCGCCGTTATCGTCTCGACGCCGCAGGACTTGGCGTTGATCGACGCGCGCAAAGGCATTTCCATGTTCAAGCGCGTCGAGGTACCGATCCTCGGCATCATCGAGAACATGAGCTATTTCCTTTGTCCCTCGTGCGGCACGCGCTCGGAAATTTTCGGCAACGGCGGCGCGCGCGACGAAGCGTTGAAGCTCGGCGTGCCGTTCCTTGGCGAAGTGCCGCTGCACATGGATATTCGCGAGAAGTCGGACAGCGGCAAGCCCGTGACGGCGACCATGCCGGACAGCGCGCACGCGCAAATTTTCCGTGAACTCGCCGCGAAAGTTTGGACCGAAGTCGAACGCGCGAAAGGCACACTCACGCCGCCGCCCGTGCTCGACATCACAGATGGCGGCAAGACTTTGAAGGCCGCGTTTCCCGATGGGCGCACGTTTGAATTGCCCGCCGAAATGCTACGCGTCATGAGCCCGTCAGCCGAAGTGCAGGGCCATTCGGCCGACCAGCGCGTGACGGTGCCGCGCAAGAAGAACGTCAAGATTTCCGATTTGAAACCGGTCGGCAATTACGCGACCCGCATCGGCTTCGACGACGGCCACAACACCGGGCTCTTCACCTGGGGCTATCTGCATCTTCTCGGCCGCGAGAAAGATCAACGCTGGGGCGTATATCTTGAAGAGTTGGCGGCGAAGGGGTTGAAGAGGGAGTAGGACATCGTCATCACCGCTCTGACGCAGCGCATGCGCTGCGTCAGGTCTCCGGCGGGGACCCGTCCAGGCGTGCTGCAACACGATTGTCGTCGCTAGCGCGAACACCTCCCCCTTGAGGGGGGAGGGCGGTTTGTCCGCGGTTTAGCTTGGCGCTTGGAGCCCGCTCGACGATAGAGAATTGCAATTTCCTGAAAGCGCAAAGCTAAGCCGCTGGACGAACCGGGTGGGGGTGGCTTTACCAGGTGGCTAGCGACTCGTGCGGAGAGCCAGCCGCTAGGCCTGAGGATGTGAGCGTTCGCAGATTCGCTTTCACCCCTACCTGATGCGCCGAACGAGTTAGGCCGCGCTCAAATCTGGGTGTAATGTTGCGATGCGCACCCTAACTCGTGGCGCATCTTCCTCCCCCCTCAAGGGGGAGGCGGGACATCGATTGCCGGACGCGGTGTCAGACCCGGAGGGTCAGACACCGTCCTTGCCTACCTCGCCGCAACCAACCCCGGCACCTCATAAACGAGATAGCTCCGGTTGACCCAGCCCTTCTGCTCGCCGAATTGCACCAGGCACCACATGTCTTCGCACGCGCCCGCCATCCGCACGCCGCGCGCTTGGGATGGAATAGCGCCGACGATGTCGTGCTCAGGCGAAGGACCCATGCGCAAGTTCAAGACGTCGTCTTCGGCGACGCCGTACACCCAGAAGGTCGGAGGTTCATTCGCCGCGCGGGCGATGCTGCGCTTGGTAACTTTCTGTTTTGCTGCCGGTTTGGCCATTTGTTTTTCAGGCTGCACGGCCGCCTGTTTGATGACGGGTTTTGCCGTCACCTGGACTTTGGCCTGTGCTGGGGGCGCTGCTGGCAGCTCGGGCGTCATATCCGCCGCTGCCGGCACATAGACAGGCGCTTCCTCCGCCGCTTCAACGACGGGCGAAGGTTTGTGGGCTGCACCGCGCACCGGCGCAGGCGCCATATCGACCGGTCCGCCTACTGGACCTCCAAGCGTTGATTTCCTATTCGACAGTTCGCGCGCGGCCACCATGGTGGATTTTGGCATGATGGTCGCCGTGCCCGAGTCGCCGTCGTCGCGCAGCCAGGTGATCCTATCGCCCTCGCGCGCGATCTTGAGGCAGGTCTTCTCGGCCTTAAACCATATGTTCCAGCGATGGCAGAGCAGGTCTTGCGCGACCCACCAGCGGCCCGTGTCGGCGGCGGACCCTAAGAAAAACGCGACGCTTCCAGCTTCCCCTGAAACCGAATTGTCGGCGCCGTATTTGACTGGCACTTTCGTCCCGATCGGTGTGTCGATTTCAACGGTTGATCCTGCAACGGCCGCACGCAGCGCGGGTCCGGAGAGCGCCTCGGGCTCGGCCAAGGCGCACGTTGACGTTCCAAGCACAGCCAAAACTGCAAGCCGCAGCGGCGCGCTCAAGCAAAAGATGAGATGTGCGGAGAATTTTTTGTACGCTGTCACGAACTACTCTACTCTTTACAAGTCCGGCATTGCCGCAGACGTGCCGGAAGCCCCCATAAGTCCCCGTTGCTCGTGCCGCTCGAGCGCCATGCGATGGATCGCTCGTCCCGTTTGCGGCGGGATCACTGTCGGCATAGCCAAGGGCAGAATTGTGACGTCCGGCCGTAGCGACGTATTCGGGCGCCAGACTGCGTTCAATATGCTGAAAGACGCGTTAACGCGCCCGCTCGCGCAGCCGGCGAAAAAGGTGTTATGCTAAAATCGTGACATGATCGCAGCCCTCACCCGCAACACCATTCCCCTCATCGTCGCGACCGCGCTTTTCATGGCGAACCTCGACGCGACCGTGCTTGCCACGTCGCTTCCCGTGATCGCCAAGGATCTTGGACTTAATCCCATCCACTTGAAGCTCGCGCTGACGAGTTACCTGCTCGCGCTCGCCGTTTTCATTCCGGCATCCGGTTGGGTCGCGGACCGTTACGGCCCCAAAACCGTGTTCCGCACGGCCATGGCGGTGTTTGCGCTCGGGTCCATTGCCTGCGGTTTTGCGCAAGGCTTGGGCTCACTCGTGGCAGCCCGCGTGCTGCAAGGCATCGGCGGCGCCATGATGATGCCGGTCGGGCGATTGATCGTGCTCCGCACCATCCCGCGCGAAGACATGATCGGCGCCATGGCGTGGCTGACGATCCCGGCCCTGCTTGGCCCCGTCATGGGGCCGCTGCTCGGCGGGTTCATTGCAACTTATTTGGACTGGCGCTGGATTTTTTGGATCAATATTCCGGTTGCCGTGCTCGGCATGTTCCTCATCACGCGCTTCATCCCCGACGTGCGCGACGGCGATGCCGACGATTTCGATCTCAAAGGCTTCCTGCTGTTGGGCCCCGGCCTGTCGATGTTCCTGACCGGCGCGACACTGCTTGGCCTGGACTTCGTCAGCGGCAATGTCGTGCTGGCTTTGCTGATGAGTGGCGCGCTGCTGCTGGCGCTCTACGTGCCGCACGCCCTGCGTGCCACTGCGCCGCTGATCGATCTCACATTGCTCGCCGTGCCGACGTTCGCGGCAGGCGTCGTGGGCGGCTTTCTGTTCCGCATCGGCATCGGCGCCGCGCCCTTCTTGCTTCCGCTGCTTCTGCAGAACGGTTTTGGCATGACGCCTTTTCAATCGGGATTGCTGACCTTTGCGACCGGGTTCGGTGCCATGTTCATGAAGACGCAAGCGGCCAGCATTCTGCGCCGCTTCGGCTATCGCAATATTCTGATCTACAACGCGCTCCTTGCAGCGGCGTTTTCAGCCTTGCCCGCGCTCTTCACGGACGCGACGCCGGCGCTCGTCATGACGGCGATATTTTTTGCCGGCGGCCTGTCGCGCTCGCTGCAGTTCACCAGCATCAACACGATCTGTTACGCCGACATTCCGCCCGAGCAATTGAGCCGCGCGACCAGTTTCGTCTCCGTCGGCCAGGAGCTGTCTGGCGCCGTCGGCGTCTCGGTCGCGGCGCTGGGGCTTGAGCTTATGCAACGCACTTTGGGCGGCGGCTCGCTGGCACCCGGTCATTTTCCACCGGTCTTCATTTTGATTTCGACGATCGCGGCGCTTGCGGCCTTGATTTACGCGCGGTTGCCGAAGGACGCGGGCTCCTCGCTCCTCGTCACGCCCGGCGCACGGCGCAAGGAAGCCATCAAAGGCACCGCCGACGCCGAAGGCGGGCATTTGTAGGGGTGCGTTCCCTCTCCCCATGCCCTGCTCTTGCATGGGGAGAGGGCTAGGGTGAGGGGCGGCAAAACATTCGAACAAGCGGCCGCCCCTCACCCCAACCCTCTCCCCGTTAAGTGCAGAAACGGGGAGAGGGGGCGCGCGAACCCAACCACCCGCATCCCCGGACGGCATCCGGGCCGCAGGTCCGGCGATGCCGATCCGGGGTCGTTACAGACCTAAGTTTGTCAAAAGGTCTAAAGCGCGAGGACCAGCTTCAGGCAGGAGTCGATCCGGGTCATGAGTTCGTCCGGCACCCGCCCAATGCGTTCCGTGAGCAGACTCTTGTTCGTCGCCGAAATGATGCTCGTCTGGACGACCGACGGCGAGGACAACCCTGTGCCGCGTGTTGGAAGCCGCACATTCATTTCATAATGCTCGCGCGATAAATTGCCGGTGACTGGGACCGTGATCACCGTTTTTAGATTGCTCGCGTTCAACTCGTTGGCTGAAACGATCAGCACCGGCCGCCTAAACCCCGCCTCGGACCCGCTTGGCTCGCCGAGGGACGCCCACCACAGTTCTCCCCGTCTCATTCTTCTTACTCCGCACGTTCCACTCCGAGTGTTCGCGAGCGGTTTTATCGCTCATTTCGAGCCACGCTTTTTCGCCGTCCGAAGGGTCGCCGTGTTCGGCGATTGTCTTGTTGATGCGCTTGGTCAGCGCCGCGCCGCGCTTGGCGCGTATCATATTTTCGAGCGCGGACTGGTAGAGCTTGCTACGCGAAATGCCGAGACGCTTAGCCTCGCGCTCGGCCTCGGCAAAGAGCTTGTCGGGAATGGAGATGGCGGTTTTCATGATTGAAAGTATAACCGGAGTTATACCGGAAGGGAAGGGGGCTTTAGGTCTTCGGCGGCTTTGTATTGCGCCGAATTCCGCAGCATCGTCATCCCACGCTTGTCATCCCGGACGAGCCGTCCTTCACGGCGAGAGCCGGGACCCAGGAGCCAAACATAAGCTTTTGCCGTGCCGGTAAGCCCTGGGTCCCGGCTCTCTAAAATTGCGCACGCGCAATTTCTCCGGCCGGGATGACAGCGATCAGCTTGCCGGGAATGGAGACGGCTGTTTTCATGATCAAAGCACAACCGGAGTTATACCGGAGGGGAAGGGGGCCATTCTGATGTTTATCTTGGGGAATTGAACAGATGACTTGCACCTGCGGTCTTGTAGCATAGAGCGGCGTAAGCATGCGCTTAGCAATGGTTGGCTTGAGGGCAATATGAGCATTGACTGGAAGAAGTCGGCTGGTGGCATCGAAGTTGCAACTGCGAAAACAGCTGCGGAGTTTATCGAGGCGTTGCGGCCCTCCAACGAGCATTGGTGGGAAGAAGGATCATGTCCATGGGTATTTCGTGGCCACTCTCGCGAAGATTGGTTGCTGCTCCCGTCTGCTTGGCGACCAGACAACGTAATCATAAAAAACTGCATTGCTGAGGCGGCGCGCAGATTTGATGCCGTATCGCCCACTCAAACTCTTAATTGGTTCTGGCATCCGAATTTTTGGTCTGCGGCTGCTTTGTTCGGCGCCGACGATAGCAAGCTCGCGCGACAATTGGCGATTGAGACAACAGCTGAGTATCTCTCACTTTGGGATTTTTCCGGCACTTGTGACGAATTGGGGATGGCTGTTCCTCTCGCTGGGCCAGGGCCCGATCCGACACAAGATCCCGATTGGCTTGCTGATCCCAATAACCCTCTTTTCGGCGATGAATTGCTGAGATTCTCGGACTTACCGGCAGCGTTGGCTTTAGCACAGCATCATGGACTGCCGACTCGGTTACTAGATTGGACTCGCAATCCTATAGCTGCTGCATTCTTTGCAGTGGAGTCATTGAAGGAACCCGTTGCCGGAACGAACTTGGTTGTTTGGGCACTTCACAAGCGCCATGCAAAAGAGGTGGCAACTGAAGGGGTGAGCTTCCCAAATGCGCCGAATGGTTCGCCGAGATTCGATCCCACGATTGCTGTCGTACGTCCTTCGACCCGCGACAATCCCTTTCTAGCCGCACAAGCCGGTTTATTCACAACAGTCGCTCGGTCAGGCATCTACTTCATGAAATCCGGCGGTAAGCGTCCATCGCTTGAAACCTTCGTCGCAGAGGCAAATCCACCAATGCAGGTGCTTCGCAAGCTAGCACTTCCCCACGAACGCGCCTCTGACTTATTGGAAATCTTGCGCCGCGAGAGAGTATCTCGATCCGCTTTGATGCCTACTATGGACAATGTCGCGCTCGACGTTCGAACCAGATGGGCTCAGAAAAAGTACTTCACCTGAAATATTACTAGTGGAGGAAGGTTGATTGCACTTATGGCCGTATCAGATACGCCTCGAAGCCCAGTTCGCAAACCCCACGCGCTTGAACTTCTTCCACTATCACCTCAGGTCCGCGCCCTTCCCACCGTAATCACTCTCCCCCACCACCCAAACAAAAAAACCCGCGCGATCGGATCTCTCCGAACACGCGGGCTTTTGTCTTTGGCTGGGCTTGGGAGTTCGGCGTCGAGGCGTTGTTACGCCGCTCTGGCCTGGCTCTTTGCCCGTACCGTTTTGCGCGGCTTGGTTGCGAACTTGGCGGCAATCGCCACAGCCGGCAAGAACACGACGTCCGAGCAGCGCGACTTCTGAATCGCGGCTTCCCGAGCGCCAAAGGCGTCGGCAAGCGCGAACATGGCCGCGTGCGGGTCAAGCGAACTGCAGCCACGGACATCGACCGCGATGAAGCCCGTCACCGGGTTCGCGTGGATCGACAGGTGGCCGCATCCAAGCGTCGCGACGCCCGAAAGCGTCCCGTCCGCCAGTTTGCTGACGCGCAGGCTCGTCACCGGCTTCCCGAGTTCGTCCAAACCGATTCTGAGCGCAAGCTCGGCCGATTTGGCGTCGGAAAGGCGCTGAGCGCCGTGCAGGTCGATGTAAAGATTACGACCTTCGAACCTAGTTCCGTGGGCACTGGACGCTACACCAGCTGCCTGACGCTCAACGGACGCCACGTCGTACGAATGATCTTCCTCTGGGGC
>JANMNH010000022.1:0-3041 GCA_031373745.1 Hyphomicrobium sp. | reverse complement strand
GCTGGCGGCGTTTCTCGGGGTGGACGCAGCGGCCTATACCATGGCCGGCGGCCTGAGACACCGGGACCGCGATACGACCTGTGCCACATCGCGGGCTTATCGTCGTGCGCGACGCCGGGTTTGCCGCGGACCTGCGCCATTCGATGCGAGACACGCGAGACAGGGTCGAGCGTGCCGTTTCGTTGTGCCACGGTCTCATATTGCGCACGCGCTGCACCTGGCAATTCGGGGACATGAAGCGCTCGCTGCAGCAAAACAACATCAAAACACCCGTTACGCCGCTACATTGGCTGTGTTCTGCCGTTTCCGGCGTTACGAAGGCGTTACATTCGCCGCTACATGTAACGCCCCACGATCTGGCGCCGTAACGCCTGAAAACGCGCGCGCGATCTCTTACCACAAACGTGCCGACAATACACCAACGAGCATATAGAAATCATCCTGGCTTATTGACGCGGACAGCCTGTCGCACCGGGCGCGAGCCGGGCCCGCGCCCGGCCAAGGATGCCGCGCTCACGCAGCCTCGTACTTTACGACCCGCTCGAGCGCAGCCTTTGTTTCGATCGCGGCCTTGGACATGTCGTGCGCCGCCTGCATGTTCGTCCACAATTCCGGACTTGTATCCAGCACGCGGCCAAGCCGCAGCGCCGTCCCGGCGGTGATCGCCTGTTGGCCGCGAACGATACGCTCGATCCGTTGCCGGCCGCTCAGACCCATGAGCTTCGCCAGCGCGCCGGCGGTCAGGCCCATTGGCGTCATGTACATCTCACGAAGCACCTCGCCCGGATGTGGCAGGGGGGCCTCAAACCGTGTCCAGTCGATTCCCGTATGAGGCCTTTTGCTCTTCTTGCTCACGTGCTCGTCTCCTAGCTATGCACTCGGTCAGTGCGGATCGCCAAACCAGACGTCGGCGACGTCCAGTGGCGGGTCGCGTACCACGACAAAGCGCAACCGGTACTGCTGGTTCACCCTCATTTGCCACAACGCTTTTTCGCCCTTGATTTGTTTCAAATCGGCGCCGGGCGAGGCGAGCGCGCTCAGCGTCGGCGCACCATGCAAGGCAGCCAAGCGCAACCTCGCCCGCTTCGCGATCTGCGCACCGACGCCCTTGACGCGCCGCCCGTAGAACAGGTCCTCCGTCTCGTCGTCAGCGAAGCTCAGAATGGCCATTTTCGAGTGTACCGCGAAATGGTACAGTCGTCAAGCGAATTGTACCGTGTGACGGTACAGTCAGTAGCTACGCCTTCCCGGCAACCCCTGCCCCAAAAACCGCTCCGCCATCGGATGAAGTCGTGATTTTCGCCGATGGGTCGCCTGCGGATACCAAGGCGCGCGCGGTGCAATACCGAAAACAACTAGACAGCGAATCGGTTTACTATTCAGCCGTGCATTCGGTGAACCAAAGGCCACGTTCTATGCCGCCAACAAGATCGTTCAGCTTGCTGCTCGTGTGGAGTTTTCTCGGGGCAATGCTATCCGCTTCGTTTGTTGTTTCTGTCATTCGCGGGCAAGCGGACTTTCTAATCTGGGATCATTTCGAAAAAACGGGCTGGCAGGGATGGGCGAGCGTTCCCGAAATTTTCGCGTACGCGGTTTTCTACTCCTCACTGTTTGTGATCCCGTACACGGTCTTGCGCGTACTTATTTTTGAAAAAGTCGCCGGCATCGAGATCGATGCGTCAGTTGTGTCTCTTTGGATTGGCGCCACTGCGATCCTATTCCATCAGCCGATACTAGCGTTCCTCGAAACGCTTTCCGTTTTCCGCTCGAACTTTGGATTTCTGTTGATAGTGGGGTGGTTTTTGCTGACAGTCGGTGCGGTCCCGGCTTGGCGCGAAATGTTCAAAGCAAAAGCCGAGCAACAAGAGCGAAACATGGGTCAAAGACTCGCTCTGTTTCGCGATGGTGATCAAGCCAACGATGCGAAAGAAAGCGGTTCCTAGATCCCCAAAGCCGGAGCTTGCTCAAACAAGCGAGGCTGTAGAACTTGCGCATTTGTTTTGTACGGCTCAAACCGAAATGTGCCTGAAGGAAACCGTCTGCCGTCATGAGTCGCGCTCCCGATTGGAGGCGGAAATCGCCGGTTGGTGCACTGAGCGAACGGTTTGGGTTTTGCGCCAGCACGGCCAGGTTGCCGCGATGATGGTTTTGAAAGAAGTCTCCGGCGTTTGGATGATCAACTACATCGTTGTTGCACAAGAATATCGTCTACCGGGCAGGCGGTTGGGACGCAACCTGGTAGAGCACGCCAAGAGCCTGCACCCGTACTGGATGGCTGAGGCGCGAAACGTACGAGCGGAAAGGATGCTAAGCGGATGCGGCTTTCGGAGAAAATGCGTTGAACTTAGCCACGCACTCGAAACGTCACATTGTGGGTATCCTATTTTTGAGTGGTCGCGTCCCGAGCTAGCGGCCGCTGGTCGCTAGCCCACTAAATATCTTCCTGAGGGCCAAGAGCGACATGATGCCTATCTCCAACTCCGTCGCGCACTCAATAATCACTGGAATATAGTGACACAATAAAAACTCCCCGCCGGTCCCCTCACTTCCCCGGCAAGCCCTGATCCAAGAACCGCTCCGCGACCGCCGCGTAGAGCGCAATGCCGCTCGCCATCGCATTCTCGTCCAGCATCATCTTGTTCGAATGGCACGGTGCCGCGTGGTGATGATCGCAGCCGTCCGGCGTCACGCCCAGGAACACCATGCAGCCTGGAATTCGCTGCAGCACGTAACCCCAATCCTCCGCGCCCATGACGGGCGCCGGCATCGGCACGAAACCGCTTTCGCCAAACAGCCCGCGGGCTGTGGCCGCGGCAAGGTCCACCATCCGCCCATCATTGACGGTCACGTCGTAGCCAGGTGTGATCGTAACGTCCGCACGACAATCATGCGCCTCGGCGATCTTCGTCGCGACCTGAATCAAACCCTCCCGGGCGCGCTTGCGTGAGCTTTCGGAAACCGCACGCAGCGTGCCAAGCATGTTGACCGCTTCGGGGATCACGTTGTTCGTCGTGCCGCCGTCAATCTTCGTGATCGTCAAC
>JANMNH010000064.1:0-9416 GCA_031373745.1 Hyphomicrobium sp. | reverse complement strand
CTGAGCCGCGAGAATTCGAAATGCATGCACCAGGTTTTCGCCCTTGTGGGCCCAGGCGCGTGGCATGCCATAGACGCCGATCCAATATTGTTCCCAGAATACTTTGGCGTCGTGGGTTGGTTGATTCATCGAGCCACTTTCAGCTTTTGGCATCGCAAGTTTAGACCCAATAAAGTCATCCTCGTCGCCGCCATGCGAAAGCTTCTCACAATCCTCAGCGCCATGATGAAAGCTCAAGAAAATTGGCGAAACGTTCGTGCACCAAGACGGTTGCTACGGAATGGAATGGCGACTGCCGCTTAATCGAGGGCTCGCGTCGTACCACCAACGACACCTGTTTCAAAACCTGGGGCCATCGCTAGCACTGCCGCCACCCCCGCCACCGCCCCCAACACCCAATCCATCACCACACCTCATCGAAACGATTCGAGTGCTCAGTATGCGGCCGCCGGTACCCCCCGGGGATGAAAATATTTCGCCCGAAAATTTTGCGCGGCGCTTTCAACGGCTTAGCGAACCCGTTCATCTGAGCCCGCCACCCCCATTAATTTCGATCTCATTTTGTTGCCCGCCAAAGGCCGATTTTCCGGGCTCGGCCTAGAATTTTTTCGCTTGCCTCTGGTGAGATTATGGACTAGAACAATACAAGAACATTATTGCCGGAAATGCGTGGACAAGGTGCTGAGGACGCACCCGCAGCCGGATAATTGAAGCTAGGGTCAGGCGGAGAAGAGTCGCGACCTCGGTTTTCTGACGCTGATGCAACTCGCGCTTTCATGCGCGCAAATATGGATTATTCCGCGCCTTGCGGCCGGCTTGAAAAATCGTCCGCGCTTGGCGGCCGGCTCCCCGGAGGGGAGTCGCCAAGCGCCAACACAAGGAGTGTTTAAAATGGCTGGTTCCGTAAACAAGGTGATCCTGGTCGGCAACGTCGGCAAGGACCCCGAGATCCGCCGCACGCAGGACGGCCGGCCGATCGCCAACTTGAGCATCGCGACGTCGGAATCCTGGCGCGACAAGGCGACGGGCGAAAAGAAAGAAAAGACCGAGTGGCATCGCGTTGTCATCTTCTCGGAGCCGTTGTGCAAAATCGTCGAGCAGTACGTCAAGAAGGGCGCCAAGCTCTACATCGAAGGCGCGCTGCAAACGCGCAAGTGGACCGATCAATCGGGCGCTGAAAAGTATTCGACCGAAGTTGTGCTGCAAGGCTTCAACGGTTCGCTGACCATGCTGGATGGCGCGGGCGGCGGACGCGGTGCGGGCGCAGGCGCCGGCATGCAGGAAAGCGGTCAGGCCGATTATGGCGGCGATAGCGGCGGCTTCGGCTCGTCGTCGGGTGGCAGCTCATCTGGCGGCGGTTACAGCGAACCCAAGCGCGGCGGCGGTAAGAGCAGCGCGTCCAACGGCGGCGCTGCAAAAGGCGGCTTCGACAAAGCCCTCGACGACGAGATCCCGTTTTAAGTTCTGAGTCACCGCACGATTATGAAATCGAAAAGCCCAGCATGCGATTGTGCCGGGCTTTATGTTTTTGCGGGCGGAAGGCGCCCGGAGCTATTTCGCGCTTTTTAAATACTCGATGATGGTCTTGCGCTGGGCCGCAT
Source organism: Hyphomicrobium sp. (assembly GCA_031373745.1). Lineage (GTDB taxonomy): Bacteria > Pseudomonadota > Alphaproteobacteria > Rhizobiales > Hyphomicrobiaceae > Hyphomicrobium_B. The sequence goes on along the minus strand of JANMNH010000064.1, from coordinate 7,815 downwards.
CCTTGATACCAGGATAAGGCTTCATGGTATTGCCTGGAAGAAATACTTCCGGATCGGCAATCATCTTGTCGAGGTTGGCTTCGTCCCAGACGATGGCGCTGTCCTTGACGATCGGCGAATAATTGAAGCCCTCGGCCGCACCCGCCTTGCGCCCAAAGATGCCGTTCAAGTGCGGTCCAAGCCGGTTGTCGGCGGGTTTGACCGAGTGGCAACTTCGGCATGCGGTATTGAATGCGGCTTCTGCTTTGGCCATGGCATCGTCCGCCGCATGAGCTGATTGAAGCACGGCGAATATAGCGATTGGCACGTGAATTATTTTCAAGAACGTACGCATCGTGAACTCCTTCAATTCTCAGGGGATCGTTCGCGAACTAAAAATTCTTCGACCGAGCCGCGAAGCGGTTGCCTTCCGGCCATTCATCAAGCCCTCAATAGAACTAGGATCGCAGGTAGAAGTTCCAACTCGTTCTGGACACACAACCGGTCACGGAGCCGTTGACGCGTGAACACAAAAAACCCCGCCGCATCGCTGCGGCAGGGTTAGTGTCGATCGCGAATGGCACGATGCGATTACGGCTTTGGTGCCTCGGCCGGTTCGGAAGGCGTTGCTTCCGCAGGAGCGGAGGGCGGCGTTTCTGCTGGTGTCTCGGCAGCAGGAGCGGGCGCTGGTTCAACCGGTTTCTCGGCGGCAGCAGGCGCCGGAGCCGGGTCCGCAGGCTTCTCGACCGCAGGTGCTGCGGCTGCAGGAGCCGGCGCTGGTTCCGGTGCTTTTTCAGCGGCTGCGGGTGCAGGCGCCGGTTCAGCAGGCTTCTCGGTTGCTGGAGCTGGAGCAGGCGCAGGTGCAGGAGCCGGGTCCGCAGGCTTCGCCGCGTCCTTGGCCTTGTCAACGACTTCCTTGGCCTTCTCCTTGGCGCTCTCGAGCGCTTCCTTGGCGGCGTCGCGCGCTTTCTGAACGGCGGGCCCAGCATTATCGAGGGCTTCCTTGGCCTTTTCCTTGGCCTTCTCAACCGCCGGTGCGGCCTTGTCCTTCACGTCCTCGTACACGTCCTTCGCGCTCGTACCCGTCTTGTCGCGAATTTCCTGGGTTTTCTCGACCGCACGTTCAAAGAGCGATTTCTTGGCGTGGTCGCGCACAAAAGCAGGGGCTGCTGCGAGCACGTCCTTCGTACCCGTGACAAGCGTGGCGCCGATCTTGCCATCGACGACGTCGAACTGAATGGCCCCGACTTCAACGCCGACTTTCTTTTCAAACAAGCCGAAGAACCCGCCGGTGCCCATGACGACGCCGACCACCTGATGATCGCCCGAGAGGATGATGTCTTCGATATCGCCGATGATTTTGCCGTCCGGCCCTTTGACCTTGGCGCCGATCAGCTTGTCCTTGGCGAGATATTGCACGGGCGCTTCGGCCGCGATGAAGGTGTTCGGCGGCAGTGCCGTTTCGGCGGCAACCGGCAGAGCCAGTGCCACGCCGGCCGCGAGGACGAGTGGAATTCGTTTGTGCTTCATGTGCGTTTTCCTCGTTGGGAGATTGCTGCGCTGTTCGCGTGCAGCGCTCTTTGCGGCGGGACATTAGGCCGTTTCGAAGTCCCCGCCGTCTAGCCTGTCAGTGTGTCGGCAGCAAGTCGAATTTGGCGTGCCGGGCGGAACTCCGAATTTGGCCTTCAAGGCATTGAAATTACGCTGTAAAATCATGGGGAGAAGGGCCCGTGGCACGTCGCCGCTGGCTTGCTCTTTGGGGCCCTCTTCGGGTAAGTTCTCGTCCTCACGCTTGGCGCCTTGCGAGACGGCCGTTTTGGCGTGCCTCGGGCGCTTCATCTTTGCGAAAGATCCATCACCTTGGCAGACCGCGGCGACGACGAAACCCCTGGGCCGAGCGGGCCGAACGACACCCGGCCCATCACCATCTCGGAGGAGATGAAGCGCTCGTATCTCGATTACGCGATGAGCGTCATCATTTCGCGCGCGCTCCCCGATGTTCGCGACGGCTTGAAGCCGGTGCACCGGCGCATTTTGTTTGCCATGAGCGAACTCGGACTCGACTGGAACAAGAAATACGTCAAGAGCGCGCGCATCGTCGGCGAAGTGATGGGCAAGTATCACCCGCACGGAAACCTGGCGATTTACGACGCGCTCGTGCGCATGGCGCAGGAGTTTTCATTGCGCGTGCCGCTCGTCGACGGCCAAGGCAACTTTGGCTCCATCGACGGCGATCCGCCCGCCGCCGAGCGCTACACGGAATCGCGCCTAGCCAAGGTCGCAGGATTTCTGCTCGACGATCTCGGTAACAACACCGTCGAATTCAAAGACAACTACGACGGCCAGCTGCAAGAGCCTGTCGTCCTGCCGGCCAAGTTCCCGAACCTACTCGTCAATGGTGCCGGTGGAATCGCGGTCGGCATGGCAACGAACATTCCCCCGCACAACCTTGGCGAAATTATCGACGCCTGCACCGCCGAACTCGATAATCCTGAAATCACGATTGACGACCTCTGCCAGATCGTCACGGGTCCCGATTTTCCAACGGGCGGCATCATCCTCGGTCGCGGCGGCATTCTCTCGGCTTACCACAAGTCGCGCGGCTCGATCATCATGCGCGCACGCGTTGGGGTCGAAAACATCCGCAAGGATCGCGAAGCGCTGATCGTCTCGGAAATTCCCTATCAGGTGAACAAGCGCGTTTTGATCGAAAAAATCGCCGACCTTGTGCGCGATAAGAAAATCGAAGGCATCTCGGATTTGTGGGACGAAAGTAACCGCGAAGGCATCCGCATCGTCATCGAATTAAAGCGCGATGCCGTCGCCGACGTCGTCTTGAACAACCTCTACAAGTATTCCGATCTCCAGACCACGTTCGGCGCCAACATGCTGGCGATCAACGGCGGCCGGCCCGAGAGCTTGACGCTCATCGACATGGTGAAGGCTTTCACCGCCTTCCGCCAGGATGTCGTCACCAAGCGCGTCAAGCATCAGCTGACGAAGTCGCGCGACCGCGCTCATGTTTTGGTTGGCCTCGCCATCGCAGTCGCCAATATCGACGAAGTCATCAAGCTCATTCGCCAATCGGCGTCTCCTGCGGATGCCAAAGAGCAGCTGATGGCGCGCGATTGGCCGGCCAAAGATATGGCGCCCTTGATCGAACTCATTGCCGATCCGCGCCACAAGCTTGCAGCCAACAACACTTACAAATTATCGGAAGAGCAGGCGAAAGCCATTCTCGAACTGCGCCTTGCCCGCTTGACTGCGCTGGGGCGCGAAGAAATCGCCGGCGAATTGAATAAGATCGCGGACGAGATCAAAGAATATCTGGCGATCCTGTCGTCGCGCGCCCGCGTCGTCGATATCGTCAAGGGCGAACTCGCCGCAATCAAGGCCGAGTTTGCGACGCCGCGTAAAACCGAAATCATCGATATCGAAGGCGAAGTCGAAGACGAAGACCTCATCCAGCGCGAAGATTGCGTCGTCACCGTTTCGCACAAAGGTTATATCAAGCGCGTACCGCTTGCGGCTTACCGGGCGCAAAGGCGTGGCGGTAAGGGCCGTTCCGGCATGTCGACGCGCGACGAAGATTTTGTCACGCAGCTGTTCGTGACGTCGACGCACACGCCTGTCCTGTTCTTTTCCTCGCGCGGCATGTGCTACCGCATGAAGGTATGGCGTTTGCCCGCCGCCGCGCCGCAATCGCCCGGCAAGGCACTCGTCAACCTCCTGCCGCTCGAGGACGGCGAAGTCATCACCTCGATTTTGCCGCTGCCGGAAGATTCCGCCACTTGGGGCGAACTCGAACTCATGTTCGCGACGCGCTCGGGCGGCATTCGGCGCAATGCCCTCACCGATTTTGAGAATATCCAGCGCAACGGCAAGATTGCCATGAAGCTCGACGAAGGCGACACCATCGTACAAGTCGCGATCGCAAAACCCGATCAAGACGTGGTGCTGACGACCGCGGAAGGTCAGTGCGTCCGCTTCCTGATTTCCGACGAAGTGCGGCTGTTTAAGGGGCGCGACTCGACCGGCGTGCGCGGCGTGCGTCTTGCTGAAGGCGATGAGGTCATCTCTATGGCCATCCTCGATCACGTCGCCGCGACCGCGGATGAAAGATCTGCCTACTTGAAGCAAGCGGCCGCTTTGCGCCGGTCGGAAGAGGGTGAGGACGGCGAAGCCTTAGCTGTGAGCGACGATGATGAAGGCGCGGCAGGCGAAGTGACTTTGCCGCCCGAAAAATTTGCGGAGATGCAAGCGAAAGAGCAGTTTTTGCTGACGGTTTCCGAAAAAGGCTTCGGCAAGCGCTCCTCTTCCTATGCGTTCCGCACGAGTGGACGCGGCGGCAAGGGCATCGCCGCCATGATCGTCAACGAGCGCAATGGCCGGCTCATCGCGTCCTTCCCGATTGCCGAAAACGACCAGATCATGCTGGTGACCGACGGCGGGCAATTGATCCGCTGCCCCGTGCACGACATCCGCGTTGCAGGCCGCAACGTGCAAGGCGTGCGCATTTTCAAGACGGACGGCACCGAGAAGGTCGTCTCCGTCGAGCGCGTCCCGGAAGACACGGCCGAAGACACCGAGAACGGCGAGGGTGACGACGGCGCAGGCGAGGACGGCACCTCATGACCCGTACAGGCTTCTATTCCGGCTCTTTCGATCCCGTGACGCTCGGGCATACCGATGTCATCCGCCGCGCGGCGCAGGTGGTCGATAAGCTCGTGATCGGCATCGGCATCAACCCCGGCAAGGCGCCGATGTTCTCCGGCGACGAGCGCGTCGCCATGCTCGAAGCGGAAGTCAAACCGATCGCCAAGGAAACGGGCGCGCGCATCTCCGTCGTCACGTTTTCCGGACTCGCAGTCGACGCCGCCCGTGCGCACGGCGCGATTATCATCGTTCGCGGATTGCGCGACGGCACGGACTTCGACTACGAAATGCAAATGAGCGGTATGAACGGCGAGATGGCACCGGAAATTCAGACCGTTTACGTTTCAGCTTCTCCCAGTGTGCGCCACATTGCGGCAAACCTTGTGCGCGCCATCACTGCCATGGGCGGCGACGCCTCTGCTTTTGTCTCGAAGGACGTCATGAAGCGCCTCAAGGCCAAAGCACCGAAAAAGAAGTAATGGCTAAAGCCACTGCCCTCCAGCACACGCTCATCAAGGCCAAATTGCTCGTCGCATTACGCGCCGTGCCGGCCGGCCGCGTCGTGGCGTCAGATACGCTTGCTGCGTCGCTCGTATCCAACGCGCGGCTCATTGAAAAAACGCTCGCGCAATTGAGCGAAGACGAGCGTGAAATGGTTCCGTGGCATCGCGTTGTCGCTAAGGGTGGCGCCATCGGCTGGGGGCCGCTGCGAGATGCTAAGTTCCAGCGGCTCATCCGCGAAGGCGTTGCTGTTTCTCCGGCCGGCATCGTGCAGGACATGGCACGGGCCGCCGTGGCGGAACTTTCGTGTTTGCAATCCGAGCCGAAAGAGGCGCGTGACACCGCCGCTCCGCGCACCCCGCCCAGCCTCTCACGCGGCATGAAGGACAGGCCGCGGTAGAATTCCCTCTCCCCGTTAAGTGCAGAAACGGGAAGAGGGAGAGGAGATTCCGTCACCTTGCCCCCGGGCCGTCAAATCGCCATAAGGGCGGGCGAAACACCCCGCATCCCTGAAATCCTAATGAGGTTCGCATGAGAAAGTCATTGATCCCGGCTGCAGCGCTTCTCGCGCTGGCTTTGACGCCTGCCGCGTTTGCCGTTGGCGGCAGCAAGCAGCAGATGGAGAATGCGGGTCAGTCCGCAGAAGCGCCGAAAGCAGAACCTGCCGCCGCCGCTGCCAAGGGCGACACGCTCGTCATCGAATTGAAGTCCGGCAAGGTCGTCATCAAGCTGCGCCCCGATCTCGCGCCCAAGCACGTCGAGCGCTACAAGACGCTCGCAGCCCAGGGCTTCTACAACGGCGTCAAGTGGCACCGCGTGATCGAAGGCTTCATGGCGCAGACCGGCGACCCGGCAGGTACGGGGGGTGGCGGCTCGAAGCTGCCCGACCTCAAAGCCGAGTTCACCAAAACGCTCTATACGCGCGGCTCGGGCGGCGCCGCCCGCACCAGCGATCCCAACACCGCCAATAGCCAGTTCTTCATCTGCTTCACCAACACCGGCTGCAGCGGCCTCGACGGGCAGTATACCGTTTGGGGCGAAGTCGTCAGCGGCATGGAACTGGTCGACAAAATCAAGCGCGGCGCGCCGGGCTCCGGCACCGTCGCCGATCCCGACATCATGGTCAAAGTGACCGTGCAATAATAACCACGACTCCCTCTCCAAGTTCTTCACGGGGAGAGGGAATTCCGGCACAAAAATTTAACAAGGAACGTCTCAAATGGCCGTCTACAAAGACCCCGGGAACACGCTGATCGTTGAAACCAGCAAAGGCAAAGTTGTCATCCAACTGCGCCCCGATCTCGCACCCAAGCACGTCGAGCGCATCAAACTTCTCGCGCGCGAAACCTTCTACGACGGCATCGTGTTTCATCGCGTCATCGAAGGCTTTATGGCGCAGACCGGTTGTCCGCAGGGGCGCGGCACGGGCCAGTCGAAACACCCAAACTTAGCCGCCGAGTTCAACACCGAACCGCATGTGCGGGGCGTGTGCTCCATGGCGCGTTCGTCGATGCCGAATTCGGCCAACAGCCAGTTCTTCATTTGCCTGGACGACGCCACCTTCCTCGACAAGCAATATACCGCATGGGGCAAGGTCATCGAAGGCATGGACAACGTCGATAAGCTGGCGCGCGGCGAGCCGCCGAAAAGCCCCGACAAAATGGTATCAGTACGCGTCGCGGCGGACGTGAAGTGAGCCCATCCAATCAACCAATCGAAAAGGGTGCGGCGTCAGTTGCGCCCTTTGCCATTTGTGCGCTCGGCGGTCTTGCCGGTGCCGCGGGCGTGGCTCTCGCGGCCGTTGCCGCTCACAAAGTTGACAGCCCCGCGCTCGCGACGGCCGCTACGATGCTGATGATCCACGCAGGTGCCGCCGTTGCCATCGCAGCCATGGCGACGCGCGTCTCACAGCCCAGCCGCTACTGCACAGTCGCCGCACTCATGCTTGCGGCGGTCGCGCTCTTTAGCGGCGACATCGCGTTGAACACGCTTGCCGGACGTCACATCTTTCCGCTTGCCGCACCAACCGGCGGCAGCCTGCTCATCGCAAGCTGGCTCGCCGTTGCTGTCGTCTCCGCGCTCGCGTGGCGCGGCCGTCAAAACGTGTGACGCCTATTTCTTCTTGTCGCCGGCTGCCTTCTTCGGCTTGCGCTTTTCTTTGGTCGAACGTTGTTCTTTCGCCATGGTGGCCTCCCAATGAGTTGTCGGACCGGTTTGCAATGAGTTGCGCTCTATTGCTGCAACTGTTTGCGCCGCCCCGCAAGAGCTTCGTGGGTCTCCGTCCCTTCACTTTTTCCAGGAACTGAACATTGCCCGTAAAGGGGCAGGGTGCTAGTCGCCTCCCTTAAGAATAACACGCCGCCCTCGCCCGGATCACCACTATGCGCACCGACCTTTTTGATTTCCACCTGCCCGACGACCTCATAGCGCTCCGGCCCGCCTCGCCCCGGGACGCCGCGCGGCTACTTGTGGTCAAGCCCGCGTCTCCCTCTCCCCGTCCTTACGGGGAGAGGGTTGGGGTGAGGGGCGGCAACACGTTTGAACAAGTGGCGGGCCCACACCCAAGCCCACAACCCCATAACCGGGCAAATTAAAGGGGGGAGGGGGTTTTAGACAAAAACCAACCCCACAAAAACAGCCAGCATAAACCCCGCCACGCGCGCGGAATAAAAGAAAAAC
>JANMNH010000060.1:0-52266 GCA_031373745.1 Hyphomicrobium sp. | reverse complement strand
GGCCGTCGGGATCATGATCCCGCGTGGTCCCTACGAGTGTAGGTGGGCACCATATGTCCGGAACCACGGCTCCGGCCAGAGACAGCACCCTTGCGGATCTTATAGGCCCCCGGGTCATTTGCCCCTAACGAGCCCCGCAGCCTCTTCGATGTAGTGGATCGGCGTCAGGAAATCCAGGTCCACCCGCCCAAATCCCACAACCAGTGGCTAACGGCAGCCAGCGTCACGAGCCAAATCGCGGCAATGACCACGGCAGCCGTCTTGTTTAACGGCAACCTGGCGCCGGGTTCCACGCGTGCCCGGTGCTCTGCCAGAACCTCAGCCGGGATCATGCGCCGCACCGCCCACAGGCCAATCGGCAACAGAATTAACTCGTCGAGATACCCGAGCACTGGAATAAAATCGGGAATGAGATCTATAGGGCTCAAAGCGTAGGCGACGATAAAAAAACCCAGTAACTTTGCGAGCACCGGCGTGCGCGGGTCCCGCACAGCGGAGGCGAGCACTACAATTTCCGATTTGAGGACGCGGCCCCAGGCAACAATTTTGAAACGCAGGTCATCAAGCATGTGTGAAACGCTTCGGCCGCCAGAACTTACACATTAAACGGGCCGCTCCGCCGCTCACGACCCTGTTTTGCGCCCGTTGTCACTTCGGCCAGCCTCTTTTGGAGTCTTGGCATTCTCCGCGACGGATTTGAGTTTTTCGGTTCCGTCTTCGAGCAATTCGTCGATATCGGCGCGCGCATCGAATAACTCGTCGGCAATCATGAGGGCCGCCATCAGCACCAGGCGCTCGTCTCCCGCTTGCCCGTGCTCGCGCATCAACACGTCGAGTTTGATCTTGAGATAATTGGCAACCGCTTCCAGCCGCTCGACGTCGGCATCCCCGCATTCGAAGCGGTACGATCGTTTATTGAAGGTGATGGCAACCTGGGCCAACGGCTCTGCCGGCGCATATCCGCCGCTCCCCCGACTCGTGAAAGCACATCAAGAATCGAGGTTATGCAGCGAATCGATAACCCAATCAATGCGATTGACGATTTCTTCGTGTTTTTGCTCAAGCTCGGCGATTTTGGCACGTGCGGCGGCAAGTTCCGCCTCTAGGCGCGCGTTTTCCGTGGCGGGATCTACCCTATGACCCGCTTTGGGCGCGGCTTTCCCAGCGTCGCTGCGCTTACTTTTCGCTGTGTTGCGTTCAGCCATTGCCTACTTCCGATCACCGTCCCGTACCACTCGCAGACAGGACGGCCAACTGGCCCGCGTGAGCGCACGATACGTGCCGGAAGCGAACCGCGTCAACCAAGGACCTGTGACAAGACCATCCTGATCGTGGAAAGCCGATAGGATCAGTTGGAAACGTTGTTGCGAATGTGCCCCGATTGACGCATTGACAGGGATATGACGGCTCCCGTTAATGGCGCGCGTTGCTGGCCGGAGCGCTCGGCCGTGGCTTAGAAGCAACTGAGTAATCCATTCTCGAAAACGAGATTATCCTCCGGAGGACACGATATGGCTGTTAAGGTCGCGATCAACGGTTTTGGCCGGATTGGCCGCAACGTGCTGCGCGCGATTGTTGAGAGCGGCCGGAAGGATATCGAAGTCGTCGCGATCAACGACCTTGGCCCCGTTGAGACGAATGCTCATCTGTTGCGCTTCGACAGCGTGCATGGCCGCTTTCCTCATACCGTGACAGTTGCAGGCGACACAATTGACGTCAGCCGCGGCCCGATCAAGGTAACGGCCATCAAAAACCCGGCTGAGCTTCCTCACGCAGCCATGGGCGTCGAAATCGCGCTCGAATGCACCGGCATCTTTACCGCCCGCGACAAAGCGGCCGCACATCTCACCGCCGGCGCAAAGCGCGTCTTGATTTCGGCCCCTGGCGAGAATTCCGACTTGACCGTCGTCTTTGGTGTCAATCACGACAAGCTAGCGAAAGATCACCTGATCGTCTCGAACGCTTCGTGCACGACGAACTGCCTGGCCCCCGTTGCCAAGGTGTTAAACGACCTCGTCGGCATCGACAAAGGCTTCATGACCACGATCCACGCCTACACCGGCGACCAGCCGACACTCGATACGATGCACAAGGACGTCTATCGCGGCCGCGCCGCCGCCTTGTCGATGATCCCGACCTCAACGGGCGCCGCTAAGGCGGTCGGCCTTGTGTTACCAGAGCTGAACGGCCGCCTCGACGGCACCGCCATCCGCGTGCCGGTGCCCAACGTCTCGGTAGTCGATTTCAAATTCATTTCGAAGCGCGAAACCACGGTTGCCGAGATCAACGCGGCCGTGATCAAAGCTGCGGCATCGAACCAACTTAAGGGTATCCTCGGCACCACCGATCAGCCGAACGTGTCGTCCGACTTCAACCACGATCCCCGCTCGTCGATCTTCCACCTCGACCAGACGAAGGTCATGGACGGCACCCTCGTGCGCGTGCTGTGCTGGTACGACAACGAGTGGGGCTTCTCCAACCGCATGGCCGATACGGCGGTGGCGATGGGGAAGTTGATATAGGCGGGGTTTGAGCCGCGCGGGCCAGCGTGCTAGGCTGCCTGCCATGACAGCCATTACGCGAACCCGCCCAGCGACCTACGCCGACATCGAGGCACTTCCGCCGCATGTCGTCGGCGAAATACTGTATGGCGTGCTGCACACGCATCCCCGCCCCGCGCCGCGGCATAGCCTGGCAGCGTCGGTGCTCGGCGCTGAGATGATTGGGCCTTTCCAAAAAGGGCGCGGTGGACCCGGCGGCTGGATCATCCTGGATGAACCCGAGTTGCATCTGGGGCCGCACGTCGTGGTGCCCGACATCGCCGGATGGCGGCGCGAACGTCTGCCCAAACTGCCGGAGACGGCCTACTTCGAGACCGCGCCCGATTGGATATCCGAAGTGCTCTCGCCCTCGACCGCCCGCATCGACCGCACCGACAAGCTCGCCATCTACGCGGCCCACGGCGTCGGGCATTGCTGGCTCGTCGATCCGGATGCGCTGACGCTTGAGGTGATGGCGCTGACCGGCGCAAACTGGCTGCGTTTGGCGGCATACAAGGACGCCGATCTGGTGACCGCGCCGCCTTTCGAAGCCCACTCGTTCGCCCTCGACGTGCTGTGGCCGGAGGATGAGCGGGCTGGGTAGCGGCAGAAGCCGCTCTCACTCCAGATCGCGGGCGACGCGGAAGCCGATGTTGTCAGACGCGTTAGACGGATCAGCGCAGCTTCTTTCCTCGGCCCTTGTCGACTCGCCCTGCTTAAATAATAGCCCTCCCCGCGTAACTTTCTTTTTGACTCTAGACCTTCGGCGACTCGATCCATCCCTAGGGGCATCTACGTAGTTCGCGACCCAATCATCGGAACACCACTCGCGAAAACTGTGATACAGTCCACGCAGTCCCCAATCATTTGGCTCAGTCTTTGAAAGAGCTGGGCGCCCAGACTCAACGCTGTCGTTGGCGTGACTCAAGATCATCGCGACGCTATCGTCCCACGTGCCAGCGTCTGCACAGTATTCCCACTCTGCCTCGGAGAGTAGACGGTAGGACTTACCTGTCATTGAGGAAAGCCGTTCTGCAAACCTTACGGCATCATTCCAAGTTACTGGAGCGGCAGGTCCATCGCTGTTCTGATTCGCGAAGGATTGGCATTCCAACATGATCTCAACCCACTGACTGATCAACAACGGAAACCTGCCAACAGCGAAGGGTCGAGCAAACCCAACAAAATGTGGCGGCTTTTCACTGCCGTAATACAATGAACCCATGAAGAACCCTCCATGTGGAACCACCACCATCTCGGGGCCTTGTTCAAAATCCTTGAACCACGTTGTCTTGCCGCTGCCCGGCACAATCCACTGCTCGCGATCATTCGCTCCCGAGCCAACAACGACGCGAATTGCGCCGTCCGCGCGCAGCTGTGCGGTGTGACTGGTGTCTGACCCTCCGGGTCTAACACCCTGAAGAACCTTGACCCCGGAGCCAGATGTCAAACCCGTGCCGCCGGAGCCAGGTGTCAGACCCGCAGGGTCAGACACCTTTCCGTCCGCCACCAACCTCCGCAATTCCCCCAAACACCGGGCCATCGCCGCCGCGTGATCGCGCGTGAAATCAATCCGTTGCAATCGCCGAAGACGCAATGGCACGTCGCACTCTTGAAATAGCACCGGCACAATCGACTTGCCATGATCGAGCGCGTAACCGACTTCGTCCAGCACGTTGTCGCTCACCACAGATGCGGGCGAGAGCACGAGAAGAAGAGTAGACGCGGCCTTAAGCGCGTCCTCGATCGCGCTGTCCCAGCGCACGCCCGGCCCTATATCCAGTTGATCGACCCACAAATCGATATCCTTCGCGCGCAGGTCTTGCGCCAGCTTCAGCGCAAACTCCTGATCCGCCCGCGCGTAACTAAAGAATATCTTCCTTGCCATCTAAACCACCCCGTTCGGACCTGCCCGCATGAAAAACACGCGGACAAAAGCATAGGCAAGAAAGTAGGCTGTTGGTTGCATAAATTTCTGCACCAGGGTGCTCCATTTTTGGAGCACCCCTAGGCTTCCAGACAATTTCCCTTACGATATTCAGAGCTTTCCCGCCCTGCGGCCTTCGAGGGGGCTGGAAGGGGGCGGCAGACCGCGCTATCTCAAGCGCCGAAGCATTCAATCGTGCGCCCATCCGGAGGCCCTTATGACCGCCAAACTTCCAGAAACACTAGAAGACATCGCCCGCGCGCTTGTGGCACCCGGCAAAGGCATCCTCGCAGCGGATGAAAGCTCCGGCACCATCAAAAAGCGCTTCGACAAGATCAACACCGTTTCGACGGACGATTCGCGCCGCGACTATCGCGAGATGTTGTTTCGCTCAACCGACGCCATGAAGAACCACGTCTCCGGCGTCATCCTCTATGACGAGACAATCCGCCAGAAAGCCAAGGACGGCACGCCGCTCGTCGACATCATGCGCGCCGCAGGCTCCATCCCCGGCATCAAGGTCGACACGGGTGCTAAGGCACTAGCCGGCCCGACGGCAAAAATCGAGACCGTGACCGAGGGCCTCGACGGCCTGCGCGAACGGCTCGCGGAATATCACAAGCTTGGCGCCCGCTTTGCGAAGTGGCGCGCGGTGATCACGATTGCCGACGGCTGCCCAACATGGAACTGCGTCAAGGCCAACGCGCACGCGCTCGCGCGTTACGCTAGCCTCTGCCAGGAAGCCGGCATCGTGCCCATCGTCGAACCCGAGGTTCTGATGGACGGCGAGCATTCTTCACACGACATCAACGAGTGCTACCGCGTCACCGAGTGGACGCTGCGCGCCGTGTTCCGCGAACTCTATGACGCGCGCGTCAACCTCGAAGGCATCATTTTAAAGCCTAACATGATCATCGCGGGTCAGAAATCAACAAAGCAGGCGAGCGCCGCCGAGGTCGCCGAGAAAACCGTGAAATGCCTCAAAGCCACCGTGCCCTCATCCGTTCCGGGAATCGCATTCTTGTCGGGCGGTCAATCCGATCAGGCAGCAACCGAGCACTTGAGCCTCATGAACGCCATCGGCGGTTTGCCTTGGGCGCTGACGTTCTCGTACGGGCGGGCGCTGCAAGCTGCGGCACTTTCGGCTTGGGGTGGCAAGACTGAAAACGTGGCGGCTGGCCAGCGTGCCTTTGCCCATCGCGCCAAGATGAACGGTCTTGCGGCTCTCGGCCAATGGGACGCGAAGCTCGAGAAGGCGGCGTAGCGACCTTCTCCCCGTCCATGTGGAGCTTGGCTTCGCCAAGACGGGGAGAGTGAGTTCAGTTCGACAACAAACCCGAGAGCGCATTCGAAAGAATATCGCCTGCCGTTTCGTTTTGAAGACGGCGCGAGGCTTGCTGAGGTGCTTTCTTGGTGCCGCTCTTCTTGGTGTTCGGACCCGCTGCCGGAACGTATTCGCCGGATGCCTCTGCCACGGCATCATCGTCGTTTGAATGATCGGGCGCATCGTATTTGACGGCGCGGCCGGCCAGCGCTTGCATCACGCGGCTGTCATGCCCGTAGAGATCGCCGAACGATCTGATCTTGCCATCGCTGTCGGCACTCGCGGTGAAGTACGTTAGATAGACCGGAACTTCCTTGGCGAGCGTCACTTCGTTCGATCCGCCGCCTCCCGAGAACATGGATCCCACCTTTTGAGACGACCAGCCCTTGTCTTCGCCGAGCAGGACTTCCGCGAGTTTCCGCGGGTTTTCGACGCGGATGCAGCCATGGCTCAACGCGCGGTACGACTGAGCAAACAGCCCGCGCTGTGTCGTATCGTGCATGTAGACGTCATGGCGATTGGGAAAGCGGAATTTCACGGTGCCAAGCGGGTTCTGCCCGCCCGATGGCTGCACAAAACTGAAGCTGCGGATATCGACCCTGTTCCAATCGACGGAATTGGCATCGACCGGCCGGCCGTTGATGCTTGGCTTTAAACCATAAGCTGCGAGCACACGCGCCCCGCCGCTTGAAGAACCGCCGCCAAACAACTGATCAAAGAACCCGCCGCCGCCGTTGCCTGAAGCGCGCTTCAAACGCGGCAGAAGTTCCTTGACCTTGATGCCATCCGGCACGCCCCATTCGGGATTGAAAATCACGAACTGCATACTTGAGGACAAAATGGGAGTCGGCCACGTCGGCAGGCCGACAATGATCTTTTCTTCCCAAATCGTCTGCTCGCCTTTTTTAACGCGCCCCATGAACTCCGGAATATTATTCATCACGTGCATCGGGCCGAGTTCTTCCGGCAGCCAGCGCCAGCGCTCCATATTGATGACGATGCGGTCGGCACCACGCGAAGTGTCGGTCTTCTTCGGCTCGCCTTCGCGATTCAACGCGCTTCGCGTCTTGGCGTTTAAAATGCCGTTGGCCTTGATCCCGTTCTCGGCTTGAAAGGCTTTAACGGCCGCTTCCAGACGCGCGTCGTAGAGCGTATCGTTCGACGCGGAGTTGGCTTCGAGCTTCAATCGCTTGCGCAGCAACGAGATGTCGGCGTGCTCGGCACCGGGCTTGATCGTGCCGTCAGTTGGCAGCTTGATCTTCAATGCGTCATCGATCTTCTCAGGTTCCTGCGGTCCGCGCATTTTCAGTAGTGCCTGGCGCAGATTGTGGAAGCCTGCGTGTTTTGGGTGCAGCGATGTTAGATACGCGTCCGGCGCCGGGTTGTCCGCGATCTCCGCAAGGACGGACTTGGGATCTTTCAGTGTTGGCTTCATGTCCCAGATGTTGCTGATCGAAAGCGGCTCGATACGGCCGCCGCGCGCGTGGCGCGCATATTTCAGCACGGCGAGAGACAAGCGAGCTTCGGCCTCGCCAAGTGCCTCTGGTAAAGCGCCGGTCGCGAGGTCCGGAAGCTCGAAAGCGGATGCGAGCAGGCCCCAATCGTCTGCCTTCTTAATCTCGGCGACGACGGCCGTGGCACGGTTGCTGAATGCGCCGTCCGCGACCCACAGCGGCGCACCGCGACTTTGATAGAAGGCTGTGAGAGCCGCTCTGTCGTCCGCGTTCGTTTTTGAGGCAAACCCTTTATCGTCGAGTTTGCGGATTGCTGCTTCGAGAACGGGCTCCCTGGGCGCGGCCACCACAACTGCTGGAGCGCTCGCCGGATTTGAAGAAGAACCATAACCGTAAAAGGTCGTGGTACCTGATGGTAATGTGACTGTTGAAGGCGTAGCGTTAGAATTGATCTCTGGCTCGGCATTTGCTGGATTTGCCAAGTACGCCAACGGCGCTGCAATCGCCGCAAACAGAATTGGCCAGCCCCCGGCCTTTACCGTGCTCATCGTCACTACACTCCCACCCTCAGCATTCACTTGTCGAAAATACATTGTGCCGTAACGCGTCCATCTCTGCCCGCAAAATGGCGGATTGGAGTTCTCACCGCCAAGACCAGAACCAACAATGACTGCACTTGGCGCGGCGGTAAACTGCCGAATGACCAAGGGCTGTGAAATAGTCGCGGTGTGGCCTGGAAGACTCGACGTATTAACAAGAGGTTAATGCTTGAGCACGGTACTTCTTCTTTCTGCCTCAATAGGCTTCAATAGCCATAACACGACCGGAGGCCTTAGCTTGATCCCGACCGAACTCTACCTTGTGCTCGAAATCGAAGAAAAGGGCCGTGCGAAATCCAGCGCCGCGCTTGATGCGGCACTCAGCGCCGCGCCCTTCGCGAGCGTTCTCATTTCACCAACTCAGGACCGTCCAGTCGATGTGCCTTTTGCAAACACAATTATAGAACTTCTGCAGGCAAAGAACATCGCCGCATTGATTGCCGACGACGCTAGCCTTGCGCGGCAGTTGCGTGCCGACGGCGTGCATCTCACTTGGTCAAAGAACCAGGCTGAGCGGTTTGCAGAAGCGCGCAATATACTCGGAGAGCGCTTCCTGATCGGTGTCGACGCAGGCCGCTCGCGTGACGACGCCATGACATTGGGCGAGGCAGGCGCAGAT
Source organism: Hyphomicrobium sp. (assembly GCA_031373745.1). GTDB lineage: Bacteria > Pseudomonadota > Alphaproteobacteria > Rhizobiales > Hyphomicrobiaceae > Hyphomicrobium_B. The sequence continues at coordinate 43,803 of JANMNH010000060.1, read as the reverse complement.
TACGTCGCCTTCGGCATTCCGCCTCACGTCGAAGATCGCGCTACCGCTGCGGAACGGCAGCAAGTCCTTGTCTCGTGGTGGAACGAATTATTTGAAATACCGTGTGTCGCGTTTGACGCTGCGGATACTGCAGCCGCCGCGCAGCTAGCCGCCGCTGGCGCCGACTTCGTCGCTGTGACGATCAAGGCATCCGATGCGCCTGATATCGCGCGTGATAAAGTACGGGCGTTCGCGGCCGCCGTTGCTGGCGCCAAGGAGATCGTCTGATGCGTTTGAGATCTGCGATAACCTTAGCGGTCATTGGACCAGCCTTCATCGGCTGGACCTTGAACATGTCGTCTCCCGCCTATTCGGAAAGCAGCTCGTGGTTTGGAAAAACCGAAGTAACACCTGCTAAGAAAGCTTCGCCTGGAGCCAAGCCTGCTGCTGCTGCCGCCGCACAAGGCTCCGGAGCACTGAAAAAAATCATTCCCTCGACTGTTCCTCCGACCGGCGACGACGCGGCCTACACGGCATTCGATCAAGGCCAGTATCTGACGGCTCTGAAATTAGCTGAAGCTGCTGCCGCGAAAGGCGAAGCGACGGCCCACACGCTCATAGCGCGGATTTATCAAGAGGGCCTCGGCGTCGCCAAGGATGAAAAGTCGGCAGCCAATTGGTACACACGCGCGGCAGAGCTTGGCGACGTGCCGGCCATGTTCTCGCTTGCCTTGATGCTGGCCGAGGGACGCGGCATCGAGAAGAACCGCAACGCGGCGGCTGCACTCTTTGAAAAGGCAGCGCTGACTGGTCACGCGGCAGCGAATTACAATTTGGGGCTCTTATTCCTCAAAGGCGATGGCAAACCGGAAAATCCCTACCGTGCTTTTCAGCACATCCAATACGCCGCCGAAAAAGGCATCGCGCAGGCCCAGTATGATTTGGCAGCCATGTATCAACGCGGCGAAGGCGTCCAACCCGATGCGCTGGAAGCAGGACGCTGGCTGTCGAGGGCGGCAGAACAGGGTCACGATGCCGCGCAGTACGATTATGCCGTGTTACTTCTCAAAGGACTGGGGCTAACGCGCGATGAACCCAAGGCCATTGGCTACATGAAAGCGGCGGCTGAGAAGGGCATCGCTGGCGCTCAAAACCGGCTTGCCTATATTCACCTCGAAGGCGTCGGCAAGGACAAAAATCTGATCGAAGCCGCCAAATGGCGCCTTATCGCCAAGAAAAACGGCGTCGAAGATGCGGCGCTTGACGAGATGGTAGCTAAGCTTTCGAAGACGGAACGTACTGCCGCTGAGAAAGCCGCCTCCGATTGGGCCGACCGCATCCAGGTGCAACCCTTCGAGTAAAGCATTAACGCAGGAGAAGCCAAGGCCGCCGTCCGCCTTGTCACAGGATGGACATGAGGTGGATAAGCCGCTAGTCACCGCTCATCCGGCACAACGGCGCCGGCCACGAATTCGCGGACCACCACACGATGCCTGTTTCACCTCTCCTCAACGTCATGATCACCGCCGCGCGCAAAGCGGGGCGCAGCCTGATCCGCGACTTCGGCGAAGTCGAGCAGTTGCAAGTCTCGGTCAAGGGCCCGGCGAACTTCGTTTCTATCGCCGACACCAAGGCCGAAGAGATTATCTTTAAGGAGCTGAACAGGGCCCGGCCCGCCTACAGCTTTCTCATGGAAGAGCGCGGCCTTGTCGAAGGCGCCGACAAAACGCATCGCTGGATCGTCGATCCGCTCGACGGCACCACGAATTTCTTGCACTCGAACCCGATGTTTGCCATTTCCATCGGTCTCGAACGCGACGGCGTGCTCGTCGCGGGCGTCATCTACAATCCCGCGAGCGATGAACTGTTCACGGCGGAAAAAGGCAAAGGCGCCTTTGTCAACGACCGGCGCTTACGCGTCGCCAACCGCAAATCGATTGCCGACGCACTTGTCTCAACCGGCATCCCCCATCGCGGCCGCCCCGGGCATACAAAATTCTTGCATGAGATGGAAACGGTCATGCGCGAAGTCTCAGGTATCCGCCGCACAGGGTCCGCCGCACTCGATCTGGCATTTATAGCCGCCGGGCGCTTCGACGCCTATTGGGAGCGAAACTTAAAGCCCTGGGATCTTGCCGCCGGCATTGTGATGGTGCGCGAAGCAGGCGGATTTGTCAGCGATTTGAACGGCAACGATACCATGCTTGAGAGCGGCGATGTGATCGCATCGAACGGCACGTTAATCAAAGCATTGATGCCGCTCGTCGGCTCGGCACCACAAAAGCCTTAAGCCTAAGCGAAGTTCGCCGGATTTCGCCTTGCATCGGCTTGATCTTGCCGGTTTTCGCTGCCATTGCCTTTGGATAACATGCCCCTTGCGCTATGGTCCGGCGGCGGGGACGCTGGGGGAATATTGTTCCGGGAGGACGACGCATGGCAAAAAAGCGCCAGGGGGATGCCGCAATCGCGCCCATTGCCCGCCGTCTGACCCCGCCGGGTGTGTTCCTCTTACGCATGGTCATCTTCCTCACACTCGTTGGTTTTCTTGCCGCCATTCTGTTCGAACAGCTTCAGCGTTCGCTTTTGACGAACCCGGGACTGAACGGCCTCATTCTCGGCGTGCTGGCCCTCGGCATCATTTACGCATTCCGGCAGGTCATCCGGCTTTATCCTGAAATCCGCTGGGTGAACGCTTACCGCATCGCCGACCCGGGATTATCTATCGCACACAAACCTGTTCTGCTTGCTCCGATGGCGACAATGCTCCGCGACCGCACCGGCGTCCTCTCCCTCTCGACCGCCGCCATGCGCTCTTTCATGGACTCAATTGGCTCGCGATTGGACGAAGCGCGCGACACAGGCCGCTATCTAGTTGGCCTGCTCGTATTTCTCGGATTGCTTGGAACATTCTGGGGCCTGCTTGAAACAATTCAGTCGGTTGGCAAAGCGATCGAGTCACTCGGAACGCAAGGGTCCGATAACGCGCAACTGTTCGGAGAGCTTAAAGCCGGCCTTGCCGCGCCGCTCAAGGGCATGGGCACCGCATTCTCAGCCTCGCTTCTGGGACTATCGGGTTCGCTGGTTCTCGGTTTCCTGGAACTTCAGGCAAGCCACGCCCATAACCGGTTTTACAACGAACTCGAAGAATGGCTCTCTGGGATCACCGAATTGACCCCGTCCGGTGCAACCGGCTCGGCGTCGTCTGACTTCGTCAATCGCCAGTTGCTCAGCGCCGTGGTCGATATGCAGCGCGCGTTGGAGGAATTCTCCAACAGGCTCGGCGAGCAGCCCATCGCGCCTCCCCCAATTCTTGCTGGAAGTGCGGCACCCGCCGGCGACGAAGTCCGCGATCTCGCACGTGGCGTCAATCAGCTGGTCAGCCAAATGCGCGCCGAGCAGAAGGTTGTGCGCGAATGGGTGGATGAGCAAGCCTCTCAGCAAACCGAAGTCGCCAACATGCTGAAGAGCCTCGCCAGCAACATGAAGCCGAGGAGTTAGCAGCCGATGGCGCGCGGCCGCAGTAGACGTAGTGCCGAGTATGGCGAGTTCTGGCCCGCCTACGTCGACGTGCTATCGACGCTGCTGCTCGTCGTCACGTTGTTAATGTCGATCTTCATGATCGCGCAGTATTTTGCCGCCGAAGAAGTAAGCGGCAAGGACAGCGCGTTGAAGCGCCTGACGCGCCAAATCAGCGAATTGACGAGCATTCTAAATCTTGAGAAAGGCAAAGCCAAAAGCGCCGAAGACGAAATGGCAGCCCTGCAGGCTTCACTTGCAACACTTCGCGATGAAAACGCCAAGCTCGCCGGAACGGGTCTCAGTGCCGATGAGAAGACAAAGCTCGCAGAAGGGCGCATTTCCACTCTTTCGGCCGACCTCGACGCGCAAAAGACCGTCTCTAACGAAGCGCTGGCCAAAGTCGATTTGCTCAATCAGCAGATGTTGGCGCTGCGGCAGCAAATTGCGGCACTTAACGATGCGCTTGAGGCGTCTGAAAAGAAATCGACCGACGGCGACAAGACCATCAAGGATCTGGGTGCCCGCCTCAACTCCGCCCTCGCACGCGAGGTGCAGGAATTGCAGCGCTACCGCTCCGACTTTTTCGGCCGGTTGCGCGATCTCTTGAAGGACCGCAAGGACATCCGCGTTGTCGGCGACCGTTTTGTGTTTGAAAGCGAAGTGCTGTTCCCGTCCGGATCGGCAACCCTCACGTTGGAAGGCGCCAACGCCATGGAGCAACTTGCCAACGCCATTCGCGAACTTGAAAGGCAAATCCCGGCAGAAATCGATTGGGCTCTGCAGGTCAACGGACATACCGACCCGAGGCCCATTTCAAGTCCGCAATTCCCGTCGAACTGGGAGCTATCGACCGCGCGCGCGTCGTCCGTCGTCAAGTATATGATCTCGAAGGGTGTGCCGCCGGACCGCCTGGTCGCGGCTGGCTATGGCGAATTCCAGCCGATCGAAGCTGGCACATCCGACGAAGCCCTGATGAAGAACCGCCGCATCGAACTGAAGCTAACGAACCGGTAGCACGCCTGGAACGTTGCAGGTGGCAGACAGCGTTTCATCGAAATGAGCGCGCGCGAATTTCCCTTAGTTAGGCCGGCCTATTCGTCGTCATCGTCTACGGATTTCTTTTGCCCGTTGGCCCGCAAATGCTGTTTCACGAGCGGGGGCGCTGCTTCGTCCAGCTCGCGTTGCTGATTGCGCGCCGGATCGTTTGCGGCAATACGTTGCGCGGGAACGCCCGAAAGAGCTTGAATAATGCGTTTGTCGTGGCCGTAGATGTCTTCAAGCTTTTTCAGCTTGCCGTCTTCGCCCGGAACAAGCGTGAAATAGACGTTATGAACCGGGATCGGACGAACAAGATCAATTTTGTTGCTCGGCTTGTCCCAATCCAAAAGGTTCTTCTCGACCTTCTTTTTGTCCCAGCCCTGGTCTTCGCCGAGAATAAGCTCGGCAAATTTTTGCGGGTCTTTGACGCGAATGCAGCCGTGGCTAAACGTGCGATCGTTGTGCTTGAAAAGGGCGCGATTGTTCGTGTCGTGCATGTAAACGTGGTGCTTGTTCGGAAATAGGAACTTAACGAGCCCAAGCGGATTAGCGTCGCCTGCTCTCTGGTAGATGCCGACGTCGCGAATGTCGACTTTATCCCAATTGAAACGCTCAGGATTGAGTTCCTGGCCCCTGGTGCCGAGGATGCGCATGTCGCGCCGATTGAGGACTTCAAAATCCCCGTCCTGCAATTTTGGCAGCAGATCGTTGATTTTTATCGATGGCGGCACGCCCCATTCCGGCTGAAACACGACTTGTCTCATCGGCGCCGAAAAAACAGGAGTCTGCGTGTCTGGCTGGCCAATGATGATGCGCTCTTCGTGAATGAGCGAACCATCCTTGAAGACGCGCGTCAAATACTCGGGCAGATTGTTCCAAATATGCAGCCGGCCGAGATCGGCGGGAACCCAGCGCCAGCGTTCCATGTTGGCAACAATCTGATCGAGGTCGCTTTTCTTGGGCGGCGGCGGCGGCTTGTTGATGACGTCCCGGACCCGATCGTCAATAACACCCCAGCGCGCGCGGGCGCGCGCCTTCGACATGAAATCATGGAGCGCACTGGCCAAGTCCTCATCGAATTGCGATTCAAATCCTGCGGGCGCAGGAGTTCCAATGCGCTGCCTGACCAGCACGACATCGGGATGCCACTGCCCCACTTTGAGTTTTGGACCTGGCGCTAGAATGGTTGCCGGATCGGGGGGCGCCGGCGAAAGAATTTCCTGACGCATTGCCAAATAGGCTTGGCGCAAAGATTCGAACGCGGGCGCTTGCGGGTGCATGTTTCGCAGCGCGTCCCCTGCGTCGGCATTTGATATTATTTCGATCATCACACCGGTTGCAAAAGTCGTGACTGGTGGATGATCGAGCCAAAGGCTGAGCGCGGAAGGATCGATGCGCCCGCCGCGCGCTTGATCGGCGTATTCGACAACAGTGAGAGAAAACGCAATCTCCGCGTCGGCCAAATTTTCGAGCGACGCGATATCCGCTGCAAGCGGAGGAACAGGGAAATCCGAGGCGGTTAAGCCCCAATCGCCGGCGTTGGCCAGTTCCACTGCTGCCGGTTGCGAAAACGCATTGAAACCTTGGCTATCGACCCAAACGGGCACACCCGATCGCGATCCGTAAAACGACTTGAGCTGTGCCAGCCAAGCTTTTTGGGTTTCGCTTTCGGCAGCATCCCGGCGAAAAGCCAGCTTGTTATCAATCACGGTAGCAAAATCTGACGGCAGTCCGATCGCCTGCAGCATGCCGGCATTCAAACTGACGGCTGCCGGCGTTGTGAGGGACCCTGCCGCACGGCTGGCCGATTGCACCAGGATGAGCGAGACGCTTGCGGTCAAAAGGATTCGAAACAGTACGCGGAACATCTATACGAACACGCCCCATGGCACGAGACAGACTAAGTGTGCCCCGTAGTAGCTGCTAATCAAAGCCCTGAGGTGGGAATGTTCTCAAATTGGTTGAGAGCAGTGGAATTCTGCCACGCCGCTCGGAGATTTGGCATTTCCAGGGTTAACGTGGAAAGCAACAACCTTACTGCGCAGGTCGCGCTCAGCTTACTCGGCGGCTTCGCGCCCAAATTGCAGATCCGCGAGCCGGGCGTAGACACCCCCCTTTCGCTGGAGTTCGGCGTGCGTACCCGATTCAACAATTCTACCTGCGTCCAACACTAGTATACGATCAGCCTTCTGAACCGTGGCCAAGCGGTGGGCGATCACAATCGAGGTGCGATCTTTCATGACCCCCTCAAGTGCGCGTTGCACGGCAATTTCGTTTTCCGCATCGAGAGCACTCGTGGCTTCGTCCAAAAGCAAGATCGGGCTATCGCGCAGAATTGCCCTGGCAATGGCTATACGCTGGCGTTGACCGCCTGAAAGAGTGATGCCGCGTTCGCCGAGTTTGGTATCGTAACCTTTTGGCAGTGCGCGAATAAAACCGTCGGCCTGGGCAGCAGTGGCAGCTTGACGAACTTCGCTCGAAGTTGCGCTAGGGCTTCCGTAGCGGATATTCTCCGCAACCGTATCAGCAAAGAGAGCAACGTCTTGCGGCACCACGGAAATACGGGCCCGAAGTTCATCGAGAGCCGCTTGCGGCACGGGCACGCCATCGACGCTCACTATCCCCGATTGAGGATCGTAGAAGCGCAGCAACAAACTGAAAATTGTCGATTTGCCCGCGCCAGACGGCCCAACGAGCGCGACGGTTTCACCCTTTGAAACCTTGAACGAGACCGCCTTCAGCGCGGGCGCGTCCGGGCGGCTCGGATAAGCGAACGACACGTTGTCGAACGCTACAGTGCCAAATGAAGGCTTTGGGAGCGAAACTGGGTTGTCGGGCGAACGAATCGCGGGCGTTTCGGCGAGGATTTCAGCTATCCGCTCGGCGGCACCCGCCGCCTGGCTCATTTCGCCCCAAACTTCGGATAATTCGGCAAGGGCGCCCGAGGCAAAAAGAGCGTACAGCACGAATTGGCCAAGGCGCCCACCCGTTATCTCCCCAGCGATGACCGAAGATGCCCCGTACCACAAGACTCCAGTGACGCTGGCGACCGTTAGGAAAATAGCGAGCCCCGTCAAAAAGGCACGAGCCTTGAGGCGCACGCGCGCATCTTCGAACGATTGTTCGACCGCTTTGGCGAAGCGCCGGCTGACTGTCACTTGGTTGGCAAAGGATTGCATGGTCCGGTGCGCGGATAGGTTTTCCGCTGCATAGGCAGACGCCTCGGCAAGACTATCCTGAGCCTGGCGGGAGAGTTTGCGGACCACCCGGCCGATGCCGACGAGCGGCAAAACGATAATCGGAATGGCGACCAGCACGAGGGCAGACAATCCCGGACTGGTAATGAACATCATCGCCAAGGCACCAATCAACATGATGGCATTGCGCGCGAATTGGCTGAGCGCTGTCCCCGCCGCCGCCTTCATTTGCGTGGTGTCGGCCGTCAGGCGGCTCATCATTTCGCCCGAGTGGTTCTTGTCGAAATACGCGGCTCCAAGCCGGGAAAGATGTGCAAACGTGTCGGCCCGCAAATCCGCGATGACCCGTTCGCCGAGCCAATTCACCGTGTAAAAGCGCGACGCACTGGCAATCGCCAACACAAGACCAATGCCGATAAGCGTCAGAAAATAGTTATCGATCAGCTGCCCATCCTGCGCACCAAAACCGTTGTCGATCATGCGGCGGACGGCGAGCGGAACACTGAGCATGGCGAGTGCCGAAACAACGAGCGCCGCAACAGCCGCTACAAGCATCGCCTTGTGAGCGAGCAGATACGGCTTGAGCTGGAGCAGGGGGCGAAGCGACCGGCTCTTCTTGCCGTCTTCTTCGGATGCGGCATTCGAGGTCTGGGCTCGGCCCAAGTTTTGGCTTTGCATGGCTCTAAACGGCCCTATTTGGCAGGCAAAGGGCTAGACAATCGACGCCCTGCCAGATCGAAATCTGCCTATTTCCTAGCAGCTCGGGGCCGGTTGGGGCAGGTGAGGCGGACCATGCCCTAGGCTGGGGGGCTACTCAAGAGACATCAAGACGCTGGGAAGCGCCAATTTTGGCTTCCGCCCGCCCTTGTGCCTCAGTGCCATCTCGGTTAGAGAGAGGCCTGAAATTTGGAGAATTCGTAAGGCGCGCCGGCTGAATTCGGGTCAACTTGAGTCATCAAGCCCCGGACAGGGCGTTTGATTCGTGAAACAAGGGCGGAGTGCCATGAAGAAAGACGCAGATATTCATCCCGACTACCACCAGATTAAGGTGGTCATGACGGACGGGTCGGAATTCGTCACCTATTCCACCTACGGCAAAGAGGGCGACTCGCTCTCGCTGGATATCGACCCAAACACCCATCCGGCCTGGACCGGCGGCGACACAAAGTTGATGGACCGTGGCGGCCGTCTGTCGCGCTTCAAGAAGAAATTCGAAGGCATCTTCTAATTTGGGCTCGCAGTCCACGTCGCGTTTACCGCAAAACGGCAAAGGCCCGGTTTTCCCGGGCCTTTTTCAATTCTTGCAGTTTCAAATTCAGAGCGCAACGAGGCTGACAAAGGGTCAGTTGGCCTTCAACTTGAAGGCGTGCTCCAGCATCGACAACTGCTGTGCAACTGGATTTTCTGGGCGCTCTCGCATAGCGTCCGGATCGCCGCCGACGCTCATGGCGCGATCAAGTTGCACGATCCGATCGTGTAGCGAAAAGCTTTCGTCGATCAGCGACTTGAAGCCATCGGGCAGATCGCCGTAGCCTTTAACGTGAGCCGGGCGGCCGAACGCTTGAAGCTTGACCCGGCGGCGCTTTTTAGACGCCTCCTCGTCCGTGATCTCACCCTCTTTCAAGGCCCGGCGAATAAGCAGCCAGGATGCAAGATCGAGAAGCCGCGTGGTAAGACGCATGCTTTCGGTTGCATAGAGGACACCAGCTCCGCCCACGAGTGCCTTGGCTTCTTTACGGCCGGGCCCATCGAGATAAGCGGCTGTACGCTCTACGAGCGCCATCCCCTCTTTAAAGATGTGATCGAATTGTTCCGAAGATTGAAACCGCTCGCCGAAGGAGACGGTTGTAGGGCTACCCGAGAGGGTGCCATCGACTCGATACTTGTTGTTCATGACCCTGTACGACACAAACGCTAACTGACCAGTTACCAATACCACGATTTAAACGTAGAACACCATAGTTAACAACAAGGCCCAAAACGGGGCGCTTTTTGTCATGCCTGTGGACAATGCAAAAAAAGAGCCGCGTCTTGCGAAGCGGCTCGAAGTCAACAGGGAGGCGTCAAACAGAGCGGCGGGTAAGCCGCTTGCCGATCCAGATGGCTGGATGAGCCGAAGTATGAACGCGCATACTTAATCCGGGGTTAAAGCTGCGGCCGTTTGAGAACAGGGCCTGTCAATATTTGCGGCGCCGGGCGCAGAACTGAGCGCGATCGCTTGCAAACAATTCGGTTCGAATATGCGCGACGATCAATACATCTCGTCAGCACTTGAAACCACTACGACTTAAAGAGAGCCGAGGCCGCCGCTTCGTGCGCGCGCTTCTTGGCAAGTTCCGCTTTGACGCGCTCGATCTCGACTTGGAGCGCGGTGATGCGGGTTTCGAGTTCGGCAATGCCGAAGTTGGAGAGCGGTTCCCCGATCTCGGTCTTGGGTTTTTGCTTTGCTTCGTCCCAGTCCATGTGATCCTCCGCCGCGCCAACACTTATGATGCAAAATCACACTGCCCTTGTGCCGGGACGCGCCCTGTTGCATCAGTCAAAACGTAAAAAACTGATAAGGTCCATCCGCCCATGCCAACGCTCCCCGCTACAATGAAGGCTGTTACCATTACCGGCAAGGGTGGACCGGACGTGCTTCAGGTGCGCGACGTGCCAGTACCTGAAGCGGGGCCCGGGCAGGTTCTGATCAAAGTTACGGCGAGCGGCGTTAACCGGCCCGATGTCTTGCAGCGCAAGGGTGCCTATCCGGCTCCGAAAGGACATTCGGAACTTCCAGGGTTAGAAGTGGCCGGCACGATTGCAGCGGTTGGCTCCGGCGTCACCCGCTTCAAGAGTGGTGACACGGTAATGGCGCTCGTCAATGGCGGCGGCTACGCCGAGTATTGCCTCGCAAGCGAAGGCACATGCTTGCCCGTGCCGGCGGGTCTCTCCTTGATTGAGGCTGCGGCTATTCCGGAAACGTTTTTCACCGTCTGGCATAACGTGTTTGAACGCGGCGCGTTGAAAGCAAGCGAGACGATTTTGATCCACGGCGGCACCAGCGGCATCGGCGTCACAGCCATCCAATTGGCAAAATCCATTGGCGCGCGCGTAATCGCGACGGCGGGTTCGCCGGAAAAATGCGCGGCGTGTGTGGCGCTCGGAGCGGACCGGGCCATTAATTACAAGCGAGAGGATTTTTCCGAGGCCATCAAAGCGGCAACCGAGGGGCGCGGCGCGGACGTCATCCTCGACATGGTCGGCGGCGACTACATCGACAAGAATATCCGCTCGCTCGCCGACGATGGCCGCCTCGTCAACATCGCCTACCTCAATGGCTCGACGGCCACGATCGACTTCATGCGTGTGATGCTGAAACGGCTGACCATCACCGGATCGACCTTGCGCGTGCGTTCGGAAGTGGTGAAAGCCGGCATTGCCCGGTCCGTTGAAGAGAAAGCCTTGCCATTCGTCACGTCCGGCAAGGTCAAAGTACTCATCGACAGCACGTTCCCGCTCGAACGCGCCGCCGACGCTCACGCGCGCATGGAATCGAGTCAGCATATCGGGAAGATTGTGCTGGTCACCTCGGTTGGACCGTCACCCGCAAATAGGTTGCGGGAATAGACGTCAATCCCTGCCTCGTGCTCTTATTCTGCGCCGTGAACAGCTCCTCCAGCTCGCGCTGCAGATCGGCGGCTTTGCCGTTCTTGTCAGCCGCCTCGAAGGCGTTCATCGTCGGCCCGTAGAAATTCCGGAATGCCGCAACGAATTCCGTTGGCGTTCCCGGAAAATTGAATGTGTAGGTTGCGCGGGCAAACGATACATTTTCGGGAGCAACACCCGCGCCGCCGAAGCGCTCGATGACGTTACTCTCAATGCCCCAGGTCACCGGACTGATGAAACCTTCCGGCGGCGGCGGCGAATACGACGAACTGATCTTCAGGATTTGCGCGACCAGCGTCGGATCGCCGGGAATCCAGTTGCCCATGACGATGCGCCCGCCCGGTTTCGTCACGCGCACCATTTCCTTGGCGACATCGAATGGCCTCGGCGCGAACATGGCGCCGAACATGCTGACAACAAGATCAAAAGAGTGGTCCGCGAGATCGCTCAAGGCGGAGGCGTCGCCTTCCTGAAATTTAAGGTTCCCGAGGCCGTTTTCACTTGCGCGCCGGTTGCCGGCCTCGACGAGATTACGAGCGATATCGACGCCCAAGACTTCCGCACCAAGTTTTGCCGAGGGCAACGCTGTCGTCCCGTCGCCGCAACCGAGATCTAAAACCTTGAGGCCGCGCGTCACGCCCAGGTCGTTGACGAGCGCTTCGCCGCTCTCTCTCATACTTACGGCGACGCGGGTGAAATCGCCTTTCTCCCACAATGCTTTGTTCGGGTTCATGCGAGCACTCCCAACTTTGACAAAGGATACTGAGAGTCGAGCTTGGCGCAATTGCTGATGCCCTGCCAGTGCTTTCTTCCGATTGGCCCCGCATCCGACATCAGGATCGATTGCGTCGCTGCAGTGTAGGGTGTAGCGAAGCCGGAAGTGCGCCCATTTTGAAATGCGTGGGGGAACAGATGCTCGTTGGTTGGTCGTGGCGGTTCCAGTCTATTACGGTCTTCGCCGCGTTGGTATTGGCCTTAGCATCAAGCATGCAACCGGCGCATGCCGAAGACGCGCAGCCCGCAGCACCAAGCGTCGAAGACATCTATGTCCTCCGCTCGGTGCGGGAATCCCGCGCTCAACCATCAGAAATGTGTGCGCCATCGCATTCGAAGTTACAGGAGCCCGCGTGGGAGGACCAATACACGTTCCGCGCGGTCGCAACGAACGAGGCCGACGGGCGCGTCGTCAATGCGGACGTGAAGTCCGTCGGCAGCATCCGCGCCTGTTTCGGCAAGACGAAAGACGCGGACGTATTGGAACTCTACGGCGAGGTCAGCATCAACGGCATCGCGGCGAAAGCTTTCGGCAAATGTAACACCGCCAAACGCGACTTTCCAGAGAAGGGGGTCAACCTGTTCGGCTGCCTGTTCGAGTTGTTCGATCTGCCGCCGGAGTACATAGGCGGGCAGCTGACGACGAACTCGCTCTCATCGCCCGAGCTCTTCGGAACGAACTCAAATCCAAAAGGCTACACACAAGTCTCGATCGCGACTATCCGGCTGTGGAAGAAGAGATAAGCTACGCCAACTTCTCCATCACCGCGATTGGCCGCTTTGTAGGATCTGGGAACAGGCGCGCCGCTGCGTCCGAAATATCCTCGCCCTTTTGCATGTTGACACCGCTCGCGATGTAAACCGCCCGCACTCCGGCATCGAGCGCGCCCGCGATGTCGGTGTTGACGCCGTCGCCGATGGCCAGAACGCGCGACGGCGGAACGGGTGCGCCGGTCAATTGCGCGGCGACGTGAAACGCTTCCTCGTAAATCGGCGCGAAGGGCTTGCCGGCATAGACCACGTTGCCGCCGAGTTTTTCGTAAGCCTCGGCCAGCGCACCCGCGCAATAGATAATGCTCCCGCCGCGCTCGACCGTCTTATCCGGGTTGACGCAAATCATCGGCAAGCGCCTTTTGGCAAAGGATTGGAGCCGCGCCTCATAGTCATGCGGAATTTCGGTCTCATCGTCGAAGAGCCCGGTGCAGACGATGGCGACGGCTTCGATTGCGCTTGCGAGTTCGACGCCTGTCCCTACAAAAACCGGCACGTCGCGCTCAGGCCCGAGATGAAACACCGGATGACCTTCAAAACCTGCGATGAGCACGCGCGACACATCACCGGATGTCAGGACCGCGTCATACACATCTTTCGGAACACCAATGTGATCGAGCTGCTTTTCTACCCCGCTCCGTGGGCGCGGTGAATTTGAGACGAGGATGACCTTTCCACCGTTCGCGCGGAAGTTTTGGCAGGCGCTGACCGCGCGCCCAAAGGGCTGCACGCCGTTGTGCAGCACGCCCCAGATATCGAGGAACCAAACGTCCGCCTCGCCATAAAGCGGCGCGATTGAATCGATGAGTGAGATAGCCTTCATGAGCGAGCGCTATACCCGGCGGCAAGCCGCTTGTCACGCCGCCGCCGATTGAGCGGGCGCCAGAGTATCAAGGCTGATCTGGCGCGGCGCACCGAAAAGCTGACCCTGCCCGAACAGCGCGCCAAAACCGAATACGCGGGCCAGCAAGGCTTCGTCATCGACGGACTCGACCACCAGCGTCAGACCGCAGCGCGCGAGGTGCCGGCAAATATCGTTGACCGTGATGAAGCCGCTGTCTGACGGCAGACCATTCATGTAGACGTGAGCCAGCAATTTCACGAACGTGAAGCCGCACTGCGCCAAATGCTCGAAGTCCATGCCAAGGTGCGTTACGCGATCAAGCGCGAAACGGAAGCCGAACGAGTGCATGTCGCTTAGCGCCTGCCACGTGCCGCTGCCGAATGCTTCGACATCCGCTTGCGAGAACGTCAGCACAAGCTGACCCGAGATACTATTGCGCGTTTCATAAACGCGCGCAAACGTTTCAAGAAAATGAGCGTCCGACATCGATGTGCCGGTCGCAGCCGTCATAACGGCACCGTTTTTGCCGCGCGACTCAAGCAATTCCGCAACGGCCGCCGTTCGCGACAAGCGTTCGGCGTCGAACAACGCGAGGAGATGACTTCCGGCCAACGTCAGTGCTTCTTCGGAGTGCTCCGGCAGCGGGCCGTCTGCGCCGCGAAGTCTGACAGACACTTCAAAGTGCGTGACGGCATAGTCGCCAAGCCCGACGATGGGGCTCAACAGCACATCCATGCTTTTTGTTTCGATCGCTTTGGCGATTTCCGCGACACGGCTGTCCCGGACTTCGGTTACCTTGGTCTTGGGTTCACGAGCCTCGGAAATTCGATTTTCAGGCGCGCGCGTCTCAGACGGGCGCGGCACCGGCACTTCGTCCGGCGGAGGAACCGCGGACGTTAGTCCAGGCTGCCGTGACTCAATAGGAGGCAGCGCTGCCGCCGGTGACGCTGAAACGGCAATCGGCCGAGCGGTTGACGGAATCAAGAGATCTGCAGGCGGCAGCATTGCCGACGCTGGCGCCTGAATACTCTCTCTCGGTGCCGGTAGTGCTGCAGCCGGCGAACGCATAGCGCCCGCCGCATTCTTCAAAGCCGAAATCCCGTCTTCGATGGCCATCGCGGCCGTTCCAAAGCCGGCGGAGACCGGCGCATAGCCCGCACCCGCAATTCCACCCACAGCCGCCGGCGTTGCCGGAGTTACTGCCCGGAGCGAGTCGGAGGGCGGTCTCAGACGATAGGCCTCGGCAGCATTCACTTCCTCGGCCATTGCCTTGATTTTGCGCTGAACCATCTCGAGATCGGCTTCGATGCCGAGTGGCTGGCGGCTGGTATTGGTCAAGTCTCCAAGCGGCGCGGGCATTCGGTGCGCGGGTTCCACTGCCGCGCCCGCGTCAGGAGCAAACGGCCGGGACTCGACCGCCTCTTTAGGCCGGAACGACCAGGCATCGCGCAAAGGATCGGTCGAGGAAATGGACGTTCCGGACCATGACGGGGCCTCGAACAACTCGGACGCCTGAGGTCGCGCGCCGGAGCGAAGCGGCCCGGCCGACGCTACCGGCGCCGCCGTGCGGTCCGCCATAGACGTGTTGAGTGTTGGCGCCAAGCTTTGAGCAATGGCATCCGTCTTAGTTGCAGTCGCAGACTTGCCTGCACGGCCGAACCCAGGAGCTTCCCAACGGGCGTCCGGCGAGATGCGCTCGGGCGCACCATCTGAAATACTGGGTGCCAAAACACTTGGTCCCACATCCCGTGGCGCCAGGGACCCTGAACCGAAAGCCGGCGGCGGCGAAGCAACCGGATTCAAAGGTGGAGTTCGTTTTTGACCGGCCGGTGAGACCTGAGCGGCCGAAGAAGAATTAGAGACTGAAGTGCTTTTAGCTTTTTCACTTTCAGACTCGACAAATGCCGCGCCAGCATTTGTTGAATTTCCTATTTTTGTCCCGGCCGTACCTTGCGGCCTCAATCGCACAAGTTCCTGCTCCAATCGCGATAGGTCATGGCGCAACCGCCCAATCTGGGCGGCCCTTTTCTTCAATGTATGCAACGCCAGAAAGCCGGCGAGAACCGCACAGCCCGCAGCAGCTGCAGCAACAGCCGAATACCCAAGGTGGAAGCGAAATATAGCGGCAGCTGCAGCCGCAACCAGCGTCATCATCAACAGGACGATGCGTTCGCGTGTCTTGAGCAAGTCCTGCGATGGCACTGGGTGCCCGGAAACCTGCAGCATCGGCTCGCTCATGGACCCGCCTTGTGAGGCGGTAGCGCCGGAGTTGCCACTCTTTAAATTCGCGGAAGCAGAAATAGTCATGTTTCGGGTGCACTCGCGCAAAAAATTGATTCGCTCCTCCCAGCATCAAACTCCGGCCCGTCCGGTGCAATGCAAGGGACCGAGCTTGTCACCATAATTCAGCATCGCGCCCACAAAGGCGAGCTCTTCGGGCAGGCAGGAATGCAGCGAAGTCACACCCACGGGGGCGGCAAATAGCCTGCAAATAGAGCGCGACTGAGTGATCGCAACATAAGTGGCCCGGACGACGCGGATCGCAGCCGATCAAACGTTTGCGGCGAGGCAGAAACTCGAAAAATAAACAACCAAAAGTGGTGACTAGGGTCCTCAGGAAAAGCCACCAAAGTAAATTGGGGAACGGCCGGGCACGCGCAACACCATCATGAGGCTACATAAACCAGCCGTTTCGCGGTGCGCGAGCAACGATCTCATGTCCCGCCGCAATAGCGCCGCGGCACAGCCCGACGCCCACCCGAATCTCAAGGCTGTTTATGTCTCGTTAGCCGAATCGGCGTGCTATCGTTCTACCGGGTGCTTCCCTGAAGTTCCGGTAATGGAAGTGTGTCAGGAGGGAACACCGGTATGTACATGGGCGTGATTGGCAAGAGTCCTGAAATTGAGATTCTGCGCGAGCTTCGCGGAGCGCGCATCCTTATAACCGGCCTCAGCGCCGTTGCTGGCGTCGATATTGCCCGTGCTTTCGCCGATATCCACGCGCGCCTCATCATCCACACAACCGACATGCAGCCGGAAGTGACGGAACTTGTCGCGCTGCTGTCGCAAAACGCGGCCGAGATGAAGTTGTATACAAACCCAATCGCGCGACCTGAAGACTCCATCCGGCTCGCACAAAACGCCCAACAGGCTTACGGCGGCCTCGATGCCGTCATCAACCTGCAATCGATTTCCAGAGCCGAGATGCAGAGCATCGCCACCCAAGAGCAGGTCGAAGCGCTGATTGCTGCGAAGCTGTCTCCGTTGACCCACATTACGCATGTCGCAGCAAACCGTATGCGCGTGGTTCTCAGCGAAGGCTCGGTACTCAATATCCTAACCGCGCCACAGCCGCAGAACGCCCGGGAAGCGGCGATTGCCGGAATAGCCCGCACGGCGCTCGCCGCTATGACGCGCGGAGAAGCCGGCCAATGGGCCGACCAGGCCGTCCGCATCAACGGGGTCGGCCCGCGTTCGATGTCTGCGCAACCGGCGGGCGCCGCGTTGACCAACGAGCCCGACATTGCGGCCCTGGCCTTATATCTCGCCTCGAAGCGGGGAAAAACGCTATCGGGACACGTTTTCGACGCCGACGGCTTATTTGCCGGCGGCGCCTGATCCTGCCGCCGCCTCTCGAATAAACACTCCGAAGACCCGTAAGAGGCCGGAATACCGGCCTCTTACTCGTTTCCGGCAGACGGAACGCCTTCAATGAAAAGGGTTCTATTGGCGGAACCCTGCTGAACCAGGCTCGATTCAGGATCAATTCACGCAATTGGATATGTGGAAGAATATGAGGATTTCAGAAAATACGGTCCAGGGCCAATATGCTTAATCAAGCTGAAAACTATTCGATATAACTATTCCAATACGTGATCTCCGAATAACACGTCCGGTAATAGTTTGGCAATAAACATGAATATTCCACGAACGCAAATACTGGTAGCGGACGATGATCCAATTTATCGGGAGGTCGCAAAGGAGGCGCTTGAGACCGCTGGCCATGCCGTGACCACCGCGGCCGACGGCGTCGAAGCCATGGCCGCCATTGCCGCCCGGCAATTCGACGCTGCGGTCATCGACCTCAATATGCCAAAAGCCGACGGAATTTCTGTTATCGAGGCCGCGCGTGCCAATGGTCCGAACATCAACACACCCATCATCGTGGTTACAGGTCACGACGACGCGACAGCAATCGACAAAGCATATAAGGCCGGCGCTACGTCCTTTCTGACAAAACCGCTGAATTGGGTGCTCTTCACACCCCACGTCAATTTCGTTCTGCGCTCCGGTCAAATCGAAAGCGATCTCCGCGACGCCACGGCAGCCGCCGCATTTCTTAGCGACCTAAAAAGCCAGATGATGGGGGCGCTCGCACGCGAATTCCAAACGCCCATCAAAACGATCTTCGGGTTCGCCGAACTCATCCGCAAGGAAGTTTACGGGCCCTTGTCGCCGCCCATGTACCGCGACATGGCGACCGATATGGGCAATGCCGCGCAAAAGCTCAACGTTGCGTTTCTCTCGCTGTTGAATTTCGGAAATTCGTTGACCGATCAATTGCAGATAAAGGCCGAGCCGGTCCGTATCGCCGACGTCATCGGTCACGCAATCGCAAAATCCGCCGATCAGGCCGATCGCAATAGCGTCAGGCTCGTCAGCACAATCGATTTGGCCGAGGATGCCCACCTTGAGGCAGACCCCGTGCTGCTCATCCAAGCCATGCGAAGCGTCATCGGCAACGCCGTCAAGGTAGCTCCGCGCGGCACAACCGTTGAAGTTCATGCGGGCGTTAGCAGCAATGGAAACTTCAAGCTTTGGACTGTCGACCGCGGTCCCGCGATCCCCGCAAGCCTGATGGCCGAAATCAACGGCCAAGCGATCGACCGCAATGCACGGCCTCAACATTTTGAATCACGAGACGTAGGCATCAAGATCGCCAAGATCCTGGCTGAAGCCCACCAGGGCCGGCTCGATATTAAGTCCGACGCGGCCAACGGAAACGTTGTGAGTTTGGATATCCCGAAAGAACGCCTCGTCGGAGCGCCAGTCGTTACAACGGCACCCGCGGCATCGCATGCCGAAACGCAAGCGCAACGCCTAGCCGCCGTCAGTCAGGCGCTCACTGCAGACCCTCGCGTTAGACTTGGCCGGCCTACAGAATTCCAAGTGCCGCAGCCCGCGCCGTCCCGCACATCTATCCCTACTCAGACTGCGCCAAGCGTATCCCTATTAGGTCCCAGCCGCACTCTTCCTTCCTGACAGAAACGAGTTTCAGTTATGTCTATGAACACGGGACCCCATAAAGACGATGGATTGGCGCAAGTTGCAGCGGCAGATCCAATGGACTTGAAGGTTAGCCGGACCCAGCTCTCAATACTTTTCGATCAGCTCCCTCAAGGTTTGATCGCCACAGTTGTCAACAGCTCGCTCATGGCTTGGGTCCTCTTGGCCGTTCAGCCACAAGCCAAGATTATGGCGTGGACGTTGGCAGTATACGTTATGTGCGCTGTGCGCTTTGCAACGCTAAGGGCTTTCCGCCGCGAAAATTCAGATGCATTCGATGTACAAAAATGGCGCCGGTTGTTTCTCCTCGGCTCAACGGCAACGGCACTTGCGTGGGGCACGGCCGGCGCTTGGCTATTCCCCGATAGCAGCTATCAGCATCAGGCCTTTATCGGCTTTGTGCTCGCAGGCATGGCAGCCGGAGCATCGGGTTCGATGGCGGCCGACGACAAGATCTACCGGATCTATTTGGCGCTGGCGATCATGCCGTACCTGATGCGTCTGGTTATTGAGGGTCATTCCGTGAGCCTTGCGATGGCTGCGATGTGCCTGGCGTTCATCGCGGCGATGAGCCTTTCAGCGGCCAAGAACACGCGCGCCATCGTCGAATCGATGCGCCTTCGCTTCTTAAACCAAGACCTGCTCATCGAATTGTCCCGGCAAACCGAAGAAAGCCGCCGCGCGAACGCGTCGCTCACCCAAGAAAACGAGCAACGGCAAAAAACCGAAGCGGCACTCCTCAAGGCCATGGATGAAGTACAAGCGTCCGCCCGCACCAAGAGCCAGTTTCTGGCAAACATGAGTCACGAAATCCGCACGCCCATGAACGGCGTGTTCGGCATGACCGACCTGTTGATGAGAACCGATCTCGATGCCCGCCAGCAAAAGTTGCTTGGCACGATCAACGACTCGGCCAAATCTCTGCTGACCATCATCAACGACATCCTCGATATTTCGCGCATCGAATCCGGCAAGCTCGAGCTCGACATTCACGAGTTCAGCGTCCGCGACGTCGTCGAAAGATCGACCGACTTGTTCAGCGGCCAAGTGAGTGCCAAGGGCATCGATTTGTCGGTGTATATCGACAACGACGTGCCTCTTTTTGCCAAGGGCGACAGCGGCCGCATCAAACAAATCCTGCTCAACCTCATCGGCAATTCGCTGAAATTCACCAAGTATGGCGAAATCGCCGTGCGCGTGACCCGAACCGGCGGCACGGATAAAGCCTCTCAACTGTGTTTCGAGGTTCGCGACACGGGGATCGGCATCGATTCCGCAGTTCGCGACAAACTCTTTCAACCTTTCACTCAGGCCGAAACGTCGATCAGCCGGCGCTTTGGCGGAACAGGTCTTGGCCTTTCGATCTCGCGCCATCTGGTTGAGTTGATGGGCGGCAGCATCGATATAGAAAGCGAACTTGGAAAAGGAACGCGGGTGTCGTTTCATCTCGCACTCGATCATGGCGATATAGCCAAGGTCAAGGCCGATGGCGACCCTGGCGTTCTCGACGATGCGCGTATTCTGGTGATCGACGACCGAGATACCAACCGCGAGATCATTGCCAATTACTTGAGCGCTAGCGGCTGCAAGGTCGCGCTTGCTTCAAGTGCCGCAGAGGCGTGGCCGATGCTGACCGCATCTCTCGAAACCGGCAAACCGTTCCACGCCGCTATCGTCGATATGGTCATGCCCGAAGAGAACGGCATTGAGTTTGCCGCGCGCATTAAAGCGCACGATAATTTATCCCGGATCAAGGTCATCATCGCCACGTCGCTGAACTGGCAGGGCGACCTCGCAAGTATCCGCGACGCTGGAATTGAAACAATTTTGACCAAACCCATTCGCCGCGACGAGCTGGTTGGGGCCGTAGCACGTGCGATTTCGGGCAACCGGCACCCAGGCTGGTCGCTCAAACGCCCGGCATCCAATTCGGATGACGCAGCGGCAGAATCGCCGGAGAAACTTGAAAAGCACGGCGCTCCAATTCTTCTGGTCGAAGACAACGAGGTCAACATCGAGGTTGCCCGCGAACTCTTGGCGGCCATGGGCTGCCACGTCCAGGTCGCACGCAATGGGCTCGAAGCAGTCGCACAATTCAATCACGGAAAATTTGCGCTTATCCTCATGGATTGCCAAATGCCGATTATGGACGGATTGGCGGCAACGCGCCGGATCAGAGAGATCGAACGGGCGCACGCCATGCCCCGCATCCCGATCGTCGCCATGACGGCAAACGCCTATGCAGAAGACCGCACGCGCTGCATTGAGTCGGGCATGGACGACTATTTGAGCAAGCCGTACACAGAAAACCAGCTGCGCGCTGCGCTTAAGAACTGGCTCACCCCGCCAGGCGAAAGTGCGAAAGCAGAAGTTCGCGCAATCGAAATCTCTGCCGATACGGCATGCGCTACACACGAAAGCGAAAACGCCGTCATCGATGACGGTGTGATTAGCCCCTTGAGAACGAGCCGTCCCGACCTCTTCAAACGTCTCATCGCGACCTACCTCAACTACGCGCCGTCTGCACTGATCGAACTGAGGAGCGCGCTCGAATCTGACGACCTGACGACATTGGGCCGGGTGGCGCACAGCCTCAAATCATCAAGTGCCAATCTCGGCGCGACACAACTTTCCAAGCACTGCCGCGATCTCGAAATGGCGTCGCGGGACCAAAAGGAAGTCAATGTGGCGCCGCTCGTTGCGAGCATAGAGTCCGCATTTGCAGACGTCGCGGCCGCACTCAATGCCGCAATGCCGGCCAGCGAACCGGATAAAGCGCTCGAAACCGGAAATGTCCGCACGGCGTCATAGCTTGGTCGACTGCGCCCGTTGACCAGTTCGCCCAGCCGGTCAAAAGCGGGTTGCGCGCTGCCCAAGCATTTGCCATTGCCCGGCAAACGCTTGATGATGGCCGGCTGAAAGCTGGTGTCAGGACCGATTATGGACATTCGTCAACTGCAATACTTGGTGGCGCTCGCCCGCGAGAAGCATTTCACGCGCGCGGCCCAAGCCTGCAATGTCACCCAGCCAACACTGTCGGGCCGCATCCGCCAGCTCGAACTTGAGCTTGGCATTCCCATCGTTGAACGCGGCCAGCGCTATCAGGGCCTAACTGCCGAAGGCGAACGGGTGCTCAAATGGGCGCAGCTCATTCTCAACAACTGGGCGTCCATGAGCCAGGAGCTGGCGCAGCTGACCTCGAGCGATGCCGGGTTGACAGGGCGTCTCGTGCTCGGCGGCATTCCATCTGCACTTCCAATGATCCCGTTTTTGACCAGGGACATGCGGGCTCTGCATCCCCATATCGACTTCACGGTCATGTCGCTCAGCTCGGAAGAAATCCTGCGCGCGCTGCAAGACTACGCGATCGACGTCGGCATCACCTACCTCGATAACGAACCGATTACGGGCCTGCTTTCCTGGCCGCTATATTCCGAACGCTATTGCTTGTTCGTACCCGACGATCACCCGCTGGTTGGACGGGAATGGGTGACATGGAAAGAAGCCGCGAGCCTGCCGCTGGGTCTTTTGACTTCAAATATGCAAAACCGGCGCATCATCGACCGCGCATTTCAGTCGGCCAATTGCCACCCCGCCCCCGCGCTCGAAACCAACTCAGTTATTAACCTGTGCTCGAACGTAAGGTTAATGGGTTTGGCCAGTATCATGCCGCATTACATCCTCGACGTTCTCGGCCGCGACCCCGGCATGACCGCGATCCCGCTCAAAGAGCCCGCCGTGGCCCACAGCGTGGGCCTGGTGGCAGTTGATCGTGACCCCCTAGCCCCCCTAGTCAAGGCATTTTGCGGGGCTGCAAAGTCGTTTTCGAACGCCGAAATCGTCTGAGCGGGCCAAGTGGTGAATACCTGCCTAAACTGCGAGAAAGTTCGTAGTTACGGAGTTGATTGATAGGTCTGGTCTATAATAAGATCGACAGAACCAATTTGATCTGGACAGCTAAATCGAGGATTCTCCAAGCTGCGACAGCCCGTGCATGGTTGCAGCGGCAAGGGCTCGATTCGAGCCCCTAGAATATACAAACAAAGAACATTCGAAAAAATGGCCAAGAAACCAAAGTCTCCACTGGCGTTCGCGCCGGTGAACGCGCCATCCAATCCGGCTGATGTGAAAGCGCTCGCCGTCTGCGCGGCGCTTGGCAACAAGCCCGATGAACTTCTTGAAATTTTACACGCCCTCCAGCACGATTTGGGTTACGTGCCAGAGAGCACGCTGCCGGTGATCGCCAACGCGCTAAATTTGTCGCGCGCGGAAGTGCACGGCGTCGTGACCTTCTATCACGATTTCAAGCGCGCGCCGCAGGGCCGCCACACCATCAAAATCTGCCGTGCCGAAGCCTGCCAAGCGATGGGCACCGAGAAACTCTGCGACCACGCCGAGAAAAAGCTGGGCGCGAAACTCGGCGGCACCTCCAAGGACGGCGCATACACCGTCGAGGCCGTGTACTGTCTCGGCAACTGCGCGCTCTCGCCGGCGGTACTGATCGGTGATAGACTGCATGGGAAGGTCGATGCCAAGCGCTTCGATGAGATCGTCGCGAGTCTCGATAATGCGAGTCTTAGCCAGGAGACCGCAGCATGATCACGATTTTTGTCCCCCGCGACGCGGCCGCGCTTTCGGTTGGCGCCGACGATGTTGCGGCGGCGATTGCGAGCGAAGCCAAGAGGCTCGAGAAGGACGTCAAAATCGTGCGCAACGGCACGCGCGGCATGCTGTACCTTGAGCCGCTCGTTGAAGTCGAAACCGCCAAGGGCCGCGTCGCCTACGGGCCTGTCGCAGCGAAGGACGTACCGGACCTCTTCAATGCTGGTTTTCTTGACGGCGCCAAGCACAAGCTTTGTCATGGCCCGACCGAAGATATTCCCTACTTCAAGAAACAAGAGCGCCTGACCTTCGCGCGCTGCGGCATCACCGATCCCTTGTCGATTGAGGACTATCGCCAACACGGCGGCTTCGTGGGCCTAAGCAAAGCCCTCAAGATGAAGACCATCGATATCGTGACCGAAGTCACGGCGTCAGGCCTGCGCGGGCGCGGAGGCGCCGGCTTCCCGACAGGCATTAAGTGGAAGACGGTTCACGACATCAAGGCCGACCAGAAGTATATCGCCTGCAATGCGGACGAAGGCGACTCGGGCACGTTCGCCGACCGCATGCTGATGGAAGGCGATCCCTTCTGCCTAATCGAAGGCATGACGATCGCCGCCATCGCCGGTGGCGCCACCAAAGGTTACATCTACATCCGCTCCGAGTACCCGCACGCCGTCCAGGCAATGCGCGAGGCGATCACCATTGCCCGCAAGGCCAATTGGCTTGGCGACAAGATCCAGGGCTCGAAATATGCCTTCGACCTCTACGTCCGTGTCGGCGCTGGCGCTTACATTTGCGGCGAGGAAACATCGATGCTGGAGAGCATCGAGGGCAAGCGCGGCATCGTTCGCTTCAAGCCGCCGATCCCGGCCATTGAGGGTCTGTTTGGCAAGCCGACGATCATCAACAACGTCATGAGCTTGGCCGCCGTGCCGATCATCCTGGCCAAGGGCGGCGAGTTCTACAAGAATTACGGCGTCGGCCGGTCGCGCGGCACGCTTGCGTTTCAGCTCGCCGGCAATATTAAGCAAGGTGGTCTTGTCGAAAAAGCATTCGGCGTGACGACGCGCCAGCTTATCGACGACTGGGGCGGCGGCACGGCAACCGGCCGGCCCGTCCGCGCCGTGCAAGTTGGCGGCCCGCTCGGCGCTTACCTGCCGCAATCCAAGCTCGACGTGCCGATGGACTACGAAGAATTCATTAAAATCGACGCAATGGTCGGCCACGGCGGACTTGTCGTATTCGATGACAGTGTCGATATGGCAAAAATGGCCCGTTTCGCTATGGAGTTCTGCGCCATCGAGAGTTGCGGGAAGTGCACGCCTTGCCGCATCGGCGCACAACGCGGCGTCGAAGTGATCGATAAAATCATTGGCGACGACAACCGCGCCAAGAATTTAGAATTGCTTGAAGACCTGTGTGTGACCATGACCGACGGCTCGCTCTGCGCGATGGGCGGCTTGACGCCCATGCCGGTGATGAGCGCCGTCAAAGGTTTCCCAAACGATTTCCAGCGCAAGGCACCTGAGAAAAAGATCGCCGAGGCTGCAGAATAACGAGACTTTATCGCCCGACTTCATCGCCCCACTTCATCGCATAGATGCGAGGACTTGCCCATGAATACCCACGTGAAGCCGATGACGCTCATCAAAGAGATCGACTACGGCACGCCGAATTCGACCTCGACGAAAATGGTCACGCTGGAGATCGACGGCCAGGAGATCACGGTGCCCGAAGGCACGTCGATCATGAATGCCGCGATGCACATGGGCATCCAGATCCCGAAGCTTTGCGCCTCCGACAATATGAAAGCGTTCGGCTCATGCCGCCTGTGCCTCTGCGAAATCGAAGGGCGCAAGGGTACGCCGGCGTCCTGCACAACGCCTGTCGCATCGGGCCTTAAGGTTTCGACGCAGAACGAGCGCCTCGCAAAGTTGCGCAAGGGCGTTATGGAACTCTACATCTCCGACCATCCGCTCGACTGCTTGACCTGCGCCGCTAACGGCGACTGCGAATTGCAAGACATGGCCGGCGCTGTGGGCCTGCGCGACGTGCGCTACGGTTACGATGGCGAAAACCACGTGTTTGCCAAGTCGGGCGGTCAAGCGAACGACCATTTCAAACCGAAGGACGAGTCTAACCCCTACTTCACCTTCGATCCCTCAAAGTGCATCGTCTGCTCGCGCTGCGTGCGCGCTTGCGAAGAAGTGCAGGGCACCTTTGCGCTAACGATCGATGGGCGGGGGTTCGCTTCTCACGTCTCGGCCAGCATGGATGAGAGCTTCCTGGCATCCGAATGCGTTTCCTGCGGCGCCTGCGTCCAGGCCTGCCCGACGGCGACGCTCATGGAAAAATCCATTATCGAGCACGGCCAGCCCGAACATTCGAAAATCACGACATGCGCCTATTGCGGCGTTGGCTGCTCGTTCAAGGCCGAAATGCAGGGCGAAAAGGTCGTCCGCATGATGCCGCACAAAGACGGCGGCGCGAACGAGGGCCACTCATGCGTCAAGGGGCGCTTTGCCTTCGGCTACGCTACCCACAAGGATCGCGTGCTCAATCCGATGATCCGCGAAAAAATCACCGAGCCGTGGCAGGCCGTGTCTTGGGAAGAAGCAATCAAGTTTGCAGCCGGCAAATTCAAGGCGGTTCAGGCCAAATACGGCAAGGGCGCCATTGGCGGCATCACCTCGTCGCGCACCACGAACGAAGAAGTCTATGTCGTGCAGCGCATGGTCCGCGCCGCCTTCAACACGAATAACATCGATACCTGCGCCCGCGTTTGCCATTCGCCAACCGGATACGGTTTGAAGCAGACATTCGGCGAATCCGCTGGCACGCAGGATTTCAAGAGCGTCGATAAGGCCGACGTGATCCTCATCATCGGCGCCAATCCGACCGACGGGCATCCCGTGTTCGCGAGCCGCATGAAGAAGCGTCTGCGTGAAGGCGCCAAACTCATCGTGATCGACCCGCGCCGCACCGACATCGTGAGAAGTCCGCACGTCGAAGCCGATTATCACCTTCAACTGCAGCCCTCGACCAACGTCGCCATCATGAACGCCATCGGCCACGTAATCGCGACTGAAAACCTGATCGACCGCAAGTTCGTCAACCGCCGCTGCGAAAAAGGCGACTTCTTCCGCTGGGAGGAATTCATCAAGCAGCCCAAGAACTCGCCTGAAGCCTTGGAAGCCATCACCGGCGTTCCGGCGGACCTTGTGCGTGGTGCAGCAAGGCTGTTTGCAACCGGCGGCAATGGCGCCATCTACTATGGCCTCGGCGTCACCGAACACAGCCAGGGTTCGACCATGGTTATGGCTATGGCCAACCTCGCCATGGCGACCGGCAACATCGGCCGCGAAGGGGTCGGCGTCAACCCGCTGCGCGGCCAAAACAACGTGCAAGGCGCCTGCGATATGGGCTCGTTCCCGCACGAACTGCCGGGCTACCGCCACGTATCAAACAACGAAGCCCGCGCCGTCTTCGAGAAAGAATGGGGCGTGAAACTCGACCATGAGCCGGGCCTTCGCATCCCCAACATGTTCGACGCAGCCGGCGACGGCTCGTTCCGCGGCATCTTCATTCAAGGCGAAGACATCGCGCAATCCGACCCGAACACGCATCACGTAGAACATGCCCTGACATCAATGGACATCGTCGTCGTGCAGGATCTGTTCTTGAACGAAACAGCGGCATTCGCCCACGTCTTCTTGCCGGGCACGTCGTTCCTCGAAAAGGACGGAACATTCACCAACGCCGAGCGGCGCATCAACCGCGTCCGCAAAGTTATGCGCGAAAAGCAGGGCATGGCCGAGTGGGAAGTGGTCTCGCGTCTCGCGACCGAAATGGGCTACCCCATGCACTACAAGTCCGCCGCCGAGATCATGGACGAGATCGCGCGCGTCACACCGACGTTCGCGGGCGTCAGCTTCGATCGCCTCGATGAATTGGGCTCGATTCAATGGCCGTGCAACGACGAGTTCCCGGAAGGCACGCCCATCATGCACGAGGAAGAATTCACGCGCGGCAAGGGCCGGTTCATGCTGACCGAGTTTGTGGCAACGGCGGAACGCGCTAACAAGAACTTCCCGCTCATCCTGACCACGGGACGCATCTTGGCCCACTATAACGTTGGCGCTCAAACGCGGCGCACAGAGAATGTCGCCTGGCACCCGGAAGACATACTTGAGATCCACCCGAGCGACGCCGAAATGCGCGGCATCAAAGATGGCAACATGGTCTCGCTCGCAAGCCGCGTGGGCGCTACCTCGCTCAAAGCAAAAATCTCCGAACGCATGCCGCCGGGCGTCGTCTACACCACGTTTCACCACCCCGTGACCGGCGCCAACGTCATCACAACTGAGAACTCGGACTGGGCCACGAACTGTCCCGAATACAAAGTGACTGCCGTGCAGGTCACCGTCTCCAACCACCCGTCCGAGTGGCAGGAAGAGTGGGGAGCACGTGAAGTCGAGAATAAGCGGATCGGCAAGAAAAAGTTGGAGCCGGCCGAGTAAGGAGCGCGGGTGAGGATGCGCAAGGCATGAACCTGATGCCGAAAGGGGTTCTCGTTTCTGGTGCGAGCGGAGACCTTTGTTCTCAACCAGCGACCGGTGAAGTCCGCTCGACCGATAGGGACGTGCGCGAAATCGTCTGGCAAGTGCCGGAGGAAGTTCCGATTGCCTTTCAGTTCAACTCCGAGCCCTTCACGGTCATGATGGCGACTCCCGCAGACCTGCGCGATTTCGCTGTAGGATTTTCACTCGCCGAACGTCTCGTCCGAACAAAAGATGACATCAAGGGCGTGCTCGTCATGCCGGTCGATAACGGCATCGCGATCGACATCGCTGTCGCGGATGGCGGGCTTGATGAGGCGCGGTTTGTGCGCCGTTCGATAGAGGGCCGCACGGGATGCGGGCTATGCGGCGTTGAAGATATTGCGGGCGCCATCAAGCCGGTTCGCTGGCTGGATCGCAACTCGGCGCCATCAACGGCCGCAATCTTGAAGGCCGCGCAAGACCTGCCTAGCCGTCAACCGATGAACCATTTCAATCACACTGTGCATGGCGCTGCATGGGTCGCACCGGATGGGACAATCTCGCTCGTGCGCGAAGACGTGGGCCGCCACAACGCGCTCGACAAGCTCATCGGCGCATTAAGCCTGGCCGGAACGGACGTCACGCGGGGATTCGTTCTCATGACCAGCCGCTGCAGCTACGAACTGGTTCAGAAAGCGGCCAGTGCAGGCATCACGGCGCTTGTGACCGTTTCCGCACCAACCACCCTCGCGCTTGAACTTGCAAAAAAATCGAACCTGTTTCTCGCGGCGCTTGGCGCCGGCGGGATTGTTGTCTTCAATCCTTAGTTTCAACCGATGACCGGCTCGGACAGCGAGCCACGGAGACAAAAACGTGAACGACACCGATCTCATTCGTATGGCCAACCAGATCACGGCCTTTTTCGCTGCCTACCCAAAGTCCGAGGCCGTGGACGGAATTGCCAAGCACGTCCATCTGTTCTGGGATCCGCGCATGCGCAACCAGCTCAAGGCTTACGTCGATAAGGGCGGCGCAGGTTTAGAACCGCTCTTTCTCGAAGCCGCGCACGATTACTTCAAAGGGCCCAAGACGCCGGCGGTCAAGGCCCAAATTGCTAACGACAAGACTCCGAACAAGGGCGCCGAGCCCTCCTCCACGCGCGGCACGTGATGCCCGCGTTGGCATAACGATTGAACGCTAAAGCGGCCCGCCTAATGCGGGCCGTCTTGCGATGCATCACCGGCGAGACTAATGGAAGGAGGGACCGCAAGCGTCAATTCGCACCTCGATGTCCACAATGAGAAAATCCCGATGACCTATGAAGCCCCGCTCCAAGACATGCTGTTCGTACTCGCGGAAATCTGTGCGCTTGATGAGATCAGCAGCCTGCCTGGTTTTGCCGACGCGACGCCCGATACGGTCGAGGCCGTGCTTTCGGAAGCCGCGAAATTTACCAGTCAAGTCTTGAGCCCGCTTAATCACACCGGCGACAAAACAGGCGCAAAGCGCACCGAATCCGGCGTCCAAACTGCGCCTGGCTGGGTTGACGCGTACCGCCAATTCAAAGATGGGGGCTGGAATGGCGTTGTTTTTGAAACAGAACACGGCGGCATGGGTTTGCCTTGGATCGTTGGCGCTGCGATCCACGAAATGCTCAACGCTTCGAACATGTCCTTCGCGCTTTGCCCGCTTCTGACGCAAGGTGCCATCGAAGCTATTTTGCTCAATGGTTCGGACGAACTCAAGCAAACCTACCTGCCCAAAATGGTTGCCGGCGAATGGACCGGCACCATGAATTTAACCGAACCGCAGGCCGGATCCGACCTCGCGGCCGTGCGCACCAAAGCCGTGCGCAAAGATGGCCACTATCTGATCTCGGGCCAAAAGATTTTCATCACTTACGGCGATCACACCCTGACAGAGAATATCATCCACCTCGTGCTCGCGCGCCTGCCGGACGCACCCGAGGGCGTCAAAGGCATCTCCCTTTTCGTCGTGCCGAAGTTTCTACCCAAAGCCGATGGAACGCCGGGTCAAGCCAATGATGTTCGTTGCGTCTCGCTCGAACACAAACTCGGTATCCATGCGAGCCCGACTGCAGTCATGTCGTTTGGCGACAACGGAGGCGCGGCCGGGTACCTCGTCGGCGAAGAAAATCGCGGCCTTGAATACATGTTCGTGATGATGAACCAAGCGCGCCTGAGCGTCGGCATTCAGGGGCTCGGGGTCGCAGACCGC
Source organism: Hyphomicrobium sp. (assembly GCA_031373745.1). Lineage (GTDB taxonomy): Bacteria > Pseudomonadota > Alphaproteobacteria > Rhizobiales > Hyphomicrobiaceae > Hyphomicrobium_B. The sequence continues at coordinate 13,363 of JANMNH010000060.1, read as the reverse complement.
GCTTACCAGAGAGCGCGCACATATGCCCACGACCGCATCCAGGGCCGTATTGTTGGCGATAAATCCAACGCACCTAAACCAATCGCGCATCACCCCGACGTGCACCGCATGCTGATGACCATGCGCGCTAAATGCGAAGCCATGCGCGCATTGGCTTATACGGCCGCACACTCTCTCGATCTGTCGCAGGCGGCGGCCGGGGCCGAAACGCGCGCGCGCCATCAAGCCCGCCTCGATCTCCTTATTCCCGTCGTCAAAGGCTGGTGCACGGAAACCGCGTGCGATGTTGCCTCCCTCGGCTTGCAGGTGCACGGAGGCATGGGATACATCGAAGAAACCGGTGCCGCGCAGCATTTCCGCGACGCACGCATCGCAACTATCTATGAGGGTACCACCGGCATCCAGGCCAACGATCTGATCGGCCGCAAGATGCAGCGCGATGATGCCGCCGCAGCCCGTGCAATGATCGAAGAGTTGCGCGCAATCGAAAAGGACCTCGCCGGGCACAGCGGAGCAAACTGGACGGCCATCCGCAGCGCGATTGTAAACGGTTGTAGTGCCATGGAGAAAATCATCGTTTGGCTGTTGTCGGAAGGACGGCGCGATCCCGCCCTGGCCGCTGCCGCAGCGGTCAATACTCTACACGTCTTTGGGTTGGTGATCGGCGGAGCATTACTGGCGCGCAGTGCGCTGAGGGCTACTGAAAAACTAGAGCGCGGAGATGGTGACGTCACCTTCCTCACCGAAAAAATTGCGGCGGCCCACTATTTTGCCGGGCAAATTATGCCGGAAATCGGCGCGCGGCTCGCCGCCATACTTGATCCATCGGAGAGCGCGCTTGCCCTCTATCCGCGCTCGGCCGAGCCAGTTTAGGCGGCAGCAATCATATGTTGCAGTGACGCGTGGCCGTGACTTGAGATCGCGACTTGGGATCGCGACTTGGGATTATGGTTGAATTCATGACCGGGCTGTCGCGGCATCGGCTCTGAAACGGCCAAAAACGCCGGAAATCTCGGAACTCTTGGTGGCATCTGGGGGCCGGAACCGGTGCCGGGCAAATTTTCTCGTCCCCCGCTCTGGTCCTTGTAAAGGTTGCGGTGTCCTGGCACAGTCCCCCCGCCATAAGTGCTAGTGGTCGGCAGTCGAATGCGTGAGGTACCCCGCGAAATGTCCACGACTCTTGACGTTGTGCCAGGTCTTGGCGCCGACATCGTGAAAGCATCATGGCGCAGGTGTCTCACCGACTACGGCCTTGACCGTGCCATGCGCAAGCCGATTGAGCGCGTCGGCCACACAACGGTGCGCGACTTGCGTGGTCAGATGGAAGACGTCTTGCACGAATCTACTCCAGTGATCGATCGGGTGCGCCGCATCGCAGCGGATACCGGCAACGTCGTTCTCGTCAGCAATTCAGACGGAATCGTTGTCACGAGTTTTGCAGACTCGCACGCAAGCCAGGAAGTGGCCCAAGAAGGGCTGGAGTCAGGATCGGTCTGGAATGAAGGGCGCGTTGGCACCAACGGAATCGGCACCTGCTTGGTTTCGCGCCAACCCATCACGGTCTACGGCAGCGCCCACTTCAATGAATCGTTCCGGCACTTTACCTGTTCGGCTGCGCCCATCTTTGGACCTGACGGCCGCGTGATTGCAGCATTCGATATGTCGGGCCGGGCCCTGCCGGGTTCGACCGACGGCAGCTTTGCTCAGTACTTCGTGCGCGAAGCGGCTTCACAAATCAGCATGATGCTGTTCCGGAAATGGCATCGCAACGACTGTATCGTGGCGCTCGCAAACGAGCCGGATCCGATGCCAATGTCCGTCAAGGCGCTGGTCGCAACCGACGAAGAGGGCCGCATCTTGGGTGCGACGCAGGAAGCTTTGTCGTTTCTTGGCGTACCCGACCTCAGCGATTTTGGCGGCAAGCTCATCAACGATCTTTGGAATGTCTCATTCGGAGACTTGAAGCCGCTGAGCAAACACAGCGTCCGGATGAATAACCGCGACGGTTCCAGCACTTTTGTCACGGCCTTCCTGCCGAAAAAAAAGGCCTCATCGTCTGCGGACCGGACAGCACATTCCCTTGACGACAAGCGCCTACGAAAAAACCCAGTCGCGCAAGGCCGTCCTCTGGACCGTGTCGCGGGCGCCGATCCTTTGATGATCCAGAACATCGGCCTATGCCGCAAGATCATCGACAAAGACATTCCACTCCTGGTGCTCGGCGAAACGGGCGTCGGCAAAGATACGCTGGCCCGTGCCCTGCACAACGAAAGCAAGCGCGCCGAAAAGCCATACGTTGCTGTCAATTGTGCGGCAATCCCAGCGACACTCCTGGCGAGCGAACTCTTCGGCTACGCACCCGGTACGTTCACGGGCGGCGTAAAAGGCGGCCGGACGGGGAAAATTCTCGCGAGCCACGGCGGCACGCTGTTCCTGGACGAAGTCGGCGATATGCCGCTTGAGCTTCAGGCTCATCTCCTGCGCGTTCTTGAAGAGCGAACGGTTACGCCGCTTGGCAGCGCGGATGCCATACCGGTCGATATGAAAATTCTCTGCGCGACACATCGCAACCTGCCGGATCTCATCGCCAAGGGGCACTTCCGTAAGGATCTGTATTATCGCATTCGCGGCGCACAAATCGTACTCCCGGCGCTGCGCGATCGCGCCGATATCGCCGAACTCATCGGCCAGATCGTGCGCGAAGAAGACGGCGCTGGCTCGCCCGCAATCGAGTTTTCTGACGGCGTGATGGACCTCTTCCGGACATATCCTTGGCCCGGCAATATTCGCGAATTACGCAACGTCATTCGCTATGTCACATCGCTCCATGCGGGCAAGCTAATCCTTGTTGAAGACCTGCCCGACCAACTCCTCGATTACTCCAAGACGGGCGCTCCTTTAGCTACAGTTGAAGGAGCTGTCCTCCAAGAGCGGGAAACTGAGGGCAGGAGCGAAACGGCGGCATGCACGACGCTGCTTGAAGCGAATGAAACGGCAGAGCGGCGCCGCATCGTCGAAGTCTTGCGCTCCAACAAGTGGAACGTGACGGAGGCGGCCGGACATCTCGGGATCAGCCGCGCAACTTTACATCGCAAAATTCGCCGCTACGCAATCACATCGCCCAACAATCAGAACTGACCCGCCTCAACCCGTTGCAACGACCGGGCAACCGGCAACAAAGCATGCCAGCTCTGCGGCTATCCGGGCTGGGTCTGCACCTTCGCGTCCAAAGAGTTGGGCCAATGTAATGTGCTTTTCCAATTCAATATGCCGGTCAATTCCCGCGACAGCATAGAACTCGTTCAATGCCTCAACCGCCGGAACAAGTTCGACGTCTCCCAAGAGAGCAATGTGGCCGAGCACGGCAGCCTTGCGTGCCGGTCCCTCCCCGCCAATCAAGCGCCACCGCTGGGCGGTACCTGCGAGTTTATTACCTTGATAAGCAATATTGTATGCGCCGTCGCAGAATGCGCCGGGCACGCCGCTAACGTCCGTGGCGAGGCCGTACTGTTGCCGCAAGAACTCGATGACAGGCTGGATCAATCGAAGATAGGCGGCCTTTATATTGGGATTAGCTCCATCCAACCGGAACACCATCGAGAGATTGATCATGCCCGGAGACTGGGGCGTCAGATCGCCGCCCGTGTCGCGCTCATAGACCGGAAAGCCACGGGCTGCCATCGCGCTTACCGCATCTTCAAAGAGATCTCTGGACGGCATGCCGCGTGGAACAATGATGGCCTTCTCCGTCCGCCAAACTAGAACTTGCGCCAGCCCCGGCGAAAGTCCGGAAGCGCTAGCAAGGAGCTCGCGCTCGCGCTGCTGCGCCTCCTCGAATGAGACGACTCCTAGCAACGATACTAAACTTGAAGCGTCAGATTGCTTCGCAGCACCTGTTGGCATGTGCGCTCATGCCATGCCTTCGATGGTCTTGCAAAGGTCGGTCAAGAAATCCCCGGCAGGCGCGCCATTCACTGCCCGATGATCAAAGGTCAGCGATAAGCCCATGATTGGCCGCGGCTCGATCCGCCCATCGACCACCCAAGGGCGCAAGGCCGTTTCGCCCACGCCCAGGATTGCGACCTGTGGAATGGCCAAAATCGGCGTGAAGTGGCGAACGCGGGTCAAACCTATATTTGAAATTGTGAAGGTCCCGCCGGTCATTTCTTTGACCGTCAGTTTGTTGATCTTAGAACGATCGACGAGATCGCGCCTTGCTTTCACTCGCTCCTCTAGCGTCAGTGTGCCAGCATTGAATATTGCAGGCGCCACGAGGAGATCGCCCGGCAGAGCAACCGCAACAGCAACATTTATGTCTGCACGCTGCGTGATTTCGCTATTCTGCAGCGTGGCATTCAAGGCCGGATACCGGCGCAGTGATTGTACCACGGCGTCCACAATCAGATCTTCGACGGAGGCCTTCAACCCTTCGCCCGCGAGGCGTGCTTTCATGGCCTGTAGGCCCGTCACATCACACTCCGCGAAGTGCGTGAGTTGAGCTGTCGTTGATAGGCTCTCAAGCATCTTGCTGGCAATCATGCCGCGCATGGCCGTCAGCTTGATGACTTTATCGGCCGGCACCGGAGATGAGGCAGGACTTGTATCCGTCATGAGGCACCTTCAAGCAGTCTCGAGCGCCCTGCAGTTTGCAAACCGCAAATGCGCTCCAGGATTGTGGAATTCTCATAGATTAAAGCGGGCCGCGGAAAGGCCCGCCTCAGAAATCCGTCAGGTAATGGTGCCAATCTCGCCGCCCTTGGCGACGACCGCTTCGGCCGGTTGTGAGATCTTGATCGTGCCGCTCGCGGGAGCGCGAACTTCATGCTGCACTTTCTCGACCATGATTTCAGCAATGAGCTGACCTTCACTCACCGACCCGCCGTCGCCAACAAGCCACGTCGTGATGACCGCTTCGGTATCTTCTTCCCATAGGTCGGTCGGAATTTTAACAGCAACCATCTGCTCAAGCCCTCTTCATTGCGTGGAATGCATCTACGATCTTGTCCGGGTTTGGCAGCGCAAACTGCTCCATCGGCCGGGAAAACGGAATCGGAATGTCGGGATAAGCGACGCGCTGTGGCGACGCCTTGAGAACTCTGACATCGCGCTCGGCAATCGTGGCGATGATTTCGCCCGTCAAGCCGTAGCTTTGATAGTCTTCATCGACGACGATCAACCGGCCCGTTTTCTTGACCGAATTGAAGACCGTGTCGCGATCAAGCGGCACAAGCGTGCGAAGATCGACAACCTCGGCGCTGACGCCCTGGGCCGCGAGCTTGTCAGCCGCTTTCAAACCATTGTGGACGCCCATGCCGACGCCAACGATCGTAACATCGGTGCCTTCGCGCACGATCGCTGCCTTGCCAAACGGGATCATGTAGGTCTCTTCTGGAACGTGCACGGTTGCTGCGGGTTCGGTGCCAAGCCAGCCCATGCCCTGCAGTCCCTTGTGGTACATATAGATGACGGGGCTGTCGTCGCGGATTGCAGAGACCATCAGACCTTTAGCGTCGTAAGCGTTGCTCGGGCACACAACTTTCATGCCAGGCAAATGCGCAAACGTACCGTAGAGGCACTGCGAGTGCTGCCCACCGTCACTATAACCGCCGCCCGTTGACGTCATGAGCACAACCGGAACTTTGACGTTGCCGCCAGAGAAGTAGATATTCTTTGCCATCAGATTGTAAATCGCATCGAAGCAAACGCCGAAAAAGTCGACGAACATCAGTTCGACGACAGGGCGCATGCCGTCGGACGCCGCACCAACTGCCGCGCCCATAAATGCCGTCTCCGAGATCGGCGTGTCGCGGATGCGCTCGGGACCGAATTCTTCGATCAGGCCGCGGGTATTGCCGTAGACGCCGCCGAGTTGGCCGATGTCTTCGCCCATGACGAAGACGCGGGGATCGATACGCATTTCCTGAGCGACAGCCTCTGCCATCGCGCGTGCAATGGTGACGCGGCGTTCGTTTTGTTGGGGTTTGACTGCTGTTGCCGTGGCGGTTGACATGAGAGCTCCTCCCAGGGAGTAAATTCGGGTTTTTTCCGTTTTGTTGATTTCGTTTGAAATGCCGCGACGATTGACCCGCCCCGGCATAATGCGTTCGATCAAGCGAAGACCTTCTCCATGGCTTCTGCGGGCGCCGGATAAGCACTTTGCCGGCCGAAGTCTATGGCTTCATCCACCTTCGCGCGCGCGCGCGCGACGATGGCGTCGTTCTCGGCTGGCGTCATGCCCTCCTCGGCCAACATGCGCGCCTTCATAACGGGGATGCAATCTCGTGCGCGGAGAGCGTCGAGTTCGCCCTTCGGCCGGTAACCTTCAGCGTCGCCCATGAAGTGACCGGCGAGCCGAGAGGTTTCAATTTCGATAAGTGACGGGCCATCGCCGCGGCGGGCGCGGGCCACGCACTCCCCGGCGACGCGGAAGACTTCGTAAGGATCGTTGCCCTTCACTTGGTAGCCAGGAATGCCATAGGCCTGCGCACGGATCGCGTTGTCCGGAACGGCGGTTGACGCCTTCTTGGAAACGGAAATGCCCCAAGCGTTGTCTTCGATCACGCAGATGAATGGCAGTTTCCAAACGGCAGCCAAGTTCATGGCCTCGTGGAAGGCGCCTTGATTGACCGCGCCCTCGCCAATGTAGGCGACGGCAATGCCGGGCTTTTTCTGCATTTGGCGCGATAGTGCGGCGCCGACCGCAGGACCCATGCCCTGCGCGATAATACCCGAGCAGGCAAAGTTCACAGCAGGATCGAAAATGTGCATGTGACCACCGCGGCCACCGCTAAGTCCGGTTTTCTTTCCGAAAATCTCTGCCGCCATCTTCTTTAGATCGACGCCTTTGGCGATAGCGATGTGGTGTGGGCGATGCGTACCGGTCACGGTGTCTTCCGGCACTAGGTGAGCACAAACGCCAACCGCACATGGCTCTTGTCCGTTGGACAAATGCATCTCGCCCGGAATGGGCCCGTTTGCCATATTGAATACCGGCTTCTTACCTTCGAGGTAGATTTGTTCGATCGCCTCCTCGAAGAACCGGCTGACCACCATATTCTCATACATCCAGACCTTTTGGTCCCTCGTTGGCTGCACGATCAACCTCCCTATCGTTTTTTGACGGCTGCGTTTTCCAAGCAGCTCGGCATCGTAATGTCTCACGTGATTGTCTAGCATTGACCGTGCCAAAATGCGCGGTGCGACCGGGTCATTTTTTACATCTATATTTCAACGGATTACACTCCGTCTTACACCCTCAATTCGATACGTGTGTCGCGATCATGTTGCACCTGTAGCGACACGCCTTTGCCACATGCGCGTCACAAGGGCGACGGCCGGTGTATCTTGGACCGATGCAGTCCCGGCACCGAAACACGGCGTGCGGCATGCGTGGTCGCGAACCTCACTCATCGCGTCCAGGCTAAGCCGCCACGGCTTCGGTGATGCTGAGCATTGCCGGCGCTTGAATAACCCGCGTGAGCTTCAAACCGGCGCGCTGGAAGAGGGCCGCGAATTCTTTCTCCGTGCGCTCGAAGCCCGGTAGCGCCGACATCATTAGAACGTCAAGCACTTTGCCGCCATGAGGATCGTTGCCGGGCGGGATGACGCAATCGAATACCAAAACGCGTGCGCCGGGTTTCATCGCCTTGCGGATATTCGAGAGGATAGTCACGCAATCGTCGTCCTTCCAGTCGTGAATGATACGCTTAAGCAGGTAAGCGTCGCCACCGGCCGGCACGCTTTTGAAGAAGTCGCCTTCGACGCACGTCCAACGGCCTTGCTCCTCGATCACGCGCGCGTCTTTGAGGACAAACGCCTCGTCGAAGAGAATTCCCTTGGCCCCGGGGGCGCGTTTCAAGGCCTCGATCAACAGGCCGCCGTGACCACCCGCGACGTCGATAATCGTATTGATGCCCGACCAGTCATAGGCACCGGCAAGCGGCGCGTTTTCCATGTCCGAAAGGCTCGACATGCCGCGATGGAAGGTTTCACCTGCCTCCTTATTCTTGTGAAAATACTCGAAGAACGGTGCACCGAAAATCGGGATCATGCCGTTTTCGCCCGTACGGACCACGTCTTGAAGCTCGCCTATCGGTTTCCAGAAGATGTCCTGGGTGCACATCAGAACCGCGTGACGCAGGGTATGCGGCAGGCTGGTCCGCATCAGGTCTGCAGCGGGCGTAAGGTGCCAAAGCCCTTTTTCGTCCTCACGGAAGACGCCACAACTCGCGAGCATACGAAGCACGCGATGAAGCGACTGACTGTGAACGTCCGCTTCTTTAGCGAGTTGCTCGATGGATTTCGGGCCTGCTTCTAGTTTATCGGCAATTTTGAGCTTCGCGGCGCAGGCGAGTGCTCCAGACTGAATGTAGCCGAATATGAGATTGATCAAGGTCATTCCTGGATCCTGAGACATAAGAATTTCCTCCGATTTGCTTTTTTGTTTTTGAAGGGGGGTATTGGATCGCTGCGGTGCGGCTTACGGGGTATGACAAGTCTTGGGCCGAGGTGGCAGTGAAGCGTACAGGTTCTGCCAATTTGCATTCGACCGGTGCATTTGTGTTTGCAGCCAAAGCCAACGTACCCGACGGGATGAACCCGAGCGCGAGATGAACGATAGTATTGGCCACACCCGGGGGAGGGCGCCACGACATCGGTTTCCCCCACCGGGATTTCTTACGTTTTGTGCCCTCTGAATCGGCGTGGCCGTAGCCGCCTTTTGTCGGCGGCGGCCAACGAGTTCTTAGATTAGCTGGGCCGGGCCCCTACTTGTAGTGCGGCCTGTGCTTGATCGACTTGGAACCGGCCAACGCGACAAACGGCATTGCGACCGTTTCTTCGGCATCCAACAAGCCATATCTCACACGCTGAGACAGCAGCGCAGCCTCAGTGCGGTTCCTGCATTTTGCCAGTTTAAAAATTGCCGATACGTGAGCCTTGACTGTGGACTCGGCAACGCCGAGTTCATGAGCGATGGCCTTGTTGGACAGGGCTTTGCCAACAAGGAGAAAGACGCGCCACTGCTGCGGAGTAAGGTTCCACATGGGTGCCGCAGCCGGCGTGTGAGAAGGGCGGGTTATGACATCAAGTGCCGAACTCGATGACGGAAGTTCCTTGGTTTCACTCTGCGGCCGGGCGGCCGGACGAGATGCGTAGAGCCGGGCGTCTGTCATGGTCCAAATCCATCTGGGGTTCGTTGTTTCTAATGTTGCGTTTTTTTGTCGATTGTCAGCTCGCATTAATCTGTCGGCGCGTGGTTTTCTGGATTTTCCGGGCGTGCCCGCCACTACGGGCCATGAGAAAAAGGTATTAGTCGCATCTCATCTGGCAAGTGCCGTGCCAAAGATTGGCGATATGATTCCAGTATGATTTTGCCCCTGTAACCGCGGTCGTATCGTCGCGTTTCTGCGACAACAGTCGCACACAACGCTGGTGTGCCCTTGCGCAGCGACGCGTTTGACTTCCGCGCGGCGTGCTCATTCATGCGCTCATCACGCCGGAGATCGCAGAACGCCAGGCCGATGACAATTTCCTGCTGCTGCAGCCCTTGCGGCATCAGAGCGTTTGATTGCTTGCGCGCGCTCGACGGCTCCCGCGATTGCAACAAGTGTCTCAGCCAATTCATGAAGTTGTCGCAGCGACGCAACGGCTGCCCTGTGCTGCAGTTGCTAAGCGAATGCGCATGTGTTGCCGAATAGGAACAATCGACACCTTCGCGTGTCGAAAAATTGCCCCGGCGAGTGAGCGCGCTCAAGGCTTCTCGAAGTTACGCATGGCCCTCTAACATCATGATGTCGTTTTGGATTTTAAAGAGCGAAGGATCCCCCATCGGACGAGAACCTTGAATGTCCAATTTGGCGGCGGCCGCCAACTCTCAAATACTGGCACGTGCCTTGCTCCTTATTTAAGCAAGGGGTCGATTGCGTCTGTTGTCGGCCCTGGACCAATAGAAAAACAACAGGGAGGAACACGGCGCCATGCTTCACGATCTCTCCATGATTGCCGCAAGGCCATCAACTTTTGCTGCGCCAACACGCCGGCAGCTACTCACGTCGACCGCAATGGTCGCCTTGACGGCCGGTATGTTGACGACACCGTTCAGCCGCCATGCGGTTGCGGCGGCGACTTTTAGCGCCGAGCAAAAGCTCGCAATGCTGCGCATCGCGCGGGATGTTTATCCCCACGACACGCTGCTTGATAACGGACCGTACCAAGCTGTGGTCGATGCCATTCTCGGCGAAGCCGACAAGGACGAAAAAGTCGCGAAGCTCGTGACCGATGGTCTTGCCGACGTCGATAAGCGCGCGCAGGCGACCTACAAAACAAACTTTGTCGGCATCAAGGAACCTGAGCGTCGCGAAGGTATTCTGCGGTCGATCGAATTGACCGACTTCTTCCAGAAAATCCGCGGCGGCTTGTTGTTCGGACTTTACAACAACAAGGCTCTCTATCCGAAATTCGGCTACGACGGATCGTCCTGGGAAAAGGGCGGCTTCGCGAAAGATCCGAGCTTCGGCAAGACTGACTGGTTCTGAGCCTCAGGGAAGGAAAAACAACAATGGCAGCAGCAAAATTCGATCTGAACGACGACAGCCTTGTCGTTATCGTTGGATCAGGAGCGGGCGGTGGCGTAATGGCCCACGAACTCGCAGCAAAAGGCGTCAAGTCGGTCGTTCTCGAAGCCGGTAAAACACTGAGCCTCGACGACATCGAAAACGACGAGTGGGCGATGTTCATGAAGATCTCTTGGCTCGACAAGAGATATTCGGGTGGCACTTGGCATGGTTCCGTCAACCATCCGAACTTGCCGGCTTGGATCGTCAAGGGCCTCGGCGGTTCGACGGTCCACTGGGCCGGCGTTTCGATCCGCTATCAGCCGCACGAATTCAAGATGCTGGAAACGACCGGCGGCGTGGCTGGTGCCAACATCAAGGATTGGCCGATCAGTTATGATGAGTTGAAGCCATACTACGACAAGGCCGAACTCAGAATGGGCGTCACCGGCGACGTGACCGGCATGCCACACTTGCCTTGGAGCACGGACTTCAAAGTTCTAGCCGAAGGCGCGCGCCGTATCGGCTATAGCAAACTGATCTCGGGGCCTATGGCCATCAACTCGGTTGAACGCGATGGCCGCCCAGCCTGCCAGCAGATTGGCTTCTGCATGCAGGGCTGCAAAATCGGAGCGAAGTGGTCGACTCTATACTCCGAGCTGCCAAGAGCGGTCGATTCCGGCAATTGCGAGATCCGCACCAACTGCATGGTGCTCAAGATCGAGCACGACGACACTGGCAAGGTCACTGGAGTTGTTTATGCCGACAAAGACGGCAAGCAACAGCGCCAGAAAGCCAAGGTCGTCTGCGTCGCTGGCAACTCCATTGAGAGCCCGCGTCTGCTGCTCAACTCGGCATCAAGCAAGTTCCCGGACGGCTTGGCTAACTCTTCCGGCCAGGTTGGCAAGAACTACATGACCCACATGACCGGCGGTGTTTACGCCGTTATGCCGGGTAAAGTGCACCAGAACCGGGGCACGCAGGTTGCCGGAATCGTGCGCGACGAAGCCCATCACGATACCAAGCGCGGGTTCGCCGGGGGTTACACGCTGGAAAAACTGACCCTTGGCATTGGCTTCCTCTCGGCGTTCATGGTTCCCGGACCGACCGGCTGGGGACGCAAACTCGCGTCCGCACTCGAAAAGTACGACCAAACCTCGGGCGTGTGGATCTGCGGCGAAGATCTTCCTCAGGAGATCAACGGCATCGAGTTGCATAAGACCGAAAAAGATCAGTATGGCTTGCCCGTGCCGATCGTCAAAAAAACGGACCATCCGAACGACACCAACATGCGCAACCATGCATATAAGCAAATGGGAAGCATTTATGACACGATGGGCTCCAAGGAAATTTGGAACCTGCCGGCCTACCCCGCCAGCCACAATATGGGCACCAATCGCATGAGCGATAAGGCCAAGGATGGTGTGGTCAATAAGTATGGTCAATCCCATGATATTAAGAACCTTTTCGTCTCTGACGGGAGCCAGTTCACGACCAGCGCCTCGTGCAATCCGACGCTGACCATCGTGGCACTCGCCATCCGGCAGGCCGAGTACTTGGCGGACCAACTCAAGAAGGGCGCCATTTAGGCAACATAGTTGTAGAAAAGCGCTTCGCAGCCTTGCGCGATTGTCAAGTTGAGTTTAGCAATCAAGCATCGATGCGAAGCGCCTGCCCAAAAGCGCTACAATGTATCAGATCGAGCTGTCATGTGAGGGCGTAGCGGCTTGGGGAATTTGGCACTAGACGGGTAAAATCAGGATGGGGGACTACACCATGAAAGCAAAACTACTGGCAGCGGCCTTTACCGCCGCTACCGTTCTGGGTGGGGGCACCGCTTTTGCTGCCGACCTCGGCGGGAACTGCTGCGCCGACTTGGAAGAGCGCATCGCCGAACTCGAAGCCACGACCGCGCGTAAGGGCAACCGCAAGGTCAGCCTGACGATCACGGGCTGGGTTTCGAGCCAGTTGTACTGGTTTGACGACGGTATTGAGAGCAACGTTTACGTTGTCGACAATAACAACGACTTGTCGTCAAACTTCAAGTTCACGGGCTCTGCCACGATCTCGCCAGGCTGGAAGGCCGGTTACAGCTTGTGGATTTACACCAACGGACCAAGCTCGCTGGTTGCCACTGAGAACGGTCTTCCCAACAAAGGTTGGGGCGTGAACGTTGAAAACTCCTACTGGTTCATCCAGTCCGACCAGCTTGGTAAGTTGACGGTTGGCAAGCAGAGCTTGGCTGCGGATAACGCCGCGCTTGGCACTGACTTCTCCGGCACCCTCTTCCCAGCAAACAGCGTGACCTTCGATGGCGGCGCTCTTCGCGTGGTTGATGGCGCGACGGGTCTGGCTACGGGCGCTCGCTGGTTGAACGTCGCCTTCTGGTGCGAACACGCTGGCGTCGGCATCGGCAACGACTGCGCAGGCGGCCGCTTGAACGGCGTACGCTACGACACCCCGACGTTCGCGGGCTTCTCGCTCTCGGCATCGTGGGGTGAAGACGATTACTGGGATATCGCAGCTCGCTACTCTGGCGAATTCAGCGGCATCAAGGTTTCGTTGGCCACTGCTTACTCCGAGAGCACCGATCCTGACATTCTTGGTCTTGGTGCAAACACCAACGACAACCAGTACTTCCAAGTTGGCGGTATGGTGAAGCATCTCGCTTCGGGTCTTTGGGTCCACGGTACGTACGGCTTGAACACGATCGACGAAGGTCCAAACCACGTCGATGCTCTGCCTGACGATATCACGGGCTGGTACTTGAAAGCCGGCTGGTCGAACAAGATGACTTCGCTTGGCGCAAC